>CP099650.1:1870318-2493757 GCA_024123915.1 Oxalobacteraceae bacterium OTU3CAMAD1 | reverse complement strand
TTTTCGGCGAAACGCTTTTCATTCAGCAGGTCGGCGACGCGGATGGCGCGGCGCGCCACCTTGTCTTCGTAGGCCGGGCCGATGCCCTTGCCGGTGGTGCCGATCTTGGCTTCGCCACGGGCGGCTTCACGGGCCAGGTCCAGCGCGGCGTGGTAAGGCAGGATCACGGGCGCGGCGTCCGACACTTTCAGACGCGACGCGACTTCGACGCCGACTTTTTCCAGCTTGTCGATTTCGCGCAGCACGTCCGGCACCGACACCACCACACCGTTACCGATGTAGCAGGCCACGCCCGGACGCATGATGCCCGACGGGATCAGCTGCAGCGCGGTCTTGACGCCGCCGATGACCAGCGTATGGCCGGCATTGTGGCCGCCCTGGAAGCGGACCACACCTTGTGCATGATCGGTCAACCAGTCGACGATCTTGCCCTTGCCCTCATCGCCCCACTGGGTACCGATGACGACGACGTTCTTTGCGTTTTTCTTTGACATCACACTAACCTAAGTTTTTAAGAATCCAGTTGCTACCACTATCGTCGAGTACCAGAGCGCGGTCGCACTCGAACTCGTCCAGCTCGCTGCTGTGACCCGGCATACTTTGGATCACGACTTCGCCGGACTTGCGCAGCTCGGCGATTTTTTCCTTCAATTCAGGCGCGTTGCCCCATGGAGCGCGGATCGACTGCTTGCGTTCCGCCGTTGGCAACAGGCGCGCCAGCTCGCGCAGGTCGAGCGAGAAGCCGGTGGCGGGACGCGCCCGGCCAAAGGCTTCGCCTACGTGATCGTAACGGCCGCCGCGCGCCACCGCGTTCGGCAAGCCTGGCACATACAGCGCGAACATCGCGCCGCTTTCGTACTGGTAGCCGCGCAGGTCGGCCAGGTCGATCGCCACTTCGGCGCGGCCCAACGCGGACGCGGCCAGCGCGGCCAGTTCGGCCAGCGCCTTGGACATGCCCGGCAGGTCGGGCAGCGTCTCGCGCGCCTTCTTCAATACTTCGATGTCGCCGTACAGGTTCGGCAACGCCAGCAAGGCCTCGCGCACCTGCGGCGCGTAGCTGGCGGTGATCGCCTGCAGGCCCGGCACGTCCTTGGAGCGCAGCAGCGCGTACAGCGCCGCTTCATCCTTGGCCGCGTTGGCGTCGCCGTCGAGGATCACGCGCAGCACGCCGGCGTGGGCCAGGTCCAGCCGCACCTCGTTGAAACCGGCCAGCGCCAGGGAAGCGAGCGACAGTTCGAGGATCTCGGCGTCCGCTTCCAGGCCGGCGTGGCCGTATATCTCGGCGCCGATCTGCAGCGGCTCGCGGGTGGTGTGCAGGCCCGAAGGACGGGTATGCAGCACGCTGCCGACATAGCACAGACGCGTGACCGAGTCGCGATTCAACAGGTGGGCGTCGATGCGCGCCACCTGCGTCGTCATGTCGGCGCGGATGCCCAGCATGCGGCCGGAGATCTGGTCGACCAGCTTGAAGGTGCGCAGATCGGTGTCCTTGCCGGCGCCGGCGAGCAGCGATTCGACGTATTCGAGCAGCGGCGGCATCACCAGTTCGTAACCGTATAGACGGAAGTTATCCAGCATCAGACGACGCAGTTCTTCAATCTTGCGGGCTTCCGACGGCAAAACGTCGGCGATATTCTCGGGCAAAAGCCAATTCGGCATGGGAAACTGGATACGGAAAAATTAAAAAACGAATAATGCGGCGAACGTGGCGCTGCCACAAAAGCGGCGGACCGAACCTGATATTTTACGCGAAAATGCGTGGGGGGAGGGAAAAATTGGCGCTGCGGAGGCTGATTGCCGGCTTAACCCGCACTGCCATGCAGGGTCGTACCCCTTGGGGTACGACCCTTAAGCGGCGACGCGGGCGTCTCGCTTAGGTTTGCCGGGTTTTACTTCTTCGGCGCCGCCGGTGCCGACGGCGCGCCGCCGGTGCCCGAGCTCTTGAAGTACTTGAAGTAGTCCGAGCTCGAATCCATCACCATCACGTCGCCATGGTTTTTGAACGTGGCGCGGTAGGCTTCCAGGCTGCGATAGAACTTGTAGAACTCCGGATTGCGGCCGAACGCCTCGGCGTAGATGGCCGACGCCTTGGCGTCGCCTTCACCGCGCATCGTTTCCGCTTCGCGATAAGCCTCGGCCAGGATCACTGCGCGCTGACGGTCGGCGTCTGCGCGGATCTTCTCCGACTCGGCGGCGCCGGTCGAACGCAGCTCGTTGGCCACGCGCAGGCGCTCGGCCTTCATACGCTCGTACACCGAGTTGTTGATCTGCTCGACGTATTCGACGCGCTTCAGGCGCACGTCGATGATCTCGACGCCGATCTGCGCGGCTTCCTGGACCACCTTGGTGCGGATCGCCTCCATCACCTGCCCGCGCTTGCCCGAAATGACTTCGCTCACGGTGTGCTTGGTGATTTCCTCGTTCAGCGCGGCCTTGACGATGACCGACATGCGGTCGCGCGCGCGGGTCTCGTCGCCGCCGAAGGTGACGTAATACAGCTTGGCCTGGCCTTCGTTGCGGCCGATGCGCCACTTGACGAAGCTGTCGACCAAAATGTTCATCTTCTCGGCGGTGATGAAGCGCTCGGCGTCGGCCGATTCGATGGTCAGGATGCGGTTGTCCAGATACAGCACGTTCTGGAACGGCGGCGGCAGTTTGAAGTGCAGCCCCGGCTCGCGGATCACTTCCTTGATCTGGCCCAGCGCGAAAACGATCGCGTAGCGGCGCTGGTCGACGACGAACACCATCGACGACAGCAACAGCAATACGACGAAAACAGCAATGAGGGAACTAGCTATGCGATTCATTAACGACCCTCCCGGTCACGTCCGGAATCTCGCGAGCGCGAATCGCGCTGGCGGGTTACTTCAACCGATGGCATGACTTCCGACGGCAACGTCGCCGTCGCCGGTGGCGTCGCAGCCTTGGCCGCAGCCGCCGTGGCGTCGGTGGCCGCCGCCTGGGCGATCAACTTGTCGAGCGGCAGATACAGCAGATTGCTGCCGCTCTTGGCGTCGACCATCACCTTGCTGGCGCTCGAATAAATTTGCTGCATGGTTTCCAGATACATACGGTCGCGGGTCACGCCCGGCGCCTTCTGGTACTCGGTCAGCACCTGCTTGAAGCGCGCCGCGTTACCGGTGGCGTTCTCGGTGACCATCGAACGATAGGCTTCGGCCTCCTGCAACAGACGCGAAGCGTAGCCGCGCGCTTTCGGAATGACGTCGTTGGCGTAGGCCTGGCCTTCGTTCTTCTGGCGTTCCAGATCCTGGCCGGCCTTGACGGCGTCGTCGAAGGCGCCCTGCACCTGCTCCGGCGGCTGCACCGCCTGCAGAGTGACGTTCGAAATCAGCACGCCGGAGGCGTAGCGGTCGAGGATCAGCTGCATCAGCTGCTGCGTCTCGAAGGCGACCTTGTCGCGGCCTTCGTACAGCACGTAGTCCATCTTGTTCTTGCCGACGATTTCGCGGATCGAGGTCTCGGCCACCTGGCGCACCGTCTCCTCCTCGTCGCGGTTGTTCATCAGCCACGCGACCGGATCCTTCAGCTTGAACTGCACCGCGAACTGCATGTCGATGATGTTCTCGTCGTCGGTCAGCATCAGCGATTCGCCGGTCTGCTTGTTCTTCACGTTGCCGCGATAACCCACTTCGATCATGCGCATCTGCGAGACCTTGACCGTCTCGTCGCGCTGGAACGGGTATGGCCAGCGCCAGTTGAAACCGGAACCGGTGGTGTGGCTCACTTTACCGAAGGTGTAGACGATACCGGTCTGGCCCTCCTGCACGATGAAGGAACCGCTGGCGAGCCAGATCAGCAAGGCCACCACGCCGACCGCGCCGGCGGTGGCACGCATGCCGGCCGAATCGGGACGCGGTCCGCTTGGACCGGCGGGGCCGCCGTTGTTAGGACCATCGGGACCTTTTTTCTGGCCGAAGAAGCTATTGAGGCGCTGATTGAAATCGCGCCACAACTGCTCCATGTCCGGAGGTCCTTCGCCAGGCTTTTTGCCTTCGTTCGCTTGCGGCTCGCCGTCCTTCTTGTCCGAGCCCCAGCGGGGATCGTTCAGCGACGGCTTGAGGCCAAGACGTTTCATAATTGAGGAGACACGCATCAGTGTGATCCAACGTGATTAGGGGTGGGACTACTATCTGCTTCCGAGTCGGAGACCGGGTCGGCGTCGCCATCGGCTGCCTCCTCGTCGTCCGCTTGATCCGCTTCTTCGAATTCTTCTGTTTCGCCCGTCGGGTAGGCCTGGTTCAATCTGGCGCCGGGCGCCGCCTTGGCCCATTCGACCACCGCCTCGCGCAGCAGATCGACGCCCTGGCCGGTGCGCGCGCTGAGGAAAACGCGGGAAATTTTAGCATATTCATCCCTTTCCACAGACGGCTCCAGGCCGGCCGCATCGATCTTGTTCCACACCAGAATCTGCGGAATATGATCGGCGCCGATCTCCTTGAGCACCAGGTTGACCTGCTCGATCTGCTCCATGCGCACCGGCGACGAGGCGTCGACGACGTGCAGCAGCAAATCGGCGTGGATGGTCTCTTCCAGGGTGGCGCGGAACGCCGCCACCAGCTGGTGCGGCAGCTCGCGCACGAAACCGACCGTGTCCGAGAACACCACGTTGCCCACTTCCTGCCCCATGTAGACGCGGCGCGAGGTCGTGTCCAACGTGGCGAACAACTGGTCGGCGACGTAGACGCCGGCCTTGGTCACCGCGTTGAACAACGTCGACTTGCCGGCATTGGTATAGCCGACCAGCGACACCGAAAACGTCTGGCTGCGCCCACGCGAGCGGCGCTGCGTCTCGTGCTGCTTGCGCAGCTTGCCGAGGCGCGCGCGCAAGGCCTTGACCCGCTCGCCGATCAACCGGCGGTCGGTTTCAAGCTGTGTCTCACCGGGACCGCGCAAGCCGATACCGCCCTTTTGCCGTTCAAGGTGGGTCCAGCCGCGTATCAGGCGCGTGGCCAGATGCTGCAGCTGCGCCAGTTCCACCTGCAGCTTGCCCTCGTGGGAGGCGGCGCGCTGGGCGAAAATGTCGAGAATCAGGCTGGTACGGTCGAGCACCCGGATCTGCAGGCGCTTTTCCAGGTTGCGTTGCTGGGCCGGCGACAGCGCGTGGTTGAAGATGACGATTTCGATGGCGTGATCGAGCACGGCAAGACCGATCTCGTCGGCCTTGCCGCTGCCGACGAAATACGCCGCGTCAGGAGAAGAACGCTTTGCCGTGATCGTCGTGACAGGCTCCGCGCCTGCTGAACGGGCCAGCAGTTGCAGTTCCTCGACGCTGGCGGCAAAGTCGCCCTGACCGAAATCGATACCGACTAGAGCTGCGCGCATAAGACGGTCAGGCAAGTTGGAAAGAAGCCGAGATGCAAGCGCTTATTCCGCTTCGGATTCAATGTTGAGATTGACGGCGCGTGCCGGCACTACCGTGGAGATGGCGTGTTTATAGACCATCTGGGTAACGGTATTGCGCAGCAGTACGACGTACTGATCGAACGATTCAATATGGCCCTGCAGCTTGATGCCGTTGACCAGATAGATCGAGACAGGAACATGCTCTTTGCGCAAGGCATTGAGGAATGGGTCTTGTAACAGTTGCCCTTTGTTGCTCATAACAGCTCCATTTTATGTTGTTGTGTTGGAATTGGAGGCGAAACGCTTAATTTCAAGTACGTGGCCCAGCGAAAGTCAAATGATTTCCGCTGAAACACCGCTCGCCACGCCGGGAATGGTGCTTCTGAGCCACTGTAACCTGTTTTGACAATTTTTGCAGGGGAGTCCCGTACAAAAAAGCCAAAATTCTCTTATTTTTTTCTTATTCAACCCGCACTGCCAACCTGGGGTCGTACCCCGTACGGGGTACGACCCCGCCTGGCGGTGAGGGTTTGTTTTTTTACTTCGCCGGCGTCTTGGAGAACGGGTTTTTACCGGTGCGCAGTTCGATGCGCAACGGCGTGCCGACCAGCTGGAACGTGTCGCGGAAATGTTTTTCCAGATAACGCTTGTAAGGCTCGCCGACGGCGTCCAAGGCGTTGCCGTGAATAACGATCACCGGTGGATTCATGCCGCCCTGGTGCGCGTAGCGCAGCTTCGGACGGATCGAACCCTTGCGGCGCGGCTCCTGCTTTTCAACCGCCTCGATCAGGGCGCGGGTCAGCTTCGGCGTCGACAGGTTGGCGGTGGCGGCGGCGTAGGCCGCGTCGACCGACTTCATCAATGGACCGATGCCCTGCGATTTCAAGGCCGAGATGAAGTGCATCTTTGCGAACGACAGGAAGTCGAGCTTGCGGTCGATGTCGATCTTGATCTCGTCGCGCTCGTCGGTGCGCAGGCCGTCCCACTTGTTGACGGCGATCACCAGCGCGCGGCCCGTCTCCAGCACGAAGCCGGCGATGTGGGCGTCCTGCTCGGAGATGTCCTGCTGGGCGTCGAGCATCAGCACGACCACGTTGGCCTCGGAGATCGACTGCAGCGTTTTAACGACCGAGAACTTCTCGATCGCCTCGAACACCTTGCCGCGGCGGCGGATACCGGCCGTGTCGATCAAGGTGTACTGCTTGCCTTCGCGCTCGAACGGAATCTCGATCGAGTCGCGGGTGGTGCCTGGCATGTCGAAAGCGATGACGCGCTCTTCGCCGACCAGGGTGTTGATCAGGGTCGACTTGCCCACGTTCGGGCGGCCCACCAGCGCGATCTTGATGCCGTGGTCGGCCTTGTCGAGCTCCTCCGGGTCTTCCGGACGCTGGGCGAAGGCCAGGTTCAGCGCCTCCTCCACCAGATCGGCGACGCCGTCGCCGTGGGCCGACGAGATCGAGTACGGCTCGCCCAGTCCCAGCTCGTAGAAGTCGGCGACGACGGCGGTGTAGCGCATGCCCTCGGACTTGTTCACGACGAGCATGACCGGACGGCCGCTTTTACGCAGGAAGTCGGTGATGGTTTTGTCATGCGGCGTCAGACCCTGGCGGCCGTCGACCAGGAAGACGACGATGTCGGCTTCGGCCACGGCCTGCTTGGTCTGCTTGGCCATCTGATGCATGATGCCTTCCTTGGCGACCGGCTCGAAGCCGCCCGTGTCGATGACGAGGAAGGGACGTTCGCCGACGCGGCCCTCGCCATAGTGACGATCTCGCGTCAACCCAGGCAAGTCCGCCACCAGCGCATCGCGCGAGCGGGTCAGACGATTAAACAAGGTCGATTTCCCTACATTGGGTCGACCCACTAGTGCGATTACCGGCTTCATTGTATTACTCGACCGCGAGAGCGGTCACTGTCCCTGATTGGGTTTGAAAAATCAAATTCGAGCCGGCGATGACGGGGTCCGATTGGATCGGGCTTCCGTCGGTCGCGGCACGACCTATGTACGAACCATCTTCCCGCGACAGGAAGTGGACGTAACCCTGGTAGTCGCCGACGGCCACAGCGCGGCCGAACGACACGGGGGTCGACAGGCGGCGATACGACAGCTTGTCGTTCTTCCAGGCGTTGCCGCCGCTTTCGCGGCTATAGGCTGCAACTTCGCCTTTGTCGTCGGAGACGAATACAAAACGCTGGTCCACCGCCACGCCCACGTCGGACGAAGTCGGCTTGCTCCAGTGCGGCGCGCCGTTGGTGGCGTCGAAGCAGGCCACGCGGCCCTGGTACGACACGGCGCATACATCTTTTTCGAAGATCACCGGGGTGCCGGCGATGTCGGTCACGCGTTCCAGTTCGGTCGCGCCGCGCGGCTCGCCCACCACCAGTTCGAAGCGCTGCAGGCCGCCGGCCAGGGCCAGCACCAGCAGCTTGCCGCCCGGCTGGGCGACATACACGTTAGGACCGCTGATCACCATCCCCGGCGCGTTGCGCAGGGTCAGGGCCGGCGTGGTGCGCGCCACGCTCCATTTTTTGACGCCGGTCTTGGCGTCGTACGCGGTAATCAGGTTATCGACGCTGCGCACCACCACCACGCCGCCGCCCACCACCGGGGAGGACAGCACTTCGCTGGTGGCCTGGCCCTTCCACAGTTCCTTGCCGTTGGCGTCATAGGCCAGGATCACGCCTTTTTTGCCGCCGACGACGATGGTTTCACCGTCGCTGCCCACGCCGGCGGTCAGGTCGACGCCGGTCTTGATGCGCCAGGCTTCCTTGCCGGTGGCCGCGTTCAGGCGCGCCAGCACGCCATCTCCGTCTGCCACGTAGACGCTCTCGCCGACGACTGCCGGCGTGAAGACGGCGGTGCCGGCCTTGTTCATCGAGTACTTCCAAACGGTCTTGGGCACCATGCCGCCCTTGAGCTCCACCAGCGGCGCCGGCTGGTTCTTGGTATCTTTCGAGCCAAACAAGGAACAACCGGCCAACATCGCGAACACACTTGCAGCAATAACTTTTTCGGTAATACGCATTTTTTAACCTTGATCTGGAGAGCTGAGCGGGCGCCGTGGCGCCCTTGCGGCATGACGTTATTTAGGCGGGGCTTTTGGCGTCTTTGGCTTCGGCCGGCACGGTGCCGCCGATGGCTTCGAACTTCAGCTGGATCAGCTGGCGGCCCGGGTTCTTCTTGTCGGTCGCGTCCAGCGCTGCCTGGTAGGCGGCACGGGCTTCTGCGATCTTGTTCTGCGCGGCCAGGATGTCGCCCTTGCGGTCGGCGACGGCGCCGGCGAATTGCGCGGGCACGTCGCCCGACAGCGCCTTCAGCGCCTCGTCATAGGCTTTTTCGTCCAGCAGGATGCCGGCCAGGCGCACCTTGGCGATGGCCTTGAACTCGGCGCCGCCATGGTCGATCGCCCACTGCAGCTGTGCCTTGGCCGACTTGACGTCGTTGGCGTCGAAGCTGCTCTTGGCGGCCACCAGCGCGGCCATCGGCGCGTACGTGGTGCTCCCGAATTTCGATTCCATGTCGCCAGCGGCGCGCAACACCTTGGCGTTGTCCTTGGCTTGCACGGCCGTTTGCAGTTCCTCGTACAGCGCCGAGGCCTGCGTCGATTGGTTGCGCTGGTAGTAGTTCCAACCCGCCCAGCCGGAATAGGCGGCCAGGCAGGCGATCAGCACCCACGACGTCAGGTTGCCGTATTTTTCCCACCAGGCTTTAAGGGTAGCGAGTTGTTCTTGTTCTTCGAGATCGTATGCCATGTCAGTTCGTCTGCTAGAGGGTTGAATAAAGTCGGTTTAAAGGTGCAAGCACTTAGTGATTGCAATGCTCGTCGTGCACGTGATGATGGTGATCGCCGCTGCCGGTGATCTGGTCGACCAGGAAGTCGACGACGTCGTCGAACGGCACCGTCGATTGCTGCATGTCGCCCTCCTCCGCGCGCATCGCCTTGACGGTGGCGGTGTGGTTGGCCACTTCGTCCTCGCCGATGATGACGGCGAACGAGGCGCCGCTGCCGTCGGCCTTCTTCATCTGCGTCTTGAAACTGCCGGGACCGTTGGCGGTCGAGGCGTGCATGACCACATCCAGGCCGGCGTCGCGGATACGCTCGCCCAGCACGAAGGCTTGCAGCTGCGCGGCCTCGCCCTGGTGCACCAAATAGACGTCGCACTGGTTAGGCTGTTCCGGCTCGCCGGCTTCCTTCATCAGTTCCAGCAGGCGCTCGATGCCCATGGCGAAACCGACGGCGGGTGTCGGCTTGCCGCCGAACGACGCGATCAGCGGATCGTAACGGCCGCCGGCGCACACGGTGCCCTGCGAGCCCAGTGCGTCGGTGACCCATTCGAACACGGTGCGGTTGTAGTAATCGAGGCCGCGCACCAGGCGGTTGTTGATCACGTACGGGATGTTGTTATGGTCGAGGATCTTGCGCACGCCGTTGAAGTGGGCCAGCGATTCCTCGCCCAGGTATTCCATCAGCTTGGGCGCGCCGTTGACCATCTCCTGCATCGCCGGATTCTTGGTGTCCAGGATGCGCAGCGGGTTGCTGTGCAGGCGGCGCTTGGCTTCGGCGTCGAGGATGTCCTCGTGCTTTTCCAGGTACGCGATCAGGTCGACGCGGTGGCGCGCGCGCTCTTCGGCGTCGCCGATCGAGTTCAGTTCGAGGCGGATGTTTTCCAGGCCCAGGTCATCCCACAGGCGGCGGCACATCATGATCAGTTCCGCGTCCACGTCCGGGCCGTTGAAGCCGACGGCCTCGCAGCCGAACTGGTAGAACTGGCGATAGCGGCCGCGCTGCGGACGCTCGTGGCGGAACATCGGGCCGGTGTACCACAGGCGCTTGGGGCCTTCGTAGACCAGGTTATGTTCGATCACCGCGCGCACCGCGCCAGCCGTGCCTTCGGGACGCAGGGTCAGCTCGTCGCCGTTCATCGAATCGGTGAACGAGTACATTTCTTTTTCGACGATATCGGTCACGGCGCCGATGGCGCGCTTGAACAGCGCGGTGTCTTCGACGATCGGCGTGCGGATCTGCTGGAAGCCGTAGCTTTGCACGACCGATTGCGCGGTGTTTTCAAACAGCTGCCACAGATGCGAATCGGTCGGCAGGATATCGTTCATGCCTTTTACAGCGGTGATTTTTTCGGCTTTTTTGTTTTCGGACATTTCAACTCTTCTTATGCTTTGATTTACACTGCGGCCGGCTGCTTGCCGTAGTTATTCTTCACGTAATTCAGTACGATTTCCTGGAATTCCTCGACGATGCGCTCACCGCGCAGGGTCGCGAACTTGGCGCCGTCGACAAACACCGGCGCGGCCGGCGATTCGCCGGTGCCCGGCAAACTGATGCCGATGTTGGCGTGTTTCGATTCGCCAGGGCCGTTGACGATGCAGCCCATGACGGCCACGTTCATCGCCTCCACGCCCGGATAAGTCTTTTTCCACTCCGGCATCGAGTCGCGCAGATAGGTCTGGATGTTGTCGGCCAATTCCTGGAACGTGGTCGAGGTGGTGCGGCCGCAACCCGGGCACGCGATCACCATCGGCGTGAATTTGCGCAGGCCCATCGTCTGCAAAATCTCCTGGCCGACCACCACTTCCTTGGTGCGGTCGCCGCCCGGCTCCGGCGTCAGCGAGATGCGGATGGTGTCGCCGATGCCCTCTTGCAGCAGCACCGACAGCGCCGCCGTCGAGGCGACGATGCCCTTGCTGCCCATGCCGGCCTCGGTCAGGCCCAGGTGCAGCGGATAGTCGCAGCGCTTGGCCAGCTCGCGGTAGACGGCGATCAAATCCTGCACGCCCGAGACTTTACACGACAGGATGATCTTGTCGCGGCCCAGGCCCAGTTCCTCGGCGCGCACGGCGTTCTCGATGGCGGAGGTGATCAGCGCCTCGTACATCACCGCCTGCGCGCTCCACGGCTCGGCGCGGCCGGCGTTTTCGTCCATGATGCGCGCCAGCAGCGCCTGATCCAGGCTGCCCCAGTTGACGCCGATGCGCACCGGCTTGTCGTAGCGCGCGGCCACTTCGATCATCTGCGCGAACTGCGTATCGCGCTTGGCGCCCTTGCCCACGTTGCCCGGGTTGATGCGGTACTTCGACAGCGCCTTGGCGCACTCGGGATAATCGTTCAGCAGCGTATGGCCGTTGTAGTGGAAATCGCCCACCAGCGGCACGTCGACGTCCATCTTGTCCAGCTGTTCGCGGATGTACGGCACCGCCTCGGCGGCCTCCGGACGGTCCACCGTCAGGCGCACCAGCTCCGAGCCGGCGCGCGCCAGGTCGCGGATCTGGATCGCCGTCTCGATCGCGTTGGCGGTGTCGGTGTTGGTCATCGACTGCACCACCACGGGCGCGTCGCCGCCGACCCAGATCTTGCGCTGGCCGTGCGCGACCAGCACGCTGCGGCTGGCGCGGCGATTCGACGGTCCCGAAGGAATAGCTGTTTGCGTAGATGACATGGCTGTTTGCTCGTGCTGACTGGTTTAACTTGTTTAATTATTTACTTAATACGCTTACTTGATATTCACGCGGGAGATCGTGCCCCCGGCGACCGGTGGCAGCGCCAGTGGCGCGCCGCCCAAAGTAGCCTTCACCCCGTCAGGTTTACCGACGATCAGCAGCGCCGGATCCTTGATATCGAAGGTCTCGGTGCTGCCCGCCTTGACCAGGCGCGAAATCAGCGGCTTGGTGCCGGGACGGCGAATCTCCACCCACGAATCGGCCGTCACTTCCAGCACCAGCTGCGTGCCGGTCGCCGCTGCCGGAGAGGCGGCGGGCGGCAGCACCTGCGCGGCCGGCGCGCCGGTCGCTGGCGCGGTGGTCGTCGTCGCGGCGGCTGGTGCGGGGGCGCCTGCCGGCGCGCTCGCAGCGTCGGCAGGATTGGTCGACGCGCCTGGCGGCGGCACCGAAATCAGCGGCACATTCGGCGACTGCAGCGTCGTCGTTTCCTGGCCCGGCTTGACCAGGGTCGTCTCCAGCGGCATGGTCGAATCGATCGGCTTGGGCAGCTCGGTCACGGCGCTGGCGGCGGGGTCACCGCTGGCGCGCTCGAACATCGAGGTCGAAATCAAACCGCTCTGGTAGGCGTACACGCCGCCGCCGATCAACGCGGCGGCCACCACGACGGCGCCCACCATCCAGCCGCCACGGCCGGACGAACGGTCGGTCATCAGCGGGAAGCGCGACTCCGAAAACTCGGCGGCCCGTTGCGTGCGCGGTGGCGCGGCCTCGGGACTGGTCGGGGAGATCACCGCGATCATCGCCACCAGCGGCGTCGGGTCCAGCTTGACCACCTTGGCGTAGGCGCGGACGAAACCACGCACCACCGCCATATTTGGCAAGGAGGCGTAATCGCCCGCTTCCAGCGCGACGACCTGGCGCGGCGCCAGCTTGAGCTGGTCGGCGATCTGTTCCACCGACATGCCCATCGCTTCGCGCTGGGCGGCCAGTTGTGCTCCGGGCGTGGCCAGGCTGGTGCTGCCCTGGTCTTTTTTCGGCGGTTCTGCCCACTCTGAATTCATTGGTATCCCTGTCTCACTCATCAAACGCCCCACGTTGATAAGCAGCATATTCGGTCGAGCCGGGGTGGTGGCGGCGCAATTGCGTCGCCCAAGCAGCTTCAGCCCCCTTATCGCCCACCTTATGCTGCACCTTAATCCCGAGCCACAGCACATCGGCCGTCAGGCTCTCCATCTTTGCCACCTTGTTCAGACGGGTTATGAAGAAATTGGCGCGCACATAATCGCGCTTTTCAAAATATACCCGCGCCAGATTGGCGTTGGTGGCCGGCAGGTCGGGCGTCAACTGCAAGGCTTGCAGCAGATAACGCTCCGCGCTGGCGTAATCCTTGGTCTTCAGCGCGCAGGACCCGGCGTTGTTCGCGGCCGACGCCGGCGAACGATAGATGCGGTTGCCCAGCGCGGTGTCAAACAGCGGCATCGCCTCCGCCACCCGGCCGTTCTGGCACAGGAAAGAACCATAATTGTTGGCCAGATCCGGATTGCCCGGCGCGAGTTTGCGCGCGCGGACAAAGTTATCCTCGGCCAGGCCGTTCTCCCCCATGGCCTGATAAATCAGGCCGCGCATGCCGTAGCCGTCGGCGTACTGCGGATCGGCCACCAGCGCCATCTTGACCTCGTCAAGCGCGAACGTGTACTGGCCCTGCTCGTAATAGCCGACCGCCAGCTGCATGCGGATCTCGACCTTGCGCTGGACGCCGGTCTGGTCGGACGCGGTGGTCAGCTCGGCCTGGCCGCTGTTGCCGCGTTCCGGCCCCGAGGCGCAACCGGCCAACGTCCCCGCCAGCGCCGGAATCAACCCGAGCGCGACGAGCCGCCGGCTACGCTGCGCCAGGAGCGTCATCAGGAAGTGATCTCCACGATCTTGCCGAAATTGGCGCCGAACTTTTGCTGGTACTCGGCCATCTTTTCCATCCGCTGCGCCACCTTGGTGCGGTCCTGGACTTCGCCGGCCAACTGGCCGCAGGCGGCGTCGATATCGTCGCCGCGCGTCTTGCGGATGGTGGTGACGATGCCGGCGTCGACCAGGATCTGGGCGAACGCCTTGATGCGCGGGTTCTTCGAGCGCAGCAGGCCGGATTCCGGGAACGGATTGAACGGAATCAGGTTGAATTTGCAGTTGACGCCGAACTGGCGGTCCTGCACCAGCGCGATCAGTTCGCGGGCGTTCTCGTCGCTGTCGTTGACGCCGTCGAGCATGCAGTACTCGAAGGTAATGAAGTCGCGTGGGGCGAACTCCAGATAGCGCTTGCAGGCGGCCATCAGTTCCTTGAGCGGGTACTTTTTGTTCAGCGGGATCAGGCTGCTGCGCAGCTCGTCGTTGGACGCGTGCAGCGACACCGCCAGCGCCACCGGCACTTCCTGCGACAGCTTGTCCATCATCGGCACCACGCCGGACGTCGACAGGGTCACGCGGCGGCGCGACAGGCCGTAGGCGTTATCATCGAGCATCAGCTTGAGGGCGGTGGCGGTCGGCTCGAAGTTCAGCAGCGGCTCGCCCATGCCCATCATGACGACGTTGGTGATCTGGCGCTCGCCCTTCGGACCCGGCTCGATGCCCTTGGTGCGGCGCAGTTCGAACTCGGCCATCCACAGCTGGCCGATGATCTCGCCGACGCTCAGGTTGCGGCTGAAACCCTGCTTGCCCGTCGAGCAGAAGCGGCAGTTGACGGCGCAGCCGGCCTGGGTGGAAATGCACAGCGTGCCACGGTTTTCTTCCGGGATGAACACGGTTTCGACCGCGTTGCCGTTGCCGACGTCGACCAGCCATTTGCGCGTGCCGTCGGTGGACGTGTGGTCGCTGATGATGGCGGGCGCCGTGACGTGGGCGCGGGTTTTCAGTTTGTCGCGCAGCGACTTGGCCAGATCGGTCATGGCGTCGAAGTCCGACGCGCCGAATTGATGGATCCAGCGTTGCAGTTGCTTGGCGCGGAACGGCTTCTCCCCCAACTCGGCGCAATAAGCGATGAGCTGCGCGGGATCGAAGTCCAGCAAGTTGGTCAGAGGTGCGTTCAAGGTTGTACCCATTGCAAATTTCAAAACAGTTCTAAAAAAACTCCGTTTCCGCGCGGAGGCGGAAACGGGGTACTACAACGAATTACTTGCCGAAGAAGTAGGCAATTTCAACTGCAGCGGCTTCGACAGCGTCGGAACCGTGAACGGCGTTAGCGTCGATCGAATCGGCGAAGTCAGCACGGATGGTGCCTTTTTCTGCCTTCTTAGGATCGGTAGCGCCCATCAGTTCGCGGTTTTTCAGGACGGCGTTTTCGCCTTCCAGTGCCTGGATCATGACTGGGCCCGAGACCATGAAGTCGACCAGGTCCTTGAAGAAGCCGCGCTCTTTGTGCGCAGCGTAGAAACCTTCAGCCTCTTCACGCGACAGCTGCTTCATTTGAGCAGCAACGATCTTCAGGCCAGCGCCTTCGAAACGGCTGTAGATTTGGCCGATAACGTTTTTTGCAACTGCGTCTGGTTTGATGATCGACAGGGTGCGTTCGATTGCCATTTGAAAAACTCCAATAAAAAGAAAGGTTTAAAACAAAATTGATAGCTCAATCAACCTTTGATTTTACCATAGAACACCCCATATTCCGAGCAAGGGCACCAGATAAGGATGTAAGCAGGCAAGCGCATGCCCCGTTTCGGGGCGAAAAATCCCGGTTTCGACGCGGATACTCGTGTTTAAGCCCGGATTAAGTGCTTTTGGTACATGTTTTTGGGTATTTTGGCTAGTACGTGCTATGCTTTTAACAAGCGGTAAACCGAATCACTTTGAGGGAGGCACTATGATTAATATGGAAAAAACTTACGATCTGTCGGCTGGCAGTCGCCGTGCCGTACAGCACAACGTGCTGCGCAATACGTACTGGCTGCTCGCGTTGTCGATGATCCCGACCGTGTTTGGCGCGGCGCTGGGCGTGTCCCTGCACCTGCCGCTGGGCGGCGGTTTGATGGCACTGGTGTTCCTGGCCGGCGCCTTCGGTTTCATCTGGGCGATTGAAAAGAACAAGGATTCCGGCGTGGGCGTGGCCCTGCTGCTGGGCTTCACGTTCTTCATGGGTCTGATGTTGACGCCCCTGCTGTCGCGCATCCTGGGCTTCGAAAACGGTGGCTTCCTGATCATGGCGGCCTTCGGTGGTACGGCGTCGGTGTTCGCGGTGCTGGCATCGATCGCCACGGTCTCCAAGCGTGACTTCTCGGGCATGGCCACGTGGCTGTTCGCCGGTGTCATCGTGCTGATTTTGGCTTCGCTTGCCAACATCTTCCTGAACATCCCGGCACTGGGCATCGTCATCTCGGTGGTGGCGATCGCGATCTTCTCCGCGTACATCCTGTATGACGTGCAGCAGATCGTCAACGGCGGCGAGACCAACTACATCAGCGCCACGCTGCGTTTGTACCTCGACGTGTACAACATCTTCACCAGCCTGTTGTCGCTGCTGGGTATCGCCGGCGGTAGCCGCGAATAAGATCGCAAGTCAGTAGCATCCAAAAAGCCGGCCTAGCGCCGGCTTTTTGTTGTCGGTCTTGGCGGCAACGGCAAACCCGCAGGGCCAGGCGGGGCCGTACCCCGTACGGGGTACGACCCCTTGGGCGTGCGGCGGGCATATCGTTATCGAGGGGATAGGGTTGGCTCGGTGTTGCCACGAACTTGGAAGCGGTTACTGGCGACGACTTTGTCCTCCTCGTCCACCAGCGCCAGCTCGTGCTGTCCGGCCACCGGATGCCACGCGTAATCCGCATCCGCACCGCCCAGCGGCTTGCCGTCAAGCCGCCATTTCAGCCCTCGCCCGCCCTGCGCATGGAAAAACACCCGCTCGATACGCCTCGGGATATCCGGATCGAGCGCGATAATCCCCGTATCGGCCGGGTAAAGTATCTTCGGCGCCCGTCCGGCGTCGCCTACCAGCGCGACGACCGGGCTTTCCGTCCCGGCCAAGAACCATTCACCGCGCGCCGTCTCCAGCGCAGGCTGATACACGATCTGCTGGCGCGCCACGCCGGGCGGTGCTTTGGGCGCGCCGCCCGGCCGGCCGCGATGCAAATAATCGACCACATCGCGCCACACCGGCGCCGCCCCCGTCACCCCTGAGACATCCCACATCGGCTGGCCGTCGAAATTGCCGACCCAAACCCCGACCGTGTAGCGGTCTGTGTAACCCACACACCAGTTGTCGCGCATATCCTTGCTGGTTCCGGTTTTGACCGCGCTCCAGAAGGTGGTGGCCAGTTCGTTCTTCAAGCCGAAGGTCAGGCTGCGCGCACCCCGGTCGGCCAGAATATCGCCGACGACGAAACTGGCGCGCTCATCGAGCACGCGGCGCGGCGCCTGCATCGGCGCACCGGTCAACGACAGCCGCACCGGCCCCGCCATGCCGCCATTGGCCAGCACGCGGTAGGCGTTGCTCAAGTCCAGCAACGACACCTCGGCGGAACCCAGCGCCAGCGAATAGCCGTAGAAATCCGCCGACTGCGTCAAACTGCTCAGGCCTACGTCGCGCAGCCGCTCGTGAAAGCGCTCCAATCCCGTCATCACCAAAGTGCGCACCGCCGGCACGTTCAACGAACTGGCAAGGCTGGTGCGCACGCTGACATAGCCCTTGAAATCCTTGTCGTAATTCTGCGGGACATACAGGCCGGAGGGCGTGGAGATATCGATCGCCGTGTCGTCCATCAGCGAGGCGGCGGTGATCAGCTTGCGCTCGATCGCCAGCTCGTACAAAAACGGTTTCAGCGTCGATCCAGCCTGCCGCAGCGCCGCCACGCCATCGACCTCGCCGTCGCCGGCATTGCCAACGTAGGCCAGGATGTCGCCGCTGGCGTTGTCGAGCACCACCACCGCGCCATCGTGGACGTTACGCCCTTGCAGGGACATCAACTGCTGGCGCAGGACGGTCTGCGCATACCGCTGCAGCTCCCCATCGAGCGTGCTGCGGATCGACTGCCCGCCACCGGTCAGCAACTGCTGCGCGACCTGCGGCGCCGGTGGCAGATCGACCGCCAACTGCGGGCGCCCCAACGCGACCAGGATACGCAGCTCGATATCGCTGCAGGTCGCGGGCATCCTCAGCTCGCGCCCCAGCGCGCAGGCGCGCTGCGAGACGATCTTGGGCGATGCCGACGGCCCGCGCAGCAGGCTGGCGAGTATCACCGACTCGGACTGGTTCAGGCCCGACGGCGCCTTGCCAAACAAGATGCGCGACGCCGCGCCGACGCCTTGCAGTTCGCCGCGATACGACACCAGGTTCAGATACGCTTCGATGATCTGCTGCTTGCTCCAGGTGGCGTCGAGCTGGCGCGCGGCCTTGATCTGGTCCCACTTCTGGCCCCAGCTGCGGCCCTTGGCGCTCGGCCGTAGATCCGGATGCAGCAAAGCGGCCAACTGCATGGTGATGGTGGACGCGCCGCGCGGCCGGCTGCGGAACAGGTTATCCCAGGCCGCCTTGGCGGCGGCGCTCCAGTCGACGCCATCGTGTTGATAGAAGCGCTGGTCCTCCGCCTGCAAAATGGCGCCTGGCAGCGCGGGGGAGATATCCTTCAACTCCACCCATGGCAGCCGGCGCACCGCCATGTCGACGCGCAGCGACTGTACCGGCTCGCCATGGCGGTCCAGCAGCGCCGCCTCGGACGAGCGGTAGCCGGCGCGCACCTGCTCCGGCGTCGGCACGTCCTGCGTCGCCGCCTCCACCGGACCGGCGGCATGCGCGGCGCCGGCCAGCGCCAGCGCGAAGGCCAGGCTCAATCTCATTTCACCCTCAACGGCGCGTTCGGCGACTCGCCGAACATCTCAGGGCTGTACATCGCTTCGACGCGCGTCGGCGGCAGGTTGAACTGGCCCGCATTATTCAGCCGCACCGTGTACTCCACGCTCCACTTCCCCTTCGGTACGAACTGATAGAACGAGTGGAAGCCCTCGAACGTGCGCTCCTCGAACGCCGGCTCGACCCAGCCGGTGCGGCGGTTGCCCGCGTCCAGCAACGCCGAATCGCGGCCCAGTCCAGAGCCAAGCACCGTGGCGCTGGCCGGGATGGGATCGTCCACCACCACCCAGGTCATATCCGATTGCGCCTCCAGATCGAGGCGCACCCGATAGACATCGCCGCGCGACCATTCGCCCTTGACCGCCTGCTCGACGGGCGTGATGGTCTTGGCGATCTTGTAGCCGCTCGACAGCGGCGCCTTGAGCGGCACGGCCGCCACGGTCTGCAAGGTCACCCACGGCTTGCCGGCGCCGGCATGATCGAGTTCCAGCTTGCCGCTGCCGCCGCGAGGCCATGGCAACATGGCCTTGCCGCCGCTGGCGTCGCCGCCGAAGGCGATGCTCTTGCTGGCCTGTCCCAACGTCGCGCTGGCAGTGCCGGTCACCTTCTGGCTCTCGAACTTCTGCGCGAAGCGGTCCAGCGCCAGCACGCCCCAGGCGTTGGCCACGGTCGTGCCCCAGCGTCCGGCGCGTTGACGCCCCAGCGCACCGCGCGCCAATCGGCCCATGTCGTCGCGCCAGGCCGGATTGTCGGCCATCGCCAGCAACAGCCGGTTGGCGTTGCTGTCGGCGGACGCCATCAGCCACCACCAGTCGTCTGTGCGTTCGGTCGAGAAGCCCATCGTCGTGCCCTGGAGGTTCAGGCGCGAACGTAAAATCTGCTCCGCGCTGGCCAGCCGCTGGGCGCGTTGCGGCAGCTTGTCGGACCGGCGCAGGATCAGATACCAGTCGATGACGGCCGACGTGGGCCACAGATTCGGCGCGACGGTGAACGATTCGAGCTCGCTGGCATTGATGCCGTTGGAGCGCGACAGCGCCTCCAGCGCGGCGATCTTGCGCACCGCCAGATCGGCCGTCGGCAGGGCCGAATACAACGTCACCTTGCCCTGCACGAAGGCCAGCAGGCCGGACTCCATGCGCGCCTTCAGTTCCGGCGGGATGTCGTAGCCGGCATCGTCGGAGGCGGAGAGCACATAAGCTGTCAGGCTGTCGCTGCCCGACTGCATGCCGGCGAAATACTTGACCAGGCCATTCGCATCCAGATGCGCAGGCAGCGTGTCGACCGCCGACTGCCACATGGACGGGTCGTGCAGCGCGATCGCGCGCGAGGTCACCTGCTCGAAGCAACGATAAGGATAAGCGCTCATGTAATCGCGCACGCCCGGCATATCGCCGCCCAGGGTGGTCGCGAATTGCGTCTGCACGCCGCCACGGCCCGGCAAGGCGTCGTCCGGCAGCTTGACCGGGATGCTCTGCTTGCGTTCCAGCTGGAGCAAGGTCGCCTGCGTGGTTCGCAGCGGCACCGCCGCCACGACTTTCTGCTTAACCTTCAAGCGGTCGCGCGAAGCCGGCGCATCAGCTGAACCGGCGATACTGGCGCTAACATCCCACGCCAGCGATTGCGCGCCCAATGGCACCTGATAATCCCAGCCGACTTCACGCGCCTCCCCCGCCTCCAGCGCCACCTGCTGCTGCGCCAGCGCCTTGCCGGCGGCGCTCGCCCCCAGCGTGACTTTGACGGCGGCGTCGGTCGTATTACGCAGGGTGAAGCCGGCGCGGAAGCGGTCGCCCTCGCGCACCACCGACGACAGGCCCGATAGCAGGATCAGATCCTGCGAGCTGCGCACCTCCGTGCGGCCGGTGCCGAACAAATCCGCCTGCGCGTTGGCGATGGCGACGATGCGGAAAGCCGTCAGCGAATCGTTGATCGGCACCTGCACCGAAGCCTCTCCGTTGGCGTCGAGCGTCACGCGCGCCTTCCAGAACAGCAGCGTGTCGAACAGTTCGCGGCCACCACCCTTGCCGCCGCCACCGCCGTGCGGCACGGCCTTGCGGCCGAAGTGGCGCTTGCCGACAACCTGCATCTGCGCGGTCGCGGTCTGCACCTGCAAACTACGCTGCTGCATCATCGTCTCCAGCAGATCCCAACTGGTATTGGGCATCAGCTCCAGCAGGCCGACATCGACCGCCGCCAGCGCCACCTCGGCACCGGCCGGCGGCGCCGAACCATCGGCGCGCGTCACCTTCACTTTAACGCCTGCCTTGTCGCGCACCTTGTAGACCTGCTTATCGGACGTGACCTGCACCTTCAGCTCATTGGCCGACCAGCCCACGCGCAGCGGCGCGATCCCCAGCTTGTAGGCCGGTTTGCCCAGGTCGACCAGCGCGGTCGGCTGCACGCTTGCCACGCGGCCGCGCACCACCAGCGCCGACACGTAGACGTTGGGCGCGTAGGCCTTTTTCACGGGGATCGTGAACACCGGCTCGCTCGCGGTCAGCGGCCGCACGTAAGTATCGATGACACCTTCGCGCTCCACCGTCACCAGCGCGGTCGCCTCGCGGAACGGCATGCGCACCTGGAAGCTGGCGGTGTCGCCCGGCTCGTAGCGTTTTTTCTCCGGCAGCAGGTCGATGCGGTCGTTGTCGGTGGCGCTGAACCACCAGTCGTCGCCGTCGGCCACCCACATTTCGCGGTTGGTCATGGCCACGTGCTGTCCACCGTCGCGGGTTTGCGCGCGCAGAATCAGGTTGCCCGAAGCCGGCGCCTTGACCTGGCAGATCAATAATCCCTTGGCGTCGGTCTTGCCTTCGCAGGCGGCGCCCATGGCTTTGACTTCGCTGCTGTTCTCGTAGGCGTAGAAGCCGCCGATCAAGCGCCTGCGGTGGGCGTACGAATTCCGCTGGAAGAAATCGACCGACACCGGCGCGTCGGCCACCGGCTTGCCTTGCAAGTCCAGCACCACCACCTGGAACTTGAGCGCGTCCTTGCTCATCACCCAGCCATCGGGCTGGATGCCGATCACGTAATTCGACGGCCACAGGGGTATGCGCGTGGCCGCCGACAGCGTTTCGCCGTTGGCGTCCTGATAGGACATCTCCGCCATCAGTTCGTGTGGAACCGTGGCGGCGGGCAGTTGGTCGAGCTTCACGCGGGTGCCCCCGGCCTTGTCCAGGGTCAGGTTGCGCGTCTTGAAGCCGGTGGCTGCCCCTTCGGTGGCGCCCTCGCCTCCTTCATCGAACACACCCTCGTCCTCGTCGAACCCACCCGACTGGCGCTCGACACCGAGCTTGACGTCGCCACTGCTGAAGGTGAAGTTCTCGTAATCCTCGAATGCGACCTGCTTGTCCTGCACCACCGTGCGCAGTTGCACCGGCGCGCCGCCCGCGCCGCCGCCGGACAGGTAGCTCAGTTGCACGTCCAGGTCCACCGAAGTCGCTTGCACGGCCGGCGCCTGCGGCCCTTGCAACAGGGCCTTCATGGTCGGCACGCGGAACTGCTCGACGCGGAAGCGCCCGGCCACGCGGCCGCCCAGCATCACCTGATACCAGCCTTGCTTGGCGTCGCCCGGAATCGCCCAGTCGTTGGCGGCGGTGGCGTTGGCGCTCCAGGCGATCGGCAATTCGTAGCGCTGCTCGCTGCCCTCGTGGACCAGGAAAATACTCGACGGTTGGGCCTTGCGCTCCTCGGCCGTCAGCTGGTTGGTGTCGTAGGCGGGCCGCTGCTTGCGCGGCGCGTCTTTCGCGCCGACCAGCGCGATCCCCTGCTCCACGTGGCGGCGCAGGAAGTGCTTCATGTGCACCGTCTCGCCGGCGCGCAGCAAGGTGCGGTCGAATACCGTGGCGGCGATGACGTTGTCGGCCCCTTCGCCCTCGGTCGGCAGGTTGAAGCGCCAGTTCTCGATGCCGCGATCCCAATCGGACAAGGTGAACGTCATGTCGCCGCCGCTGCGCGCGCTGACAAAGAAGCCGCCGCGCGGCTCGCACGCGCTCTCCGCCAATTCCTGCTGGATGCGCGCCACGCCGTCGCCGTTGGTGACGCCCTGCCACACCTGCTTGCCGGCGCAATCGCGCACCGACACCTGCGCCTGCGCCACCGGCTTGCCCTTGTCGAGCGACGTGACCCACACCAGCGACGACTGCGCGCCGCGCTTGAAGTGCGCCACCAGATTAGTCACCAGCGCGGCCGAACTGACGTAAGCCGTCTCCCGCTTGGCGGACAACGCCGCGCCCAGTCGCGGGCTGGCCAGTTCCACCACGTAGAATCCCGGCTTGCGCAACGGGATTCCAACCACCTCGAAGGCTTTCTGGCCGCCCGGCTTGGGCATGGTGAAGCGCTGCGCTGCCGTGGCGCCAGCGCCGCCGGCCAGCAGCGGCTTGTACAAGGCCTCCCCACCCAGTTCGCTCGGCTGCCAGCTGCCGCTATAACTCATGCGCTTGAGCCATGCGATGATCTGCTGGTCCTGCTGCTCCTGCGTGCCGGCGTCGTTGACGCGCAGGGACGCGCCTTCGATAGCGGTTTTCAGACCTGCCACATTGGCCTCGATATTGCGCACGGTGACAGGCAGCAGGCGGTCGCCCTTGGCCTCGATGATGCCGAAGCGCGCCGGGAACTTGACCAGCGGCGGCTGCGCGGCGGTCTGCACCGCCATCGGGAAGCGCCGTTGATTGATCAACGGGCGGCCGGCGTCGTCCTTCAGTGCGGGCGGCAGCGACAGCAGCAATTTGGCGTTCTCCGGGAACGGTCCCGGGATGGTCAAGTGATCGACATCGTCCGCCTTGGCGTCGTATGTTTCCAGTTTCGGCTTGAAGATTTTCCCGCCGGGCGCCGTTACCCTGACGGCCAGCGCATCGGCCGTGCGCACCGGCGCAGAGAACTGCAAGCGCAGCGGCAGGAACGGGATGCAGCCGCCTTTGACGGCCAGTCTTTCGCAACTCAGTTTGGCGGTGAAGTCCGGCCGCGTCTTGAACGCCAGCGTCTGCGCCTGGCCGGTGACGATGCCGCTGTCGGCGGCGATGCCGGCGCCCCACACCAGCGCCACGTTGGCCTCGGCCGGCAAGGGCCGCTGGCATTGCAGCACCACGATCGGCAGCTTCTCTATCCGGTTGTTGCGCACCTCCGTCGTGGCGCGCCACACCACGCCGCGCGCCTTGAAGTACAGCGACAGATAGCGGTTGGCGAAGTCCTTGCGCAGATCGAGGATCTTCTGGCGCTCGGCGCCGGCGAGTATGCGCACCCCGATTTTTTCGTGCACGCCGTCGGCGCGGCACCAGGCGTTGGCGGCGATGGTGGCGTCGCTGGCCGGGGCGTCGAGAGCGAGCACGAAGATCTGCTGTTCGTCGATGCGGTTGCTGCCTTCATACGGCAGCGATTCGACGATGGCGGGACCGCCGGTGTCGAAGCCGAAGGCGCGCTCGCCGGACAGCGGCTTGCCGCTCAAGTCCTTGACGCCGCTCTTGGCGGTGAAGCGGCAGGCCACGCCGGCCGGCAGGTCCCTGTCAAAATCGTAGCTCCAGTTTTGGCCGTCGATCCAGCGTCCCTTGCCCTTCTCGGGGCAGTCGACCGTGAAGGGATCGGACAGGCGCATGTCGCCCAGCGGGACCATGGTCGCGCTAAAGCGCGCCACCACTTGGCGCACGCCTTTGACGGTGCCGGTGGGCGAGAACGAGGTGATGGTGGTTTGGGCGAAAACGGCGAGCGGCAGGCTGCAGAAAGCAGCCATGCCGATAAGACGGGACAGAAGGCGCATGCCAACTCCGGATACTGTGTGGGTCAGTCCAGTGTTGCAAACGGCTACGGCAAAGTCAATAACATTACAAAATAAACATTGCGAGTGGCGGCGCATCCTTTAACCCGCACGGCGGCATACAGGGGTCGTACCCGCAGGGTACGACCCCGCCTTTCCGGGTTGCGCAGCGGCTCACCCCACCGGCGCTGGCTTCGGGCCCAGATTGAATACCGCCATCGACTCCACGTGCGACGTGTGCGGGAACATGTTGACCACGCCTGCCTTATCGAGCACATAGCCGGCGTTGACCAGGATGCCGGCGTCGCGCGCCAGCGTCGACGGGCTGCACGACACATACACGATGCGCTTCGGCAGCAAGTCCGCGCGCGTCTGGCTCAACGCCACCAGCGCCTCGCTCAGCGCCATGGCGCCGTCGCGCGGCGGATCGATCAACATGCGGTCGAATTTACCGAGCGCGATCAAATCATCGGCCGTCACCTCGAACAGATTACGGGTATAGAACGTGGTCTTGTCCGACAGCCCATTGGCCTTGGCGTTATCCAGCGCCCGCTCCGACAAAGTGGTGCTGCCCTCGATGCCGACCACTTCGCGCGCCTGCGTCGCCAGCGGCAAGGTGAAGTTGCCCAGGCCGCAGAACAAATCGGCGACGCGGTCTTCCGGCTGCACTTCCAGCAGGCGCAACGCCTTGCCCACCAACACGCGGTTGATGTAGTGGTTGACCTGGGTGAAATCGACCGGCTTGAACGGCATCTTGATGCCGAATTCCGGCAGCAGGTAATGCAGATCGTCGTCCAGCGGATAGAACGGCGCGGCCGTCTCCGGCCCCTTGGTCTGCAACCAGAATTGGATGTTGTGCAGATCGGCGAAGGCTTTCAGCTTGATCTCGTCGTCCTTGGTCAGCGGCGCCATGATGCGCAGCACCAGCGCGGTGACGCCCTCGCCAATCGCCACTTCGATCTGCGGCACCTGGTCGTACAGGGACAACGAGCCGATCAGCGCGCGCAGCGGCAGCAGCAGGTCCGATACGTGGCGCGGCAGGATTTCGCAGCTGTCGATATCGGCGACGAACACCGATTTCTTCTCGTGGAAGCCGACCAGCACCGTGCCCTTCTTGACCACGTGGCGCACCGACAGCCGCGCGCGGTAGCGGTAGCCCCAAGTCGGGCCGTACATCGGCCGCATCACCGTCAGCGGCTTGACCTTGCCGATGTGGCGCAGGTTGTCCTCCAGCACGCGCTGCTTGATGGCCACCTGCGCGGTCGGCTCCAGATGCTGCATCGAGCAACCGCCGCAATAATCGAAATGCTTGCACTTGGGCACGACCCGCATCGGCGACTCGTGGTGCAGTTCGGTCATGCGCGCCATTTCCCAGTTCTTCTTCTTTTTGAAGGTGTAAAAACTGACCTTCTCACCCGGCAGCGCGCCCTCGACAAACACCACCTTGCCCTGCGAGCCGTCTTCATTGTGCAAATGGCCGACGCCACGGGCGTCCATGTCGAGCGATTTGATGTCGAGGATAGTATCTTGCATAAAATTTAATTTTAAAGAAAGAAGGACGGGCGACCGGCGGCCCGAACGTGCCAGGGCACGTGCCGGGGCCAGTATGATAGCAGAAGGCGTAGGGGGGAAGAAAACGACTACAACAGCGAATCGCGCACCACGCCGCGCGCGGCCATGGCCCGTTTGAGTTTGACCAGCGCTTCCTGCTGGATCTGGCGCACGCGCTCGCGGGTGACGCCCATTTCCTCGGCCAGGGTTTCCAGCGTGGCGGGATCGTCGTTGTCCAGGCCGAAGCGGCGCATGATGACGATGCGCTGCTTGTCGGGCAGCTTGGTCAGCCAGTCGCGCATCAGCACCGTCATTTCGTGGTGCTCGGCGCGGGCGTCGGGACTGTCTTCGCTGTCGCCGGGCAGCATGTCCATCAGCGACGACTGCGGATCGTTGTCGAGCGGGGCGTCGAGCGAGGTGGCGTGCTCGGACAAGGCCAGGATGTCCTGCACCTCCTCCACCGGCCGGCCGACCAGCTCGGCGATGTCCTCGGCGGTGGCGTCCTTGCCGTTGTGGTGCTGCGCTTCCAGATGGTATTTGCCGCGCAGGATTTGATTCAGTTCGCGCACCATGTGCACCGGCAGGCGCACCGTGCGGGCCTGGTTCATGATGGCGCGCTCGATGCTCTGGCGTATCCACCAGGTGGCGTAGGTCGAGAAGCGGAAGCCGCGCTCGGGCTCGAACTTGTCGATGGCGCGCATCAGGCCGATGTTGCCCTCTTCGATCATGTCGAGCAGCACGACGCCGCGATTGATGTAGTGCTTGGCGATCGACACCACCAGCCGCAGGTTGTGCTCGATCATGGTCTGGCGGGCGCTGAAGTCGCCGGCCTTGGCCAGGGTGGCGTAGTGCACTTCCTGCGGCGCCGTCAACAACGGCCGGGTGCCGATCTGGTTCAAGTAATGCTGGGTGGTGTCGGTCGACAGCTCGGCCGCGAGGACCTTTTTCAGTTCGTCGACCTCCAGCACCGCCGGCGCCTCGGGCAGGCGCTCGCCGTCGTCCGCGCCGTCCGCACCATCCATGGCGTCGATGACTACATCATCGTTGGACTCGTCCTGGAAATCTTCCGGGGCCGAGTCGTCATCCATTGGGTCGTGCGGCGTATGTTTCATGGCTCAGCTAGCGGTTAGGCAGGAATTTGGACGGGTCCACCGGTTTGCCTTGCTGCCTGATTTCAAAGTGCAGCTTGACGGAGTCGGCGTCCGAATCGCCCATCTCGGCAATCATTTGTCCCTTGGTCACGCTCTGGCCTTCCTTGACCACGATGCTGCGGTTATGGGCGTAGGCCGACAACAAGCTATTACTGTGCTTCACAATAACGAGATTACCATAACCACGGATGCCGCTACCGGCATACATGACTTTTCCGGCCCCGGCCGCCACGACATGCTGGCCGGCCTTGCCTGCGATGTCGACGCCCTTGTTCTTGCCCTCGTCGAAGGTGGCGATGACTTTGCCCTCGGACGGCCACATCCAGCTCAATTTCTCATCGTCGGCGGCGCCAGCGGCGGCTGCGGGGGCAGCGGGCGCGGCCGGCGGACGGACCACGGGCGCGGCAGGTGCCGCCGGCGTGGCCGGAGCCGCCGCGCCACTGGCGGCGACATCCTTGCCATTGTCGGCGCGCTGCAATTCGGCCAGCGTGGCGTCGGTGTAAGGACGCTTCTCGCCTTTCGGACCGGTCTTCTTGACCACCGGCGCCGGCGGCGGCGTCTTCTCCGTCGGCGGCATGACGACGGCGGCCGTCTCGACGCCACTGCCGTTACCGGCCGCGTCCGGCGGCAACACCCGCAGCACCTGATCGACCTTGATGTCGTTCGGGTTGGCCAGATTGTTCCAGGTCACCAGATCGCGGTAGTTCTGACCATATTCGAGCGCGATGCGGATCAAGGTATCGCCTTTTTTGACCGTGTACAGGCCGCGCTCGTCGCGCGACACTTGCGCCGTTTCGCTCGGCGTGGCGGATTTCACTGGCGGTTTCGACACCGGACGGTCGATCACCGGGGCCTGGTTCGGGGTGGTGCTGCAGGCGCTCAGGAAAGCGAGCACCAAGCTCAATACGAGCACATTACTTTTAGTTGTCATTCTCATCTTAAATTTCAGTTTGATGCGTACGGGCGCAATGCGGACAGCTCAACGGTCACAGCGCGATCGCACCGCGATCACACCGTGATCACACCGTGCCCGGACGCAACGGGACGAAATGGCAATCTTCCAGCGTTTCGCTGGTCCATTCCTTCTTGCCGATGCGTGTAATCAGTTCCAGACGCTGCGCGCGGGCGCCGACCGGCGCCACCAGCCGGCCACCGATGGCGAGCTGTTCGAGCAATGCCTGCGGCACCTCCAAACCGGCCGCAGCCAGGATAATGCCATCGAACGGCGCCGCTTGCGGCAGGCCAAGCATACCATCTCCGTAATGCAAGCGTAGATTCGGCACACGCAGGGGCCGCAAGTTGTTCTTGGCGAGCTCATGCAGAGGCTTGATGCGCTCGATAGAATAAACCTCTTGCGCCACTCTTGACAACACCGCCGCCTGGTAACCGCAGCCGGTACCGATCTCGAGCACCCGTTTGAGCTGGCCGCCATTGCGCATCACCTCGATCATGCGGGCGACGATATACGGTTGGGAAATGGTCTGCTGGTGGCCGATCGGCAACGAGGCGTCGATGTAGGCCTGGGAGGCCAGCGCCTCCTCCATGAACATATGGCGCGGCACGCTTTCGAGCGCGCCAAGCACGACGTTGTCCTTGACGCCCTGCTTGGCCACCCGCTGCACCATCGCGCGGCGCACCGCGTCCGACACCAGCGGGTTCTGGCGCGGGGCCGGGGCGACTACCGGCTGGGCCCGCTCCATCGCGTAACTGTGGGCCTTGGACGGCACCGCCACCGGACGCGGCCCCGGATAACCGTGCTGCGGCGGCACGTGGCGCGCCGCGTTCTGGGTCGCCGTCTGCGGCGTGGCCACCGGCGCGAACATGGTGGTCTTTTTGGCGCCCTTGTCCACTACCGACGACAGCGGCAGCGGAAAGGTCCGGGGTTTGTCGCTCATGCCAGGCCCTTTTCCAGTGCCGCGAGTTGCGTTTTATGGGTCAGATCGACCTGCAGCGGCGTGATCGAGGTGCGGCCGTTGGCGCAGGCAAAAAAGTCGGTGCCCTCGCCGGCGTCCCTGGTCGCGCCGGGCGGACCGATCCAGAAAATTTCCTTGCCGCGCGGATCTTGCGAGCGGATCACCGGTTCCGACTGGTGGCGCTTGCCCAGCCGCGTGGCGACCACCTGGGTCAGCTGCGCATAGGGCCGGTTGGGAATGTTGACGTTGAGCAGATACGGGCGCGGCAGCGTTTCATAATAGCGCTCGATGATGTCGCGCGCGTGACGGGCGGCGTCGTCGATATGCTCCCAGCCGAACGAGCCCTGGGAAAAGGCGATGGCGGGAATGCCGAACAGATAGGCCTCGGTGGCGGCCGCCACGGTGCCGGAATACAGCGTGTCGTCGCCCATGTTGGGGCCGTTGTTAATGCCGGAGACGACCAGGTCGGGCCGGTAGTCGAGCACGCCGGTGAGCGCCACGTGCACGCAATCGGTCGGCGTGCCGTTGACAAAATAGAAACCATTGGCGGCCCGCTGCACCGACAGCGGCCGGTCCAGCGACAGCGAATTGGACGAGCCGGAACGGTTGCTGTCCGGCGCCACGACGACGATGTCGGCGATCGGCGCCAGCGCGTCGGCCAGGGCGTTGATGCCCGGCGCCAAGTAGCCGTCGTCATTACTGATCAGGATTCTCATACAGAGATTTTACCTGAAGCAACGCCCGGACTGCGCGCCCGGACCGGGTCGTAACCAGATAAATTTACGCTAACGCGACGCCGGCCGGCCGCTGGCGAGCTGCTCGTCGAGCGTCAGCAGGTCGTCGCTGGCACGCGGGCGCGGGTTGGTGACGGACATGGCCGCCCGCGGATGCGGCGCCAGCCCCAGCGCCTCGTCGTAGTCGTCCATCGCCGCGTCCTGGTGCAATTCGCGCACCGGCGCGAAGTCGTCCCGCCCGCCGTCCGGCAGCGAACCGGGCTGCGCGCCGTAGCGGCCCGGTTGCACGTGGTCGAACAATTCCATGGTCCTGCGGGTGTCCGCGTGGTCCGGCCCCAGGCGGCGCAGCTGCGCCTGCAGCACCTTGTCGATCAGCACGCGGGCGGCCTCCTGCTCGTTCTGCGCCAGCAGGGTGCAGGCCAGCGCGGTCTTGCTGCGCAAGGTATCGGCGTGCTCGGCGCCCAGCAGGCGCTTGCGCTTGGCCAGCACCTGCTCCTGCTCGCGCCGGGCCTGGTCGATGTCGCCGCGCTGGAACAACAGGTCGGCCCGGGCCGCCTTGCAGGACAAGGTCAGCAAATGCTCGGAGCCAAGCATGCGCAGGTAGGCGTCCAGCACGCCGTCCTGGATGCCCAGCGCCTCGGCGCCTTTGCCCTGCTCGGCCAGGGTGGCGGCCAGATTGGCGCGCGCGGCGAGCGTGTCGAGGTGCTCCGCCCCCAGCAGGCGCTCGCGCGCCTCGACGATGCACTCCTCCAGGAACTGCGCCTCGTCCAGCCTCCCCTGCTGACGCAGCACACCGGCCAGGTTGCTTTTGCTAATCAAGGTATCGACATGGTCCTCGCCCATGCCGCGCTGTCGCAGGGTCAGGCTTTCCTCGAGACAGGCCAACGCCTGGCGCAGCTTGCCTTCGCGGCGATACAGCTCGCCCAGCAGGTTCAGGTCGCGCGCCAGCGGTTGCGACAGGGCGCGCGCGCCGCCCTCGCCCAGCGCCTGCCGCGCCTCCTCGATGGCCGACAGCAGGTGGATCTCGCGGCTGGACTGCCACGGGAAATAACCGGGACTGAGCCAGTCGAGGAAGGCCTCGAAGGTGCGCGTCAGCGAAAAGCGGTCGCCGCCCTGGTCCATCCGCACCGCCAGTTGCTCGCCATAGGCGAAGGTGCGGGTCTGTTGCAGCTGGACTTCGTCGAAGTAGCTGTCCAGCGACACGTGCTGCATGCCGTAGCACTCGCGCATCAGCCGCTCGAAGATGGGCTGATAGCCCACTATATTATGTTGGGGGTCGCCGCGCCGCCACTGCGACCGCTGCGTGCTGTCGCCCATTTCGATGCGCGACGGCAGCGGGTAGACCACCAGCGGACGCTGCTCGTCCTCATGGCTGCGCCGGTAGGCGGTGGCGCGGGTGACCAGCGCCTGCACTCCTTCCAGGCTCTGGCGGTTGGGCGTGAACACCACCACCAGTTTGCGCGGCAGCAAGGTGGTGCAGATGCCGGCGGTATCCGTGCGGCCGGTGCGCGAATCGACCAGCACGTAACGGAAATGGCGCGCCAGCTTGTCGGCGAAACAACGGAACAGCGCCGGGCAACGGTCGAACAACTCGTCCCAGTGCATGGCGGCCAGCCGCTCGCCATAGCTGTCGTCGAAACGGCCGGCGCGCATCAGATACAGCTGGCTGCTCTGGTCGACCCGGCTGACGTACTGCTCCCATCCGACCGCCGCCAGCACCTCGTGCGCCAGTTCCTCGTCGTCGAGCACGTCGGCGCCTTTGCGGCGCCTATGTAGTTGCTCCCGGCAAGCTTCGAACAATTCCAGCACGCCCGGTCGCTCCTCGCCGTGCTCGAAGTAGTGATGCAGGCCTGGCGCTTCCATGTCCCAATCGATCATCAATACCGGGGTCGTGGCGTTTTGCTGTCTTGCAAGCAATACTGCCAGATTGGACAAGGCCATCGTGCGACCCGTCCCGCCCTTGTAAGAATAGAAAGTAACCACTTCGCCGTTGGCTGTGAGCGGTGGCAAAGACAATGATGTGGTTTCCATAACGAACCTTTAGCGAGGGAAGTGGGGAGGAGGGATGGCGCGCCATTCCGGCGGAATGTCGGGCATGACAAAACGACCACAGTCATGCTCGGGCGGCGTGCAGTGTTTCAGGTAGTGGTAGTGCTCGGCGATGCGCAGGACGATCTTTTCTATATCGGGTAGAAAATCCGGGTTGGTCTTCAAGTCTCCGCTCGCCAAGGTGTACCGCGAAAAATCGACATACATGCCCGGCCCCGAAATCTGCGGCGGCAAACTCAGCGGATGCCGCGTCATGATGACCGGGATGATCAGGTGGCTGGGCAGCGTGTACCATTTCTTACGCTCGTTCTCAATTAGTTGCATTGCTGCAAACTCACGCCGGGTGTAGGCATGGGCCTCATACTTCGGTGTGTAAATCACAATCATGCAAACGCTTTCACACATCGCCCTGGCAATCTTCTCGTCCAGGTCGTCGCCTCCGCCGAGTTGCTCACTGTCGACAAACAATTCGTTTTCGTTGTCGAAGTGGGGTTCCAGATAACATTTCAGAGCATCGATCAAATCGTTTTTGAACTTGCTCATGTATGCATGCTGGCCGTGTGCATAGCTGAAAAAACAGCCGTGGCGGATAGTCATGGCCTCCTCCGATCCTGCTCCTTAGGGGAACAGCGCTTAACCAACTCTAACAATCCACTCATCCGCCACTTTGCGCCAACGCAAACGGGTGCGATATGCAAGGCTTTGGGCGGGCAGGCATGTCAGATGGGCTTGGATGGGAGGCGAATCGCTGGCGACAGCGCCTTAAAAGCCAAATATTGGCGGCAACGTGCCGATATTTGGCATGATTTGGGGAAAAATCAGAACGTGAGGATGTTCGTAGGGCGGATTAGCGCGCAGCGCGTAATCGGCCATGAGCCGCCGACGGCGCCTGGCCGATTACGCGCGATGCGCTAATCCGCCCTACGAAAACCGATATGATCGCCCGGTTGGGCAAGAGAAAAAATACCGAAAGTTACTATTCGGTATTCTTGTTTTGGAAGAACGCGACGGCGTCCGCTTGCTCGCGGGTGCGTTTGAAGGACGGCAGACTCTGCCAAATCCGCTTGCCGTAGGGCTTGGAAATCACGCGCGGATCGCACAACATCAGCACGCCGCGATCGCCTTCGTCGCGGATCAGGCGGCCGGCGCCCTGCTTCAGATTGATGATCGCTTCCGGCAAGGTGTGGTGCATGAAGCCGTTTTTGCCCTGCTTTTCCATCACCTCGATGCGCGCGGCGAGCACCGGATCGTCCGGCGGCGCGAACGGCAACTTGTCGATAATCACCAAAGACAGCGCGTCGCCGCGCACGTCGACACCTTCCCAGAAACTCTGGCTTCCGATCAGCACGCCATTTCCCGCCTTGCGGAACTGGTCCAGCAACTCGGTACGGCCTTTGTCGCCCTGGATGAACAGCGGATACGGCAGGCCGCGCTTCTCGAATTCGTCGCGCAGGCGCTCGGCGGCGCGCTTCACGGCGCGCAAAGTCGTGCACAAAAGGAAAGTTTTTCCGCCCGCCGCCTCGATCACCGGCAGCGCCAGATCCAGCACCGCGTCGGTATAGCCGATGGAATTCGGGTCCGGCAAACCTTGCGGCACATATAAAAGGCCCTGCTCTGCGTAATTAAACGGGCTCGGCCAAGTCTTCGACGGCTCGTCCGTCAGCCCCATTTGTTCGGAAAAATGGCTGAAATCATTCTTCACGGCCAACGTCGCCGACGTGAAAATCCAGCTGCGCGGCACGCCTTCGCGTTGGCCGTTGAAGATCGGCGCGATCGACAATGGCGTTTTATGCAGCTGCAAAGAGGAGGCATAGGCCTCGACCCAGAACACCGCCTCCTCGCCTTTTTCAACGCGCGCCTTCGGATCGAATTTCCAAGACGACAATTTTTGCGCCAGTTCGATGCCGCGCTGGCGGCACTGTTCCAGGGTTTCGGCGCGGGCCGCTTGCGTTTCGAGCACGGCCAGCATGCCGTCCAACTCGTCTTTCAGCGTCTGCAAAGCTGGGAAAAAGTCGCTCGATGGCGCGATTTGCGGCAGCGACAGGCGCACGATATCTTGCGGGAATGTCAACCTGAGGTCGCGCGCGGCCTTCTCCACCACCGTCACGACCTTGCCCCAATCGGCGCCGTCGCGCGCGTTCGACAAGCCCTCGGCCAGCACGTCGCGGCACAATTCCAGGATTTGCGAGGTCGAAAAGGTATCGCCGAAGAACAAGGTGGCCGTGTCCGGCAGCTGGTGCGCCTCATCGAAGATGATGGTATTGGCCGACGGCAGCAGCTCGGCGATGCCGGAATCCTTAAGCGCCACGTCCGCGAAGAACAGGTGGTGGTTGACCACGACCACGTCGGCCTGCTGCGCTTCCTTGCGCGCCTTCATGACAAAACAATCCTGGTAATACTGGCACTCGGCGCCCATGCAATTGTCGCGGGTCGAGGTCACCAGGTTCCAGATCAGTGCGTTTTCAGGCACGCGCGCCAGCTCGGCCTTGTCGCCGGAGCTGGTCATTTTCAGGAAACGCGAAATCTCGCGCAGGTGGCCGACGTCGTCGCGCGAGGTCATGCGGCCGTTCTGCAAGGTGCGTTCCAGGTGGTAATGGCAGACGTAGTTCGAGCGGCCCTTGAGCAGCGCGACCGACACCGGCGCCTGCAGGGCGGCGCGCACGGTCGGAATATCGCGCAGGAACAGCTGGTCCTGCAAGTTTTTGGTCCCGGTCGAAACGATGGTCTTGCCGCCCCACAGCAGCGCCGGCACCAGATACGCGAAGGTCTTGCCCGTTCCCGTGCCGGCCTCGGCGATCAAGGTGGTCTGGCTGGAAATCGCGGCCGCGACGGCCTTGGCCATCTCCGTCTGCGAACGGCGCGGCTTGAAGTCGCCAACAGCCGGACCCAACGGTCCCCCGGCGCCGAACAGTCGCTCGACCTCGGAATCGTATTTGCCGGGGGGCAGGTCTGGAGTCGCGCCGACTACGGCGGGAGTGGCGTCGGCGGGGACCGGCGCGTGCGTGTCGGCAGGCGTTGGAAGGTGTTCGGTCAAAATATACTTAGTTGAGGCGGAAAGGCCGCGAAATTACGCCGGCACGTCTGGCACTAATTGCATTTTCAGCAGGGTGATATGGTCTTTCAGTTGCAGCTTGCGCTTTTTCAGGCGACGCAATTGCAGTTGATCGTGGTGTCCGTCCAGGGTGAGCATGTCGATCACCGCGTCCAGATCGCGGTGTTCGACGTCGAGTTCGATCAGACGACGCTGGATATCTTGTACATCAGTCATATTTCTAGGTCTCTACTCACACAAAAAGTTTCACTGAAACAACACACGTATTGCAAACAAACTGCGACACGGTGCATAGTTTAATCTACGGCGGCCCCGCCGCCAACAGAATGATCGATATCGCCGCTCAGCCGCCGTTCAGGATACAGTGTCAACCATATGAGCGCCTATAAAATAGAAGCCGGCACGGCCCAGCACATCGGCAACCGGCCGCAGCAAAACGACCGCGTCGCCCTGCTGACGTCGCCAAACGCGCCCGGCTACGTGCTGGCGGTGCTCGCCGATGGCAACCACAGCCCCATCGGCTCGGACCAGGCGCTGCTGACCAGCAGGCATATGTTCGACGAGTTCCGCGTCGGCGACGTGCCCAGCATTCCGCGGCTGAAGGAGTTGCTCGGCGCGATAGCGCTGGAGGCCCATCAAGTCATCAAGATGAATCCGATCGCCGCCAGCGCCGAACCGCACAGCGCGCTCGCCCTGCTGGTGCTGACGCCGGCCGGTCAGGCGGTCTGGGCGCATGTGGGCGAAACGCGGGTGTACCGCTTCAGCGGAGAGGCCAGCGTGGCGCGCAGCAATGACAGCGCGTATATCGAGCATCTGGTGCAGAACGACAAGGTGCCGCTGGAAGCGGCGAAGAAACATCGCAGTTCCAAGCTGCTCAGCAATGTGCTGGGGAACGGTTTCAAGGCGCCGTTCGTGACGTTGGGCACGCATGAGGGCTTGCGCCCGGGGGATTCTTTTTTGCTGTGCTCGGATGGGTTGTGGCAATGTTTCACCGACCAGGAGCTGGCGGCGGCCGTGGCGCGCAACACGCCGCGCCAAGCGGCCGAACGGTTGATCGGCAAGGCCGCCGAGCGCGCGCAGGGCAAAGGCGACAATTGCACGATGGCGATTATCAAATTGGTGGCGCCCGCCCCGCCCGTCAACCGTTGAAACACCGGCCAACCGGGGCGGCGCAACCTTACTGCTGCTTCTTCGCGGCGGCCGCTGCGGCTGCCGCTGCCGCATCCGCTTTCTTCTTCGCGTCCGCAACCTTGGCGGCCACCTTGCGTTCGGTTTCCGCCACCCGCTTGGCGACTTCCGCCTGACGCCGCTCGGAGTCGATCTTCTTCTGCTCGAAACGGGCCACGTTGGCGGCGCGCTTGTCGGCGTCGGCCGCCGTCGCGGCCGCCTCGCGTTTCATTTTGGCGGCATGGTCGGCCTCGCGCTCGGCGACGCGCCGGCCTTTCGCCGGTGCGGGCGCAGGCAAGTTCTCCACATCCTTGACCGGTTTGGGCGGCAAGGCCTCGCGCCGGGCAAGCTCTTCCTCGTCCTTGCGCACGCGCTCGGCCAGGTCGGCATCGCGGCGCGCCACCGAATCGGCGCGCTTGAAATGTTCGGCTTCCACTTCCAGCACGCGCAGGTTGGCCAGCGCGGCGCGGCGCTGTTCCTTGGCCTTGTCCAGGCAATTATTGACGAAGAATTTTTCGTTGCACACCGCCTCGCGCGCTGCGTATTCGGCGTTGACGGCGTCACGGTCCTTGGCCACCTTGGCCAGGGTGGCGTCGGCCTCCTCGACCGAATGCGACGGCGGCGCCACCGACGTCGCCTCCTGCGCGACGGCCGGGGCAGCGACGGCAGCAACAGCGGCCAGCACGGCGATGGCGATCATGTCGCCCAACGGTTTCAAACTTGCTCTCATATTCTTTCCTGTTACATCAGGCCAGCGAACCGGCTGCGGCCCGCTGTTCCTTATCCATGTACTCGCGCGACTGCATCTCGACAATGCGCGACACCGTGCGGTGAAATTCGTTGGCCAGGGTGCCGGTCGTGTACAGCTCTTCCGGCTCGACCTCGGCCGACATCAACAACTTCACGCCCTGGTCGTAGAATACATCGATCAGCCACGTGAAGCGGCGCGCCTCCGACGACATCGACGCCGACATCATCGGAATCCCGGACAATATCACGGTATGGAAGCGGCTGGCGATTTCCAGATAATCGTTCTGCGAACGCGGCCCGCCGCACAAGGTGTGGAAATCGAACCAGATGATGGAGCCGGCGCGACGCAAGGCGCGGATCTCGCGCGCCTCGATGCGCACCACCGGGTCCTCGTCGGCCGTCTCGGCGATGCTGGTGTAAGCGTCGCGCAACTTCTGATCGGTCTCGGCGTTGATCGGCGTGTAGTAGGAATCGACCTGCTCCAGTGCGCGGCCGCGATAGTCGATGCCTGCGTCGATGTTCATCACGTCGAGCTTCTCGTACAGCATCTCGATGGTCGGCAGGATGCGATCGCGGTGCAGCCCGTCTGGGTATAGCAGTTTCGGGTCGTAGTTCGACGTCATGATGAAGGACACGCCGTTGTCGAACAGCGCCTTCAACAGGTTGTACATGATCATGGCGTCGGCCACGTCGGAGATGTGGAATTCGTCGAAGCAGATCAAACGGTATTTCTTGGCGATGCGCTTGGCCACCTCGTCGAGGGGATTGGCGACGCCGGTCAGCTCGTCCAGCTGGCGGTGCACGCCGCGCATGAACTCGTGGAAGTGCAGGCGCGTCTTGCGCACCAGCGGCACCACCGAATAGAAGCTATCCATCAGGAACGACTTGCCGCGCCCCACCCCGCCCCACATGTAGACGCCCTTCGGCACCTCGGGACGGTTGATCAGGCGCTTGAACGTGCTCGAGCGCTGGCCCTTGTACGCCACCCATTCGTCGTAGCATAACTGCAGACGATCGACGGCGCGGCGCTGGGCTGCGTCGGCCTTGAAATTGCGCTGTTCCAGCGCTTGCTGATAAAACTCTTCGACGTTCATGTGTTCGATTCTATGTGGGCGGCGCAAACAAAAACGGGCGGACCGCAGTCCGCCCGCAGTCCGCCTGTAGCTACTGCTTAGAAGTTCAGGGTACGCTTATCGATTGCCAAAGCGGCTTCCTTGGTCGCTTCCGACAGCGACGGGTGCGCGTGGCAGATGCGCGCGATGTCTTCGGCCGAAGCCTTGAACTCCATCGCCACAACCGCTTCCGAGATCAGCTCGGAGGCCATCGGTCCGATGATGTGCACGCCGAGGATTTCGTCGGTGGTCGCGTCGGCCAGGAACTTGACCATGCCCGAGGTGTCGCCCAGCGCGCGTGCGCGGCCGTTCGCCAGGAACGGGAAGGTGCCGGCTTTGTAAGCGACGCCCGACGCCTTCAGTTGCTGCTCGGTCTGACCGACCCACGCGATTTCCGGCGAGGTGTAGATGACCCAAGGAATGGTGTTGAAGTTGGTGTGGCCATGCTGGCCGGCCATGCGCTCGGCAACGGCAACGCCCTCTTCTTCCGCCTTGTGCGCCAGCATCGGGCCGCGCACCACGTCGCCGATCGCCCATACGCCCGGCAGGTTGGTTTTGCAGTCGTCGTCGACGGCCACGAAACCGCGCTCGTCCAGCGACAGGCCGACTTTGTCGGCGGCCAGGCCGTTGGTGTTGGGGGTGCGGCCGATCGAGATGATCAGCTTGTCGAACACGGAGGTGATGGACTCGCCCTTGGCGTTCTCGTACACCACGGTGACATTGTTGTCGCCCTTGGTGATCGCGCCGATCTTGCAACCGAGGTTGATCGACAGGCCTTGCTTGGCGAACAGCTTGCCCGCTTCCTTGGCGATCTGCTCGTCGACCGCGCCCAGGAATACTGGCAGGCCTTCGAGCACGGTCACTTCCGAACCCAGGCGGCGCCATACGGAGCCCATTTCCAGGCCGATCACGCCGGCGCCGATCACGCCCAGCTTGGCAGGAACGCCCTGGATCGCCAGCGCGCCAGTGTTCGACAGGATCAGTTGCTCGTCGAACGGTGCGCCCGGCAGTTCACGCGCGTTGGAACCGGTGGCGATAATGACTTGCTTGGCGTTGATGGTCTCGTTGGCAGGCGCCGAGATCGTCAGCGGGTAGCCTTCAGCGGTGGCGGCGCCGGCGAACGAGGCGCGGCCGTGGAAGAAGGTGACCTTGTTTTTCTTGAACAGGAACAGGATGCCGTCGTTGTTTTGCTTGACGACGGTGTCTTTGCGCTTGAGCATTTGTGGCAGGTTCAGCGACAGGCCGGAGACATCGATGCCGTGGTCCTTGAACGCGTGGCCGGCGTGCTCGAAGTGCTCGGACGATTGCAGCAGCGCTTTCGACGGGATGCAACCGACGTTGGTGCAGGTGCCGCCTGGTGCGGGACCGCCTTTTTCATTTTCCCATGCGTCCACGCAAGCAACCGAGAAACCCAGTTGTGCGGCGCGGATGGCGGCGATATAACCGCCGGGACCGGCGCCGATGACTACTACGTCAAATTGTTTACTCATTTTTTATTTTCCAATCAGTTCTTCGTCTGGAACGAAAATCCATAACAGAATGTAGATCGCCAGGCCGAAACCAAAGGTCAGCACGAACATCACGAACAGCAGGCGCCAGATCCACGGCTCGATGCCGGAGACACGGCCGAGGCCGCCGCAGACGCCGCCCAGCCAGCGGTCGGTGCGCGAGCGGCGCAGGCGGGTGATATCTTCGCCGATGTTGTCGCCCGGCTTGTAGGGCTCGCTGTCCAGCAGGCGCGCCTTGGCGGCCGCGAATTCCGCGTCCGACAGGGCGCCGGCCTGATGCAGTTCGTGCAAACGCTTGATTTCTTCAGCAACGCTCATAACACCCTTTTAAGAGTTGAAACCCGCAAACCCGGGAATGGGGTCGTACCCCGTACGGGGTACGACCCCGGTGTGCCCGGGTTCGCTGGCAAGCGATTACAGGTCCAGCAGCAGACGTGCAGGATCTTCCAGCGCTTCTTTCATGGCGACCAGGCCCAGGACGGCTTCGCGGCCGTCGATGATGCGGTGGTCGTAGGACATCGCCAGGTAGTTCATCGGACGGATTACGATCTGGCCGTTTTCGACAACAGCGCGGTCCTTGGTCGCGTGCACGCCCAGGATGGCCGATTGTGGCGGGTTGATGATCGGAGTCGACAGCATGGAGCCGAAGGTGCCGCCGTTCGAGATCGAGAACGTGCCGCCGGTCAGGTCGTCCAGGGTCAGCTTGCCTTCCTTGGCCTTGGCGCCGAATTCGCCGATTTTCTTTTCGATTTCAGCGATCGACATTTGGTCGGCATTGCGCAGGATAGGCACCACCAGGCCGCGTGGCGAACCGACAGCGATACCGATGTCGAAGTAGCCGTGGTAGATGATGTCGTTGCCGTCAACCGAAGCGTTGATGATCGGGTACTTTTTCAGGGCTGCGACGGCGGCCTTGACGAAGAACGACATGAAGCCCAGCTTGACGCCGTGCTCTTTTTCGAACTTGTCTTTGTACTTGTTGCGCAGTTCCATGACTGGAGCCATGTTCACTTCGTTGAACGTGGTCAGGATGGCGTTGGTCGATTGCGATTGCAGCAGACGCTCGGCGATACGGGCGCGCAGACGGCTCATCGGCACGCGCTCTTCCGGACGCTCGCCCAGGCTGGCGACGCTTGGCGAAGCGATCTGTTGCAGGGCCGGCTTGGCGGCGGCGGCGGCCAGTGGCGCCACGGCCGGGGTGGCGGCTGGAGCGGAAGCGGCCAGGGCGTCGCCCTTGGTCACGCGGCCGTCTTTGCCCGAACCGGCGACATCGCCAGCGCTCAGGCCTTTTTCGGACAGGATCTTGGCGGCTGCTGGCATGGCGACATCGCCCTTGCTGCCACCGGTCGCGGCGGCTGGCGCTGCTGCAGGAGCGGCTGCGGCTGGAGCAGGTGCGGCGGCGGCGACAGGAGCGGCGGCGGCTGCGGCGGCGTCGGTGTCGATCACGGCGATCAGTTCGTCGGCGACAACGGTGCTACCGTCGCCCTTGATGATCTTGATCAGCACGCCGGCTGCTGGCGCGGGCAGTTCCAAAACGACCTTGTCGGTTTCGATATCGATCAGGTTTTCGTCGCGCGCGACTGCGTCGCCGACTTTTTTATGCCACGTCAGCATGGTTGCTTCAGCGACCGATTCCGACAATTGAGGAACTTTGACTTCGATTTGTGCCATTGTAAAACTCCGTATATTTGTTATTGCGGCGCCGCCCCGCGTAGCAAGGCGGCGCTCCGTAAGTTATGTGAGGAAAGGAGAAGCCGCACCCAGCGCGCGGCCCCTTAGCGCTTACTTCGTCAGGATGAAACCTTTGAGCTTCGAGAACGCCGTTTCCAGCAGGTCTTTTTGCTGGGCGTAGTGCTTGTCGTAGTAACCGACGGCCGGCGATGCCGACGCTGGGCGACCGGCGTATGCCAGGCGCTGACCTGCGTCCATGCTCTCGAAGATGTTGTGCTGAATCTGGAACCATGGGCCCTGATTCTGCGGCTCGTCCTGCGCCCACACCACTTCGGTCAGGTTCGGGAACTTCTTCAGTTCGGCAGCGAACGACTTGTGCGGGAACGGATACAGCTGTTCGACACGGATGATGGCGGTGTCGGTCTGGCCGCGCGTTTTGCGTGCGTTGACCAGATCGTAGTAGACCTTGCCCGAGCAAGCGACAACGCGCTTGACCTTCTTGGCATCGATTTTCTCGTCGACTTCGCCGATGACGGTCTGGAAGGCGCCCTTGGCCAGTTCGTTCAGCGAGGAGCCTGCTTCCTTGTTACGCAGCAGCGATTTCGGGGTCAGGATGACCAGCGGCTTGCGGAACTGGCGCACCATCTGGCGACGCAGCACGTGGAAAATCTGCGCGGCGGTGGTCGGCTGCACGACTTGCATGTTGTTGTCTGCGCACAGCTGCAGGAAACGCTCCGGACGCGCGGACGAGTGCTCAGGACCCTGGCCTTCGTAACCGTGCGGCAGCATCATGACCAGGCCCGAAGCGCGGCCCCACTTCACTTCGCCGGAGCTGATGAACTGGTCGATGACCACTTGCGCGCCGTTGACGAAGTCGCCGAACTGGGCTTCCCAGATCGTCAAGGTGTTTGGCTCGGCGGTCGAGTAACCGTATTCGAAGCCCAGTACCGCTTCTTCGGACAGCACGGAGTCGATGACGGTGAACGGCGCCTGGCCTTCGGCGATGTTTTGCAGCGGCACATAGGTGCCCGCGTCCCAACGCTCGCGGTTCTGGTCGTGCAGCACGGCGTGGCGGTGCACGAAGGTGCCGCGGCCGGCATCCTGACCGGTCAGGCGCACTGCGTAGCCCGAAGCGACCAGCGACGCGTAGGCCAGGTGTTCGCCCATGCCCCAGTCCAGGTTCAGTTCGCCGCGACCCATGGTGGCGCGGTCGCCCAGTACTTTCTCGACCAGCGAGTGCACTTTGAAGCCGTCCGGCACCGTGGTGATGCGGGTGGCCAGGCGTTTCAGTTCGGTCATCGGCACGGCGGTGTCGGCCGAGTCGGTCCACTTGCGGTTCAGGAACGGCAGCCAATCGACGGCGTACTTGTTCTTGAAATTCGAGATGACCGGATCGACGGTGTGCTTGCCGGCGTCCATCGCATCGCGGTAGGCGGCTTGCATCTGTTCGCCGCCGTCGGCTGGGATCACGGTCTGGGCAACCAGCTTGTCCGCGTACAGCTTGCGGGTGCCTGGGTGCTGGCCGATCTTCTTGTACATCAGCGGCTGGGTCAGCGCTGGCGTGTCTTGCTCGTTGTGGCCCAGTTTGCGGTAGCAAATGATGTCGACAACGATGTCTTTCTGGAACTCGAGACGGTAGTCCATCGCGATCTGCGAAGCCAGAACGACGGCTTCAGGATCGTCCGCGTTCACGTGCAGCACCGGCGCTTCGATCATCTTGACGACGTCCGAGCAGTAGATGGTCGAACGCGCGTCGCGCGGGTCGGAGGTGGTGAAACCGATCTGGTTGTTGATGACGATGTGCACCGTGCCGCCCGTGCCGTAGCCACGGGTCTGCGCCAGATTCAGCGTTTCCATGACAACGCCCTGGCCTGCGAAGGCGGCGTCGCCGTGGACCAGGATTGGCAGCACTTGCTTGCCCAGGTGGTCGCCACGGCGATCCATGCGGGCCTTGACCGAACCTTCGACGACCGGGTTGACGATTTCCAGGTGCGACGGGTTGAACGCCAGCGACAGGTGAACCGGACCGCCTTGGGTCGAGATGTCGGACGAGAAACCTTGGTGGTATTTGACGTCGCCGGCCGGCAGGTCGTCGCCGTGCTTGCCTTCGAATTCTTCGAACAGTTCCTTAGGCGCTTTGCCCAGGGTGTTGACCAGCACGTTCAAACGGCCACGGTGGGCCATGCCGATAACGATCTCTTGCACGCCTTTTTCGCCGGCGCGCTGGATGATCTCATCGATCGACGCGATGAAGGTCTCGCCGCCTTCGAGCGAGAAACGCTTCTGGCCGACGTACTTGGTGTGCAGGTAGCGTTCCAGGCCTTCGGCCGCGGTCAGACGCTCCAGGATGTGCTTTTTCTTTTCCGCCGTGAAATTCGGGGTCGAACGGATCGACTCCAGGCGCTCTTGCAGCCAGCGCTTTTCGGTTGGGTCGGAGATGTACATATACTCTGCGCCGATCGAACGGGTATAGGTGTCGCGCAGGTAGTTCAGCAGGTCGCGCAGGGTCGCGGTCTCTGGGCCGAAATAGGTGTTGCTGATGTTGAAGACGGTATCCATGTCCGCATCGGTGAAGCCGTAGAAGCTAGGCTCCAGCTCGTTGATGGCCGGACGTTCCTGGCGTTGCAGCGGGTCCAGATTGGCCCAGCGGGAACCCAGATAGCGGTAAGCGGCGATCAGTTGCGTAGCTGCAACACGCTTGCGGCCCATTTCGGCGTCGGCCGAGGCCACGACGGTACGGATAGGACCGGATTTGGCGCGTTCCGCGAAGGAGGCGATGACGGAGGCGTGAGCGACGTCTGGCTTGTTGGTGCCATCGACGGCCGGCACGTGCTGCATGGCATCGAAGTACGAGCGCCAGTTATCTGGCACGGAACCTGGATTGTTGAGATACGCCTCGTACAGTTCTTCGACGTACGGAGCGTTCCCACCAAACAGGTAGGAGTTGGACGTATATTGTTGCATTTGCTGCTCACCTTTCTTCGCGCTTCGCGAGGAATTAGCGGGTTAGTCTAACCTTCCGCGACACGGCCTGACCGGTTAGCGGATTGCACATCAAGTTGTGGGGAAGGGCTAAAGTTCTTCAGTGGTTCAAAAAACGGTCATTCAGGATAGCACCGGTATTGTATCGCAACAACCATTTATGTACCGATACCGTCAGTATTAATTTTCACCTAAGTCGCACGGCAAGCCGCGCCGCCGGCAATATTTACATATTTCCAACCCGAGAGTTACGCGCCAGCAAGGCTTGTGTGGGAGAACCAATCGAGCAGGAAATCCAGCATCGCCCGCAGCGCCGGCGACATGTGCTGGCGCGACGTGTAAATCCCGTAAATTCCCATTTGCTGCGTTTTGTAGTCCTGCAGCAACGCCACTAATCTACCCTCAGCGATCAGCGGGCCGGCGCTATACAGCGGTTGCAAGGCGATGCCCGCGCCCTCCACCGCCGCTTTTAACAGTATATGGTCGTCATTGGCCGACAAGTTGCCGCTAACGGGCACCGTCACCTCTTCCCCATCCTTGCGCGTGAACTGCCACAGGCTCTGCCCGAAGTACGTGTACGCCAGGCAGTTGTGGGTCACCAGATCCTCGACCCGCTGCGGCGCGCCGCGCTCGGCCAGATAAGACGGCGCCGCGCACACCACCGAATCGCAATGCCCCAGTTGCCGGGCGATCAGGTTCGGCTCCAACGCATTGGTGATGCGCAATGCCAGGTCGATGCGCTGCTCGACCAGATTCACCGCCCGGTTGCCACCCTGCAGATCAACCGAGGTACGCGGATAGCGTTTGAGGAAAGCCGTCACGGCGCTGGCCAGCTCGGCGTGCGCCAGCGACGGCGAGCAGGTGATGCGCAGCAGCCCTTTTGGCGTGTCGTCCTCGTCGACCGCCACTTCCATCGCGTCGGCCAGCTCAAGCAACTTGCGGCAGCGCGCCAGGGTGACGTCGCCGGCATCGGTCAGACTCAGCCGGCGCGTGCTCCGGTGCAGCAGCCGGGCGCCGGCCCATTCTTCCATCTCGGCCAGATAGCGCGTGACCATCGCGCGCGACATGTCCAGCACGTCGGCGGCGGCAATCATGCTGCCCCGTTCGGTGATGGCGACGAATACCTTGGCGGCGGTGATGCGATCCATATTAGTTCGATCTATGCAATTAACAAGCGCAGATTACCCTGTTTTTCTGCCAGTTAAAGAAATTTATGATGGGTCCACTTCTAACCACAACGAAAGACGACCATGCGCACCTTCAATATCCAGCAAACTTTGATGTCCGCAGCCTTGGCGGCAACCGTCGGTGGCGCCGCCGCCGCGCCGCTGAAGCTCGACGTTTTCAATCCCGGCGAAGCCGCCATTTTCCCGGTCGCGTCGGTGCTGGTGACCGGCGCCAAGGACGCGGTGCTGATCGACGCCCAGTTCTCGCGCGGCGAAGCCGTCAAACTGGTCGAAAAGATCCGCGCCAGCGGCAAGCGCCTGACCACCGTCTACGTCAGCCATAGCGACCCGGACTTCTACTTCGGCCTGGACGTGATCCACGCCGCCTTCCCGGACGCCAAGATCGTCGCCACGCCGCAAACCATCGCCGGTATCGAAAAGAAAAAGGACGCCAAAGTCGCCTACTGGTCGCCTATTTTGAAAGACAACGCGCCCAAGAGCATCATCGTGCCGCAGCCGCTGCAAGGCGACACCATCACGCTGGAAGGCGAAACGCTGAAGATCGAAGGCCTGAATGGCGCGACGCCAGACCGCAGCTACGTCTGGATTCCATCGATCAAGGCGATCGCCGGCGGCGTGGTCGTGTTCAACGGCCTGCACGTGTGGACCGCCGACACCCAAAGCGCCGAGTCGCGCAAGAACTGGCTGGCCACGCTGGACCACATCGCCTCGCTCAAACCGGCGATTGTTGTGCCAGGCCACTTCAAGGTAGGCGCGCCGCTGACACCGGACAGCGTCGCCTTTACCCGCGACTACCTGGTCCGCTTCGAAGCCGAAACGGCCAAAGCCGCCAACTCGGCCGCGCTGATCGCCCGCATGAAGGAACTGTATCCGGACGCCGGCCTGAACGCTGCGCTCGAGACCGGCTCCAAAGTCGCCAAGGGCGAAATGAAGTGGTAAGCCGGGACTAACCACCCTCGGCGGGCGGCGGTGAAGTGATAAACTTCAACATTGACCTTCACCGCCACCTGACATGCATACCTTAGAGCAGTTGCGCTCTGGCGCCCTGGCCGGCGTTCAACGCCTGCAAATGCGCGGCGGCCTCACCGAATTCCCGCGCGAAATCTTCGATCTGGCTGACTCGCTGGAAATCCTCGACCTGTCCGGCAACGCGCTCTCGTCGCTGCCGGACGATCTGCCCCGCCTGCACAAGCTGCGCATCATCTTCTGTTCCGACAACCAGTTCACCGAACTGCCGGCGGTGCTGGGCGCTTGTCCGGCGCTGACGATGGTCGGCTTCAAGGCCAACCGCATAAGTAAGGTCCCGCCGGCATCGCTGCCGCCGCAACTGCGCTGGCTGGTGCTGACCGACAATCTGATCGAGGAACTGCCCGCCGAGCTGGGACAACGTCCGGCGCTGCAAAAGCTGATGCTGGCCGGGAACCGTCTGCGTACCCTGCCGGCCACCATGGAGCAACTGCACCGGCTTGAACTGCTGCGCATCGCCGCCAACCGGTTGACTGAGTTTCCCGCATGGCTGCCCGCCCTGCCCCGCTTGACCTGGCTGGCTTACGCCGGCAATCCGTTTTGCGCGGAGCGTGAATCGGCGATGACAGGCACGCCGTCAGCCGCCATCGGCTGGGAACAGCTGGCGTTCAAACAGAAGCTGGGCGAAGGCGCATCTGGCGTGATCCACCGCGCGGACTACTTGCACGACGGCGCGACGGAAGACGTCGCCGTCAAACTCTTCAAAGGCGCAATGACCAGCGACGGTTCGCCGCTGTGCGAAATGGCCGCGTGCATCGGCGCCGGCGCGCATCCGAACCTGATCCCCGTGCTAGGCCACCTGGAGCGCCATCCGGATGGCGCGCATGGTCTCGTCATGTCGCTGATCGATCCGGAATTCATTAACCTAGCCGGCCCGCCAAGCTTGGAGAGCTGCACGCGCGACATCTACGATGCTGGCAAGCGCTTCGACCTCGCGTCCACGCTGGAAATCGCCCACGGCATCGCCTCCGCCGCCGCCCGCCTGCATGAGCGCGGCATTATGCACGGCGACCTGTACGGCCACAACATCATGCATTGCGGACGAGGCCGGACCTTGCTGGGCGACTTCGGCGCGGCCTCGTTCTACGATCCAGCGTCGCCTGAAGCCCTGCCGCTGCAACGACTCGAAGTTCGGGCCTTCGGCTTCCTGCTGGAAGAGCTCGCCGAGCGCTGCGAAGCCCCGGCGGGGAGCCCGTCGGCGTTGGCGCGCGTTCATCAGCTGCGCGACGCCTGCCTGCACGCGGACAGCGCGGCGCGCCCACTGTTCGCCGACATCGAAACGCAAGTACGCACACTCAAACAAGACTAGACAAGACGTTCTAGATATTTTATTCTACATCCATGACCACCGTAGCCCCACCCAAACCGACCGCCTCCGAGCTGGAGATGTTGCGCCTGCTGTTCGCGCTCGGCCCGGCCACCGCCAAGCAGGTGCACGCCGCCGCGCTCGAAACGCGGCCGGACATGAACTACGCCACTGTGCTGCGCCTGCTGCAAGTGATGCACACCAAAGGCCTGCTGACGCGCGACGAAAGCCAGCGCGCCCACATCTACGCCCCCGCACAAGAGCAAGACTCGATCCAGACCAACCTGCTCAAAGACCTGATCCAGAAAGCGTTCTCCGGCTCCGGCAAGGCGCTGGTGCTGGCCGCCCTGCGCGGCGGCCACGTCAGCAAGAAAGAGCGCGCGGAAATCCAGGCGCTCTTGGATCAGGAAGAATAAATGTGTTTCGCGCAGCATACTTTGCCGCTACGCTTTAGCGTCATCAATCCGCCTGGAATACTTACTATCAGCTGCTAAAATCTGCATGCGTCGGTCCGCCACGGCCCGACGCCCGGATCGTCGCATACCTGTTTTACCGCCCGCGACAGCGCATAGGCGTCCTGTTTGGACAGACGCGTGTTTGCGCGTGTTCGCCACCGCCAGTTCCTTAACCATCCGTCTCAACGCCGTTCGAGAAGCCCCATATGATTCCATCAACCGCAAAATGTCCTCATCGAGAGCAAAATCTAACCTCATAACTTCGGCGCGCAACAAGTCGTTTTTAAGTCGCTCGGTTTCGCGTCGCTCCTCAAACAAAACTATCCAGAAAAAGCCCCGAATCATTAATCTAAATATGGCTCGGACTTGCCCGAACGCGACCAGCGTCTTCCTGACAATGCCCAGCGAAAGCATGCGCATACTTAAACTCGCTGGTAGCTCACCACCTCCTTTGATCGAAGCCGACTGACCTCGTCGCGCAACAGAAGCGCAGCATCTTGGCTAATGATCTTGTCTAGAAGCTCATCCAGCTGCGGCGAGCCAGCGAGACCTGGAATTTCGGCGTCATCAAAGTAGATGTCATATCTCAATGAGAGCTCCTGCAGCATACGAACCATTAACAGATCAGATTCCTCAGGAGTCAGGCCGCGAAGCACCGATGCTGAGTCCGAGCGCTTACGTAAGCCATGCGATCGCATAGCTGCGCGCCACGCAGCCCACTTAACACGAAGCATCTCGGGGATTCCGCACTTCCGAACGATTGATTTGAGCATTGTATCCATGGCCCCTCCCTGTACTGGTTGGACTCCACAAGGCGCTGTAGGTTCAACTGGAAGCAAATGCGCCTTCAGGCTCCAGCGTCGTTGGCAAACCCAAACAAGTACGGGTACTCAACCGGCACGCCGAGCAAAGGCGCTTCGCATTTAGCGTAGTGGCCGAGGCGGTTGCGGCACCACCCCTCTTCATTTGCCCTACAATGGAGCCCTTTTCCTTCACGCCCTCGTCCATGATCAGCCGCTTCGACTCTTGGCCCGAACATCCGCACCCCGTCATCGCCGTCATGCTCGCCGTGGCGATCTGCGCCGTTCCAGTCGTGCTGCCGCACGCCAACCTGGCGAACCTGATGCCCAACGTGTTCGCGTATGTGTTCGCGTGTGTGCTGGCCTACCCGGTCGCCGCCGTGCTGCGCCATCGCGTCACAAGCCTGCCAGTGTTGTGGGGCGTGGCCGCGCTGATCCTGCTGGGGCTGTGCCTGTATCACACCAATATCATTGTCGAGACCGCCGACGCGGCATGGCCGCAGCGGCGCGACGCTACCCTCGGCAAGTTCCTGTTCAACCTGCCGCAATTGACGTTGGGCGTGCTGTGCTGGTGGCTGCTGGTGGTCCGGCCCGACCGGCGCCGGTTGAAATAAGAACCACTCCGGGGAATTCCGCACAGATCTCACCCCGCAACGCACAGTTGCCGATAAGAACTTGCTGTCCAGGACGCAGTTCTGATAGTCTTGTTGACATTACACTATTCGAGGTACGCGCCATGAGTCAGAAAGCACGAGTCACGCGCCGCCATCAAGTCCGTCATGCGGCCACGCTGACGATGACGGACGAAACCACCCTTCCGGCCCACACGCTGGACCTGTCGCAAGGCGGCGTCAGCCTGCAGACGGCCAGTCAGATCCGGCTGGCGCAATACTGCGCGGTGTCGTTCCAGGTGCAACTGGGCGACGGCGCCCATAAGGTACTGGCAATGGGGCAAGTGGTCTACAGCGACCCCGACGCCGAGTTGGGCTACAAGACCGGCGTCCAATTCCTGCGACTCGACCACGGCAGCGTCGACGTCATCCGCCAGTTGCTCCAAGAGCCCGCCTAACCGCCGCGTAATCCACGATGTAAAGTTTGCTTGACATCGAATTCCTCTCGCCCTAAGATGTAAAGCATACTTTACACATGGAGGAAGCGATGCGTACTCAAACCGAACCGAAGTTTTCCGCAGCCGAGCGCAAGGCCGGAGCCGCCTACATACGCGAGCTGCTCGGCAGCATAGCCGTCTACGCCGCCCTGCTGGCCCCCTCGATCATCTATGGCCAGACGATGGAAGCCGGCCCGCTCAAGACCATCGTCCTGATGTGTCCGATGATCGGCTTTGCGCTGATGATCTGGGCGATCGCGCGCCACGTGGGCCGGATGGACGAGTACCAGCGCATCATCATGCTGGAGACGTTCGCGCTGGCGGCCGCGCTGACGGCCGCAGTGACTTTCACCTACGGCTTCATGGAGAACGCCGGCTATCCACGCCTGAGCATGTTCTACGTATGGGGCGTGATGGGCTTTTCCTGGCTGGTCATCGGCCTGTTACGCTGCTGGAAGACGTGGCGATGAACAATACGATCCGAGAACTGCGCGCCGAACGCGGATGGAGCCAGGCCTACCTGGCCGACCAGTTGGCCGTCTCGCGCCAAACCGTCAACGCCATCGAAACGGGGCGCTACGACCCCAGCCTGCCGCTGGCCTTCGCCATCGCCAAGCTGTTCGACAAAACGATCGAAACCATCTTCACGCCGTGATGCGGACGAAAAAAACGGGCCGAAGCCCGTTTTTTTGTTCGCTGCAAAACGCGAAGATTAACGCTGGTCCAGCGGCTTGACGTCGCGGGTGGTCGAACCGACGAACAATTGACGTGGACGGCCGATTTTCTGTTCTGGATCGGCGATCATTTCGTTCCACTGGGCGATCCAGCCGATGGTGCGGGCCATGGCGAAGATACCGGTGAACAGCGACACTGGAATGCCCAGCGCCGATTGCACGATGCCCGAGTAGAAGTCGACGTTCGGATACAGCTTGCGCGAGACGAAGTATTCGTCGTTCAGCGCGATCTTTTCCAGTTCCATCGCCAGCTTGAACAGCGGGTCGTCCTGCAGGCCCAGCTCTTCCAGCACTTCATAGCAGGTCTCGCGCATCAGCTTGGCGCGCGGGTCGAAGTTCTTGTACACGCGGTGACCGAAGCCCATCAGCTTGACGCCGGAGTTCTTGTCCTTAACCTGCTCGATGAACGCAGGAATGTTCTCGACCGAGCCGATTTCCTTCAGCATGGTCAGCGCAGCTTCGTTGGCGCCGCCGTGGGCAGGGCCCCACAGGCAGGCGATACCGGCGGCGATACACGCGAACGGGTTGGCGCCCGACGAACCGGCCAGACGGACGGTCGAGGTCGATGCGTTCTGCTCGTGATCGGCGTGCAGGATCAGGATACGGTCGAGGGCGCGCACCAGCACGTCGTTGACTTTGTATTCTTCGCACGGGTTGCCGAACATCATGCGCATGAAGTTGGCGCTGTACGACAGGTCGTTGCGCGGATACATGAACGGCTGGCCCATCGAGTACTTGTACGCCATGGCGACCAGGGTCGGCATTTTGGCGATCAGGCGGATGGCCGAGATTTCACGCTGCTTGGCGTCGTTGATGTCGAGCGAGTCGTGGTAGAACGACGCCAGCGCGCCGACGGTGCCGACCAGCACCGACATCGGGTGCGCGTCGCGGCGGAAGCCGCGGAAGAAAAATTGCATCTGCTCGTGAACCATCGTGTGCTTGGTCACGGTTTCAACGAATTCGGCCTTCTGCACGGTGTTCGGCAGTTCGCCGTTCAGCAGCAGGTAGCAAGATTCCATGAAGTCGGCGTTCACGGCCAGCTGTTCGATCGGGTAGCCGCGATACAGCAGCTCGCCCTTGTCGCCGTCGATGTAGGTGATCGTCGAGTTGCACGCGGCGGTCGACATGAAGCCTGGATCGTAGGTGAACTTGCCGGTGCCCGCGTACAGCTTGCGGATGTCGATCACGTCGGGACCGACGGTACCTTTGTAGATCGGGAATTCCACCGCAGGGCTGCCATCGGAGAACGACAGGGTGGCTTTGTTGTCAGAAATATTCATGGACTCTTCCTTTTTTAGGGAGATGAAGGTAAATAAAACGCGAAAATTCTGGTTGCCTTCGCTAGTCTCAGGCCAGTCTTAGTCGTTGCAGCAATGCATGCACGTGCGGCAGATCGACTTCGCCTTCCGGCTCTTTACGGGCCAGTACCAGATCCATCAGGGCATTGTCCGACAAATCGAGGAGCCGCGTGAACGCGTCCACTTCTTCGTCGGTCAATTCGGTTTCATGCGCATCGAGAAAACGCGTGAGGATGATGTCGTTTTCCAGCAGACCCCGGCGTGAGCGCCAGCGCAGGCGCGCTCTATTGGCTGGGTCCGACTGATGTGCAGATTGGTTCGGTTCAGTCATGGGTCACTACTTTACACTGCGCGCGCCAATCGTGCTGGAGCGCCACTACTAAACAGGAACGGACACGTGAAACGGGCGGCGCTGAGGCCGCCCGCGATAGCGCTTAGATCGCCCGGCGTACCATCAACTCTTTGATCTTGCCGATGGCCTTGTTCGGGTTCAAACCCTTAGGGCAAACATCGACGCAATTCATGATCGAGTGGCAGCGGAACAGGCGGTACGGGTCTTCCAGGTTGTCCAGGCGCTGGCCGGTCGCTTCGTCGCGCGAGTCGGCGATGAAGCGGTAGGCTTGCAGCAGGCCGGCCGGGCCGACGAACTTGTCCGGATTCCACCAGAACGACGGGCAAGACGTCGAGCAGCACGCGCACAGGATGCACTCGTACAGGCCATCGAGTTCTTCGCGTTCGGTCGGCGACTGCAGGCGTTCCTTTTCAGGACGGATGGAGTCGTTGATCAGGTAAGGCTTGATCGAATCGTATTGCTTGAAGAACTGGGTCATGTCGACGATCAGGTCGCGGATCACCGGCAGGCCTGGCAACGGACGCAGCACGATAGGCTCGGTCAGCTCGTTCAGGTTGGTGGTGCAGGCCAGACCGTTCTTGCCGTTGATGTTCATCGCGTCCGAACCGCACACGCCTTCGCGGCACGAGCGGCGCAGGGCCAGCGAATCGTCGACGTCGGACTTGATGCGCTGCAGGGCGTCGAGCAGCATCTTGTCGGTGTCTTTCAGCTCGACCGTCACGTCCTGCATGTACGGCTTGGCGTCCTGGTCCGGATCGTAACGGTAAATTTTCAGTTTGAGAGTGCGTGCCATGGTCTAGCCTTAGAAAGTACGTGGTTTCGGTTTGAAGGTATCAACCGTCAATGGCTTGGTCACGACCGCCTTGTAATCCAGGCGGTTGCCTTCCGAGTACCACAGGGTGTGCTTCATCCAGTTGTCGTCGTCGCGGTTCGGGAAATCGTTGTGGGCATGGGCGCCGCGCGATTCCTTGCGGGCCACTGCCGACGTGATCGTCGCCTTGGCCGTTTCGATCAGGTTGTCCAGCTCGAGCGCTTCGACGCGCGCGGTGTTGAAGACCTTGGATTTGTCCTTGAACGAGACGTGCTTGCGGCGCTCGTCGAGCACCATGATTTCCTTGGCGCCCTGGGTCATCATCTCTTCGGTACGGAACACGCCGCAGTATTTCTGCATCGTGGCGCGGATGTCGTTGGCGACGCTCTGCACTTTTTCCGCGCCGGTCGACGTTTCCAGCTTGTTCAGGCGGTCCATCGCGTAGTCGGAGGCGTCCTTCGGCAGCGGCTTGTTTTCCTTCTGCTTCAGGTTCGACGCGACCACGTGGTTGCCGGCTGCGCGGCCGAACACCACCAGGTCGAGCAGCGAGTTGGTGCCCAGGCGGTTGGCGCCGTGCACCGAGACGCAGGCGCATTCGCCGATCGCGTACAGGCCGTTGACGATCTTCTGCGTGCCGTCGCCGTTAGGGGTGACAACCTGGCCGTGGATGTTGGTTGGAATACCGCCCATCTGGTAGTGGATGGTCGGCACGACAGGAATCGGTTCCTTGGTCGCGTCGACGTTGGCGAACTTGTGGCCGATTTCCAGAATCGACGGCAGGCGCTTGGCGATGGTCTCGGCGCCGATGTGGCGCAGGTCCAGCATGACGTGATCCTTGTTCGGACCGCAGCCGCGGCCTTCCTTGATCTCCTGGTCCATCGAGCGCGACACGAAGTCGCGCGGCGCCAGATCCTTCAAGGTCGGAGCGTAACGCTCCATGAAACGCTCGCCTTCGGAGTTGATCAGGATACCGCCCTCGCCGCGCACACCCTCGGTGATGAGGACGCCCGCGCCGGCCACGCCGGTCGGGTGGAACTGCCAGAACTCCATGTCCTGCAGCGGCAGGCCGGCGCGTGCGGCCATGCCCATGCCGTCGCCGGTGTTGATGAAGGCGTTGGTGGAAGCTGCGAAGATGCGGCCTGCGCCGCCGGTGGCGAAGATGGTGGTCTTCGCTTCCAGGATCATCGTTTCGCCGGTTTCCATTTCCAGTGCCACCACGCCGACGACGTCGCCTTCGGCGTCACGGATGATGTCGAGCGCCATCCATTCGACGAAGAAGTGGGTGCGGGCGCGGACGTTGCGCTGGTACAGGGTGTGCAGCAGCGCGTGGCCGGTGCGGTCGGCCGCGGCGCAGGCGCGCTGCACGGCTTTTTCACCGAAGTTGGCGGTGTGGCCGCCGAACGGACGCTGGTAGATGGTGCCGTCGGGATTGCGGTCGAACGGCATGCCGAAGTGTTCCAGCTCGTAGACGACCTTCGGTGCTTCGCGGCACATGAATTCGATGGCGTCCTGGTCGCCCAGGTAGTCGCCGCCCTTGACGGTGTCGAACATGTGCCAGAACCAGTTGTCCTCGGCCATGTTGCCCAGCGAGGCGCCGATGCCGCCCTGCGCCGCCACGGTGTGCGAGCGGGTCGGGAAGACTTTGGACAGCACGGCGACGTTCAGGCCGGCTTCGGCCAGTTGCAGCGATGCGCGCATGCCGGAGCCGCCGGCGCCGACGATTACCGCGTCAAAGCGGCGGGTTGGAATTCCAGTTTTAATAGCTGCCACGATTACACACTCCAGAGTATCTGTACCGACCATACGGCACATGCGATCAACCACAGTACGGTGGCCATTTGCAGGGTCAGGCGGATGCCAACGTGTTTAACGTAGTCCATCCAGATGTCGCGCATGCCGACCCAGGCGTGATAGAACATGCCGAGCAGGGTCACGGCGGAAATCAATTTGAACCATTGCTGGGCGAACAACGCGGCCCAGCCTTCATAGGTGAAGTTCTGGCCGGTCAGGAAGGCGATCAGCAGGATGGCGGTGTAGAGCACCATGACGACGGCGGTCACGCGCTGCGCCAGCCAGTCTTTCATGCCGTAGTGCGCGCCCACGACCATGCGCTTCGGTCCGATGTTATTGTTAGCCATTTCAGAACACTCCAAACAGTTTCAGGGCGACCAGCGCGGTCAGGACCAGGCTGATGACCAGCACGGCGGCCGACGAATTACGCGCCGAATCCTTGTCCAGGCCGATGTGGGTGTCCATCACCAGGTGGCGTACGCCAGCGCAGAAGTGGTGGAAGTAGCCCCAGCACAGCGCCAGGATGACCAGCTTGACCAGCGGATAGGTGATGAAGCCTTGATAGTGCGCGAAGGAAATCTCGGAACGCAGGCTTTCTTGCAACAAATACAGCGTGAATGGCAGCAGCAAGCACATCAACGCGCCGCTGATGCGGTGCAGGATGGAGACGATGGCGGCCAGGGGCTGGCGATAGTTGAGCAATTCTGTAACATGGATATTACGGAATTCCCGCCGTTCTTTTTTAGGGACTTCCCTTACGGCTTCTGACATAACAAGACCTCCTCAGGCTTAAACAAAAATTGGTTAGACCGCGATTTTCGCCGATTTCCGCGCCGATAACCAATATCTATTGTTACATATAACTAAAATAGTGTTTTGCAACACAGTCCGGCGGCCGCTTTCCGCAGCTCAACGTATTATCAGCGCAACAATGCTACCGTGGTGTGACGCACGGTTTGTTGTACGCTACCTGACACGCTTTTCGCGCCCCAGGGTCTCCTTCTCCACCCGATGGGTTCGGTTTGAATCAGTTCAATTCACTCAGTTGAGTTCGTTATGATAGTGGTGGCGTTCAGTCAGATACTGTCCCCGGCGCAACTCCACCGGCTTGTCGCCATAGGTGAACGACACCCGCTCCGACGCCAGCAGCGGCGTGTCGATGGCGATGTGCAGCAGCGCGGCCACGCCGGCGTCGGCGCACACGGCGCGGATCTTTTCGGTCGCCCGGATCATGCGGGTGCCGAATTCGGACTCGAACAGCCCGTACATCGGGCCCTTGTATTCGACCAGCCGCTCGGCGGTCAATCCCTTGAACGTCACGCCGGGCAGCCACATTTCCTCGACGATGGTGGGCACGCTGTCGAACGATTGCACCCGCTTGATGAAGATGACGGCGTCGCCGGACTTCAGGTCGAGCAGGCGCGCCACGTCGGCGGGGGCGCGCATGCGCTTGACTTCGATGAACTTACTTTCAGGATAGTGCGGGACGCCCTCGTCGGGCAGCAGCTTGAGGAAGCGGAAATGGGCGCGCGCCTCGTGGTGGGTGGCGACGAAGGTGCCCTTGCCCTGCTTGCGCATGACCAGGTTCTCGGCGGCCAGCTCGTCAATGGCCTTGCGCACCGTGCCCTGGCTGACCTTGAAGCGGTTGGCCAGCTCGACCTCGCTGGGGATCAACTCGCCCGGCTTCCATTCCCCCGATTGCAGGCTCTGTGTTATCAGCGCCTTGATTTGCTGGTAAAGTGGGGAGAATGTCGGCGAACTGCCGGCCGGCAGGCCTGGCGCACCGGCCGCCCCTGTCGTGGAAGCGGCCGGCGACGATGTCGCCGAACCCGCCGACGATCCCGCTGCGCCACCGGCACTTGAGGCTGGGCTGCTGCTGTTCGGATTGGGCGGGACGGAATTCATAGACCGAGATTTCACCACAAATGACCACTTCCGTCCAGCAAAACCGGCAACAACTTATCTGTCTTATATAAGACATAAGATAGGATTGACAGAAGCTAGTTACACGCCTACACTCCGCAGCCATGCGCTTATATGCTGTGGATTTGCAGTATCATTAAGGTTTTCCCGGGCCGGCACGGGCCGGACTTAAGAACGCGGTCTAGAACACTTTCATTCCCACTTTGGAGATTCATCATGGCTAAAACCCCAATGCGTGTTGCTGTCACCGGCGCCGCCGGTCAAATCGGTTACGCTCTGCTGTTCCGCATCGCCAATGGCGACATGCTCGGCAAAGACCAGCCGGTCATCCTGCAACTGCTGGAAATCGCCGACGAAAAGGCACAGAAAGCCCTCAAGGGCGTCATGATGGAAATCGACGATTGCGCTTTCCCGCTGCTGACCGAGATGACCGCCCACTCCGACCCGATGACCGCCTTCAAGGATGTCGACGTCGCCGTGCTGGTCGGCGCCCGTCCACGCGGCCCGGGCATGGAACGCAAAGACCTGCTGGAAGCGAACGCCCAGATCTTCACCGTGCAAGGCAAGGCGCTGGACGCCGTCGCTTCGCGCAACGTTAAAGTGCTGGTCGTCGGCAACCCTGCCAACACCAACGCCTACATCGCCATGAAATCGGCGCCGTCGCTGCCGGCCAAGAACTTCACCGCCATGCTGCGCCTGGACCACAACCGCGCCCTGTCGCAAGTGGCCGCCAAGACCGGCACCGCCGTGAAAGACATCGAGAAGCTGACCGTGTGGGGCAACCACTCGCCAACGATGTACGCCGACTACCGTTTCGCCACCGTCAACGGCAAGGCCGTCAAGGACCTGATCAACGACCAGGAATGGAACGCCAACGTGTTCCTGCCAACCGTCGGCAAGCGCGGCGCCGCCATCATCGAAGCGCGCGGCCTGTCGTCGGCCGCATCGGCCGCCAACGCCGCCATCGACCACGTGCACGACTGGATGCTGGGCACCAACGGCAAGTGGACCACCATGGGCGTTCCTTCGGATGGTTCGTACGGCATCCCTGAAGGCACCATGTTCGGCTTCCCTGTCACCACCGAAAACGGCGAATACAAAATCGTCCAGGGCCTGGAAATCGACGCCTTCTCGCAAGAGCGCATCAACCTGACCCTGAAAGAACTGACCGAAGAGCGCGAAGGCGTCAAGCACCTGCTGCCGTAATCTTCTTCGTGCATTAAGTGGAACCGGTTAAACCACCGATCCGCCGCACCCGCCGCGCTGCCGAGAGCAGCGCGGCGTCTGTTCCGCCCTTGTCAGACATACCCGCCCTACCCAAGGCACCAGCCATTCAGCCAACCGCCATTCCAGACCACACCCGCATGCACCCATCCGAGGTTTTATTCCAGGGCAATCGCCAGCCGCTGCTGCTGCCGGCCTGCGACCACTACGCCGGCTCCGAAAAGCTGATGCGTAAATCGATCGCTCTGCAACAAGAACTTGGCCCGCTGTTCGATATCACGCTCGACTGCGAGGACGGCGCCAGCGCCGGCAACGAGGCCGCCCACGCGCGCCTGGTGGCCGAGCTGCTGAGCTCCGACGACAACAAATTCAACCGCATCGGCGCCCGCGTGCACGATGTCGGCAGCCCGTTCTTCGCCCAGGACGTCGAGATCATCTGCGCCGCCGCCCAGCACCTGGCCTACCTGGTGCTGCCGAAGGTTAACGGCGCGCAGGAAGTGATAGCCGCCATCGCGCTGATCAACCAGCACGCCGCCAAGGCCGGCCGCACAGATTTGCCGATCCACGTGCTGATCGAAACCCACGGCGCGCTGCGCCAGGCCTACGACATCGCCGCCATTCCACAGGTGCAGTGCCTGTCGTTCGGCATCATGGACTTCATTTCGTCGCACTACGGCGCCATTCCCGGCGCGGCCATGCGCACGCCGGGCCAGTTCACGCACCCGCTGGTGGTGCGCGCCAAACTGGAAATCTCGGCCGCCTGCCACGCGCACGGCAAGGTGCCGTCGCATAACGTCACCACCGAGATCAAGGACACGGCCGTCGCCGCCAACGACGCCCAGCGCGCCGCCGCCGAATTCGGCTACACGCGCATGTGGAGCATCCACCCGAACCAGATCAAGCCGATCATCAAGACCTTCACGCCGCGCCTCTCGGAAGTCAACGAGGCGGCCGCCATCCTGCTGGAGGCGGCGGCCGTGCAGTGGGGGCCGATCGCCCAGAACGGGCGCTTGCACGACCGCGCCAGCTACCGATATTATTGGACCGTTTTACAGCGCGCCAAACTGGCCGGGCTGACCTTGCCCGAGTCGGTGGCCGCGCTGATGAACCCCGCCGACCACCCACTGGAAACAAACTGATGTCGATCTCCAAACTATTCATGGCCTGCAGCCTCGCGCTGGCCTCGCTGTCCCTCGCCGCCGGCGCCCACGCCGCAGCGGAAACCACCAAAACCCCGGTCAAGAAGACCGTGAAAAAATCCACCAAAAAGGCCGCCAAGCCGGTGGAAGAAGCCGTGCCGAAGGCGCCCGACGAGGAAGCCGACGAGCCGGTCGTCACCGATTCGGCCGTTACCGAATTCGACTGCGAACTGGGCAACAAGATCACGATCTACGCCAACACCACCGACGAGGCGCACATCGCGCTGCGCTGGAAGAAGCGCCTGCACCGCCTGACGCGCGTGGGCACGACCACCGGCGCCCAGCGCTTCGAAAACAAATTGTACGGCCTGATCTGGATCGGCATTCCAGCCAAGGGCATGCTGCTCGATTCCAAACTGAACCGCCAGCTGGCCAACGAATGCCGCAACGCCGAGCAATTGAAGCCGGTCGTCACCTCCGACGCGGAGCCGACCAGCGTCAAGACCACGATCCAGTAACACGCATCTAGTAACACGCACGGTTCCAAAACGGGCGCGCCGCCACGGGCGCTTGCACAACGTAGTACTTCAACAAATAGACGATACCCACTGAAGGAGAGGTCATGTCCCGCAACACTCTGAACACGCTTAAGGATTTCAACATTTCGGGCAAGAAGGCGAAGTTCTATTCGCTGCCTGCACTGGAGAAGAGCCTGGGCGCCAAAATCTCCCGCCTGCCGGTATCGATCCGTGTTGTGCTGGAATCCGTGCTGCGCAACTGCGACGGTAAGAAAGTCACCGAAGAGCACATCAAGCAGCTGGCCAACTGGAGCCCGACCGGCGAGCGCACCGACGAGATCCCGTTCGTCGTCGCCCGCGTGGTGCTGCAGGACTTCACCGGCGTGCCGCTGCTGGCCGACCTGGCCGCGATGCGCAACGTCGCCTACAAAATGGGTATCAACGCCAAGAAAATCGAACCACTGGTCCCTGTCGACCTGGTGGTCGACCACTCGGTCACCATCGACCACTTCCGCGAGCCTGGCGCGCTGGACCTGAACATGAAGCTGGAATTCTCGCGTAACAACGAGCGCTACCAGTTCATGAAATGGGGCATGCAAGCGTTCGACACCTTCGGCGTGGTGCCGCCGGGCTTCGGCATCGTCCACCAGGTCAACCTGGAATACCTGGCGCGCGGCGTGCACAAAGACGCGGCCGGCGTGTACTACCCTGATTCGCTGGTCGGCACCGACTCGCACACCACCATGATCAACGGCATCGGCGTGGTCGGCTGGGGCGTGGGCGGCATCGAGGCGGAAGCCGGCATGCTGGGCCAGCCGGTCTACTTCCTGACCCCGGACGTCATCGGCGTCAACCTGACCGGCGTGCTGCGCGAAGGCTGCACCGCGACCGATCTGGTGCTGACCATCACCGAACTGCTGCGCAAGGAAAAAGTCGTCGGCAAGTTCGTCGAGTTCTTCGGCGAAGGCACCGAGACGCTGTCGGTCACCGACCGCGCCACCATCGCCAACATGGCGCCTGAATACGGCGCGACGATGGGCTTCTTCCCGGTCGACGACGCCACCATCGAATACTTCGAAGGCACCGGCCGCACCAAGGCGGAAATCGACGCCTTCGCCGCCTACTTCAAGGCGCAGGGCATGTACGGCGTATCGAAAGCCGGCGACATCGACTACACCCGCGTGGTAGAACTGAACCTGACGACCGTCACGCCATCGCTGGCCGGCCCTAAGCGTCCACAGGACCGTATCGAAATCGGCAACGTGAAAAACAACTTCACCGAACTGTTCTCGAAACCGACCACCGAAAACGGCTTCAACAAAAAGCCGGAAGACCTGACCAAGACCTACACCACCACCAACGGCGTGGACGTGAAGAACGGCGACGTGCTGATCGCCGCGATCACCTCGTGCACCAACACCTCGAACCCGAGCGTGCTGCTGGCCGCCGGCCTGCTGGCCAAGAAGGCCGTCGAAGCCGGCCTGACGGTCGCGCCGCACATCAAGTCGTCGCTGGCCCCTGGCTCGCGCGTGGTCACCGAGTACCTGACCGCCGCCGGCCTGCTGCCATACCTGGAGCAACTGGGCTTCGGCGTGACCGCCTACGGCTGCACCACCTGCATCGGTAACGCCGGCGACCTGACCCCGGAGCTGAACGCCGCCATCACCTCGAACGACATCGTCGCGTCGGCCGTGCTGTCCGGTAACCGTAACTTCGAAGCGCGGATCCACCCGAACATCCGTTCGAACTTCCTGGCCTCGCCACCGTTGGTCGTGGCCTACGCCATCGCCGGCAACATGACCGTCGACCTGATGACCCAGCCAGTCGGCAAGGGCACCAACGGCAAGGACGTGTACCTGGGCGACATCTGGCCGACTTCGAAAGAGATCGCCAAGCTGATGAAGTTCGCGATGAACTCGAAAGTGTTCAAGACCAACTACGCCGACGTCAAGGGCAACCCGGGCAAGCTGTGGGAGCACGTGTCGACCACCGAAGGCCAGGTGTACAACTGGCCGGCGTCGACCTACATCGCCGAGCCACCGTTCTTCGAAGGCTTCGAGATGACCCCGAAGGCGGTCGCCACCGGCATCGAAGGCGCGCGCGCCCTGGGCGTGTTCGGCGACTCGATCACCACCGACCACATCTCCCCTGCCGGCTCCATCAAGGAAGACGGTCCAGCGGGTAAATGGCTGCTGGCCAACGGCGTGCTGAAGGCGGACTTCAACTCCTACGGCTCGCGTCGCGGCAACCACGAGATCATGATGCGCGGCACCTTCGCCAACGTGCGTATCAAGAACAAGATGATCCCGCCAAAAGCGGACGGTTCGGCGGTCGAAGGCGGCATCACGATCCACCAGCCATCGGGCGAACAGCTGTCGATCTACGACGCGGCGATGAAGTATGTCGCCGAAGGCACCCCGACCATGGTGTTCGGCGGCGAAGAGTACGGCACCGGCTCGTCGCGCGACTGGGCGGCCAAAGGCACCCAGCTGCTGGGCGTGAAGGCCGTGATCGTGCGTTCGTTCGAACGTATCCACCGCTCCAACCTGGTCGGCATGGGCGTGCTGCCGCTGCAATTCATCGGCACCGACAGCGTCGAATCCTTGGGCATCACGGGCAAGGAAACCTACGACCTGAAGGGCCTGGAAGGCGAGATCAAGCCGCAACAGCTCGCAACGCTGGTCATCCACCGCGCCGACGGTTCGAGCCAGGAAGTCAAAGTGTTGTTGCGTATCGACACTCCAATCGAAGTCGATTACTACAAGCACGGCGGTATTCTGCCATTCGTGCTGCGTCAATTGCTGGCTGCGTAATCAAGCACTTAAACTAGTTTCATACACTAGCGTTCATCAAGAACACCCTGTCCGCTTCGGCGGCAGGGTGTTTTTTTTTCGTCCCGCACAATTGAAAACATTTCCCTATTGAAATTACTTGTCGCATAATCGGCTTCCCGATGGATGATTTTTAACATTTAAGCTCACTGAGCCGAAAGGTAAACATGTCGAAGAAGCCGGAAATTGCCTTGGAACGTAGAACTTTTTGTGCAGGCTCGCTCAGCTTGGCCGCCCTTGGCCCCCTGGCGCTGGCCGGTTGCGGCGGCGGCTCGGCCGACACCGCCGAACCAGCCGCCGGCGCGCCCCGCCTGCTGTCCGGCGGCACGGTTGTCGGCACCCAGGCCGCCCGCGTCTTCAAGCATCCCGGCCTGCTGCACACCGAGGCCGACTTCGACCGCATGCGCGCCAAGGTTGCCGCTGGCGCGCAACCTTGGATCGACGGCTGGAACAAGCTGCTCACCACCGGCCGCTCGCATCTGGGCAACAATCCGCGTCCGCTGACGACCGTGGTGCGCGGCGGCGACGGCCAGAACTTCGCCCAGCTGTACATCGACACCGCCCGCGCCTATCAGATCGCGGTACGGTGGAAAGTCACCAACGACGTCGCCTACGCCAACAAGGCGATCCAGTACCTGAACGAATGGTCGGCCGCGCTGACGAGCATCACCGGCAATGCCGACCGCTTCCTGGCGGCTGGCATCTACGGCTACCAGTTCGCCAACGCCGCCGAGATCATGCGCACCTACGAGGGCTGGGCGCCGGCCGACCTGGCCCGCTTCCAGAACATGATGCTGACGGTGTTCTATCCGATGAACCACCATTTCCTGACGGTTCACAACGGCGCCGACATCACCAACTACTGGGCCAACTGGGATCAATGCAATATGGCTTCTATCCTGGCCATCGGCGTGCTGTGCGACCGCCAGGACCTGTACGACGAGGCCATCAGCTACTACAAGACCGGCGCGGGCAACGGCGCCTCCAACCAGGCGGTGCGCTTCATCCATCCGGGCTATCTGGGCCAATGGCAGGAAAGCGCGCGCGACCAGGGCCACACCACCCTGGGCATCGGCCTGGCCGGCGTCTTTTGCGAGATGGCGTGGAACCAGGGCGACGACCTGTACGGCTACGACAACAACCGCTTCCTGGCCGGCGCCGAGTACGTGGCCAAGTCCAACCTCGCCGACGCCAACAATGACCTGTACTACACCGCCATGCCGTTCGATCCCTACACCAACAAGCATGGCACCGGCCTGGGGATCTCCCCCGCCGGCCTGCCGGCCACGCGGGTGGTGTGGGAAATGGTGCGCAACCACTACGTCAACCGGCTCGGCTTGGCCGCGCCCTACGTCACGATGATGACGAAAAAGATCGGACCCGAGGGCGATGGCGGCAACGGCGACCAGCTCGGCCTCGGCACCTTGACCTTCTCGCGCGATCCGATCGCCGCCGGCGCCGCGCCAAGCGGGCTGACCGCGCGCCTGGTCGGCGGCAAGGTCGAGCTGTCGTGGTGGGGTTCGGCCTACGCCACCGGCTACACGGTCAAGCGCGCCACCACGGTCGGCGGACCTTACACCACCGTGGCCAGCGGCATCAACGACCTGCTGACGTTCACCGACAGCGGCATGGCCCCCGGCGCCTATTATTATGTGGTCACGGCGGCCACGCCGAGCGGCGAAAGCGCGCCGTCCAACGAGGCAAAAGCGGACACGGCGCTGACCCTGCTGACCCGGGTGGGGGCGTTCAGCTTCAACGGCGTCGACGAGTACCTCGTCCTGCCGGTCGGCATCGCCTCCGGCCTGGCCGACTTCACCATCGCCGTCAAGGTGTACTGGAACGCGGCGCGCGACTGGGAACGGGTGTTCGACTTCGGCAACGGCATGCGGCAGTACCTGTTCCTGACGCCGCGCGCGGCACGCGGCGGCTTGTCGTTCACGATCTCCAACAACGGCGGCTACGGCAGCCAGACGGTGTCGACGCCAACGCCGCTGGCGACGGGACGGTGGGTGCATGTGGCGGTGACGTTGTCGGGCTCGACCGCCACCTTGTACGTCAACGGCGGCGCGGTCGGCACCAACACCGCCATGACGCGCGCCCCGTTCCGCCTCGATAGCACCGAGAGCAACTGGCTCGGCCGCTCGCAGTATCCGGCTGATCCCTACTTCAACGGCAAGGTGGACGACTTCCGCATCTACAACGGCGCCATGACGGCGGAACAGGTGGCCGCGCTGGCGGCCGCATAACCTTCCCGTGGGGCGGATTTCCGGGACACCGGAACCGCCCCAGGCCAACACTGGTCACCCGCTATCCTCATCTGACCTCGAAGACGAAGCTTCTCTCGACCACCAAGCCGGGATCGAGGGGGCCATCGGGGCGCTTGTATTGCGCAAGCGCGAACTCCCCCTTCTCTTTGAGATAAGCGAGCAGATAGTCCATATTGCGCATGTCCAGCCCGCCGCGTGGATTACCAGTATCCATTTTCACCCCATCCTGCCGCCACTTGATCGTCGCGTTCGCTGCGCTGAACTTCATCACGTACGTTCCCCATAACCGGTAACGTAAGGCCGCCGGTGGATATTGCGCGTGTGTGAACACCTCGGTGGCGACACCGACAAGATAAACGCACCCTTGAAACAGGGCGGCCGGCATGCGTTCCAGCTCACCATTGAAACCGTCCAGATCGGCGTCGGGGTCGGAGCGCGGAATGCACTGCTGCGGAAAGTAATTCCTGGCGTTGCTCTTGGCGAGCCACCACAGCGCCATTCCGTTGTCGCGCCCGGCCTTGGCGTAGCCGGTGATCAGACGCGGGATACCCGAGCCGTTGCCGGCCTCGTCTGCAAGCAAGTACAGCCGCGCGGCCTTGTCCCAGTTGGACGCCAAGCACAAGCCCTCGTCGTACATGGTGCCGGCCAACAGGAGCACGTCCCGCTGTTTCGCTTTCACGCCAACCTTGAGCGCGTCGACGGCTTCCTGGCAGCGTCCGGCGACGATCAAATGTCGAATCTGCGCGGTCGCGCCATCATCGGATTTAATATACTTGGGCGCGGCGCTTGCCGTTGCCGCAGCGAGCACGCAGATGATCAGTACGGTGCGCTTAAACATGCTTTCTCCACGAATCGACCACGAACCGGGCCGGGCACATGTTATCAGAACCGCAGCGGTCGTTGCCATCCGTATCGCCGGCGACCGGTCCCGCACTTGATTTCCCCCACCCTGTCCCGAACTAATAAGAGTTAGCTGAGCGAATCAACTACAATACGTGTCATAAGGGTTATCATCTGCATGACTGATCCGCTTTTTTCACTAATTTTATAAGACTCTTATTGCGCTATGCGTCGTCCATCTAAAGATTCATCCCATAAATTGTCTGTCGAAAGCCAGCGCCTCGTCACCTACGCCCAGGCGGTCGGTCAGGCGGCCAGCCGGCTTGAAGAGCGGTCGTGGGAACACAACCTCGATGCACAGCTCCAGAAACTCCTCAAGACCGGTCACCAGGACACCATCGACGCCACGCTCAACGCGCTGTTCAAGGAAGACTTGAACGCCTACGACGTGCTGATGGATGGCGTCGAAGCGGTCAGCGAATCGAGCAGCATCACCATCGACACCGCCGACGGCGTGGCCAAGCAATACGATGTGCTGCTGGTGGCCGCGCCCATCCTGGCGTGGACCCGCTTCTCGATCGCCTCGGGCGCGATTCCGGCCGACATCCTGCAAACCCTGTCGGCGCATTTCAGCGCCCACCTGCTGGCCGACGGCACGCGCATGGCAATGTCGCCGACCCTGTTCTCGATCGACCAGCTGCCGCGCAGCCATGTCGAGACCTACGGCAAGGTGCACAAGCTGGCCCAGGCCGCCATCAAGGGCACGGTGCTCAAAGCCGACACCAAGGTGCCGGAGACGGCGCCGTTCCTGGCCGACACGCGCTACCTGCTGGTGGCAGTGGTGGCACCGGCCGGCGCCCCGCTGTTCCGCTGGCAGATGCCTTCGAATCAAAGCAACTTCGCCAACGAGCGCGCCACCGCGCTGGAGCAATGGCGCGAGCAGGTCACGCCGACGGTCACCCGTCTGCTGCCGGGCTGCGGCATCGAGCTGCTGCTGCCGGAGGCCTACTACATGGCTTGCCGCGAGGCGGACAAGCTCATCCGTCCGGTGTCGATCCGCGCCGCCGTGCACTATCTGACGCATACCCTGGCGGTCGAACCGTCGGAGTTGCGCGCGGTCATCGCCGGCTTCGGCGAGGAAAACGCCGACGGCCAGATCGACGAGTACCGCGTGGCGTTCACGCAGCGCTCGACGCCGGATGTGATCTACGGCGTGGTGTGGCCGTTGTACGGACAGGAAGACGAGGAAGGCACGCCGCCGGAAGGTCCGCTGCAAGGCGGTCCGGGCGGTGTGGTGCAGAAGCCGGTGACGCCGGTGGAAGAGATCGTCGCGCACCTGAACGCGGCCGGCATCACGCAGGTCAAGAAACACGCCGAGCGCTATGTGGCCGAGTTCTGCGACGATTGCGGCGCGCCGTTGTTCGCCGACCCGGTCGGCGAATTGGCGCATGCCGAAATGCCGGAAGACGCGCCCAGCGGCACGGAGCATTTCCATTAATAAAAAAAGCCCTTCGGGGCTTTTTTTATTTTGTGGGCTGCGGTTGTGTTTGCGGCTGCGGGAGATAAATGACAACCGGCGGCTGAGGCTGCGCTTGCACCACTGTTGGGGTAGCCGCTTGCGCCGCCGGCCTCGCATCGAACGACCTGTTGGCGGCAAAATACAAACCGCCGAAACCGATGAACATGCCGATCATCGACGCGACCATCCATCGGTAACCTTCGGCTGACATCTTGTGCATTTCAGCGCGCAACACCTCGATATCGGCCTTCGTCGCTAACGTCGGCACGATTGCATCGATGTGCGCCTTGAGCGCTGAAACTTCGCTGTCCATCCCACCAGCTTAGACCAAATTCCGCCGGCTACCAAGCCGAAAACGGGTGTTTAATCAGGCTCGAATTAAGGTAGCGCAGGTCAGCCGTGACCTCCTCCGCCGCCCAGTCCGGCTTGTCGAACACCTGGTCTTCCGAGCCCAATTCGATCTCGGCCACCACCAGCCCGGCATTGGCACCAAGGAACTCATCGACCTCCCACACATTGCCGGCGAAGTCGATGCGGCGGCGGTATTTTTCGATCAGCGGCTGCTCGCACAAACCGTCGAGCAGCTCGACCGCGTCCGCCATGGGGATCTCATACTCCCACTCGCCGCGCGTGGCGCCGACGTTGCGGCCCTTGATCGTCATTACCGCCCGGTCGCCCTCGATGCGCACGCGCACCACCCGATCCTTGTGCGACGACAGGTAGCCCTGGCGAAAAAACACCGGCTCGCCGAGGGTCTTCCACGCGTCGCCGCGCACCAGGAACTTGCGTTCGATCTCGACGCCCACGATCAGTAGTCGTCCAGCGACAGCAGGATCGGCTGCAGGATCGCCGCGCCCAGCGCCGCGCTGCGCGAACCGTTCCAGCCCACATGCGGATCCGGCAGATCGGCGTTGTCCTTGAACGGCATCTCCAACGTCAGCGCCAGGCAGCCGAAGTGGTGCCCGACATACTTGGACGCCAACGTCAGCATGTCTTCCTTGTACTTGCTGGCCGCGTAGCCGACCTTGTCCTGGAAGTCCGGGCTGGCGTTTTTGTAGCGGTCGATGAATGCCTGCTGCTTGACGCGGCGCTCGTCGCTGAAGTTCTCCAGCATCTCGTTACCGGCCACGAAGTTGTACGGCAGCGCCTCGTCGCCGTGGATATCGAAGAACATGTCGATGCCCGTCTCGTGCATCTTCTGCTTCACATACAGGACTTCCGGGCTGCGCTCGGCCGATGGCGTCATCCACTCGCGATTGAGGTTGGCGCCGGCGGCGTTGGTGCGCAGGTTGCCGCGCACCGAGCCGTCCGGATTCATATTCGGCACGATGTAGAACACGCAGCGCTGCAGCAGCTTGCGCGCGATCGGATTCGAGTCGTCGAGCAGCGTATCGATCAGGCCCTCGATGAACCATTCGGCCATCGACTCACCCGGATGCTGGCGCGCGATGAACCAGATTTTCTTCTCCGCTTCCGGCTTGCCGATGACGACCAGGTTCATGTCGCGACCGTCGACCGTGCTGCCCAGATCGAGCACGCGCGCCAACGGATTCTCCGCGACCTCGCCCAGCAGGCGCAGATGGCGCTCGAACGAATACGGCTCGAAGTAGGCGTAGTAGACGCTGTCGAGGTCCGGCGTGTGGCGGATCGTCATGACGGCGCCGTCGAAGGTGGTCGGCACGCGGAACCAGTTCTCGCTGTCGTAGCTGGCCACGGCCTGGTAGTTCTCGTAGCCCTTGGCGTAGGTCGCCTGGCCGGCGTTGAGGAAGCGCATCGTGACCTGCTGGCCGCGCGCGCCCTGCAGGCGGAAGTGGAACCACTGGTGGATGTCCGCGTGCGAGTCCTTGCGCAGATTCAATTCGATGGTGGCGGCGCTGTCGGCGCGCAGCACCTCGATGGCGCCGGAGTCGAAGTTCTGGCTGATTTTGATGGTCATGTCGATCCAATATAAGTGAATACCGATGACGCTATTTTACCAGCCACGCAGCCAAACCCGCAGGGCCGGGCGGGGTCGTACCCCTTGGGGTACGACCCCAGGTTGGCCGTGCGGGTTGAAGGCCGGCGCGCCCGGTCAGTCGGCGTTCACGCCCTTGGCCTTGAGCGCCGCGCGCACGCCCGCACCGTACGCCGGATCGGCCTTGTCGAAGTGACCCAACTGACGGGCGATAATCTCGGCGTTCACCTGGCTCAACGGCCCCGCGATGTTGTTGAACAGATTGAGCTTCTCCTCCGCCGGCAGCAGGCGGAAGAGATTACCGGCCTGCGTGTAATCGTCCTCTTTGCCGCGACCGTCATAGCGCGCCGCGCCGCCGTCCAGCGCCAGCGCCGGTTCGCCGTGGCCCAGGCCTTGCGGATTGCTGCCGTTCGATTCGACCGGCTGGTAGTTCTGCGCCGTACCGCCGTTGGCGATGGCCATCGCGCCGTCACGCTGCTGGTTGTGCACCGGGCAGCGCGGCGCGTTCACCGGCAGGTGCTGGTGGTTGGTGCCGACGCGATACAACTGGGCGTCGTGGTAGGCGAACAAACGCGCCTGCAGCATCTTGTCCGGCGAGTAGCCCAGGCCAGGCACCACGTTCGACGGCGACAACGCCGCCTGCTCCACTTCCGCGTGGTAGTTCAGCGGATTGCGGTTCAACTCGAACAGGCCCACGGGAATCAGCGGGAAGTCCTTGTGCGGCCAGACTTTGGTGAGGTCGAACGGATTCCAGCCGGTGCGCGCTTCCCACGCGGCCAGTTCGGCCTCGGTGGCCACTTGCAGCTTCACTTCCCACTGCGGGAAGTCGCCGGCGGCGATGGCGCCGAACAGGTCGCGCTGCGCGTAGTCCGGATCTTCACCGGCGATACGGCTCGCTTCGGCGGCCGGCAGGTTCTTGATGCCTTGCCTGGTCTTCAGGTGCCATTTGCAGTACACACGCTGGCCGGCGTCGTTGATCAGGCTGAAGGTGTGGCTGCCAAAACCGTCCATGTGGCGGTAGCCGTCCGGCGTGCCACGGTCCGAGAACAGCATCGTCACCTGGTGCAGGCTTTCAGGGGTTTTGCTCCAGAAGTCGAACATCATCGTCGGCGACTTCAGGTTGGTCTGCGGGTCGCGCTTTTGCGTGTGGATGAAATCCGGGAACTTGATGCCGTCCTTGATGAAGAACATCGGCGTGTTGTTGCCGACCAGGTCCCAGTTGCCCTCTTCCGTGTAGAAGCGCATGGCGAAGCCGCGCGGATCGCGTTCGGTGTCGGCGCTCCCTCTCTCGCCGCCGACGGTGGAGAAGCGCACGAAGGTTTCGGTTTGCTTGCCGATGGCCGAGAACAGCTTGGCCTTGGTGAATTTGGTGATGTCGTGGGTGACGGTGAAGGTGCCGTAGGCGCCCGAGCCCTTGGCGTGGACCACGCGCTCTGGAATGCGCTCGCGGTTGAAGTGCTGCAGCTTCTCGATCAGGTGGAAGTCCTGCAGCAGCAAGGGGCCGCGCCCGCCGGCGCTGACCGAGTTCTGGTTGTCGGCCACCGGGATGCCCGATGCCGTGGTGATAGGTGGCTGGCTCATGCTTTGGCTCCTCGTTGATAGTATGGGCCTATTGTAACGAGGCAGTCCGATAGTTCATAGCTATAAATAACTATGAATTTGATAGCTTGGAGCAATGAACCACGTAGGGCGGATTAGGCGGAACGCCGTAATCGGCCATGCATGTGCCGCCACTTGGCATGCATGGCCGATTACGCTTCGCTAATCCGCCCTACGTGACTCTAGAATCAGCCAGCTTCCGCGATGCGCTTGGCGATGTGCGCCAGCGCGTCTTCCACCTGGTCGATCAGGATCAGGCACAAGTCGCCCTCGCCCAGGCGCGACAGCGCCGTGTCGATGGCCAGGAACTCGCCGTAGATCTCCTGCACGTGCGAGGTGCGCGGCGCGCCGGCCAGGCCGGAGCGCAGCAGGGCCACCACTTCACCGTCGACCCGCCCGCGCTGGCACTGGTCCTCGTACAGGATCACATCGTCGAAGGCGCGGCCGAGGATCTCGGTCTGCTGCGTGATGTCCTGGTCGCGGCGGTCGCCGGCGCCCGAGATCACCACGCCACGGCGCTTGGCCGGCATGGTTTCCACCGCCTGCACCAGCGCCAGGATGGCGTCCGGATTGTGGCCGTAGTCGGCGATCACGGTCGCGCCCTTGTAATCGAACACGTTGAAACGCCCCGGCGCGTTGTCCGAATCGTTGGCGAAGGTTTTCAGGCCGAGACGGATCGCGTCCCAGCAGATGCCCACGCCCCACGCGGCGGCCACGGAGGCCATCACGTTTTCGACCTGGAAGCCGATGGCGCCGTTGCGGGTGATCGGCACCTGCGACAGCGCGATCTTGTTCAACTGCTTGCCCTCCGCCGCGACGATATGGCCGTCTTCGACGTACACGGTGCGGCTGCCCTGAGCGCGGTGGGTGGCGATGACCGGATGACCGCGATCGGCGCCGAAGAAAATCACCTTGCCACGGCAGGTTGCGGCCATGCCGGCAACGATGGGATCGACCGCGTTGAGCACAGCGAAGCCGCTTTCGGAGACGTTCTGCACGATCACGCGCTTGAGCACCGCCAGGTCTTCGACCGTGGTGATGTAGTTCAAACCGAGGTGGTCGCCGCTGCCGATATTGGTGACCACGGCCACCTGGCAACGGTCGAAGGCCAGGCCTTCGCGCAGCACGCCGCCACGCGCGGTTTCGAATACCGCCGCGTCGACATCCGGATGCAGCAGCACGTTGCGCGCGCTGCGCGGACCGCTGCAATCGCCGCTGTCGGTCTGGCGGCCTTCGATATAGACGCCGTCGGTGTTGGTCATGCCGGTGCGCAGGCCGCTGGCCGTGAGCAGGTGAGCGATCAAGCGCACGGTGGTGGTCTTGCCGTTGGTGCCGGTGACGGCGACCACGGGAATGCGGCCGTTCTCACCGGGCGCGAACATGGTGTTGACGATCGCCTCGCCAACCGCGCGGCCCTTGCCGTACGATGGCGCGATGTGCATGCGCAGGCCGGGGGCGGCGTTCACTTCCACCACGCCGCCGCGCTGGTTGTCGAACGGTTGCAGCACGCCTTCGCACACCACGTCGACGCCGCAGATATCGAGGCCGATCATCTGCGCCGCCTCGACCGCGCGCGCCGCCACTTCCGGGTGCACGTCGTCGGTGACGTCGGTGGCGGTGCCGCCGGTCGACAGGTTGGCGTTGTTGCGCAGGATGACGCGCTGGCCCTTGGCCGGCACGGAGTCGGCGTCCAGGTCTTGCAGCGCCAGGCGCGCCAGGGCGATGTCGTCGAAGCGGATCTTGGTCAGCGAGGTCGAATGGCCGCTGCCGCGGCGCGGATCGGCGTTGACGATGTTGACCAGCTCACGCACGGTGTGGGTGCCGTCGCCGACCACTTGCGGCGGATCGCGGCGCGCGGCGGCGATCAGCTTGTTGCCGATGACAAGCAGGCGGAAATCGTGGCCCGGCAGATAGCGCTCGACCATGATGTCGTCGCGGAATTCGCGCGCCGTGTTGAAGGCCTGCGCCAGCTGTTCCTTGGTCATCACGTTGACGGTGACGCCCTTGCCCTGGTTGCCGTCCTTCGGCTTGACCACCACCGGCAGGCCGATCTCCTGCGCGGCGGCCCAGGCGTCCTCGATATCCTCGACCGAGCGGCCGATGGGCACCGGCACGCCGGCCGCGTGCAGCAGCTTCTTGGTCAGTTCCTTGTCCTGCGCGATCGCTTCGCCGATGGCGCTGGTGCTGTCCATCTCGGCGGCCTGGATGCGGCGCTGTTTCGAGCCCCAGCCGAACATCACCATGCTGCCCTCGGTCAGGCGGCGGATCGGGATGTCGCGGGCGACGGCGGCGCTGACGATGGCGCCGGTGCTCGGGCCAAGGCGCACGTCCTCATCGAGGTCGCGCAGTTCGTTCAGCGCGCCGGTCAGGTCGAACGGGGTGTCGGCCAAGGCCGAATTGATCAGATTTTCGGCCAGGGTCACGGCCAGGCGGCCGACCGCCTCCTCGGTGTATTCGACGACGGTCTGGTAGATGCCCTCGTCCAGCGTGGCGCTGGTGCGGCTGAAGGTGACCGGGCAGCCGGCTTGCGCCTGCAGGCTCAGGGTCGCCACTTCCAGCACGCGGGCCAGCGGCACGTCGTCGGCGCGGCCGGTCGTGCGCAGCGCGCCGATGGCCGGGAAGCGCGCGTGCAGGCGCTGCTCGAAGCCTGGCAGCAGCGCGATCGACTGCTCCTCCGGCGGACAGGAGACGATGACTTCGACCGCCGTGTGGTGGCTCCAGAGATTGGGGCCGCGGAGGGCACGGGTGCGTTTAACTTCCATAAATCTTCGTGTTCTTTCAGTGAAGTTATCAGTGATGGGTGCGCTTCGGATTCGCATCGAAGGTGCGCAGGCCGGCGCCGATCAAATCCGGCGTCAGTCCCAGCGCCCAGCCGGCGGCGATCGCGGCCAGCACGGCTTCCGGCGGCACCAGCGGCGACAGCGGCAGGCTCGCCACCTCGTCGAGGCCCTGGGCCATGACGATGCAATCTGCCCTTTGGAACACCACGCGCTCGCTGTCCTGGCGATGGGCAGCGATGGCCGCCAGGTGCTCGTCGACGCCGTAGAAAATCACTTCGCCGTCGCACAGGCGGGCCATGTCCACCACCTGCTCGTCGGCGGCGTTGAGCACCGCCACGCCGCTTGGCAGGATCACATCGACCTGGGTGCGCAGCACGCCATACAGCTTGTCGGCGCTCTCGATATAAAACTCGCTCAGTTCCTCGAAATCGCTGACGTCCGTGACCACGCCGACCGCGCATTTGTCGTAGGCCAGGCCCTCGGTCAGGATCATGCGCGCGCTCGATTCGAACACCGCCGCCTCGACGTTTTTATTCAACAGCAGGCGTTCGCCGGTTTCCCAGTCGCTAAAGCCGTCGCGCGGCAGCAGGCGGCCGTTGACGAACAAGCCGTCGGCGCAAGTCAGGCCGACCTTCCTGCCGCTGATTTGCAGCAGCCAGGCGATCAGGCGCGAAGCCATCGTCGTACCGTGCTTGCCCGTGATGCCGACGATCGGCATGCGGCCGCTTTCCTCCTGCGCGAACAGGTGGTCGACGATCGCTTCGCCGACGTTGCGCGGCTCGCCGTTGGCCGGCTTTAGATGCGCCAGCAAGCCCGGACTGGCGTTGACTTCGATGATGGCGCCGCCCTGCTCGTGCAGCGGACGCGAAATATCGGCCGCCACCAGATCGATGCCGGCGATGTCCAGGCCGACCACGCGCGCGGCCAGGGTGGCCATCGCGGCCACTTGCGGGTGCACTTTGTCGGTGACGTCGGTGGCGACGTTGCCGTTCGGCTGGATCAGCACCTTCTGGCCGTCCAGCGGCACCGATTCCGACGTCATGCCCTGGCGCGCCAGTTCCAGGATGATCTCGCCCGATTCGTGCGGCTTGACCACGCCCAGCGGCGCGTCCTCCACCTCCCCGCGGCGCGGATCGGTGTTGATCTGCGTGTTGCACAACTCGAGGATGTTCGATTTGCCGTCGCCGGTGACCCACAGCGATTCGCCGGCGGCGGCGGCGATGAGGCGCTTGCCGACCACCAGCAGGCGGTGTTCGTCGCCGGGGACGAAGCGTTCGACGATGACGCTTTTGCTGCCGCCCTTGCGCGCCGCCAGCTCGTAGGCGGCGACGACGTCGGCCTGCGTCATCAGGTTGAGCGAGACGCCGCGTCCGTGGTTGCCGTCGTACGGCTTGACCACCACCGGCACGCCGATGTCCTCGGCCGCTTCCCACGCCGCCTCGGCGCTGGTGACCAGTTCACCTTGCGGCACCGGCACGCCGCACGAGGCCAGCAAGCTTTTGGTGAGGTCCTTGTCGCTGGCGATGCCCTCGGCGATGGCGCTGGTCTGTTCGGTTTCGGCGGTCCAGATGCGGCGCTGCGCGGCGCCGTGGCCCAACTGCACCAGATTGCCGTCGGTCAGACGAATCGACGGGATCTTGCGGTCGGTGGCGGCATCGACGATGTTGGCGGTGCTCGGCCCCAGGCACAACGACTCGACCATGTCGGTCAGTTCGGCGACCTTGGCGGCCAGGTCGTAGGGACGATCCTCGATCATCGCCATCAGCAGGTCGCGGCCCGCCTCCAGCGCGGCGCGGCCGACCTGCTCCTGGCGGGTGCGGAACGCCATCTTGTACAAGCCGGTGTCCTCGCCGATCTGGCGCGTTTTGCCGAAACCGGTCTTCATGCCCGCCAGGTTCTGCAACTCCAGCACCACGTGTTCGAGGATGTGGCCGGCGTAAGTGCCGTCGCGCAGCCGCTCGAGGAAGCCGCCGACCTCGCCCACGCCGCAGCGGTGCACGATCAGGCCCGGCAGGATCGCGGTGAGGCGTTCATACAATCCAGGCAACAAATTGGACGGGTATTTTTCCAGTTCGCCAATATCCAGCCACGCCTCGATGACGGGGCGATAGGTCCAGATGTTGGGACCGCGCAAATGGGTTACGCGGAGGACTTCAATGTCTTTCTTCTTGGTCATGTTTCTATTCTTGTGTCTTTGTTATCAGCCGTGGCCAGCCTGCGCCGTATTTTAAACCCGTACCACCGCTTGCCGCCAAATCCTGTTTGGCCCACCCGTATGTTTGACCAAGTTCATCATGTCCACCGAGCCCTATGTCTGTGCGTTATACTTGCCGCCAGTACAAAAAGCCCGGTTTTTTTATGGTGCGAGTCAAACGTCCGACTCGACTGTTGATGCACTGACAGAATACCGTAAATAATTACTTATACCAGCCGCAACACCTTATTGGCAAAGCGATTGTTGTAGAGTACCGATGCTAGTTTCACCATTTTTTCGACCCGGAGTAAGCCGCACGATGACAACCCAACAACTTTCCAACGTATCCAGCCTCGGCGATCTTCCTGAACGCTGGCGCTCCGAGATACAGGCACAGCTTTCCAAAGAGGAAAACGTTGTAAGTGCCCTGGAGGTTGACCTGGATCAGCAACTTCGTTTCGCCAAGGGCGTCATCGTGGTCACCGCCACCCGCCTGCTGGCGCGTTCGCCGGGCCAGGAACAGTGGCAATCGTGGCCGTTTTCGCATGACCTGACCCTGAAGCACCACGACCACGCCGGCGTCGGCCATCTGGAGTTGATCGGCAAAAGCGGCCGTCTGGCGGCCTGGCGCTTCACCCTGGGCCAGAACCTCAACGCGATCCGCCTGGTGGAGGCCTTCTCCGCGCACCTGGACAGCCACGCCACCGGCGTGCCGGTCCTCGTCGAAGAAAAAAGCATCTGCCCGAGCTGCAAGGCGCCGCTGGAGCCGGACCAGGAGGAATGCCCGGTCTGCACCAAGGTGATTTACACCCCGCCGTCGACGTGGACCTTGTTCCGTCTGTGGCGCTTCGCCAAGCCGTACAAATTCCAGCTCGCGCTGGGATTCTCGCTGATGTTGCTCAGCACCGGCGCACACATGATCCCGCCCTACCTGACCATCCCGTTGATGGACAATGTGCTGATCCCCTACCAGAACGGCAAACCGGTCGACACCTCGATGGTGGCGCTGTACATGTCCGGCCTGGTCGCCTCGGCGGTGATGGCGTGGATACTGGGCTGGGCCAAGACCTACGTGCTGGCGCTGGTGTCGGAGCGCATCGGCGCCGACCTGCGCACCGAAACCTACGACCACCTTCTGCGCCTGTCGCTGGAATACTTCGGCGGCAAGCGCACGGGCGACCTGATGTCGCGCATCGGCAGCGAGAGCGACAGGATCTGCGTGTTCCTGTCGCTGCACTTGCTCGACTTCGCGTCCGACTGCCTGATGATCATCATGACCGGCGTGATCCTGTTCTCGATCGACCCGTGGCTGGCGATCTTCACCCTGCTGCCGCTGCCGTTCATCGCCTGGTTGATCCACGTGGTGCGCGACCGCCTGCGCATGGGCTTTGAAAAGATCGACCGCGTATGGGGCGAAGTGACCAACGTGCTGGCCGATACCATCCCCGGCATCCGCGTGGTCAAGGCCTTCGCGCAGGAATCGCGCGAAGCGTCGCGCTTCCGCACCGCCAACCAGCACAACCTGGCCGTCAACGACAAACTGAATAAAATCTGGTCGCTGTTCTCGCCGACGGTGTCGTTCCTGACCGAACTCGGTCTGCTGGTGATCTGGGTGTTCGGCATTTACCAGGTCTCGAAGGGCAACATCACGGTCGGTGTGCTGTCGGCGTTCATCGCCTACTCCAGCCGCTTCTACGGCCGTCTCGACTCGATGAGCCGTATCGTCTCGGTCACGCAGAAATCGGCGTCGGCCGCCAAGCGCATCTTCGACATCCTCGATCACGTGTCGTCGGTGCCGGAACCTGTCAACCCGGTCAAGCTGGCCAAGGTCGATGGCAACATCACCTTGCGCGAAGTCGGTTTCCGCTACGGTAACCGCGCCGTCAACCGCGGCATCAGCCTCGATATCAAGGCAGGCGAGATGGTCGGCCTGGTCGGCCACTCGGGCTCCGGCAAATCGACCCTGGTCAACTTGATCTGCCGTTTCTACGACGTCTCGGAAGGCGCCATCATGCTCGACGGCGTCGACATCCGCTCGTTCGCGGTGTCGGACTACCGCCGCAACATCGGCCTGGTGCTGCAGGAGCCTTTCCTGTTCTTCGGCACCATCGCCGAGAACCTCGCCTACGGCAAGCCGGACGCCACGCGCGAGGAAATCATCGCCGCAGCCCGCGCCGCGCACGCGCACGAATTCATCCTGCGCCTGCCGCAGGGTTACGACTCGATGGTCGGCGAGCGTGGGCAAGGGTTGTCCGGCGGCGAGCGTCAACGCATCTCGATCGCCCGCGCGCTGCTGATCGATCCGAAGATCCTGATCCTCGACGAAGCCACGTCCTCGGTCGACTCCGAGACCGAAAAAGAAATCCAGCGCGCGCTGGAAAACCTGGTGAAGGGCCGGACCACGATCGCCATCGCCCACCGCCTGTCGACCTTGCAGAAGGCCGACCGCCTGGTGGTGCTGGATCGCGGCGTGGTTGTGGAGGAAGGTTCGCACGACGTGCTGATGGAACGCGAAGGCGCCTACTACCGCCTGTATCAGGCGCAAGCCCGCAATGTCGACACCGACATGGACGACAGCGGCAGCAAGGAATAACCAGGGAAGCAACTGAGAATCACATGACGACGACAAAATTTGAACTGGTACGCAATCCCTTCGGCCGCCTGGTGCTGACTACCTGCGAAGGCGACGTCCACGAAGGCGTGGCGGCGGTGCGCGCCTTCCCGGTGCAGGCGCCGGAGGACGGCATCGCGCTGGTCAGCGGCGACGGCAAGGAAGTGGCCTGGATCGACCGCATCGAAGACCTGCCGAAAGAGATCGGAGACCTGGTGCGGGAAGAGTTGGCGGGCCGTGAATTCATGCCGGAGATTTCGCGCATCGTTGACGTCTCGGGCTTCGCCACGCCATGCACCTGGACGGTGGAGACGGACCGTGGCGACACCGAATTCGTCCTGCGCGGCGAGGAAGACATCCGCCGCCTGACGGTGGACACGCTACTCATCTCGGACATCCACGGCATCCACTACCTGATCCGCGACGTGCGCGAGCTCGACAAGCACGGCAGAAAAATCCTCGACCGCTTCCTGTAATACTCCAACGTCCCGCAAGGTATACAACGAAAACACGTAGGGCGGATTAGCGAAGCGTAATCGGCCATGTATGCGCATCGACGGCGCATGCATGGCCGATTACGGCGTTCCGCCTAATCCGCCCTACGTGGTTCCGAAGTTACTTTTAGTGCCCGGCCCGCGCGGCCGGTTTGTCCCCGCCATCGGCATACATGCCAGCGTACTTCAAGCCGAAGTACAGCACGAAGACGTAGCACGCCGCAGGCACGACGAACGAGATCTGCAGGTTGACGGTATCGGCCAGGAAGCCTTGCGCGAACGGCACCAGCGCGCCGCCGACGATCGCCATGCACAGCAAGCCGGAGCCCTGCCCCGTCAACGGTCCCAGTTTGTTCAGCGCCATCGAGAAGATGGTCGGGAACATGATGGAGTTGAACAGGCCAACGCCCAGCAGCGCCCACATCGCGGTATGACCGCTGCCGAAAATCGCCACCAGCAGCAGCGCGAACGCGGCGGCCGAGTTGAAGGCCAGGGCCTTGCCCGGGCTGACGGAGCGCATGACCGCGAAGCCGATGAAGCGGCCCACCATGGCGCCGCCCCAGAAGTAGCTGACGTAAGGCGCCGCCTGGTGTTCCGGCAGGCCGGCGATGTGCGGCTCGCCGATGAAGTTGATCAGGAAGCTGCCGACGCACACTTCCGCGCCCACATACAGGAAGATACCGATCACGCCCAGCACCAGATGGCGGTGTTGCAGTACTTCTTTCCAGCCGCCGCCAGTCGCCTGGGCGGCCGGTTGTTCGGCGTCGACGATCTTCGGCAGACGCGCCATCGCAAACAGGATCGCCAGCACCAGCAGCGCGCCAGCCAGCGCCAGATACGGACCTTGCACGCTGGCCGCCTGGTTGGCGTAGTACGCTGCCACCTGGTCTGCCGGCAGCTTGGCCAGATCGGCGGTGCTCATCACGCCACCGGCCAATATCAGCATACCGCCCAGGGTAGGCGCCACCGTGGTGCCCAGCGAGTTGAAGGCCTGGGTCAAGGTCAGGCGGCTCGATGCCGTCTGCGGGTCGCCCAGGATGGTCACGTAGGGATTGGCCGCCACCTGCAGGATGGTGATGCCACCCGCCAGAATGAAGAACGCCAGCAGGAACAGCGCATAACCGCTGGTCGACGCCGGGTAGAACAGCGCGCAGCCGGCGGCAGCGATGGTCAGGCCGGCAACGGCGCCGTTCTGGTAGCCGATTCGCTTGATCAGCGCACCGGCGGGCAGGGAGACGATGAAGTAGGCGCCGAAGAAGCAGAACTGCACCAGCATCGCCTGCACATAGGTCAACGTGTAAATCGACTTCAAGTGCGGGATCAGGACGTCGTTCAACGCCGTCAGCAGACCCCACATGAAGAACAGGATCGTGATGATGATCAGGGGACCTGTGTTGCCCTTGGCCTGCGACGGGCTGCCCGGCGCTCCGGCAGCTTTCGATAATGGTTCCATGCTAGCTCTTTCTGTTTTATTTGGTTTTTACTTAAAATCCCCACATGCCGACGCCTCCTTGTCCTTGGCCGCGCCGCCAACGATCTGGATGTTGGCGAAAGTGGCCGCGAACGGACCGTCCGCCGATACGGCGAACGGCGTGGACAACGCGTCGGGTTTCAGTCCTTTGGCGCCAAAGCACGACAGCGGTATCTTCACCGTCTGTTTGCCCTTGCCGGCCATGCGCTGGAACACGGCGCTGGCGTCGAGTTCCACGTTTTCCATCCAGATCCCGGCCTTCCCTTGTGGGGCGCCGGTGACGATGGTATCGAATTGCAGCGCGCCGTCGGTGCCGGCGATCGCGGGAATCGGCATGGCCTTGCCGGATTGCGCCGACAGTTTAGCAGGACCGGACCAAGTTAGCCTTTTTGCATCCTGTTGTGTGTTGATCTGGGCCGTCTCCACCTTCACCGTGGGCAGATTGAACACCGCGTTCAGGTCCGCGCCCAGCGCCGTCCTCCGGCCGCCGCTTTCCACGTAGAGTCCATACGTGGCGCGGTCGGCGGGGCTATACACCGGCATCGCGGTGCTCTTGCCGCAGCCGCCCTGCGAGAAGCTCGCGTCGAGCATCGGCAGGGATGCCTGGCTGGCCTTGGCGGCGTAGGTAAGGCCATAGCCATATTTGAACAACGGATCGTAGCCGGCGTCGCCGACGTTGAGCGGCGACTGGCAGGCCGACTTGGGCCACGAGAACGACAGTTTGCCGCGGAAGTCCGCGTTGACCTCGCCGTCCGCCTTGCGGAACAGGACATCGGACACGCCCTTGCCCTCGGTGCCCGGCAGCCAGGCCGAGACGAAGCTGTCAGACAGGTTGAGGATGTCGTTGGCGTACAGCGGGCGGCCGGTCACCAGCACCGTCACCACCGGCTTGCCCTTGTCCGCCACCGCCTTCAGCACGGCCAGATCCTCCGGATGGCGGCCGGACAGGCGCAGCGTGCCCGATGGACCGATGTCGCCGTCGCCCTCCGCGTAAGGCGTCTCGCCGATGACGGCGATGACGGCGTCGAACTTGCCCACATCGACGCCGGAGGCGTTCTCGCTGAAGGTGACGTTGTCCTTGCCGGCGGCATCGCGAATGCCGGCGAGGATGGTGTCGCCGATCGGATAGTCGCTGTTCTTGTTGTCCGTTCCCTGCCAGGTCAGCGACCAGCCGCCCGACTGGTTGGCCATGCTGTCGGCGCTCTTGCCGACGACAAGGATCTTTTTGCCCCGCGCCAGCGGCAACACGCCGCCGTTATTCTTCAGCAGCACCAGCGATTCGCGCACCGCCTGGCGCGCCAGCGCGCGGTCCTGCAACGCCTCCTGCTTGCCGGCGTAGCGGTTTTGCGATGGCTTCTTGCCGTCGAACAGACCTGCGCGCAGCTTCACCCGCAGGATGCGGGTCACCGCGTCGTCGATGCGCGACATCGGGATTTCGCCCTTCTCCACCTGGGCGATGGTATTGGTGATGAAGGTTTTCCAGCGCTCCGGCACCATCATCATATCGACGCCGGCGTTGATCGACTGCGCGCAGCTGTCCTCGGCGCAGCCCGGCACCTCGGCGATGCCGTTCCAGTCGCTGACGATCAGGCCATCGAAACCCATCCTGGTTTTCAGCGCGTCGGTCAGCAGCGCTTTACTGCCGTGCATCTTGCCATGATCGGCGCCGCCCTCGACATCGTTCCAGCTGTTGAAGGAGGCCATGACCGTCTGCACGCCGGCTTCGAGTGCCGGATAGTAGCCCAGCGCGTGGATGTTGATCATGTCGGCCTTGGTGGCCTGGTTGACGCCACGATCCTTGCCCTCGGCGGTGCCGCCGTCGCCGACGAAATGCTTGGCGGTGGCGACCACGGTGCCATCGCCTTTCAAGTCGCCCTGCAGGCCCTTGACGTAGGCGCCCGCATAGTCCCTGACGATGGCAGGATCTTCCGAGAAGCTCTCATAGGTACGCCCCCAGCGATCGTCGCGCACCACCGCCAGCGTCGGCGCGAATACCCAGTCGATCCCGGTGGCGCGCACCGCCCTGGCGACCGAGCGCGCCATCTGCTCGACCAGTTTTTTGTCGCGCGCGGCACCGAGACCGATATTGTGCGGGAACAGCGTAGCGCCATACATATTGCTGTTGCCGTGCATGGCGTCGATGCCCCAGATGACCGGGACCTTGACCTTCATGTCCGTGCCCATCGACGCGTCGTAGTAGGCGTCAGCCAGCTTGACCCAGTCGGCGGCGGTGGCGTACTTGTTCCCCTGCGGCCAACTGCCGCCGCCATTGAGGACTGAACCGATGTAGAACTCCCGCACCTGCCCGGGCGTGATGAACTTGATCTCGGGCTGCGTCATCTGGCCGACTTTTTGCGCCAAAGTCATGCCCGCGACGATGCCGGCGATGCGCGCCTCCATCGCCTTGTCCTGCTTGACGGCGCTGGCAACGCGCGGCCAGTCGGTGAGCGGGGTTGCAGCAGTAGCTGGAGCTGCGGCGATGGCGTGGGTGCCCAGCGCCAGCATGGAGGCCAGGACGGCGCGGCGCAGGATGTGGTTATGACGTGTTTTCATTCTGGGTAAGTCTCCGTGATCGATTTATTGTTGGTTCTGGCCGCGCACGAAGGCGCTGTACCACCTTCCGCTTTGCTTGACGATGCGGCGCTGCGTCGGATAGTCGACATAGGTCAGGCCGAAGCGGCGCAGATAGCCCTCCGACCATTCGAAGTTGTCCAGCAAGCTCCAGGCGAAATAGCCTTTGATATTCGCCCCGGCGGCGACCGCGTCGCGCACCGCCATCAGATGGCGGATCAGGTAATCGCGCCGCGCCGTGTCGTCGACGGCGCCGTCGGCATCCACATGATCGTCGTAGGATGAGCCGTTCTCGGTCACATACACATCGCCGGTCGGATACTCGCGCACCACGCGCGCCAGCAGGTCGACCAGCCCTTGCGGCGACACCTCCCAACCAAAGTCGGTACGCTCCCGATCCTGCGGGTGGACGATGGCGGTGCGCAGTGGATACTGGTCGGGCGCGTCGGTGACCACTTCCGGGAAGTAGTAGTTCACCCCGAGGAAATCGCAGGGGACGGCAATGGCTTCCATATCGCCGGGCAGCACCACCGGCGCGTCCCCGCCCACCAGTTGCAATGCCAGCTCGGGATAGCCGCGGCCATACAGCACATCGAGGAACCAGCGGTTGCGCAGCGCGTCGTGGCGCACCACCGCCTCCTGGTCGGCGGCGCTGTCGCCGGCCGGCTTGATCGGGTGCAGGCTCAATGCGATGCCCACTTTCGCATCCGGCACGTTGGCGCGGATGATCGGCACGGCCAGGCCGTGCGACACCAGCACGTTGTGGCAGACCTGAAGCGCCAGCGGCAGGCTTTTGTTGCCAGGCGCATGCATGCCGTCCCAGTTGCCGTGCATGGCCGTGCACCAAGGCTCGTTGTGGGTCATCCAATGTTCGACGCGGTCACCCAGGTGTTGGGTCATCACGTCGACGTATCGCAGATAGGCGTCGATGGTGGCGCGGTGCGCCCAGCCGCCCCGGTCCTGCAGATACTGCGGCAAGTCCCAGTGGTACAGCGTGCACCACGGCTGCAGGCCGCGCGCCAGCATGCCGTCCACCAGGCGCGAATAAAACGCCAGCCCCTCGGGATTCGGTTGTTCGTCCACGCCATTGAAGATGCGCGTCCACGCGATCGAAAAACGGTAGGAGTTCAGGCCCATGGCCCGCGCCAGATCCAGATCCTCCTCCCAGCGGTGATAGTGGTCGCAAGCGACCGCGCCGCTAGCGCCGTCGCGCACCTTGCCCGGCGTCGCGCTGAAGGTGTCCCAGATCGACGGCACGCGGCCGCCGACGTCGGGCGCGCCTTCGATCTGGTAGGCGGACGTCGACACGCCCCACAGGAAGTCGCCAGCGAAATCCGAACGGCTTATCGCCTTGGTCAAGTCGGTGGAAGTCATGATGATGGTGCGTCTCCGAAAATGGAATCGTTTCCAATATACTACAAAAAAAGAGCGCGCGGCCGGCGCGCACTCCGTTATTTAGCGCTTTTGCGCGAAGGAGCTTTTGCCAGCGAGGCGCGCTCCGTCACGTGCAGCTTGTATTTTCGCTTGACCGGGCGATCCGTCTCGTAGCACCGGTTCAGCAGGTAATTCAAGCCGTTCATGGTCATCTCGCTCCACGGTATATGGACGCTGGTCAGGCGCGGCGCCGTGAATTCCGCGCTGTGCGTGTCGTCATAACCGAGCACCGACACTTGCTCCGGCACCGCGACACCCGCCTGCTGGAAGAAGGACAAGGCGCCGACCGCCATCTCGTCGTTGGCGCAAAACACCGCCGTGAATTCCCTGCCCGACGCCAGCAGCCGCTCGGCGCACTTCCAGCCGCCTTCGGGCGTGAAGTTGCCGTCGTCCACCCATACTTTACTGCTGTCGATGCCCGCATCGTCCAGCTCCGCCATGAAACCGGCGATGCGCTCCTGATTGTCGGGCGCGCTGGCGCGTCCGGCGATGACGGCGATCTTGCGGTGCTTCTGGTCCAGCAGCGTGCGCGCAGCCAGCCGCCCGCCGGCCTTGTGGTCGACCGTGAAGCACTGCTCGGCGATACCGGCGTGGCGGTGGTTGATCACCGCCACGCGCGACTGGAACGGTCCGAGCGCCGCGAAATCATCATCTTCCAGCGAATTGCTCATGACGAGCAAACCGTCGCTCCCGCGCTCGATCAAAAAATTCACGCCGTCGATCGCCTGCTGCCGCTCGTTGCCGTCGCCGACGCCGAAAGCGACCACCATGTTCAACCCCGACGCGCGCAGCGCCGTGTAAATCGACTGCAGGATCGGCGTATAAAACGTCCCGCTCAGGTAAGGGATGTAGACGCCGATCATCTGCGAACTACCGGACAGCAACGAGCGCGCCGCGTGCGAAGGCCGAAAATCCAGCTCCACGATGGCCTTTTGCACCTTCTCGATCGTCGCCCTGGACACCGATCCCCTGCCGCTGACCACGCGCGAGGCGGTGCCCAGCCCCACCCCCGCCAGCCGGGCGACGTCTTTGATTGTTGCCACCTGTTCCCTCATCGGTTGAGTCTATGCGGCGGTCAGCATACCGCATCGCCCCGGACGGTGACAAGCCAGACCGATTAGTCCTGCAACGCCGACACGATACTCTTCTGCACCTTCTCAACGGGCATGCGGGTGTTCCAATAAGTGGTCAGCACGTCCTGCAGCGCGCCGTTCTGGTCCGGCGTCAGGTGCACCTCGATCATGCCGACCTGGCGCGACTTGTCCTTCATGATGGCCATGCCGGCCTGCGCGCACATGTCCATGGACGAGGTGTCGGCGTTGCTAAGGATGGGCAGCGAGCCTTTCAGCTTGTTGAATTCCAGTTGCGCGGCCGGCGCCAGCATCGTCGTCGCCAATAGCTTTTGCGCCTTGACCGTCTCCGGATTCTTCGTCTTCGGGAAGACGAAGGCGTCGCCCTGGATCAGGTAAGGCACGTTCGGACCGAGACCGGCGATGCAGCCGAAGTCCTTGCCGGCGGTTTGTTTGGCGGCGGCGAATTCGCCCTTGGCCCAGTCGCCCATGATCTGCACCCCCGCCCTGCCGCCGACCACCATGGCGGTGGCGTCGTTCCAGTTGCGGTTGGGCGAACCGGGATCGACATAGGTCTGCAGCCGCTTGAAGGCCAGCAGCACTTTTTTAAACGCCTCGGAATTGATCGCCTGCGGCGAGCGGTCGCGCAGCACCGACAGGTACAGTGCCTTGCCGCCGATGTTGGCCAGCATGGCCTGGAACAGGATGTTCTCCTGCCACGGCTGGCCGCCGTGCGCCAGGCCGACCACGCCGGCCGCCTTGAGTTTGTCGAGCGCGGCGAACAGTTCGTCCGGCGTGGCCGGCTCCTTGACGATGCCCGCTTTTTTGAACGCGGCCTTCGAATACCATATCCAGGTCGACATGTGGATGTCGACCGGCGCCGCGTAAAAGTGTCCGTTGACCTTGATGACGTCCAGTATCGGCGCCGGCATCAGCTGGTCCCATTTGTCGCGCAGCGCGATATCGTCGACGTTGTTGAGCGAGCCCTGGTCGATCAGGTCGCGGAATTGTTTGGTGGTGTTGAACTGCGCGGCCGTCGGCGGATTGCCCCCGACGATGCGGTTGATCGCCACGGACTTGGCCTGGTCCGCGCCGGCGACCGCCGTATCGGCCCAGACGCCGCCGGCGGCGCGATAGGCGTCGGCGAATTTGCGCACGGCGGCCGACTCGCTGCTCGAGGTCCACCAGTGCATCACTTCCGCCTTCGGTCCCGCCGGCGCCGCGATGCACGCCATCGGCGCCATCAAACCCGCCGCCATCAAAGTCGCCGCTCCGGCGGCCAGCGCCCGTTCCAATGTCCTGCCTTGCTTGAACATCCAGTCTCCTTGAACGCCGAAGTGGCCCGGCGCACCGCACGCGATTGGAAACGTTACCAAATCACAAACACGAATATATCACCCTCTTATTTTGGGTGTCAACGTGTTGTCAACGATAGTTACCGGTCGCCTCGCCGCAAGGATGCGTCGCCATACAAGGCGAACGGCATCGACCTGGCCCACCGGTTCGAGGACAGCGAGAACGTCAGCGCGCGGACTTGGTGGTACCAGCCGGCCGGCACGTACAGCATGTCGCCGGGATTGACGACGCATTCGATCATGGTCGCCTGGCGCGCCAGCGGGAACCGGTCGAAATCGGGCGCCTCGGGATCGAACGGAGAGCCGAACAGGATGGCGTTGGCCTCGTTCGGGTACAGGAACTCGTCGTGATGGGGCGGCGACAGGAAAATTCGCTTGGTGCCCCATATCTGCGCGAAGATATTATCGTCGTAGTCGCAATGCAGCGGCGTCACCGTGCGGGCGGGGCCAATCCAGAAACGGGGCGGTCCCATTTTGTCGAAATAGGTCGGCCAATGGCACATGTTGTTCAATTCACGCAGTTCCAGATTGCCCAGATAAGGCGGCAGGTCCTGCGTTTCGACGGCGACCAGATCGAGGTATTCGCCCATCGACATATCCTGCATCGCGCGGTCTGCGGCGAACGCGGTATTGATATAGTCCCCCACCCGCGCGCGCACCTGTACCTCGCTGTAGCGATCGCGCAGCGTCTGCGGCGACAGTGCGCATAGCGGCCAGCGGTTGACGATGCCGGTGATCAGGAATGGCAGGCCTTGCGCGGCGCGCGCGCGGAACGCGGCCGCATCGAGCGCGCGCACGCGCGGCACTTCGGAGATCGCCGGCAGCGCGCGTGCGGCGCTGCGTATCGCGTCACGCATCTCCTGGATGGACGTGACGCCGCGAACCTGCGCATCCCTATCTTCGCGCGCCTGTCTTTTGGCGGCGGCCTCTTCCGGCGACGCGGGCCTCGACGCCTCCAACGGCGGCGGCGAGCGCGGGCTGATCCGCGCCGGCGCCACCACTTGGCCGCCGGCCGCCGGATTTTTCTCTTTTGACATAAGCCTTACCTTGAATCCCGATGTTCTTACATGCCGCGCAGCATAACGCATGCTGTCGATTGTTCGCTAGTGCAACGGCAGACGTCACTGTCCTGATATCAGTCAACGCGCTCACCACCACGCCGGCGCAACATGTATCTCGGCCATACCTTGAACGCTTGCTCCTCGCCAAAACCCGGCACATGAGGATCATCAAATAAACGCCCAAACGACTTGCGATTGCAATCAATTTTGATTACATTAAAAGGCTCATCGTGAAGCAAAGCGAATTTGTCCGCTGGCTGACCAAGCACGGCGCGACCTTCGAGCAAGGCACAAAACACCTAAAGGTCTATCTCAACGGAGAAATGACCCTCTTGCCAAGACATCCTGCTAAAGAACTCAAAATGTCGCTTGTTGAAGGAGTAAAAAAGCGACTGAAACTTAAGTGACGAAAGCTCGAATGTTCACAACCCGATCACGCCGCCAGAAGCTTAGCTATAGGAGCTTTAAATGAATTACCCTGCAATCTTCGACTCGGATACTGGAGGCTTCGTAGTGACATTCCGCGACATTCCGGAAGCCATCACGCAAGGCGACGACGAAGCCGAGGCAATCGATATGGCAAAAGACGCCCTCTTGCTGTCGATGGACTTCTATTTCGAGCAAAAGCGTCAGGTGCCGCTACCCTCCAAACCAATGCCCGGCGAACGACTCATCCCGCTTCCGGCAAGCGTGGCCGTTAAAGTCCTGCTGCTCAATCAGATGCTAGAGCAGAACGTCATTCCGTCAGAGCTAGCGCGCCGTATGGATACGACACGGCAAGAGGTCAACCGTCTCATCGACCTCAAGCACACAACGCGCATAGACCGCATTGAGGACGCTATGAAGGCGCTGGGCCGGGAACTAAAGTTATCGGTCGCCTGAAAAGGCCGGCGCGACATCTCAGAAGGTAGGAAAATTTCCTAGACATTGAACGAACGTTCGTTCATTATCCCTGAATGACCACCAAAATACAGCTCGAAAACCGCCGCGAAGCAATCGTGAATGCCGCCATCGGCTGCTTCATCGACAAGGGATTCCACGCCGCCAGCATGCGCGACATCGCCCAGGCGGCCTCGGTCAGCCTCGGCAATCTCTACAACTACTTCCCCGGCAAGGAATCGCTGATTGCCGAAGTGGCGATTCAGGAGCAGGATGAGCTTGCCCCACTCCTGAAAGCGTTACGCGATAAAAACACAGCGGCGAACATCCGCGTGGAAAATTTCCTTGGGGCATACTCGGCGCTTTGCTCTCAACGGGAGTGGGCTGTGCTGGCGGCTGAATGTCTTGCCGAGATCGCGCGAAACGCCGAGCTCGCGCCCGCTTTCGAGGAGAACCAGGCGCGTACGCTTTCCGCCCTTAAAGCCGCGATCGAGGATGGCAACGCACAACGCATATTCACGCCACAAGTCCCGCCAGGCATAGTGGCGCAACTGCTTCTGGACTCCGTGGAAAACGAGGCGATGCGCCGCGTATTGATGCGCAGACCCACACGGTCCGACGCTGAACCCAACGAGGCCCTCAACAAGAAACTGGTGCAAGCGCTACTCGGCATATGACGGCGCCAACGAATCAGCGTCTGGACGGGCTCGACTTAGCCAGGTTCCTCGCGCTCGGTGGAATGATGCTGGTCAACTTCCGCCTGGCCATGCATCCGCCACAAGGATCGCCATGGCTGGAAGCGTTTTTCCACTTTTTCGAAGGCAAGGCGTCAGCGACGTTCGTGAGCCTGGCCGGCCTGGGCCTGGTATTGGCGACCACATCGAAAAGCACGTGGGAAGCATACGGCTGGGTAACACGACGAGCGGTCTTCCTGCTCGTCGCAGGACTGCTCAATCTTCTGGTCTTCCCCGCCGACATCATCCACTACTACGCCGCCTATTTCATGCTCGCGTTGCCATGGCTAAAGGCGGGAAGGACGGCGCTGGCCACCGGCATCGTAGCGGTTGCCACCGTCTCCACTTACTTGCTGCTGACCTTCGACTACGGGGAAGGCTGGGATTGGAACACCCTCACCTACGACTCGCTCTGGACGCTCGAAGGCTTCGTGCGCAATTTGCTCTTCAACGGCTTTCATCCGGTACTGCCCTGGCTGGTTTTTTTCCTCACCGGCATGCTGATGGCCCACTTGCCGCTCCATCTGGCTCGCGTCCAACTGGGCATGGTATGCGGCGGCATATTCCTGTGCCTGCTCGCAGAACTGGTTTTTCACTTGGGCCGGCACAGCGCGATCGCATGGACATTGCACACATCGCCCATGCCTCCCGGCATTGCCTACCTGCTGACAGGCGTGGGCAGCGCCAGCATCGTCATTGGCGCGTGCCTGCTGGTCTCATCAAACCGGACGGCTGGACCATGGAGATTCCTGCTTCCAGCCGGCCGCATGACGTTGACGCTCTACCTGGCCCACATCCTTCTTGGCATGGGCACGCTGGAAGCGGTCGGCGCGCTGGACGGCTCCCGAAGTATTGCAGCGACTACCGTCTTTTCGGTAGAATTCCTCGTCGCCTCAACCCTCGCGGCCCGCTTGTGGAGCCTGAAGTTTCCGCAGGGGCCAATTGAATCGTTGATGCGGTTCGTTACCGGATCGCGCAGCAACCAAGCGCACAGGAAAAATTCAAACAAGGACAAACCAGATGAGTGAATCCAGACGCGAACGAGCCTGTACAGCCGCGCCCGTCCCCACAGCCATTTCCGACGAACTGGAGGGCTATCAATGGGCGCGCGATACCATCGGCGAATCCGGCGGGTCCGTCTACCGGCTTCATGGCAAGGACCGGTCGCCGGACCTTTTCCTGAAGCACGGCAGCGGCGCCATCGCCGACGACATCGCCGACGAAATGACGAGACTGCGCTGGCTGGCGCGAGTTCGCATCCCCGTGCCCGCCGTCGCGCAATTTGTCCGCACGCCCGATCAGGCATGGCTGTTGATGTCAGCCATGCAGGGAAAAACGGCTTACCAACTGCTGGCAACGAGTCCCGAGCAAGGTCCTGCCGTTGTCGACGCGCTGGCGGCATTCCTGCGCAGGCTGCACGCGATCCCGGTGGCCGAATGTCCATTCAACAGCGATCATGCTTACAGGCTTAGCCTTGCGCGGCGGCGCATCGACGCGGGCCAGATCGATGCCAGCGACTTCGATGAAGAACGCGAGGGCTGGACGCCCGAACAAGTCTGGGAGGCGATACAGGGCCATTTGCCGCTCACGCCCGATCCGGTCGTCACCCACGGCGATTATTCGCTTGATAATCTTCTCATCCACGATGGCGAGGTGGTCGGCTGCATCGATGTCGGGCGGGCCGGTATCGCGGATCGCTACCAGGACCTTGCCATCCTGTGGAACTGCCTCGGCGAGTTCGGCCCATCGCTGCGGGAAAGACTGTTCCTGCAGTATGGCCTGCCCACTCCCGATCAACGCAAGCTGCAGTTCCACCTGCTACTGGATGAACTTTTCTGAACCGAATGCCGGTTTGCCGTGAATCGATGTCAGAGCAAGAATCGGATATTTTGTGCGTTCCGTTGCCGGTTTAATGTCGACTCTAATCACCCAGGAGTCCGTCATGAATTTTCGTATCACCGGCCTGTCGCCGACACCATTCCAACCCTACTTCGGCTTGCCGGAAGCCGAACTGGAAAGCCTCGGCATCCGACGTTATGTGGTCGACGCTAAGCCAGGTTTTCCCGACCGTATCGAAATGGTGGAAGCGGAAGTCGGCGAGACGGTGCTGCTGCTGAATCATGTCTGTCAGCCAGCGATGACGCCATACCGCGCTTCCCACGCAATTTTTGTGCGGGAAGCGGCCACGAAGGCTTACGACGCCGTCAATCAAATCCCCCAATCGATGCGCATCCGGCTGCTGTCACTGCGCGGGTATGACGCCAGCGGCATGATGCTGGCCGCTGATGTCGTGCAGGGCACCGGGATAGAGACCGTCATCGTCAAACTCTTTGGAAATCCTGACGTCAGCTATATCCATGTCCACAACGCCAAGCAGGGTTGCTACGCCGGCCGAATCGACCGCGCGTGACGAGGCTGTGGAAGCCGGTTGTCGGCCTCGGCGCGCGGCGCCGGTTTGAGGGCGATGGCACGACGCCCCTCAGCAGATCAGGACTCTTCTTATATTGTAATTTTATATTCAATGTATAGTCGAACTGCGCTTCCCTGGCAAGCTTGGACGGAGCGCCCGTGTCGCACATCGTTCAACCATTGCCTGGAGAAATTTCATGAAACGCATGTTCGCAATACTCGCCTTTTTCACCTTGATGGGCGCCTCGGCGGCAGACCTCAAGGGTACCGTCAGCTTTGAGAACGGCCTCTACACTTACAGCTACGAACTCTCGGCATCGGACTACCCGGTGGAGGAGGTATTGATACTAGTAAAAAGTAACGGCGCAACCTTTGACTTGCACCCGATCTCGTTCAACAGTCCCGGTGCGTGGAATTTCAATACCTACGTCGGGGTCAATCCAAACCATGACGACCTTTTTCCTCCCGTCACCTACTTTGGCTGGGGACTCATCGGCTCTGACGATACAAATGCGGTGTCGGGTTTTTCTTTCACCACGGATGCACCGCCCGCCGCCAACCCGGTACCCATTACCTATATGCTCTTCGCGCCTGATTACCAAGGCGGCCGGCCACCACTTGACGCCTTTTATTTGGGGTCCGTTGTGGCGCCGGATTTCTTAGTCTTACCACCACCAGTACCTGAGCCGCAGACGTACGTGATGCTGCTGGCCGGGCTGGGCATGGTCGGGTATGCCTTTTCTGTCGCAAAATTGCCGCAAAGAATTCGAAATTACTCCTGAAACAGCGATATTGTTTTGCCACTGAGAGTTTCCGCTATACAATTTCAGAATAAATTTAAACAACAATCTGAGACTATGGCCATCCTCTCCACCGATGCGGCAGCACGCCTGCGTGCCGCGACCAACCGCAAACTCAAGATCGCAGTCGTGCTAATTTGCGTCGTTCTGATGACGATCGTTGTCGCCTATTCGGAGCGTGATATCTCGCTGCCGGTTCACACCGGCAAAGTCATGTAACAGGCGTTCCGCTGCGATGACGCGAATTATCGCAGACAAGAAAAAGGTCAATCCGAAGATTGGCCTAAGTCATTGAATCTATTGGTCGGGGCGAGAGGATTCGCACCTCCGCACCTGTGCACCCCATGCACGTACGCTACCAGGCTACGCCAAGCCCGGCGTATCGCATTTATTTGTACGCACGAATAAATTGACACCCAGTTTATTCGTACATACAATAAACCATGAACTACACGCATGATCCAAAGAAGCTAGCCCAGAACGTGGCCAAGCACGGCGTGTGGTTCGATATCGCAGAAGGCTTTGACTGGGAGCACGCTATCGTTCGCGTCGATAGCCGCAATGACTACCGTGAACCTCGGCTCGTCTCAATAGGTCCGATCGGGAATCGCTTATACGTGATGGTCTTCTCTCTCCGTGAAACAGCTGTGCGCATCATCAGCCTTCGAAAGGCCAACCGTAGGGAGGTGAAGGAATATGAAACCCAAGCCTAAAATCATTCCGCCAACCAAGGCAGAGGATGCTCAGATCAACGCCGGCATCGCTGCCGATCCAGACAATCCGGAATGGTCCGCTGGCGATTTTCAGCAAGCGAAGGCGGCGAAGGAATTCTTCGACGCCGGGACTTATCAAAACCTGGTTGCCTTGAAGCGCAGACCCGGTGAGCGCGGGCCGCAGAAAGCTGCAATAAAAGAACGGATCACCATCCGCCTGTCGCCGGAAATCGTCAGCCGCTTCCGGGCAACAGGCCCAGGCTGGCAGACGAGAGTCGATGACGCGCTGGCGGACTGGCTCAGTGCGCACTCACCCGATGAATTGATAGGCTGAGCACATGAAAGGCTACAACCTCAGATGTATGGGCGATCCAAAGAAAAAGGCCCATCCGAAGATGAGCCTAAGTTCTTGAATCTATTGGTCGGGGCGAGAGGATTCGAACCTCCGACCCCGTGCACCCCATGCACGTACGCTACCAGGCTGCGCTACGCCCCGACGAATTCGCAATTATAGCAGCCGCTTTAAGTATTTGTCATGTTTGCTTTGCGCCACAGTGGCATGGAATTCCCTCCCGTACACGGCTAAGATATCCGCCATGTCCGAACAGCCAACCACCCACCTGATCGAGCAAGCCGCCGCCCTGGTCTCCGACGCCGATCTGCTCCTTATCGCCGCCGGCGCCGGCATGGGCGTCGATTCCGGTTTGCCGGATTTTCGCGGCAACCAGGGCTTCTGGCAGGCCTACCCCGCCCTCGCCCGCGCGCGGATGGAATTCACCAGCGTCGCCTCGCCGGACACGTTCCGCGCCGATCCGTCGCTGGCGTGGGGTTTCTACGGCCATCGCCTCAAACTGTACCGAGACACCGCGCCGCACGCCGGCTTCGCCGTGCTCAAGGACTGGGGCGCCCGCATGGACCACGGCTACGGCATTTTCACCAGCAACGTCGACGGCCAATTCCAGCGCGCCGGCTTCGATCCGCAGCGACTCTACGAATGCCACGGCTCCATTCATCACCTGCAATGCCTGACGCCCTGCGACGGCGAGATCTGGAGCGCCGACGATTTTCGACCGGAGGTGGACAACGACGCCTGCCGGCTACTGAACCAGCCGCCGACCTGTGCGCGCTGCGGCACGCTGGCGCGGCCGAACATCCTGATGTTCGGCGACTGGGGCTGGAACGAACGCCGCTCGGCGATGCAGCAGAGGCGTTTGACTGCGCTGCTGGAAAAAGCCCGGCGGCCGCTGGTCGTGGAACTGGGCGCCGGCGTGGCGATACCGTCGGTGCGCCATTTCGGCCAGCGCGTGATCCAGCAGCACGGCGGCCGCATGATACGCATCAATCCGCGCGAACCGCAGGTGGCAAGCACGCACGATGTCGGCCTGCCGATGGGCGCCCTGGCCGGCCTGGCCGCCATCGACGCCCTGCTCTAAACGATTTACACCAATTTGACGGCGATGCCGGACAGGCCGTCGACCTTGCCGGTCAGCGTCTGCCCGCGCACCACTGCGCCCACGCCTTCCGGCGTGCCGGTGAAAATCAGGTCGCCGGGCGCCAGCGCGAACAAGGTCGATAAATTGGCGATGGTTTCGCTGATCGACCAGATCAGATGATCGATGGTGGCCGACTGCTTGGTCACGCCGTCGACGTCCAGCTGTATCGCGGCGTGACCTATATCGCCGGCTTCGGCGGCGCGGTGGATCACGCCGATCGGCGCGGAGTAGTCGAAGGCTTTGCCGATTTCCCATGGCCGGCCGGCGTCGCGCATCTTGAACTGCAAATCGCGCCGCGTCATGTCCAATCCCACCGCGTAGCCGAAGATGTGCTGCGCCGCGTCTTCCACGGCGATGTCGCTACCGCCCTTGCCGATGGCGACCACCAGTTCGCACTCGTAGTGCAGGTTGCTGGTCACTTGCGGATACGGCAGCTCGGCCACCTGCCCCGGCGCGACCGGCACCAGCGCCTGTGCGTCATTGGGCTTGCAGAAGAAGAACGGCGGTTCGCGATCCGGGTCATAGCCCATCTCGCGCGCGTGGGCGGCGTAGTTGCGGCCGACGCAGTAGACGCGGCGAACGGGAAAGAGATCGGTGGTGCCGGCGACCGGCAGGCCGACGATGTCGTGGGCGGGAATAACGTAGGAAGTCATGATGCTCCGATGGCTGGAATGGGAGATCAGCCATGGTACAACAACAAAAACCGGCCTGCTCGGCCGGAAACACTACGAGACAAATTCGTTCGGCCGAATCAGGTCATCAACAGCGCCGTCATCGCGACACGGAAGGATTCGGCCAAAGCCTCGCGGTTCATATTCGGGCGGTTCAGCGCGCGAATGGGCAAACCCTGAAAGTACGAGACGATGGTGTCGACGCGGCCGTCAATCAGTTCGTCGTCCACCGGCAGATTGCGGCGCTCCCGTCCCTCCTTGACCAGCTTGCGCAGCTGGATGCGCGAATTTTCCTCATGCACGCGCAGTTTGTCCGCGATCACCGGATTGCGCGAGGCTTCCGCGTACATCTCCAGCGGCATATGCCACGGCTGCGGATCGAGAGTCTCGTCGATATGGCGGCGCGCATCGTCGATCATGGCTTGCAAGGGATCGTCGCGCATCTGCAAGTCGACCAGCAGCCCGGTGACATACTCGCTCTCGCGTTCGACGATCGCCATGATGATGGCGTCCTTGCTGTCGAAGTAATTGTAGATATGGCCGGCGCTCATGCCGGCCTGCTTGGAAATTTCGGACATGCTGGCGCCGTGAAAGCCACTGCGCGAGAAGCACACGGCCGCCGCCTCCAGCACCTGGTTGCGGCGGTTCTGCGCACGTTCCGGGTCGGTGCGTCGTTTTGCGGGGGTAGTCATGTCGTGTCCTTGGGTCTCTCTCTATGCCTAGGTGCGGAACTGTGGCGATGCCGACCGGGTTTGTCAATCCACCCTTGGGTCGATGCGGCGGGCACGCAACAGCCGTGTGAAATGGCCGCCGCGCCCACCGCCCGCTTGCAGAAGTCTAGCCGCGCGGTGGATTGCCTTGTTGAGCAACCTCAGGTTGCCAACCGCCGCCGAGCACCTTGTACAGGGTGACGGCGTTGCTGGTCTGGTTCAGGCGCGTGCTGATCAAGCCCTGCTGGGCCGAATACAGCGCGCGCTGCGATACCAGCGCGTTCAGATACGTATCGGCGCCCTTGCGGTAACGGGCGTCGTTGATCTTGAAGCTCTTTTCCGCCGCATCCACCAGGGCCTGCTGCGACGCCAGACGCTCGTCGATGGTGCCGCGCGTGGCCAAGGCGTCGGCCACCTCGCGGAAGGCGACCTGGATCGCCTTCTCGTACTGCGCCACATAGATGTCGCGGTCCGTCTTGGCGATGCTCAGATTGGCGCGATTGACGCCGCCATCAAAGATCGGCAAGGTGACCTGCGGCAGGAAGCTCCACGTGCCCGAACCGGATTTGAACAATCCGGACAGGTTGCGGCTCGCGCTGCCGCCGGACGCCGTCAGCGAAATACTGGGGAAGAAGGCGGCGCGCGCCACGCCGATGTTGGCGTTGGCGGCGCGCAGCGTGCGCTCGGCCTGCTGCACGTCGGGACGGTTGCGCAGCAGGTCGGACGGCAGTCCGGCCGGAATCGCGGCCAGTTGCGTGACCGGATTGAGTTCGTCGGCCGGCAGCAGGTCTGCCGGCACGGCGCCGCCCACCAGCAGGTTCAGCGCGTTCTGGTCCAGCGCCACCTGCGCGGTGTAGGTGGCGACGTCGTTGCGCGCGGCCTGCACGCTGGTCTCGGCGTCGTACATGTCGACGCCGGAGGTGACGCCGTTCTCGAAGCGCTTGCGGCTCAAATCATAGGTGATCTGTTGGCTGCTCAAGGTTTCCGCCGCCAGCTTCAGACGCTGCTGGTCGGCCGTCAGGGTCAGATAGGCGTTGGCCACTTCGGCCACCAGGCTGATTTGCTGCGTGCGGCGCGCCTCCTCGGTGCCCAGGTAGGTCTGCAAGCCCGCTTCGGAGGCGTTGCGCACCTTGCCGAAGAAGTCCAGCTCATACGACGGCATCGACAGCCCGCCGCTATACTGGCGCACGATGGCCGCCTCGCCGGTGCCGGTCATATTGGCGGGCGTGCGGCTGGCGCTCTGGCTGACACCCGCATTCACCTTCGGCAGCAGCGCCGCCGTCTGGATGTTGTACTCGGCGCGGGCGCGCTCGATATTGAGCGCCGAGACGCGCAGGTCGCGGTTGTTGGCCAGCGCCAGCTCGATCACCTTGCGCAGGCGTTCGTCGGCGAAGTACTCGCGCCATTGGATTTCCGACACCGGCTTGGCGTCGGCGGCGGCCGGCGGCACGCCTTTATACGCTTCGCCGGCGGGCCAGGCCTGCCCCACCGGGGCGGCCGGACGCTCATACGTCGGCGCCAGGCTGCAACCGGCCAGCAGCGCCAGCGACGCCATGGTGATTAAAGACTTATGCATGATTTTCATGATTAATGCGCCTCCAATTGCGAGGTTGGCGCCGGTGGCGTGACCTTCTTCTTGCTGAAGAAGCCGCGCACCAGCACAAAGAACAGCGGTACGAAGAAGATGCCGAGGAACGTGGACGTCAGCATCCCGCCCAGCACGCCGATACCGATGGCGTTCTGGCTGCCCGAACCGGCGCCGCTGCTGATCGCCAGCGGCAGCACGCCCAGACCGAAAGCGATCGACGTCATCAAAATCGGACGAAGACGCTGGCGCACCGCCTGCAAGGTCGCATCACGCAGTTCGACGCCTTGCTCCTGCAGGTCCTTGGCGAATTCCACGATCAGAATCGCGTTCTTCGCCGCCAGGCCGACCACGGTCAGCAGGCCGACCTGGAAGTACACGTCGTTCGACAATTTAAACAGGAACGTCGCCAGCACCGCGCCGACCACGCCCAGCGGCACGATCAGCAGCACCGAGAACGGAATCGACCAGCTTTCATACAGCGCGGCCAGGCACAGGAACACGATCAGGATCGAGATGCCGTACAGCGCCAGGGTTTGCGAGCCGGAGTCGCGCTCTTCCAGCGACAGGCCGGTCCACTCGTAGCCGATACCCGGCGGGAGCTTCTTCGCCAGGGCTTCGATTTCGGCCATCGCCGTACCCGAGCTCTGGCCCGGCGCCGGAGCGCCCAGGATCTCGCTCGACGACAGACCGTTGTAGCGCTCCAGGCGCGGCGAGGCGTAAATCCACTCGCCGGTCGAGAAGGCCGAGAAAGGCACCATCTCGCCGTCGGCGTTACGGACGAACCACTTCTTCAGGTCTTCCGGCGCCATGCGCGATTCGGCCTGGCCTTGCAGGTACACCTTCTTCACGCGGCCACGGTCGACGAAGTCGTTGACGTAGGCGCTACCCCAGGCGTTACTCAACACCTGGTTGACGTTGGCCACGGTCAGGCCAAGCGCGATGGCTTTCTGCTGGTCGACCGTGATCTTGTACTGCGGCGTGTCTTCCTGGCCGTTCGGACGTACGCCGACCAGCACCTTGCTCTGCGAGGCCATGCCCAGCATCTGGTTACGCGCGGCCATCAAAGCCTCGTGACCGACGCCGCCCGTGTCCTGCAGCTGCAAGTCGAAACCGGAGGCGTTACCCAGTTCCAGCACGGCCGGAGGAGCGAAGGCGAACACCATCGCATCCTTGATCTGCGAGAACGCACCCATGGCGCGGCCGACGATGGCGTTGACGGCGTGGTCGGCGCCCTTGCGCTCCGACCAGTCCTTCATGCGGACGAAGGCGATACCGGTATTCTGGCCGTTACCGGCGAAGCTGAAGCCGGCCACCGCGAACACCGAAGCGACGGATTCCTTCTCGTTGTTCATGAAGTGCTGTTCGACCTTTTCGATCACCTTGAGCGTGCGCTCCTGGGTGGCGCCGGTCGGCAGCTGTATCTGCGTGAACAGCACGCCCTGGTCCTCTTCCGGCAGGAAGGAGGTCGGCAGGCGCATGAACACGAAGGCCAGCACGCCGAGGATCAGCGCGTACACCACCAGCGAGCGGCCGCCGCGATTGAGGATCTTGCCGACGAAGCCTTCGTACTTATGGCTGCTCTTCTCGAAGGTGCGGTTGAACCAGCCGAAGAAACCGGTGTTGATCGCCGTGTGGCCTTTCGGCACAGGCTTGAGCAAGGTGGCGCACAGCGCCGGCGTAAACACCATCGCCACGATCACCGACAACACCATCGCCGAGACGATCGTGATCGAGAACTGGCGGTAAATCACGCCGGTGGAACCGCCGAAGAAGGCCATCGGCACGAACACCGCCGACAGCACCATGGCGATGCCGACCAGCGCGCCACTAATCTGCGTCATCGATTTACGGGTGGCCTCGAGCGGCGACAAGCCCTCCTCCGTCATCACCCGCTCGACGTTTTCCACCACCACGATGGCGTCATCGACCAGCAAGCCGATCGCCAGCACCACCGCGAACATCGTTAGTGTGTTGATCGAATACCCAAGCACCGACAGGATGGCGAAGGTCCCCAGCAGCACGACCGGCACGGCCATCGTCGGGATCAGGGTGGCGCGGAAGTTTTGCAGGAACAGGTACATCACCAGGAACACCAGCACGATCGCCTCGATCAGGGTCTTGACGACTTCCTCGATCGAGATCTTGACGAACGGCGTGGTGTCGAAGGCGATGACGGCCTTCATCCCGGGCGGGAACAGTTTTTCCAGTTCCGCGACCTTGGCCTTGACGGCGGTGGCGGTATCGAGCGCGTTGGCGCCGGTGGCCAGTTTGATGGCCATACCGGTGGCGGCGTTGCCGTTGTAGCGCGACAGCACGGCGTAGTTCTCGCTGCCCAGTTCCATTTTGGCGACGTCGCGCAAGTGCACGGTGGCGCCGTTGGCGGAGGTTTTCAGCAGGATCGCGCCAAATTGTTCGGCCGTCTGCAGGCGGCTTTGCGCCGACACCGTGGCGTTCAGTTGCTGGCCCTTGGCGGCCGGCAGGCCGCCCAGTTCACCGGCGGAGACCTCGGTGTTTTGCGCGGTGATGGCGGCGGTGACGTCGGCCGGCGTCAGTTGATAGCTTTGCAGCTTGGCCGGGTCGAGCCAGATGCGCATGGCGTACTGCGAACCGAAGGCGGTGACATCGCCCACGCCTTCGACGCGGCTGATCGGATCGATGACGTTGGCGGCCACATAGTCGCCCAGGTCGGCCTGCTTCATGCTGCCGTCCTCGGAGATAAAGCCGAGCACCATCATGAAGTTCTTGGTGGCCTTGCTGACCACCAGGCCCTGTTGGGTGACGGCGGCCGGCAGCAGCGGCGTGGCCAGTTGCAGCTTGTTCTGCACCTGCACCTGCGCGATGTCGGGATTGGTGCCGCTGCGGAAGGTCAGCGTGATGCTGATGCCGCCGGTCGAATCGCTCGACGAGTTCATGTAGCGCAGGCCGTCGATACCCTTCATCTTTTGTTCGATGACCTGGGTGACGGCGTCCTCCACGGTTTTAGCCGAGGCGCCCGGATAGGAACCGGAGATCGAGATCGATGGCGGCGCGATGCTAGGGTACTGCGCGATCGGCAGTCCCATGATCGCGAGTATCCCGCCGAGCATGATCACAATGGCGATCACCCACGCGAAGATGGGGCGGTCAATAAAGAAGCGTGACATAAGCTGGCTCCCGTCTTAGTGCGCGCTTTTGGCGGCGGGAGTGGCTGCGGCGGCGGCTGGCGTGCCCGGTGCGGAGCCAGGAGCGGCGGCGGGGGCGGCTGCGGCCACCTTGGCCGGCGCGCCCGGTTTGACTTTTTGCAGGCCCTCGACGATCAGCAGGTCGCCTGCGGCCAGGCCGGATTTGACCAGCCATTTGTCGCCCTGGGTGCCGGAGGTGACCAGCACGCGCTGTTCGACCTTGCCCTGCGTGTTGAGCACCAGCGCGGTGGCCTGGCCCTTCTGGTTGCGGCTCACGCCCTGCTGCGGCACGGCGATGGCCTGCTCGTCGACCCCGGCCTCCACCACCGCGCGCACGAACATGCCCGGCAGCAGATCGTTCTTAGGATTCGGGAACAAGGCGCGCAGCACCACGTTGCCGGTGCTGGTGTCGACCGAGACGCCGGAGAACTGCAGCTTGCCTTCCTGCGCGTACTTGCTGCCGTCGGCCAGCATCAGGGTGACCTTGGCCTGGCCCGATTGTTTCAGGCTGCCGTTTTCCATGTCGCGCTTGAGGCGCAGCAGGTCTTCGCTCGATTGCGTGATATCGACGTAGATCGGGTCGAGTTGCTGCACGGTGGTCAGCGCGTCGGTCTGGTTGGCGGTCACCAGCGCGCCCGGGGTCACCGTCGAACGGCTGATCCGGCCGCTGATCGGCGCGTACACGTGGGTGTAGCGCAGATTGATCTGCGCCTCTTCCAGCGCGGCGGCGGCCGATGCCACATCGGCCTTGGCCTGGGCGTCGGCGGCGACGGCGTCCTCGTAGTCCTGGCGGCTGACGCCTTCGATGGCGACCAGCTCTTTATAACGGGAGACTTTGGGGCCGCTGGTCAGCACGCTGGCCTTGGCCTTGGCCAGGGCCGCCTTGGCCGAGTTGACGCTGGCCTGGTACAGCGACGGATCGATCTGATAGAGGGCGGTGCCGGCCTTGACGTCGGCGCCCTCGACGAACAGGCGTTTTTGTATCAGTCCGTTGACCTGCGGGCGCACTTCGGCCACCTGGAAGGCGGCGGTGCGGCCCGGCAGTTCGGTCGTGATCTGCAGCGCTTGCGGCGCCACCTTAAAAACGCCCACTTCCGCCACCTGCGTTTGAGGTGCTGCGGGCGTGGATTTGGAGCAACCGGATACGAGCACGGTTGCGGTGATCAGGGCTGCTGCCCCGGCCGTCCGCAGGGACGGTTTGCAGAAAAGAGCTTCCATGGCTTGGGACTTTCTGTAGAAATTATGAGCACAAACCATAGAATGAACGATCATTCTAAATATGTCAAGCCGGCACTTAATTCCGCAAGGTAACTTTAAGGGCGATTTAAGAAATTCGCGGCGGGGGGGATGTGGTTGCACAAAGGGAATTTGTCTATAACAGAGGAACTATCTCGATTTTCCGGTGCTACAATAAAATTACTTTCTTTCAGTTATCTTTCAGTCGCGACGCACAGTAAAAAACTTGCCGTTATGACCACCCAGACCGTCCACAGCACCACCCTCGGCACCGGCCTCCGCACGGCCCGGCCCCGGCTCACCACCCTGGTGACGGCCGGTGTCAGCGCCACGGTGCTGCTGACCGTGCTCTCGCTGCTGGTCCTGGTCGACCATTTCGCCTTCAACTACGCCGAGCGCGAAGCCGGCCAGCGCCTGCAGCAACTGTCCTGGCAGACGCGCGACGCCCTCAACCGCGTACAGCAGAAAGCCACCGGCGACGTCCAGCTGCTCACCGATCTGCCGCAGGTGCGCGACGCCCGCTCGCCGGGCGAGGCGCGCGCGGTGCTCGAGAGCGTGCAAAAAGCCTTCCCCGACTACGCCTGGATCGGCCTGGCCGCGCCGGACGGGCGCGTCTACGCCGCCACCCAAGGCCTGCTCGAGGGCGCCGACGTGAGCGGGCGCGACTGGTTCAAGGGCGGGCGCGACAAACTGTTCGCCGGCGACTTCCACCCCGCCACCCTGCTCGGCAAGAAATTGCCGGCCAGCGCGGACCCGTGGCGCTTCGTCGATGCCGCCGGCCCGGTGACGGGCGCGGACGGCAGCGCGCGCGGGGTGCTGTGCGTGCACATGAGCTGGGGTTGGGCGCGGCGCATGGCGCAAACCATCGTGGCGCCGGCCGACCAGGCCTACGCGGCCGACATCTTCGTGGTGCGCGCCGACGGCACCATCATCCTCGGCCCCAAGGGCATGGAGGAACGCAAGCTGGCCAGCGACAGCCTGAAGCTGGCGCGCGCCGGCGCCACCGGCGCGGTCCGCGAAACCTGGGCCGACGGCCGCAGCTACCTGAGCGGCTACTCGCTCACCGGCAAGGCCGGCGATCCCGCCACCCTTGAGTGGTCGGTGATCGTGCGCCAGCCGGAGGACGTGGCGCTGGCCTCGGCGAGGGCGCTGGAGCGGCGCATCCTGCTGCTCGGCGCCATCCTCGGCGTGGCGATGGCCGCCGCCGCCGCCGTCATCGCACGCCGCTACACCCGCCCGCTCAACGCCCTCAGCCGCAACCTCGAATTGCGCTCGGCGGCGCCGGCCGGCGCCGCCGGCCTGCCGGACATCGTCCAGGTCGACAGCTTCCACGAGGTGCAGGTGCTGTCGAGCGCGCTGGCGCGCATGCTCGACAACGAGCAGTCCCATCTGGCCGCGCTGCGCGCGCTCAACGAGAAGCTCGAATCGACGGTGGGCGAGCGCACCCGCGAGATCGCCCGCAAGGCGCTGCAACTGGAGCGCGCGCTGAGCCAGGAGCACAGCACCCAACGGCTGCTGCAGGAACGGGCGGCCGAGCTGCGCGCCATCCTCGACAACGCGCACGACGCCTTCATCGCCCTCGACGAGGGCGGCGTGGTGCTGGACTGGAACCGCCAGGCCGAAAAACTGCTGGGCTGGACCCGCGCCGAGGTGATCGGCCAGCCGCTGGCGGCGATGGTGCTGCCGCCGCTGCTGCGCCGCGCCTACGAGCGCGACATGCGCCAGCTGGCCGAGGCCGGCGACAGCGGCGGCGTCGGCGCGGCCGGCGAGGCGGCCGTGCTCAACCGCCGCGTCGAGGTGACCCTGCACGACCGCGACTGCCGGGAACTGCCGGTCGAGATCTCGCTGGCGTACGTGCCGCGCAGCAGCGGCCACCTGTTCATCGCCTTCCTGCACGACATCAGCGAGCGCAAAAAACTGTTCGCGTCGATGGAGGAGATGGCGCTGCGCGACACCCTCACCGGCCTGCCCAACCGCCGCGCGCTGCTGCAGACCTTGACCGAGGCGACGCAGCGCGCCAGCCGCCTGCGCCAGTGCTGCGCCGTGTACTTCCTCGACCTCGACCGCTTCAAGCAGATCAACGACCGCTACGGCCACGACGAAGGCGACGAGCTGCTGCGCCAGTTCGCCGAACGGGTGCGCCAGACGGTGCGCAAGACCGACACCGTCGGCCGCCTGGCGGGCGACGAGTTCGTCGTCATCGTCGAGATGCTGCACTGCGAGGCCGACGCCCGCGAGGCGGCCGACAAGCTGCTGGCGGCGCTGCGCCGGCCGTACCCGCTCAAGACCGTCACTGTCCAGCTCGGCGCCAGCATCGGCATCGCCGTCCACCACCCGGACGACCCGCAGGATATCGAAATGCTACTCGGCCGCGCCGACCGCGCCATGTACGTCAACAAGCAGCAGGGCTTGCAGCGCATGGCGCACGGCTAGCCTGCGGCCGCTCGCGCGGCGCTTTGTTCGCTAACGTACACATCTTTCATATCAAAAACCCTTCTTTCCCCGTTTCCGGTAATATTTAAGGCACCTCAAGGCCTCGGATTCGACCATGGAAGCACAAAACAGCGTCACCAATCTTTTTCTCGCCACCGGCGTGCCGGGCCTGGACACCGTCCTGGCCGGTGGCCTGACGCGCGACCGGCTATACCTGGTTGAGGGCGAGCCGGGCACCGGCAAGACCACCCTGGCGCTGCAATTCCTCAACGAGGGCGCGCGCCAGGGCGAGACGGTGCTCTATATCACCCTGGCGGAGACGGCGGTCGAGTTGCGCAGCGTGGCCGAGTCGCACGGCTGGGACATGAGCGGCATTGTCGTCGAGGAAATCATCCCCAACGAGAACGCGCTCGATCCCGATCAGCAGTACACCATCTTCCATCCGTCCGAGATCGAACTGGGCAGCACCACCCAGCGCATCGTCGGGGCGATCGAAAAATACAAGCCGCGCCGCGTGGTGCTCGACTCCTTGTCCGAGCTGCAGCTGCTGGCCGAAAGCCCGCTGCGCTACCGGCGCCAGGTGCTCGCGCTCAAGCAGTACCTGACCAGCCGCTCCTGCACCACCATCTTCCTCGACGACCGCACCGCCCTGTCGACCGACCTCCAGGTGCGCAGCGTGGCGCACGCCGTGCTGACGCTGGAGCTGGCCGACCAGGCCTACGGCGCCGAGCGGCGCCGCGTGCGGGTGGTCAAGTACCGCGGTATCGCCTTCCACGGCGGCGCCCACGACTACAAGATCGTCAAGGGCGGCCTGCACGTCTATCCGCGCCTGGTGGCGGCGGGCACCCGCGTCGAAAGCCAGCGGCGCCAGCTCTCGAGCGGCCTGCCGGAACTGGACCAGCAGATCGGCGGCGGCCTGGAGGAAGGCATGAGCACCTTGATCTCCGGCCCGCCGGGCACCGGCAAATCGTCGCTGGCGGCGCAGTTCATCCACGCCGCAGCGCAGCGCGGCGAGGCCAGCGCCATGTTCCTGTTCGAGGAGGCGCGCAACAACATGCTCAACCGCTGCGCCAACCTGGGCATGGACTTGAGCGGCGCCATCGACAGGGGCCTGCTGACGGTGCAGCAGATCGACCCGGCCGAACTGGCGCCGGGCCAGTTCTCGCACGCGATCGTCGAGGCGGTCGAACGCGGCGTGCGCATCGTCGTCATCGACAGCCTGAACGGCTACCTGAACGCCGTGCCCGACGAGCGCTTCCTGACCATCTACCTGCACGAGCTGCTGACCTATCTGGGCCAGCGCGGCGTGGTCAGCATCATCGTCGGCGTCCAGCAGGGCATGATCGGCACCGGCATGACCACCTCGGTCGATGCCAGCTACATCGCCGACAACGTCATCATGCTGCGCTACTTCGAGGCCGACGGCGAGGTGCAGCAGGCGATCTCCGTGTTCAAGAAGCGCGGCAGCGCGCACGAGCGCACCATCCGCCGCTTCCGCGTGGACAAGGGCGGCATCAAGGTCGGCGCGGTGCTCAAGAACTTCCACGGCATCCTGACCGGGGTGCCGACCTACACCGGCGACGTCAACGGTAATTCCACCGACGGCGCCCATGGCTGACACGATGGAAACCCGCATCCTGATCCATGCGCCGATCGGCCAGGACGGGCCGCTGGCGGCCAAGGTGCTGGCGATGGCGCAGATCGACAGCCACGTGTGCACGACCCTGGCCGACCTGGCCGCGCAACTGGAGCTGGGCGCCGGCGCGGTGCTGACGGTGGAGGAAGCGTTGGACTCTGGCGGCTTCAAGCTGCTGCAAGAGTGGGTGGCGCGCCAGCCCGACTGGTCGGACCTGCCGATCGTGCTGCTGACCCATCGCGGCGCCGATTCGCAGACGGTGCGCCGCGCGGTGGCGGGACTGGGCAACCTGAACCTGGTCGAACGGCCGGTGCGCACCCTGACCCTGATCACCGCGCTGCACTCGACGTTGCGGGCACGCAACAAGCAATACCAGGTGCGGGAGGCGGCGCGCCGCAAGGACGAGTTCCTCGCCAGTCTGGGCCACGAGCTGCGCAACCCGCTGGCGCCGATCCGCACCTCGGTCTCGCTGCTGACGCACCTGTATCCGGACGCGGCGCCGGTGGCGCGCATCCGCGACATGGTCGAGCGCCAGGTACGCCTGCTGACGCGCCTGGTCGACGACCTGCTCGACGTCGCCCGCATCACCAGCGGCAAGATCAAGCTGCAACGCCAGCTCGTCACCCTGGCGTCGGTGATGAACCATGTGAGCGAACTGTGCGCGCAGGCGGCCGCCGCCAAGCGCATCCACGTGGCCTGGCAGTTGCCCGCCAGCGAGATCATGCTCAACGCCGACTATGCGCGCGTGGTGCAGATCTTCGCCAACATCCTGTCGAACGCGATCAAGTTCACGCCGCAGGGCGGCAACGTGGTGGTGCGCGCCGTGGTCGAGCGCAACAATTTGACCGTGTCGCTGCGCGACAGCGGCATCGGCCTGGAGGCCGAGACGATCCCGCGCATCTTCCGCATGTTCGAGCAAAGCAACACCGTGGTGGGCCAGTTCTCCAGCGGCCTGGGGATAGGACTGAGCCTGTCGCGCCAGTTCGCCGAAATGCACGGCGGCACAGTCGAGGCCTACAGCGAAGGGGTGGGCAAGGGCAGCGAATTCGTCATCCATCTACCGGTCGTCAACGACAGCGGCGCGCGCGAACCGGTGCCGCTGGCCTCGCCCGCAGCGTCCGCCGATGGCCGCAAGATGAAGGTGCTGGTGGTCGACGACAACACCGACGCCGCCGATTCGTTGTCGGCGCTGCTGGAGATCGACGGTTTCGACGTGCGCACCGTCTACGACGGCGCGGCCGCCGTGGCGATGGCCGCCGAGAGCCAGCCGGACATGATCATCATGGATCTGGGCATGCCCGGCATGGACGGCTACGAGACGGCGCGGGCGATCCGCCAGCGCCCCGGCGCCGAGCGGATTTTGATGCTGGCCCTGACCGGCTGGGGCCAGAGCGACGCCCGCCGCCGCACGGTGGAAGCCGGCTTCGACCACCACCTGGTCAAGCCGGTGGAACTGGAGCAGATCGTGCGCCTGGCCGGCGCGCGCCAGAACCGCGAGCAGGTGCAGGCGGCGCGCTGACAGGGTTTTGGTGACAGCCGCCGCTTACAGCGGCTTGACGTTGACCGTGGCGCCTTGCAGATACAGGGCGTTGGTCGATTCGAAGCCGGAGTCGGTGCCCAGCACGATCCAGAACTTGCCGTCCTTGTCGGCCTGCAGTTCGACCGCCTCGTCCGACTTGCGCTCCTGCGTGGCCCACTTGCCGCCGCTGCAGCCCAGGCCCTCGCCGCCCTGCACGCCGATCACCTTGCCCTGGCGTCCCGATTCGGCCTGGTTGCCGCGCTCGAGGTTCAGGCGCAATTCGTCGTTGGCCTGCTTGACCACTTTCGGCTCGTCGGCGCTGGCCGCGACCACCATCCACATGCTCTCGCCGCGCGAGCCGCCCACACCAAAGCAACCGGTGCCCGCGTCGGTCGCGTAGCGCATCGCGAACGTCACCGCGTACTTCGCGCCCGGCACGAAGCCCGCCACTTGGCGTTTGACGAACGTCATCACATCGTCGCTCTTGTTGGTCGAGATCAGGTAGTAGCCCTTGCCCGTCAGCGGCGCCGGCAGGTCCTTCCACGCGGCGGCCACGTCGATCGGCTTGGTCTCGGCGGTGAAGTCGGCGACGTCGGCGCTCCAGCCGTCGATGCCGGCGTTGAAGTCGACCGTGATGACCGAAGCGACAGGCTTGGGCGGCACCACCGGCTCGGGCGGTTTGGCCGGACCGACGACGACATCGGTGCCGCCGCCGCAGGCCGACAAAGCGAGCATGCCGGACAGCGCCAGCATGGACATGAGTTTGGTTTGCTTGAACATTGTTTTCCCCTGGTTTTAGAAGACGCCCTCGTGAGGCGCCGACGTGCAGTCTAAAGAAAACTTGTCAATTTGAATCAGTAATTTGTAACGACTAGTAAGTTACAATTTATAACTTTTAGACGGGGCGTTTTTTGGTAGAAGCTTATCGGCGCGCGCATTTTGCGCGATACACTGGTGGTTTTCCGCCCTTACCCAAATGACAGGAGCAATGAAAATGTCTCACGACAGCGCGGGCGCCGCGCCGAAAGAGCAAGACGTTTCCGTCACCGTGTCCGGGGTGAAGGTCGCATGCCGATTCACGCCGTCCGATGGCGACGCCGCGGGCGCGGTGTTGATCGTTCCCGGATCGCTGTTCAGCGACGTCGACGGGAACTATCCGACGATGAATATGCGCCCGCATGCGTATGCGGATCTGGCGAGGCATTTGAGCGCGCGCGGCTTCGCCGTGCTGCGGATGGCCAAGATCGGTCCCGGCACCGGATCGCAGACGATCAATGCGGTCCTCGCCGCTTCCCATATCGATTTCCTGACGCGGGTGGCGGTCGCCAGCGCCGGCCTGGCGCTGCTGCGTGGCAGCGTCGGCGCGAGGCCCGTCATCGTCGCCGGCCACAGCGAGGGCGCGGTGGTGGCATCGCTGCTGGCCGGCGGCATGGACGGGCGGATGATCGATGGCGTGGTGAGTTTGTCCGGCCCGGCGTTGCCGATCTTCGCCGTCATGCGGGCGCAGATCGCGGCGATGGCGCCGGCCGGCATGGCGCCGGACATGGCGCTGTTCGACCGCACGGCGGCGGCGATCCGCGCCGGCAACCCGCTGCCTCCCGAGGCGGCGCGCGATCCACGGACGGCGATGCTGGCGACGATGCCGCCGATGGGACACGCCTATCTGCGCAGCGCCGACCGCGTCGATCCGGTGGCGGCGCTGGCCAAGGTGCGGCAGCCGGTGTTGATCATCCAGGGAGGGCGCGACGAATCGGTGCCGCCGGAGCATGCCGAGGCGCTGCGCGCGGGACGCGGCGGGCTGGAGACCGAAGTGGCGCTCTTCCCGACGCTGAACCACTTCTACAAAGCGACACCGGCAGGCCTGCCGCCGATGCAATCGATGCTGTTGGGTACGGAAAGCGACACGGCGGTGGCCGACGCCATCGCCAGCTGGTCGCGCCGGTTACCCCACAGTTCCACGTAGGGCGGATTAGCGAAGCGTAATCGGCCAATGGTCGAGCCGCCGACGGAGCCTGGCCGATTACGCGCGTTGCGCTAATCCGCCCTACTTCCAATCCCCGCGCAAATCGAGCACCTGCTTCTGCAAGCCCTCGGGCGTGACATCGTGCGGCGGCACCGGCAGCCCCACCGCCAGCGCAAGCCGCGAACGCAACCCATTGCGGAACGCCCGCTGGAATACATTCTCGCCATTGCGGCTGAGCAGATGTCCCCACAGCCCGCGCAGCGCCATCGGAATCACCGGCACCTTGGAGCGTTCGATGATCTTGGCGATACCGCCCTTGAACTGGTTGATCTCCCCGTCATGCGTCAACCGCCCCTCCGGGAAGATACACACCAGATCCCCCTCGTGCAGCGCCTGCGCGATATCGATATACGCCTTCTCCATCAGCCACGGGTCCTCCTTGGCCGGCGCGATCGGAATCGCGCGCGCGGTGCGGAAGATCCACCCCAACAGCGGCAGCTTGAAAATACGGTGATCCATGACGAAGCGGATCGGCCTCGGACTGGCCGCGCCGATGACGATGGCGTCGACATAACTGACATGGTTACACACCAGCACAGCGGCCCCCTCGGCCGGAATGCGCTCGGCGTCGATGGTGCGCACGCGGTGCACGGTGTGGATCAGCAGCCACGCCAGGAAGCGCATCAGGAACTCCGGCACCAGCGAGAAGATATAGATCGCCACCAGCGCGTTGAGCAGCGCCGTCACCAGGAACAGCTGCGGGATCGTGAAGCCCTGCCCCAGCAACACGATGGCCAGGCCGGCCGCCGCCACCATGAACAGCGCGTTGAGGATGTTCATGCCGGCGATGGTGCGCGAGATGTGTTCCGGGTCGCAGCGGGTCTGGATCAGCGCGAACAGCGGCACGATGAACAGGCCGCCGAACAGGCCTATCATCAGGATGTCGAACAGGATGCGCCACATGCCGTGCTGCGCCAGCAGCGCGATCGCGTCCAGGTGCGGGCCGGCCGTCAGCGCGGCCACGCCGCTGCCGTAGGCCAGGCTGGCGAAGTACAGGTCCACGCCGAAGATCGTCAGGCCGATGGCGCCGAACGGCACCAGGCCGATTTCCACCTTGCGCCCGGACAGCCGCTCGCACAGCAGCGAGCCGCTGCCCACGCCCAGCGAGAACACCGTCAGCAGCAGCACGAAGGCGCTATGGTCGCCGTGCAGGTAATCCTTGGCGAACACCGGGAACTGCGACAGCACCAGCGCGCCGTAGAACCAGAACCACGAGTTGCCCAGCATGGACAGGAACACGGTGCGGTTCTTGCGCGAGAAATTGATATTGCGGATCGATTCGCTGACGAAGTTCCAGTTGATCTTCAGGTCGGGCGCCGGCGCCGGCGAGCTGGGAATGCGGTAGGCGGCGATCAGCCCGAGGACGGCGAAGAAGATGGTGCCCCCCGCCTCCAGCAGGATGCCGTGCGGCTGCTGCACCACCAGGATGGCGCCGAGGATCTCTCCCAGCAGAATGCCGACGAAGGTGCCCATCTCGGTCACGCCGTTGCCGCCGATGAGTTCCTCCGGCTTGAGCTGCTGCGGCAGATACGCATATTTGACGGGGCCGAACAAGGTCGAATGCACGCCCATGCCGACCACGCCCAGCACCAGCAGCCACAGTGTGTGTGTCATCCAGCCCACGCCAGCCACCAGCATGATGACCAGTTCCAGCCACTTGATGAAGCGCGTCAGCCCGGCCTTGTCGAATTTATCGGCCAGCTGGCCGGCGGTGGCGGAAAACACCACGAACGGCAGGATGAACAGCCCGGGGATCAGGTTGGTGACCAGGGACGGCGACAGCGTGGTCCAACTGAGCGCGTCGAAGGTGATGATGACGATCAGCGCGGTCTTGAACAGATTGTCGTTGAACGCGCCGAGGAACTGGGTCCAGAAGAACGGCGCGAAGCGGCGTTGCGTCAACAGGGAGAACTGATTGGGCTGGCTCATATCGTGCAAATCCTTGCTATCTGGAAATTCCGGAAAGATTGAGCGGATTATAACCGCATGCCGGCCCGCGCCGGCATGCGGATGTGGAAGTCAGTGGTGAGCCAGATCAAACAGCCGGCGCGGCCATCGGCGCGCCTAGGCCGCTTGCCGCGCCATGTCCTGTTTGACCGATGGCGCGCGCAGCGACCAGACGCTGTGCGGATCGCCATGCAGGCCGCGCCGCAGCACCGCGCGCGCCATCTTCCAGTACAAGGCGGCGGCCAGCAGCGCCACCACCGCCACGCCGACGGTGACGCCGTCGCCGCGCATCAGCGCCAGCAGCGGATTGAGACCGGTGGCGATCCAGTGCGACAGCGGAATGGCCAAGGTCAGCACGGCGCACGCGGTCAGCAGCTCGTGGGCGGCGCGCGCCGGCGGCCGGGCGAAGGCCCACACCACCGCCAGCCAGAACACCGTGTAGTAACTGCGCGACTCCCACAACGGCAGCTGCCCCGGCGCCGCCGGCGCCAGCTTGTTCATCACGAACATCGCGGAGACACCCGCCACGCAGCCGAGGCAAACGCCCAGCGTTGCCTGCGCCATCAGCCGTCCGCTGCGCGGCTGCACCAGGCTAAGACGCTTGCGGCGCGCCTCGATCCACAGCAGATTCCCGCTGTAGAACAGGAAGGCGCCGGCGATACCGAGGATGAAGTACATCCACTGCACCGCCGCGTGGCCGAAGTTACCGAAATGGAGCGCCTGTAGACTGCGCAGGAAGCGCATGCCGGGACTGAAATTCTCCGGCACCACCACCCGCTGCACTGCGCCGGTGCTGGCGTTGAGCACCACCGCCGAACTGCTCGACACGGTGTTTTGCCGAACGTCGCCTGTCACCTGCACCTGCGCGTTGGCGTCGCCGGCTTCCTGGTACAACAGGCTCTTGACCTCCATGCCCGGCGCCGCGCGTTCGACGGCCGCCATCACCCGCGCGACCGGCAACAGTGGCGCGGCCACGCCGCTGGCGACAGGCGACGCAGCCACGTTGATATCGGCCGCAACAAGATTAAGGAGCTTGCCGTCGAAGACCAGGTACTGGAAAGGCGCCAGCAGGATCAGTCCCAGCCCCAGGATCGCGCTGCTCCACGCATACATGATGTGGAACGGCAGCGACAGGATGCCGATGGCGTTGTGCGCGTCCTGCCACATGCGCTTGAGGTTCTTGCCGATCCTGAGCGCGAACAGGTCCTTGAAGAAGGTGGGCGCATAGATAATCACGCCGGTCACCAGCGCCAGTCCGTACAACACGCACACCGCGCCCAGCGTGTACAGGCCGAAGCGGTCCGGCAGCCCCGCCGAGTAATGCAGGCGGTAGATGAAGTCCATCAGGTGCGAGCGCTCCTCGAACTCTTCCAGCTTGCCGGCGGCGTCGAGGCGGAAATGGCGCTCGCCGGCGGTCAGCACCAGCTCCGGCTCATAGGCCGACGGCAGGCTCATGTAAAACATCTTGCACGCTTCCGGATGCGCGGCGAGCACCGCGTCGATCAGCGCCTGCGGCCGCGATTGGGCCGCCGACGGCGCGACTTGCGGAACAGGCGTCTGCCATGCGTGCAGCTCGGAGTGGAACAAGGTGATGGAGCCGGCGTAGAAAGCGATGAACAGGCCGAAGCCCGCCACCAGTCCCACCCACGTGTGGACCGAAATAAAGGTGCGCAGGGTCGATGATTTCATCCGGCGATCCTTAACAGGCCGCCGGCCTTCGACAGGTGCAGCACGGCGTAGCCGAGCAAGGTGGCGCCGCCCATCCACAGCCAGGCGCGCAGGCCGGTGCGGAACAGGAAGGCGATCGTCATCGCGCCTATCCAGAACAGGACGAACATCAGCAGCCATGGCAGCGTGGTGCGGGCCTGGTCCCGGCTAAGCAGCGCGCAGATGCCGACCACGATCACCGCCAGCGGCAATCCGAGAAAAAGGGCGGCCGTCGATTTACCCCACATGGCGCGCCTTCGGTTTGGCTGGATTGTGCGGCCGGCGGCGGCGCAGCCAGGCGTCGGCGTAAGGCAGCAGCACCAGCGTCGTCATGAACCCCGTCAGCGCGACGCACACGCCGCACCAGAAGCCGTAATCCCGCACCGCCGCCGCGATGGCGCCGGTGGCCAGGGGCACCGACAACCAGCGCAAAAAATATTGGCGCGCCAGCGCCGCCGGCCACAAGGCCTGGTGCGGCGAGGCCAAATATAAGTACAGGGCGGCCAACGCCGCCACGATGATGCTGATCCAGTTCACCGCATCCATCCCTTCGCCTGCCGGCCGATAAACGACAAATTTTAGATGAGAATGATTTGCATTCCAAGTTAAATTTATCGATTTGGCATCGAAAGGCGGGACCGGCCCGGAATTGCTAGGGTTTGACGCCCACCAGATTGATCAACGTCTCCTCGCGCACCGCCTTCGGTTTGATGCGCAGCGCCGTCTCCAGAATACCCAGGTCCTCGCGGCTCCACCACAGGAAGGGATACGACACCGAACCATCCGGCACCGAGAAACCGGCCGCGCGCACCATCGCCAGGTACTCCGGCGCCGTCTTCTGCACATCCATCGGATGGCGGAACAGCAGGCGGATGATCCACGAGTGGATATAGCGCTTGGTCGATTCGGCGAACAGCAGCACGCCGCCCGGCTTGAGCACGCGGTAGAACTCCTGGATCGCCCGTTCCTGGTCGATCAGGTGATGAAAGGTCTGATGGCAGAACAACAGGTCGACGGAATTATCTTCCAGCTTGATGTTCGAGCTGGAACAGCAAATGAAGTCGGCCGGGATGTTCAGCGCCGCCATCTCCTTGGCCGATTCCTGCAGCATCTCGGGATCGATGTCCATGCCGATCAAGCGCTTGGGCGCAAAGCGCTGGTGCAGCTTGCCCAGGGAGCGGCCAAAGCCGCAGCCCACATCGGCCACCACGTCGTAGCCGCGCCGATCGGCCGGCATCATGCGCTCCAGGTCCGCCAGCGCGCGCTCCAGCACATGGACGGTCCAGGTCTCGGTGCGCAGGAACCATTTGCCGAATGCCGTCTCCGGAACATGGGGATCGCCGGAAGGCTGCGTTAAATCAAAATTGGCGCTCATAAGATCTTCATCTATATTGGTTTAATAAAATTAGAGGTGCGCGGCGACAACGTGAATTCACGTACAATATCCATCCCTCGTCGTTCGTTAATCCCGTGTTAGTCCTTCGTCCCCGCCTGCTGCTTGCAACATTGTCATTGCTACTATTGAGCGCTGCCGCCGCAGGCCAGGACACGTCCGCAGTCTTGGCAGCGCCCGTGCCCATGCCGGCTCCTGTGCGTTTTCTGCTCACCTTCGACGACGGCCCCGCCGCCGCCGCCAGCGACAATCCCACCGTGCATATCCTCGAGACGCTGGCCCGCAATCCTCTGCAGGACAACATCAAGGCCGTGTTCTTCACGCAGACCCGCGCCTGGCACGGCGGCGGCACGGACGTCGGCCGCGCGCTGATCAAGCGCGAACACGACGAAGGCCACATCGTCGCGCTGCACACCGCCACCTTGTTCCACTCGAACCACCGCTTCATGAGCAAACAGACGCTGGACGAATCGATGCGACAAGGCGTCGATGACCTCACCGGCATCACCGGCGTCGCCCCAAAGCTGGTACGCCCGCCGTTCTGGGCCTACGACGCAGAAACGCTGGAGTCCTACCGCCAGCACGGCATGCGCATGCTGCTGACCGACCTCAATGCCAACGACGGCAAAATCTACGGCATCAACTTCAGCTGGCACAAACGTTCGAACATGCTCAAACACCTGGCCGAGACGCGCAAGCGCTGGGCCGCTGGCGCCATGCCGGCGGTCGATGGCAGCACGCCGGTCGTCGTCACCTTCCACGACGTAAACACCTACACCTCGCGCCACATCCAGGAGTATCTCGACATCCTGATCGACGTCGCGCGTGAACTCGACGTGCCGCTCGCGGCCAAACCGTTCTACGACGACCACGACGAACTGGAACGCGCCGCACTGGCCAGCACCGTCAACAACCCGGACGCCAAGCCGCAGCTGCCGGGGCTGTGGAACTGGCTGTGGCAGTAATGCCAAAATCAATCTGAAACACGTAGGGCGGATTAGGCGGAACGCCGTAATCGGCCATCGATGAGCCGCCGACGGCCCATGCATGGCCGATTACGCTGCGCTAATCCGCCCTACGTAATCAGACTGACGACTTCCATCCTCGGCGCCTCGTCCAGCGGCAATTCGCTACAGATCACCACAGACAGCTCGTCATGCGGCACGGCGACATAATGTCCGCCAGCGCCCCCACCCAGCTTGAAGCGCGCTTCCTTCTCGCTCCACATCCGGTAAAACCCGTCGACGCGCCGCGCCTCCGGCAATCCCTCCCAGCGCGCCATCTCGCGCGCGTCGAACGCCTGCGCGGCCAACGCGGCCAGGTCGCGCCCGGCGTCGCGCATCTCGATATCCAGACCCAGGGCGGTCTGCGCGCTCACCGCGCAGGCGACCCAGCGGCCGCTATGCGCGATGCTGAAGCCGGGCATGCCGCCCTTGACGACGGGCGACACCAGCAGCGGCGCCTTGCCGACCTGCTCCTCCAGTTGGATTTCCCGCGCATCGACGTTCAGCAAGCGGCCCAGCGCCTTGCGCAGCAACACGCGGCCCACCACGAACTGGCGCAGCCGCTGCGCGCGGACAAAGCGCTGATAGCGCGCCAGCTCGCCCGCCGACAGCCAGTCGCGAAAACGCAGCAGATCGGCGTCCGCCACCGCGTCCGCGTCCACCATCCACAGCGTCGCCTCAGTCATGGACGCCGGCTATCACTTGGCCAGCTTGACGAAATCGCCCTTGAGCGCCACGCCGGCCATGATGGCGCCGTCCGCGCACTCGTACTCGGTCTGGCTGGCGAATTCCTGGTCCTTGAAATTGCTGACGATGTTGACCACCGCGTCCGCGCCGACTTCGGTGGCGCGCTTCTGCAACGCCAGCATGGCGGACAGGAACACCCAGTTGCAGGCTTTTTCTGCGGACTTGCCGAAGCCGTTGGTGCGCTGGCTGGTCTTGTCGGAGGTGATTTTGCTTGCCACCTTAGGCGTTTGCTGGTCGGCGAAATAGAACTTCACCGAGTCGCCCAGGCGCTGCTGCGCGTCGTTGGCGGCCATGGCGCCGGCGATAGGGAACTTCACCATCTTGTCGTCCGCCGAAGCGGAGAACGAGGCGGTCAGCGAAACAGCCAGCATGGCTGCGGTAACGAGGGTTTTTTTCATTGTCGTCTTCCTATTTAACGTACCGTTTAAAAATCAGAGAAGTGTTGATGCCGCCGAAGGCGAAGTTATTCGACATCACGTACTCGCATTGCAGCGCGCGGCCTTCGCCGGCGATGTAATCCAGCTGCGCGCACTCGCCGTCCACTTGTTCAAGGTTGATGGTCGGCGCGAACCAGCCCTCGCGCATCATCTCGATGCTGATCCACGCCTCCAGCGCGCCGCACGCGCCCAGGGTATGGCCCATATAGCTTTTCAGTGAGCTGATCGGCGTCTTGTCGCCGAACACCGCCAGCGTCGCCTGCGATTCGGCGATGTCGCCCTGCTGCGTGCCGGTGCCGTGGGCGTTGATGTAACCGATGTCCGCCGCCTGCAAGCCGGCGTCGCTCAACGCCAGCCGCATCGCCTTCTGCATCGTGGCCGCATTGGGCTGCGTGACGTGGCAACCGTCGCTGTTGGTGCCGAAGCCCACCAGCTCCGCGTGTATCGTCGCGCCGCGCGCCTGCGCATGGTCCATATCCTCAAGGATCAGACAGCCGGCGCCCTCGCCGATCACCAGGCCGTCGCGGCCGGCGTCGAACGGACGCGGTGTGGTGTGGCCGGCGTCGTTGCGGGTACTGGTGGCGAACAGCGTGTCGAACACCGCCGCCTCGGTCGCGCACAGCTCCTCGGCGCCGCCGGCAACCATCGCCAGCTGCTTGCCGGCGCGGATAGCCTCGTAGGCATAGCCTATGCCCTGGCTGCCGGAGGTGCAGGCGCTGGAGGTGGTGATCACGCGCCCGGTGATGCCGAAGAAGACGCCGATGTTGACCGGCGCCGTGTGCGACATCATCTTGATGTAGGTGGTGGCGTTGATGCCCTTGGTGGTGCGCTCCTCCATCATGCGGCCGAAGTCGCCGATGGCGCTCGGCGTGCCGGCCGAGGAACCGAACGACACACCCAGGTCGCCGCCCTTGAGCAGCGGATGATCGAGCAGGCCGGCGTCGGCCAGCGCCAGCTCGGTGGCGCGCGTCGCCATCAGCGCCACGCGGCCCATGCTGCGGATGGCCTTGCGGTTATAGCGTTCGGTCAGTTCGAACGGCGCGGCCGGCGCGCCCAGGCGCGTGTTCAGGCCTTCGTAATCGGACCAGTCGTCCATGTGCACGACCGCGTTGCGGAACTCGCCCAGGCGCTGGCGCACGGCCGCCCAGTCGTTGCCGATCGGGCTGATGCCGGCCATGCCGGTAACGGCGACGCGGCGGCTCATGCCAACCCGCCATTGACGGAGATGACCTGGCGCGTGATGTAGCCTGCCTCCTCGCCGATCAGGAAGCTGACGGCGGCCGCCACTTCCTCCGGCTTGCCGACGCGGCGCGCCGGTATCAGCTTGAGCGCCTCGTCCATCGGCACATCGCCGATCATATCGGTCTCGATCAGGCCGGGCGCCACGCAGTTGACGGTGATGGCGCGCTTGGCCAGTTCCAGCGCCAGCGCCTTGGTGGCGCCGATGATGCCCGCCTTGGCCGCGCTGTAGTTGACCTGGCCGCGATTGCCGATCAGGCCCGACACCGATGCCAGGGTGACGATGCGGCCCGGCTTGCGCCGCTGCACCAGCGGCATCACCAGCGGATTGAGGACGTTGTAAAAACCGTCCAGGTTCGTTTGCAGCACGATGTCCCAGTCCTCGCCGGACATCGCCGGAAAGGCGTTGTCGCGGGCCACGCCGGCGTTGCACACCACGCCGTAGTAGCAGCCATGTTGTTCGATGTCCGCCTCCAGCGCGGCGGCGGTGGCCGCGCGGTCGCCGATGTCGAACTGCAGCACGCGCACTGCGCGCCCCATTTGCGCAATCTCCTGCGCCACCGCGTCGGCTTCGGCGCGCTGGCTGCGGCAATGGAGCACCACGTCGTAACCGTCGCGCGCGAGACGCAGCGCGATCGCCTTGCCGATGCCGCGGGAAGATCCCGTCACCAGCACGCTCATGGACTTGTTCTGATTCATGCTACGTTTCCATCTTTGAGAAATTGATTGACATTATCGGGCTGGAAAACAGTCACCGTCGCCGTGGCCAGGGTGGCAGCGTTGATATCCGCGCCCGCATCGGCCGGGACGATCCGGCAATCGAAGGCGCCCAGGCCGTTCTCCGCCTGCAGCACGCGGTGCACATGCACCAGCAGCACGCTGCCCGGCGCGAAATAAGGCACGCTGGTCTCGTACTTGCGCGAGCCAAGCAGGAATCCGACCTTGACGGCGTCGCCGCGTTGCCGCGCCAGCCAGCCCGCGTGCGCGGCGATCGCCTGCGCCATATATTCGATGCCGACCCACGAGCCGACACCTTGTTCGGTCGCCAGCACGCTGCCGGCGTGGATGCGTACTTCCGCGCACAGATTGTCCGCGTCGGCGCTGACCACGCGTTCGAGCAGCACCATGTGCCCGGAATGCGGCACCAGTGTGTCGACATCGGGCATCGGGTCGGGCATTGCGGCCATCATGCCGTCCTCCCCAGCACCAGCGCCGCGTTGGAGCCGCCGAAAGCGAAAGAACTGCTCAGCACAAGGCGCAAGGGACGGCCAAGCGCCGCCCCGGGCGGCACCAGGTTGAGCGCCGGCAGCGCGGGATCGGCGGCGCCGTCCCACAGATGCGGCGGCAGCCTGCCCTGCGGATTATCGTCCTGCATCGCCAGCCAGCACAGCGCCGCTTCCACCGCCGCCGCCGCGCCCAGGGTGTGGCCGGTGAACGGTTTGGTCGAGCTGACCGGCACTTCAAGCCCGAACAGGGATTCGATCACGCGCGACTCCATCGCGTCGTTTTGCGGCGTGGCCGTGCCATGCATGTTGACGTAATCGATCTGCGCGGCGTCAAGGCCGGCGCGTTCCAGCGCCTGGTTCATCGCCAGCCGCGCGCCCACGCCGGCCGGATCGGGCGCCGACATATGGTGGCCGTCCGACGACTCGCCCCAGCCCAGCAAGGCGACCGCGCCGGCCTCCCCCGCTGCGCCGGCATCGGCGCTCATCAGGAACAGCGCGCCGGCTTCGCCGATGTTGATGCCGTGGCGGTTGACGCTCATCGGGTTGCACTGTTCGTCGCTGACCGATTCCAGTGACGCGAAACCGGCCACCGTGAAGGTGCACAGCGAATCGACGCCGCCGGTCAGCACGGCGTCGCATAGCCCCATCTTGATCAGGCGCGCCGCGCTGGCCATGGCCTTGGCGCTCGACGAACAAGCGCTCGAATGCACGTAGGCGGGACCGGCCAGCCCCAGTTCATTCGCCAGCATGACCGCCGGCGATCCCATTTCCTGCGGATCGTAGACGAAGTGCGGCGGCAGCACGCCGTCCGCACAGTAGTCGCGGATGGCCTGCTCGGTCTCGCCGATGCCGGAAGTGCTGGTGCCGATCACCACGCCGACGCGATCGGCGCCGTAACGCGCCACCGCCGCCTCGACGGCCGGGCGGATCTGCGCCAGCGCGGCCAGCGCCAGCGCGTTGTTGCGGCTGCGCTGGCGCGCGGGCAAATGATCGACCGACGGCAGCGCCGCGAGCACGCGGCCCAGCGGCAGCTCGCGGCCCGGCGACCATTCGCCGGTCATCGCCACGCCGCTCTCGCCGGCGTACAGGCGCGCCTTGACCTGCGCATGGCTATCGCCAAGCGCGCAGATGATACCGCAAGCGTTCAGATAAAAATTCAACATGCTACCGTCTCGGTCAATCTCGTTGGGCCCATTAGGCTCAAGCTCATTAAGCTCATTGGCCTTCCTGCGCGAACTGTATCGTCAGCTTATAGTGATAACGCAGATTCTCCAACACCACCGTGCCGCTCCAGCGCGGCGTGCCGCTATAGACAATCCGCATGATAGGCTCATTTTCCAGGTACAAGGTGCGCGTCGCCCCCTGCTCGGCGATGCGCCAGCCCGCCGGCAGCGCGGTGGCGATCGATTCGGCCGGCCACAGGGTCAGTTGCATGTCCTCCAGCACGTCCTCCGGGCGCACCTGCGAGGGCAGCATCACATGGCGCCAGGAGGTCAGTTCCTTGCCGTCGTAGCGCATGGTCAGCACGCGCTGGCCGAAGGCCAGGCCGACCACGTCGATCGCGTCCGGTTCCACCTGCAACGCCACATCCAGATCGTCGGTGCGGCCTTCCCGTTCCACCTTCAAATGCTGCTGTACGCTGATCGACGTTCCCAGCGCGGCCGGCGGCAGCTTCAAGCCCAAACGCGCCTGCGGCGGCGGCGTCGTGGCGCAGCCGGCCAGCAACGCAAAGATCGCCAGCACCGCCAGATGCAGGCCCTGGCGCATCCGGTGCCCGATCATTGCGGCGTGCATAAAGCCTCCAGCGCCGCCAACCTGCGCGGCGTCTCCTTGACGAACGGATTGCTCAGATCCCAGGCGTAGCCGGCCAGGATGGCGGAGATCATGCGCTTGACCTCGGGCTGCTGATTCCGGTGGAAGATGATCTTTTGGAAGCCGCCCGCGTACCAGGACTCGACAAACACGCGGAACGTGTCCACGCCCTTGCGCAGCGGCGCGCCAAAATCGGCCTGCCAGTCGACCGTCTCGCCCGCGAACTGGCGCTGCAGCGCGGCGGCGGCAAGGCTGGCGGACTTGAACGCGATGGTCACGCCGGACGAGAACACCGGATCGAGGAATTCGCCGGCGTTGCCCAGCAACGCGTAGCCCGGCCCCCACAGTTTTTCCACATTGGCCGAATAGCCGACGATCTGACGCGCCGGCGTATCCCACTTGGCGTCGGCCAGCAAGGCGCTCAGCGACGGGTCCTCCGCCAGAATCGCTTGCAGCCGCTCGGTCGGCGTGCCTTCATAGCGGTCCAGGAAGCTGGTCTCCGCCACCACGCCCTGCGAGCAGCGGCCGCCGGCGAACGGAATGGTCCAGAACCAGACGTCGTCGTGCTTCGGATGGACCGTCACGCGGATCTTGTTGCGGTCGAAGCTACCACGTATGCCGTCTTCGACGTGCGTGAAAATGGCGCCGCGCACCGGGAAGTTGGACGGCGTCTCCAGTTTCAGAAGGCGCGGCAGGATGCGGCCAAAACCGCTGGCGTCCAGAATGAATCCGGCGCGTACCTGATACTGTTCGCCGTCCGGATTTTTGACGGTGACAAGCGCCGGGGCGCCGTTCTCACCCAGCTCGATGTCAAGCACCTCGTGGCGGTGGCGCACCTCGGCGCCGAAGCGCGCCGCCTCCTTCGCCAGGATGTGGTCGAAGTGGGCGCGCTGCACCTGGTAGGTGGTGCCCCAGCCTTCCGAGTGCTTGTCGCGAAAATCGAAGTCGGTGTACTCGCCATCGCGCATGAAGGCGGCGCCGTTCTTGAACTGGAAGCCCGCCTCCACCACCGCCCGCAGCATACCCGCCTGTTCGAGGTAGGCCATACTTTGCGGCAGCAGGCTTTCGCCGATCGAGAAACGGGGGAATTCCTCGCGCTCGATCACCAGCACTTGCCGTCCCTGCTGGCGCAGCAGCGCGGCGGCGACGGAACCGGCCGGGCCGGCGCCGACGATCAGAATTTCAACGGTTTCGATAGTCAGTGCGTCAGTCATGCTTGCTTTCTTTGATGGTGCCAAAACAGGGGACGATCAGCCAGGCCAGCGCGATCCCCAGCAGCATGGTCAGGCCGAAGGCCTGCAACGCCGGGGTTTTGCTCAGGCCCAGTAGTCCGAACGACAAAAACGTGCTCGATGCCGACATCCCCACCGCCATCCACGCCGCGTTGCCGCGATTGTCGGGCCGCTCCTGCATGAAGATGCCATAGTCGACGCCAACGCCCAGCAACAGCAACAGGGCCAGCACATGGAACAGCTGCAGATTCTGCGATGCGAAGCCAAGGATCGCCAGGGTGGCGACGCTGGCCAGCGCGGTGGGCGCCAGCACGCGCCAGGTGCGGCCGCGATAGCGCGGGAACAGCATCGCGAACACCAGGGCGTAAGCGCCCAGCACCACCCAACTCATGTTCTCGCGGTAGCGGCCAAGCACCGAAGAAATCTCCGCCACCTTGTCGACCCATTGCACGCCGTGCAAGCCGTCAGCCGCGCGCATGACATCCGGCACCGCCGCCCGGCCAAGGCCGCGCAGCGCGACGATGCTGGCGTGGACGCCGCCGGTGTCGCCCAGCCACAGGTGGCGCGACGGCTCGCTGGCCGGCGACTTCAGGAAATCCTCCGGCGTCAGCGGCGTACCGGCCGCCAGCAGTCCGGCGCGGGTCGCGGCGATCCACTGCGCGTCCTCGCCCGTCTGTTTGGCCAGGTTAGCCAAAGGGCCGTCGTCGCCCAGCAGCTTCTGTTCGATCAGCGCGCGGCGCTCGGCCTGCGCACGGGCGGACGGCACCCAGTTCGACACCGCCTGATAGCCGGTGATGCCGCCGCTCGCGATCAACTTGTCCAGCTTCGCCTTGAGCGCTTCCTCGCGTTGCAGCACCTCTTCGGCGGATGCGCCGCGCACCAGGAAATACTGCACCGGCGTCGGCGCGTCCGTCAGCTTGCTCAACTTGATCTGGTCGTCGATCAGGTGCTTGGGCGGATTTTGCAGCAGGCGGATATCGTCGTTGGCGCCAAGGCGGCTGATGCCGTAGGCCGCCGCCAGCACGAAGATCACCGCCGCGGCCAGGGTGGCGCGGTTCAGGCGCAGCACGGGCCAGCGCCGCAGCGCGTCGCCGTACACCCGCACCAGCGCGCCGGCCTTGAGCGCGCGGGGGCCGATCAGCGCAGGGAACCAGAACACCACTGTCAACCAGGCGAAGACCAGGCCGAGCGCCGAGAACACCGCCATCTGGCGCAGGCCGGGGAATGGCGTCAACGCCAGCCCCATGTAGCCGATCACCGCCGCCAGCAAGGTCAGTCCAAGTCCCGGCAGCAGGCGTTTGAGCAGCGCCGGCGAATCGAGCTTTTCGTCAGCCGACAGGCGATTGGACAGGAAGTAAATGCCGTAGTCCTGCGCGACGCCGATCAGGCTTGCGCCGAACACCAATGTCATCAAGTGGATCTGGCCGAACACCAGCCAGCACACCGACAAGGCGCCGAGGAAGCCGATGCCGATCGACAGCATGATCAGCGAAATCGGCTTGAATGAATGGAAGGCGAACCACATCAGCAGGATGATGCCGAGCAGCGAGCCGATGCCGATGGTCGAGACCTCGCCGCTGGCCTGGGCGCTCGCCTCGGCGGCGTGGAGGATCACGCCGGCCTGGATCAACTCCACCTGCGGCGCGGCCTTGCGGGCGGCGTCGGCGGCCTGCTTGAGCAGCGGCAGCACGGTCTCCTGCGCGGTCATCGACAGCGCGGGCACCTTGAGGGTCAACGGCAGCAGCACGTACTGGCGCTGCGCATCGGCGACAAACAGATGGCCGTCGCGCGGACGCACCGGCGTCTCCCGCGCGCGTTCCTGCACCCAGCCGGCGAACAGGCCGAACGGGTCCTGCTGCCAGGAGCCCAGTTTCGGTCCGCCGAAGGGGCTATACAATTTGCCCAACGCCGTCTCGAGCCAGAACTGCGGCGGCTGCGCGCGCAACTGCGCCTCCTGCTGCGCCGTCAGCAGGGTCAGACTATGGCGCTGGAACAGCGACAACCAGTCGCCCTGCGTTTTTTCGTTGATCTGGATAGCGTCGAACAAGTCCTTGCGCGGCGCCAGCACCGCGTTGTAGGCGTCGGCCGCGCGTTTGGCGTCTTCCCAGTCGGCGGCGCCGACCAGCACGATGACGCGTTGCTGCGCCGCGTCGACCATGTGCGAAAACGATTGCTGCAGCACCGGGTCGCGCTCCTGCACCGGCAGCAGCGCCATGATGTCGGTATTGGGCACGATGCGCTGGACCAGCCACAAATAGGCGTTATGCCCCAGCAGCAGGCACACCACCACCGCCCATAGCAGCGCGAGTTTTCTGGTACCCGTCAAAACAGCGCCGCCTCTTCCTTGGTCATCGCCGCCTCGCCGGTCTGGATCGCGGAGAAGACGATGCTGGTCTTGTCGCCGCCCGCCTCGCTCATGACGATGTTCTTGACGTAGGCGCCGCCATCGAGCTTGATGGTGCCGATGGCTTTTTCCAGCGCCGCCTGGCGCGCCTTGAGCGCCACGTTCCAGCTGGTGGCGTCGACCGTGCCGTCGACTTCGAACAACGATTCGAGCTGCCCCAGGTCGCCGGACAGCAGCGAGAACAACACGTTGTTGATCATGCGGACCGTCGGCTCGGTCTTGGCGTCCAGCCGCATGGCGACGCGGTCGCCCTGGTAGTTGACGATTTCGTCGCGCGTCAGCCGCAAGGTGCTCGGGAAAGGCTGCAAGGTGCGCCACAACACGCCCTTGCCGGCGACGACGCAGAAGCGGCCATTGGAGGCGAGCGGTTTTTTCATGCCGGCCAGCTGCTTGGTCTGGTCGAAGCGGCCGCACATGATGGGCGGCTTGGCCAGCATCGCCTGTATCTTCGCGACCGGCGCGGCGGCCTGCGCGGGATTGAACATCGCCAGCGCGGCCGCCAGCAAAACGGTTTTCACTTTATTCATACAGGCTCGATTCCCAGTTTTTCGAACAGCACCGGCGGCGACACGAAGCACATCTCCTTGGTGGCGATGTCGACGGCGACCATGGTGGTGGTGGCGCGGTTGAGGCGCTTGCCGGTGTCCGCGTCGGTGATCAGATAGTCGATCTTTAAACGGTTTTCCCATTCGACGATATCGGCGCGCAGCTTGAGCTTCTGGCCGAAGGTGGCCGAACCGACGTAGCGCAGCTGCATGTCGATCACCGGCCAGGAATAGCCGGAGGCCTTCATCTGCGGGTAGTTGTAGTCTATCTTGTCCAGCAAAGCGCAGCGCACGACTTCCAGGTACTTGACGTAGCGGCCGTGCCAGACGATTTCCATCGGGTCCAGGTCGAAGAACTGCACCTGCATCTCGATCTCCGCGAACCAGCGGCTTTCCTTGGCCTTACGCATACAGGTCCCATGATTTGGCGCGGATGCGCTCCAGCAGCAGGCGCAGGTCCGGTTCCAGGCGGCGGTCTTCCTCGACCGCCTTGATGTCGGCGGCCAGCGCCTCCTGCATCGCCGCCAGCGCGGCGTGCGGGCGCAGCTCGGGGCTGGCCTGGCAGCGCAGCCAGACGCCCTGGCGCACGGTGATCAGCAGCGCGGCGACCACCTGCTCCGTCAATTCCAGCACGCGCAGGCAGTCGCGCGCGGCGATGGTGCCCATGCTGACCTTGTCCTGGTTGTGGCATTCGGTCGAGCGCGAGAACACCGACGCCGGCATCGTCAGCTTGAGCGCTTCGGCGGTCCACGCCGAGGCGCTGATCTGCAGCGCCTTGAGACCGTGGTTGATCGCCGCGCGCGGGCCGGTGGCGCCGGACAGGTTGGCCGGCAGGCCGTGGTTGTAGCGGCTGTCGACCAGCAACGCCATCTGGCGGTCCAGCAGGTCGGCCAGGTTGGCCACGGCGTTCTTCATGCCGTCCATGGCGAAGGCGATATGGCCGCCGTAGAAATGGCCGCCATGCAGCACGCGCTCGTTCTCGGCGTCGATCAGCGGATTGTCGTTGGCGCTATTGAGTTCATTCTCGATCGAGGCGCGGAAGAACGGCATGGCGTCGGCCAGCACGCCGATCACGTGCGGCGCGCAGCGGATCGAGTAGCGGTCCTGCAGGCGCTTGCCGTTGCGTTCCCACTGGTCGGTCGGCAGGTCGGTGCGCAGCCACGCCGCCACCTGCTGCATGCCGCCGTGCGGCTTGACCGAGAACAGCACCTCGTCGAAGTGATGGGCGTTGCCGTCCATCGCGAACGACGCCATCGCCGTGATGCGGGTGGTCAGCTTGACCAGATAGTCGGCGCGGTCGTAAGCCATGCAGGCCAGCGCGGTCATCACGGCGGTGCCGTTCATGATCGCCAGCCCCTCCTTCGGACGCAGTTTCAGCGGCGTGATGCCCGCTTCGCGCAGCGCCTGCGCGGCCGGCACCTGCACGCCGTCGCGCCACACTTCACGCTCGCCGCACAGCACCGCCGCCACGTACGACAGCGGGGTCAGGTCGCCGCTGGCGCCGACCGAACCTTCGGACGGGATCAGCGGCAGCAGGCCGGCGTCCAGCAGGCGGGTGATCTGCAGCAGCAGTTCGACGCTGACGCCGGAATATCCCTTGCTCAGCGACGCCAGGCGCGAGGCCAGGATCGCGCGCGTCTGCTGCGGCGTGAAATACTCGCCAAGGCCGACGCCGTGATAGGTATACAGGTGGTGCGGCAGCTCGGCCACCAGTTCCGGCGGCACGGTGACGGTGCAGGAGTCGCCATAGCCGGTGGTGACGCCGTAGATGGTGCCGTCCTCGCGCAGCAGCCGCTCGAGGAAATCGGCGCCGCGCGCGATGGCGGCGCGGAACTCGGGATCGTCGGACAGCGCGGCGGCCGCCCGTCCTTGCGCGATATCGACGATGTCTTCGATCGTCAGGCGCTGCTGATCGAAGCACACGGTGCGCGCGGCGGTATTCAGTCGGGCTGTGTCAACGGGGTACATCGGAACGCTCCAATTCGGGTAAATGCCAAAAATCGTAAAAATTAAACCATTGCAGCGGCGCCTGCACGCAGTGGTGCTCCAGCCGTTTGGCGTAGTCGCAGGCCAGCGCCGCCAGCGCGGCATCGCGCTCCTTGCGCGGGATGCGCACCGCGTCGCGGAACCGTTCGAAATACACGTCCGAACGCGCGCCCCTGCGCATCGAGAACAACAGGTACACGGGGCATTGCAAAATACTGGCCAGTACATAAGGGCCGACCGGGAAGGCGGCCGGCGCGCCGAGGAAATCCGCCACCGCCACGCGCGGGTTGTGCGAGACGGGAACGCGGTCGCCGGCGATGACGACGAATTCGCCCCGCGCCACGCGCTCGGACAGCAGCATCGCGGTGGCCGGCGACATGTCCGTCACCTGCATCAGATTGAGCTGGCTGGCGGGATTCATGGTGCCCAGCATTTCGTTGAAGGCCTGCGCATGCTTGGTGTGCACCAGCACCGTGAGTTTGATGTCGTGACGCTGCCGCGACAGCACGCGGCACAGCTCCAGGTTGCCCAGGTGGGCGCAAATCATCAGGCCCCCGCGCCCTTGCGCCACGGCGTCGGTGATCAGCTCTCCACCGTGCAGCGCGACGCTGTCGACGTCGAACAAGCCGCCCCACAACAGCATCTTGTCCAGGATGCTCTCGCCGAAGGCGGCGAAGTGGCGCATCACGCCGGGCTGCGCGCGGCCGCTGAAACGCTCCATGCGCCGCAGGTAATCGCGCGAAGCGCCGCGCGGCAAGGGCTTGGTCAGGACGTACCACGCCAGCACCGGATACAGCACCACGCGAAACGGCCAGCGGCCGAAAACGCGGCAGATCCAGAACAAGAAACGCATGCCGGCGACAAAACTGATTTCGTTGATCGCGGCCCAGTGCAGACTGCGCGCGCTCAAGGTGTCCGCCACTTCCGCGCCAGCAGCTTGGGGATGCGTGGCAGCATGCCGAAGAACAGCACCGTATGCATCCATGTGATCAGCACATTGTCGCGCCAGACGCGGAAATGCGACACGCCATCCGCAGGATAGGACACGCGGGTCGGAAGATTGATGACTTGCAGGCCGTCCCAGAACAGCCGGACAAGAATGTCGGTGTCGAAGTTCATGCGCACGCCGATGGCCTGGCGAGCGGCCAGCGCGTTGACCGGCGCCACCGGGTAGACCCGGAAACCGCACATCGAATCCTTGATGTCGAACGACAGCGTGTTGATCCAGACCCAAATGTGGGTGGCGTAGCGGCCGTAAAGGCGCGCCTTCGGCACCGATTCGTCATAGACCGGGTGGCCGGCGATGATGGCCTCCGGGTGGGCGCGCGCCTGCGCCAGGAACTTGGGCACGTCGTCGGTCCGGTGCTGACCGTCGGCGTCGATTTGCAGCACGTGGCTGAAGCCCAGTTCCGCCGCGCGGCGAAATCCGCCGAGCACCGCAGCCCCCTTGCCCTGGTTAGGCGTCAACCGCACCAATGTCACGCGGTCCGGATTGGCCTGCGCCAGCGCGTCCAGCACGGCGGCGCATTCCGCGCTGCTGCCGTCGTCGACCAGAGTGCACGGCACCTCGTGGCGCAGCAGGCCGGCCAACACCGCGCCGATGGCGTGTTCATGGTTGTAGACCGGGACGACGATGCAAGGTTTGAAGTGCGATGGATTAAGCATCTTCGCCCCCCGCCAGCAATACGACCCGGCCGCTGGAGTGCTGTCCGGCGTCGGACGCGTAGCGGAATTGCAGGTTGCCTTTGGCCGCGTCATGCAGCAGTTCCAGGCGCACCGGCTGCGACGGCTGTATCACCTGCTGGAACTTGAGCGCGTTGATGCCTTTAAAGATAGCCGGCAAAGTAAAGTACTGGCGGCCGTAATGGATCGCCCAGTCGACCTGCACCACACCCGGCAAAATCGGCGCGACGTCGAAGTGGCCGTCGAAATAATAGAGGTTGGACGGCGCCGTCACCTCCAGCAGAACGCGGTCGCCGGTGCGTTCGAGCTCGCGCACATGCGGCAGGCGCGGACGATTGTCGACGCCAGGATCAGTGTCCGCTTGGTCCTTGTCCAGCAGCGCCAGCAAGGCCGCCATGGTGGTCTTGCCCTGCGCGTTGACCGGCAACTGATCCAGATAGCGCCAGCGGCGCGGCAAGGCCACCAGTTCCACCGTCGCCGTCAACGCGGCGCGCAAGCGGGCGTTCAGCGCGGTCTTGCCGCCGGCCGCCAGCAGTGCGCGGCCGGCGGCGGTCGGCACGACGAACGCGGCGACCCGCTGGCGTTCTCCGGCCGCCGGGTCGCACAGGATGACGCGCGCCTCGGCGGCCAGACCGGTGCCGGTGATCGTCGCCTCCATCGCGCTCAGCGAGATGCGCTTTTCCTCTATTTTGACAATGCGGTCGCTGCGCCCGCGCAGCACGAAGCGCTGTTCGCCGTCACGGGTGGCCCGCCCGGCGCGGTCGGCCAGGGCCAGCCAGTCGTCGTCCGGCAGGTGCGGCGAGCGCACTTCCAGTCCGTCGTCTTCGCCAAGGCGCCACGCCACCGTCGGAAACGGCAACCACGAATCGTCGGCGCCGGCGCTGCGCTGGCGCCAGGCCACGCCGCCGGTCTCCGAGCTGCCGTAGACTTCCACCGGCACCTTGCCCAGCAAGCCGCCCATCGCGAACGCGGTTTCCGGCGCCAGCGGACCGCCGGAAGAGACGACGCCGCGCAGCATGTCCTTGGCGCCGCTCCAGTCCAGGTGATCCGGCAAGCGTTTCAGATGCGCGGGACTGGCGATCAGCACGCACGGGCCGGCCGCCAGCGCCGGCGCCAGCGCCTCCGGGAAGACGATGCTCAGGGCGTGGATGGCGCGGCCGGACGTCAGCGGCCACAGGACCTTGAACAACAGGCCGTAGATGTGCTGGTGCGACACCGTCGCCAGGATCGCCGCGTCGCCCGCCGCCGCGCCGAACAACAGGTCGAGCGTTTCGACCTCGTTCGCCATTTGCGACAGTTTTTTCGGGATCGCCTGCGCGGCGCCTGTGCTACCGGAGGTGAATACCACCAGTGCGGGGAAGTCTGGATCGAGCGCGCCACCGATGTCGACGCCATCGCCTGCTAGCTGCGATGGCTGCAACGGTCGCAGCAGCGCCGGGAACTCCCCGAGGAAGCCGTCGACCGATTCGCGCAGCGAGGCGCACGTGGCCTCCAGCGTATCGGCGCTCAGCCAGATGGTTTTACCGGCATGCCATGCGCCCAGCAGGGCCGCGCCGAATTCGATGCTATCTTCCAGGTACAGCGCGTAGTCGCGCCCCGCTTGGCCGCGCAGCAGCGCGTGCCAGGCCCGCGCGCGCGTCAGGAACTGTTCGTTGGTGACGCCTTCGCCCGCCGACCAGCCGACGATGCCGGTGGCCGGCCGCGCGCACATAGCGGCGAACAAATGCTCGATACGATCAGACATGGTGCAGCCGCTTGAAACGCATCCGCACCAGATACTCGGCGCCGAACAGGACCGCCATCAGGGCGTACGAAATCACGCCCGTGTACAGCGACCACACGGCCTCGGAGGCCCACAGCGCGGTCGCCAGCGCGATCAAGCCGTTGATGACAAAAAATACGCACCACACCTGCGTGACCGAGCGCATATACGCCTGGGCCGGCGGCGGAAAATCCTCGCCGCGCAGGCGCGCCATGCGCTCGACGGCGGACATCGGCGTGGTCAGGCTCCAGGCGAAGCCCGCCAGCAGCGCGGCGCTCACCAGCACCGGATAAAGCTTCAACGGCAGCAGCAGGTTGCTCCAGATCGCGCAGGCGACCAGCACCAGGCCGCCCGCGACCGACCAGCGCGCGACGCCGCTCAATTTGAGCGCGGGCAGGCGCGTGGCCACCGCCAGCAGCAGCAGGCCGGCCAGCCAGCGCGGTTCCACTTGTCCATGTCCCAGCCAGATCGCCAACGGATACAGCAGCGTCAACGCCGCCGTCAATACAGTCATCGGCATCGCGATTAAGCCGCCTGCTCCGTCATGCCGGCCAGCGCGTCGACCACGTCGCCGATGGTGCGGATGGTCTTGAACACCTCCGGCTGCAAACGCTTGCCGGTCAGTTGCTTGAGCTTGACGGCCAGGTCGACCGCGTCGATGCTGTCGATATCGAGATCGGCGTACAGGTTCGAATCGGCGGTCAGTCCCGCTTTATCGAGTTCGAACATATCGGCCAGCAGATCGATCACCCAGGCTTGCAGTTGGTCCCTGCTCATGTCATTCAAAGCTATCATGTCGTGCTCCCTTATTTCTTTCTATGGGTCTCGATCATCGCCGCCAACGCCGCGACCGACGCGAAATGGCGGCGCGTGTCCTCCGAATCGGCGGACAGCGAGATGCCGTACTTCTTCTGCAGCGCGACGCCCAGTTCCAGCGCGTCGATCGAATCGAGTCCCAGGCCGTCCACAAACAACGGTGCGGCGCTGTCGATATCGTCCGGCGTGATATCTTCCAGTTGCAGCACTTCGATGATCAGTTCTTTCACTTCCAGTTCAAGCATGACGTTGGTACTTCCCGGTAAAATAGTCTTGTAAAAATTCCGTCAACTGGCGCGCCGCCATCACTTCGCTGGCGCCGTTGCCCGTAAACGTCTCGATCGCCAGGTCATCCTGGACGTCTATCCGTATCAACACCCGCCGCGACGGCACGCGCCACCACTTCTCGCCCTTGCCCAGCGTGAGCGGCTCGCAGCGGATCAGCACCGGCGTCATGGCGCGCCCGCCGCGCACCGCGATATTTGCCGCGCCGCGCTTCATGCTGATGACGCCATCGGCCGGCGTCCGCGTCCCCTCCGGGAACACGATCAGGTTGTTACCGCGCCGCAGGGAGGCGATGCAATCGTCCACCAGCGCCGCCCCGCCCTCGTTGTTGATGTAACCCGCCGCCCGCACCGGCCCGCGCGTGAAAGGATTGTTCCACAGCGCCCCCTTGACGATGCAGTCGGCGTTCTTCACGAAGGCCATCAGGAACACGGTATCGATCAAGGTCGGATGGTTCGCCAATATCAGCAGACCGCCCCGTTCCAGTTTCTCCAGGCCGCGCACCTCGTAACGCAGCACGCCCAGCGCGCGCATCATGTCCACGTAGGTGCGAAACGCCATCCGTATCAATTCGCGCGCCGCCGCCACGCGCCGCTCCTTGCGCCGCACCGCCAGGTTCAAGACCGGGAACAGCACGATGCGCATCAACAGCCCGCCAACGCCAAACACCGTAAAACTCAACCCTGTGGCGAACACCCGCCAGTACAGCGACAGCCTGGCCAGCGCCGCATCAAGCATCGCGGCTCCAGCTCCAGCGCATGCGGCCATCGCAGCGCTCCATCCGGCTTGCCCCGCCCAGGTGAAACGCCGCCACGGCCAGGCCGCCCGGCATGCCGGACGATGGCGCCTCGTCGCTCGCGCTCCAGCGCAAGGCGATGGCGTCACTGTCATCGGCGGCGGCGGTCATGAGCCATGCCCACGCGTGCGGCTGCTCCTCGCACTCCTGGAACGGCAAAAACAATTCAGGCAGCTGGCAATCGGAAGCCACCAGCAGCACCATTTGCGCGCCGTCGGCCAGCAGGCCGCACGCCTCGATCACCGCATGCTCGATCGTCGCCGCGCCGGCGGCCAGCGCGATGTGGTTGGCGCGGTCGCGGCGCGCGATGGTCAACAAGCCCGCCGTCGCGTTGTGCACCGACATGCTGAACGCCGTCGGCGACAATGCCTCGCCGCGCGCCAGATCGCTCAGTAGCTCGAGCGCGCGCGACACTTCGCCGTGGCGCGAACAAAAAACAGTGGGGATATTCGTAGCCCGGTCTTCAGACCCGTCGCCGCGTCCGTCGAGGCAGCGGTAGGCCACTTCCAACGCCATCTTCCCCAAAAATCCCGCCCGCCGCCGCAACATCGCGGGCATCGCCTTGACGCCGGGCTCCTCGCCGGTGACGATGCGATGCGGCGCGCGCGCCCACTGCGCCCACGCCTCGGGCGTGGTCAGGCCGGGCGCCCATGCGGCGTGACTGACGATTGAAAAGGTGACGCCATGAGTGCGCATGTTAACAAATAATCCAGAGTTCTGAGGTAAAAGAAGGTACGAACTCGCGCTCACATGCCGCAGAAATGCCAGCCGACGTACTTTTAAAATTATAAACGACAGCCGATACCAATCTGTCCAAAAAATAGATTCAAGGCAACTATTTTGTTGATTGCGCTCTAGTTTTGTGCAACTTGCAGATAAGTTTCTCACCAAATGTCACATTTGTTTGGCGCGGGACAAAAAAAAGGATGGGATTGCACAGAGCAATCCCACCCTTTTATTAACAAAACGACTCTGAATTCTGTCGTTTAGAAGACCCACAACTTGTCAACAGGCAACTGAAGCCAGTACTTGCCGGCCTCCAGCTTGTATTTGGAATAGGCGCGCAGGCCGAATTCGGCGCCGCCCGCCGGGCTCTTGAACAGGCATTCGAAGCGGTCGCCGAGATACATGCAGGTCAGCAGCGGCAGCTCGATGGCATTCTCCACCGGGGTCGGACTGATCTTCACTTCCTCGACCCGGATGATGGTCGACGGTTCGCCGCCGCCGGCGCCGCGAGCGGTGCCGGTCACCGCGGTGCCGTTGACGTCGAGCCGCACCAGGGCGCCGTCGCGCTGCACGACCTTGGCCGGAAGGCGGTTGTTACTGCCCATGAACTCCGCGGTGAACAGCGTCTCGGGCGTCTCGTACATGGTTTGCGGCGTGCCTTGCTGCTCGATCTTGCCGTTATTGAGCAGCAGGATGCGGTCCGAGATCGCCATCGCCTCGGCCTGGTCGTGGGTCACCATCAGCGCCGACAGGCCCAGTCGCACGATCAACTCGCGCAGGAAGGCGCGCGCCTCCTCGCGCAGCTTGGCGTCCAGGTTCGACAGCGGCTCGTCGAGCAGGATCACCGGCGGGTTGTAGACCAGCGCGCGGGCGATCGCCACGCGCTGCTGCTGGCCGCCGGACAGCTGGTGCGGATAGCGCTCGGCCAGATGGCCCAGGCCCAGGTTTTTCAGCACGTCGGCGACTTTATCCTTGATGTCGCTGGTACTGAGCTTGCGCAGCTTGAGGCCATAGGCGACGTTCTCGAACACCGTCTTGTGCGGCCACAGCGCGTACGACTGGAACACCAGTCCCAGGTTGCGGTGCTCGGCCGGCATCTCGAAGTTCTTCGAGCCGTCGTAGACATTGCGCTCGCCGATGGCGATGGTGCCCTGCTTGGCGCTTTCCAGGCCGGCCACCGCGCGCAGCAACGTGGTCTTGCCGCTGCCCGAAGGCCCGAGCAGCGCGACCACTTCGCCCTTTTGCAGGTGCATCGACACGCCCTTCAAAATTTGATTGGCATGGGCGCCGGTGCCGTAGTCCAGGTGCAGATCGTTGACGGTTAATTCGTTCATGGTGGTGTCTCGTTTCATATTATTTGAATTAATTGTGGAGCTTCACGCCGAAGCGCAAGGCGATGCCCAGGCCGATGGCCACCAGCGAGATATTGATGAACGATAGCGCCGCCACCAGATCGGTGGAGCCGGTCGCCCACAGCGATACGATCATCGCGCCGATCACCTCCGTGCCCGGCGTGAGCAGATATACGCCGGTCGAGTATTCGCGCTCGAAGATCAGGAACACCATCAGCCAAGCGCCCAGCAAGCCGTATTTGACCAGCGGCAGCGTGACGTCGCGGGTGACCTGGCCACGCTTGGCGCCGACGGCGCGCGCCGCCTCCTCCAGCTCCGGGCCCACCTGCAGCAGCGCGGTCGAAATCAGGCGCATGCCGTAGGCCAGCCACACCACCGAATACGCCAGCCACAAGGCGAAGATGGTCGAACGCACGGAGCGCAGCATCGGTATCGCGTTCTCGCTGAGCCACAGCGCCACGCCGTTGTCCATGCCCTTCAAGGCGCCATCGAGCCAGCTTGGCACGAACAGGAACACCCACAGGAACGACAGGCCCGCCAGCAGGCCTGGCACGGCGCGCGGCACCAGCACGCTGTAGTCGAGGAAGCGGGTGATGGCGTCCGGCTTGCGGTGCATCGCCAGTGCGATGGCGCTGTAGCAGATCACCGCCAGCGCGCCGCCGATCACCCCGATCAGCACCGTGTTGACGATGCCGCGCACCAGCGCCGGCTGTTCGAGGATCTCGCGGAAGTGCTGCAACGTGAGGACCTCGGCCAGGTTGACGCCCTCGCCCCAGTACTGGACGAAGGAACGCAGCACGATTCCGGACAGCGGCATGATGATGGTGAACATCAGCCAGGCGAAGATCAGCGCGAAGGCCAGCCACTTCCAGCGTCCCAGCGGCATCGGCTTGGAACGCGCCCCCTTGCCTTTGATCGAGACGAATTTGTTGGCCGACTTGAGCAGGTGTCGCTGCACCATCACCAGCGGCAGTGTCACCATCACCAGGCAGACGGCGACGGCGGCCATCAGGTGGTAGGACGGCGTGCCCATTTTATTGGTCAACTTGTACAGATAGGTGGCCAGCACCATGTGGCCTTCCGGATCGCCCAACACCAGCACCAGGCCGAACACCTCGAAGCCGAGGAAGAACACCAGCACGCCGGCGTAGGCCAGGGCCGGGGTGATCATCGGCAGCGAGACGTTGAACATCACCTGCAGCGGCGAGGCGCCGGAGACGCGCGCGGCCTCCTCCACGTCCGAGCCCAGGCTTTTGAGCGCCGACGAGGCGTACAGGTAGACGTGCGGCACGTGGGTCAGGCCGGCGATGACCACGATGCTGGTGAACGAGTAGATGTTCCACGGGATCAGGCCCAGGATGTCTTTCGCCCACAGCGAATAGAAGCCGACGGGCCCCATCGAGACGACGTAGCCGAAGCCCATCACCATCGGCGAGACGAAGATCGGCACCAGCAGCAGCGGCGCGATGAAGCCCTTGCCCGGCAAGTCGGTGCGGATCATCAGGAAGGCCAGCATGCCGCCCAGCGGCACGGCGATGGCGGCCAGGCCGGTGGCCAGGAAGAAGGCGTTCTTGAACGCCATCGTGAAATCGGGGTCGTCGAAGATGAAACGGTAGGCGTCGAGGCCCAGCTCCTTGACCGGCATGAAGAACGGCGCGCTCAGGAAGCTTTGATAGAAGATCAGGAACAGCGGCAGGAAGATGGCGATGGAGGCGAGAACCACCACTACGCCGCGCGGCCAGTTAAGGCTACGCCGGCCGGAGCCAGGTAGAGTCATAGTTTGCATAGGAATTCCGTTTTTACGAACGCGTGCGGGCACCCAACCCGCAGATCCGGGCAGGGGTCGTACCCGTTTGGGTACGACCCCGCGTCGGTTCGGGGTTCGGTGGACCTAATGTGACGCTTGTTTCGAGCGCTTACTTCGGAGGCTTACTTCTTGCCGGCCGATTCTTTCCACTGCTTCAGGAAAGCCATGCGCTTGGCTGGTCCGAGGAATTGCAGCACCATCGGATGCACCGGCACCGGCTTGACGTTGTCCTTGCCGATTTGCTTGATCAGGTCCGCCGAGGTGGTCTCGCCGGTGACGTCGGCGCGGATCGCGAACAGTTTGGAGTCGTTGGCGATGACGGTCTGGCCGCGATGGGACAGCATGTAATCGAGCCACAGCTTGGCGGCGTTCGGATTTTTGGCGGCCTTGTTGATGAACAGGACGCGCGACATCACCAGCGTGTAGTCCTTCGGCAGCACCACGCCGAGCGACGGATCGGTCTTGGCGCGCACCAGCGCGTAGGAGCCGACGACGTTGTAGCCGATCAGGTTTTCGCCCGAGGAGATGCGTTCCATCATGGTGCCGGTCGACGACTGCACGCGCACCTTGGCCGCGCCGAAGGCGTTGAGCATGTCGAGGAACTTCGGATTTTCACGCGCGTCCTGCGTCATGAACATGAACCCGACGCCGGATTTTTCGATGTCGTAGGTGGTGACCTTGTCCTTGAACTTCGGCGTCTGTATCAGCTTGGCGAAGTCGGCGTGCGTCTGCGGCACTTCCTTGGCGTCGACCAGGCGCTTGTTGTAGACGATGGCGGCCGGCTCGAAGGTGGTGCCGTAGGCCTGGTCGTCCCACATCGACCATGCCGGCAGCTTTGGCGCCTCGACCGATTTGTACTTCATCGCGTAGCCGTCGGAGGCCAGGCGCATCTGCAGGTCCATCGCCGACGACCAGACCGCGTCGGCGGTGTTGCCGCCGGCCGCCACCTCGGAGATGAAGCGGTTATACACCTCGGTCGAATTCATGTCGTTGTATTCGACGGTGATGCCCGGGAACTGGGCGCTGAAGTCCTTGATCAGCGGCGCCGTGGCCTTGCTGTCGGTGGCGCCGTAGACCACCAGTTTGCCCTCTTTCTTGGCGCCGTCGATGATCTTCTGGTAGTCGGCGGGATAGCCGGCCGGCACTTGCGCGAAGGCGGCGGTGGAGCTTGCGAACAGCGCGAACGAGAGGGACGCGCATGCGGCGGCCATTGAGGTCTTGAACATCATTTTTTAGTCTCCAATTGTTTTAATAGTTTTTTTGTGATCAGCGCACCAGACCGAGTTCGGCGGCGTGCCTGCCGTAATCGTCTACGGCCTTTGTTACATAAGCTGTCAAGGCGTCGCCGGTCAACCCGAACGGATACAAACCGGACGCCGCGCGCATCTGCGCGAACTTCGGATCGGCCAGCACGCGGTCGAAGGCCGCCACCCACTGCCGGTAATCCGCATCCGGCACCTGGGGGCCCATCCACAAGCCGCGGATGATCGGCCACACCACGTCCACGCCCTGCTCGCGCGCGGTCGGCACGTTGGCCAACACGCCCGGCAGGCGCTTGTCCGCCAGCACCGCCAACACGCGGGTATTGCCGCTTGCCGCGTACAGCGCCGCCTCGCTGGCGTCGCCCGACACGACCTGCACATAATTCGCGTGCATCGCCGTGAAGGCCTCGCCGCCGCCCTCCAGCGCGACGAAGCGCAGCACCTTGGGATCCAGCCCGGCGGTCTTGAACACCATCGCCATCTTCAGCCAGTCCTGGCTGCCGATGGTGCCGGAGACGCCGATCAGCACCTTCTGCGGATTCTTCTTCAACGCCGCCAGCAGCTCCGCCAGCGTCTTGTAAGGCGAATCGGCGCGCACCGCGATCATGCCGTAATCCGTTCCCAGCGCGGCCACCCAGCGCACATCGTTGGCGGTGGCCTTGCCGAACTTGCCCTGCGCCAGATTGAGCAGCGAGCCGCCCGAAAAAGCCACCAGCGTGTTCGGCTCCGCGCGGCGCCGCTGCGACACCAGCGAATGCCATGCCACCGCGCCGATACCGCCCGGCAGATAGCTGATCCGCATATCCGACGGCGGCGGTTTGGGCGACTCGCGCAAGCCCTGCAAACCTTTTTGCGCCAGCTTGCACGTGAGGTCCATCGCGCCGCCCGGTTTGGAAGGCACGATGCACTCCAGGCTTGCCGCCCGCGCCACCGCGCACAGTAAAAACAGCGCGGCAATCAAAGCCTGCAAAACTTTAGTCATCTTGTATGGTTATCTTAGAGCGGTGAAGCTTTCAAAGCGCTTTCAGGCCGCATCGACTTTCAGAAAAATATCGACGCGGCCCGGTCTCCGTTGCGAAGCGGCTTAGAAGCGGTGCTGCATGCCGACGGTGATGCCGCGCTGGCTGTTGCCGAAGCCGGCGTCGTCGCGCGACAGGCCAACCAGCTGGCCGTGTTTGGCTTTGGCGTACGCGCCCGAGATATGCACGTCGGTGCGCTTGGACAGCGCGTAGCGGTAGCGCACAACGTACATGGTCGGATCGGCGTCGGTGTTGGCGGCGACGTTCTTCACATTGACGTGGTAGACCGCGCCGGTGATGGTGGTCACCTCGTTAGGCTTGTAGGCCACGCCGCCCCAGGTGGTGGTGGCTTCGACGTCGGCGGTCGCGGCGCGGCCGGCCGTCAGGTTGTAGTCGCGCAGGACGGCCCAGAACTTCAGCGGACCGGTTTCGTAGTTGGCGCCGACGTGCCACACGGTGTTTTCGTCGCGGTTGCCGGTGGCGGCCACGGTGTTGCCGTTGTTGCGCTCATAGGTGGCCATCACGTTGGCCGGGCCGAACTTGTAGGCGAAGGTCGCGCCCATCTTGGCGCTGTCGGCGACGCCGGTGGTTTGCTCGCCGGCGGAGTAGTTGGCGCCGACGCGGACATTGCCGAAGGTGCCGGCGTACTTGATCAGGTTATCGTAGCCGGTGGTGAAGCCGTATTTGCTTGGGCCGGTGGCCGGACCGGAGGTCGCCCACGAGTAGTAAGGCGCGAAGCCCATCGGATCGTAGCTGATCACCGTGTCGTAGACACTGGTGAACGAACGGCCGACGACCACGCGGCCGAAGGCGCCTTCCAGGCCGACGTAGGCCTGGCGGCGGAACAGCGCGCCGTCCTGGGCGCCGGTGTCCATCAGGATCCCGCCCTCCAGATTGAAAACGGCTTTGAGGCCGCCGCCCAGATCTTCCGTGCCCCTGATGCCCCAGCGCGAAGTGTTCATGCCACCCGAAATCACGCGGGTATTGCTACCGCCGGTTGCGCTCGCGTTGTTGGAATTTTCGACGCCGACGTCCAGCAAACCATAGACCTGCACATTCGATTGAGCTTGGGCGGCGCCGCCAACGGCGGCTGCCAATGCCAGGATGGCAAGGCTAATTGGGGATTTTTTCATTGTGTCTCCAGAGGATATAGTTATTTGTGATGCCTGATATTTGCTATCAGAGTGCCACTATAGAAGTCGCTTCCTTTCAAATACCTTTCACTTACCTTTCACTGCCCCAGGAAGGGTATTTCCTGTCGTCCTCGCACCACAAAGCCGATAGGCCTTCCCTTTTAGGGCGCGGGCGACGATGATTCTGGCCTTACACTGAACTTATTTTTCCGCCATGGCAAGAATTTATGCGCATACTGTTAGTTGAAGACCACACCGAGCTGTCGCACTGGCTGGCCAAAGCGCTGCGCGACGCGCATCTCACCGTCGAATGCGCGGACAACGGCGCCGACGCCGACGCCCTGCTGCACACGCAGGATTACGCGCTGCTGATACTGGACCTGACCTTGCCGCGCATGGACGGCCTGGAGGTGCTCAAGCGCCTGCGCGCGCGCGCCGCGCCGCGCAGCCAGACGCCGGTGCTGATCCTCACCGCGCGCGGCGGCCTCGATGAACGCGTGCAGGGCCTGAACCTGGGCGCCGACGACTACCTCGCCAAGCCGTTCGAACTGGCGGAGCTGGAGGCGCGCGTCAAGGCGCTGCTGCGCCGCAGCGTCGGCAACGAGGCGCTGGTGCACCACTGCGGCGCGCTCAGTTTCGACACCGTCACGCGCATGTTCACCTACGCCGGCAACGCGCTGGCGCTGACGCCGCGCGAGCACGCGGTGCTCGAAACCCTGATCACGCGCGCCGGCCGCGCCGTCTCGAAGGAAAAGCTGTTCGACGAAGTGTTCGCGCTGGCCGACGACGCCAACATCGACGCCATCGAACTGTATATCCACCGGGTGCGCAAGAAGCTCGACATCGCCGCGCCGGACGCCGCCATCATCACCACCTTGCGCGGCATCGGCTACCTGCTGCAACCGCGTCCGGCGCTGGCCGCCGACTAACGCGCGGAGCCCGCACCGATGCCGCTATTGACCAGGCTCGCCAAACGATTCGGCCCCGGCGCCACCCTGGGCAGCCTGCGCGGCCAGTTGCTGCGCTGGTTGCTGGGGCCCTTGCTGGCACTGGTCACGCTCAACACCGTCTCGGTCTACCACAACGCGCTGGACGCGGCCGATGTCGCCTACGACAGATCGCTGCTGGCGTCCACGCGCGCGCTGGCCGAACGCGTCTCCATCGTCGCCGGCAAGGTGGTGGCCGACGTGCCCTACGTGGCGCTGGACAGCTTCGAGACCGACACCTTGGGACGCATCTACTACAAGGTCACCGGCATCAACGGCGAGACGGTGTCCGGCTACGGCGACCTGCCGGCGGTGCCGGCCAACGTGCCGCGCTCGGAGGCCTATCCGGCGCTGGTGCGCTTCTATCACGCCAACTACAACGGCCAGCCGGTGCGCATCGCCGCGCTGCTGCAGCCGGTGTACGACGACTCGATGCGCGGCATCGCGCTGATCCAGGTCGGCGAAACGCTGGAGGCGCGGCGCGGCCTGTCGAACCAGATCCTGTTCGACACCCTGACCTGGCAAGCCTTGCTGCTGCTGGCGCTCGCGCTGCTGGTGTGGTTCGCGGTGCGGCTGGTGCTGCAGCCGCTGATGCGGTTGAAGATCGCGGTCGAAACGCGCAGCTTGAACGACTCGTCCGACGTCGATCCGGCGCTGGTGCACAAGGAGGTGCGCCCGCTGGTGGCGGCGATGAACAGTTCGCGCTCGCGCCTGCAGCTGTTGATCAGCAGCCAGCGCCGCTTCATCGCCGACGCCTCGCACCAACTGCGCACGCCGCTGACGGTGCTCAAGACGCAGGCCGAACTGGCGCTGCGCGAATGCGACCGGCCCGGCGTGCCGCCCGAGGAGACCAAGGCGGCGCTGCGCCACATCGTCCACAGCATCGCCGCCACCACCGACTCCACCGTCAACCTGGCCAACCGTCTGCTGACGTTGGCGCGCATCGAGCATGGCGGCGACGCCGACGGCGCGGCGGCGCAGGCGGAGCCGGTCTCGCTGCGCGACAGCGCGCGCCAGGTCGGGCTGGAGATGGCGATGGCGGCGGTGGCCAAGAACATCGACCTGTCGCTGGAGGCGGAGCGCGACTGCGTCGTCCGCGGCCAGGCCTTGCTGCTGCACGAGATGATCGCCAACCTGGTCGACAACGCGCTGCGCTACACGCCGGCCGGCGGCCAGGTGGTGCTGCGCGTGACCGAGGGCGAAGATGGCGTGGCGCTGGAGGTCGAGGACAGCGGCCCGGGCATCGCGGCGGCGGAGCGCGAGCGCGTGTTCGCGCCCTTCTACCGCGCCGCCGCCACATTGGAGCGCAACCCAGGCGGCGCCGGCCTCGGCCTGGCCATCGTGCGCGACATCGCCAGCCTGCACGGCGCCGCCATCGCGCTCGACGAGGCGGCCGGCGGACCAGGCCTCAAAGTAACAGTCACGTTCCGTTAAAATACCGGGGTCAGGTCCGACATTCGGACATTTGGCTAAAATTGGGGAACTTTTCAGCCTTCAAAAAGTTTCAAAATGTCCGAATGTCGGACCTGACCCCAGGTTATAGCCAGGGTTACCTTGCCGTTAGGGAGATACACATGATCACCAAAGAAGAAATGGTCGAGCTATTCGCCGACATGAAACAGAACGCCCCGTGGGACAGCAACAAGCCGCTGTTGTGGGGCTACTTTTTTGCCGACCCGGACAAGACCAAGCTCGAAGCGGTGCAAGCGCCGCTGAAGGCCAAGGGCTATCAGATCGTCGGCGTCTACGACTCCAAACCCGACGGCGACGCGCCGGCGCTGTGGTGGCTGCACATCGAGAAGGTCGAGAAGCACACGGTCGACACCTTGCACGCCCGCAACCAGCAGTTCTATCAGTTCGCCGAAGAGCACGGTCTCGAATCCTACGACGGCATGGACGTCGGGCCGGCAGCATGACGCCGGTGCAGTCGAATATCCTCGCCACCGCGCGCCTGCGGCTCGAGCCGGTGGACGACCACCACTTCGACGGCCTGCGCGCGATTAACGGCGATGCCGAAGTGATGCGCTACATCACCGGACGGCCGGAAACGCCGGAAGATACCGCCGCCTTCATCGCCCGCCACAAAGCCAATTGGGCCGCGCTGGGATACGCTTGGTGGGTCTTCATCGAGCACGACAGCGGCGAGATCGTCGGCACAGGCGCCGTGCAGCATATGGAACGCGACCCGCGCAATCCGCTGGAACTGGGCTGGCGCCTGCGCCCCGACCGGCAGGGCAAGGGCTACGCCAGCGAGGCGGCGCTGGCCATGGCGCGCTTTGCGTTCGAGCGCCTGCGGGCCGGCCAATTGCTAGCGGTGTGCCACCAGGAAAACCTGGCCTCGTCGGCGGTCATGCGGCGCATCGGCATGCGCTTCAAGGGCGTCGAGCGCTGGTACGAGACCGATGTCGCCGTCTTCCAGATGTCGCCAGGCGACTTGGCCGATCAAACGGGACCTGCAAAGCCACAATAAACGTTCAACGGCCGGGGGTGGCGCGCCGCGCCCGCCCCCACAATCTTTCCAATTAAACACACCCGGCGCGCGGTTTCGCCTATCATTCAGTCATTTCTCCTCTACCGACCACCGATGCTCTCGAAACTCTCGTTTCGCCAGTTGCTGCTGGGCGTCTTCCTGTTGATTGCTGTGCTGCTAAGTGCCGCCTCCCTGCATGCGCTGTGGACGCTGGACCGCCTTGCCGCCCACAACCGCGACAGCGGACACCACGCGCTCGCGCTCACCGAAAACGTCCAGCAACTGGCCGAGCGCAGCGTGGCGATGACGCGCAGCGCCCGCCAATACCTGGTGCTCGACGACCCCGCCTTTCGCATGCGCTACGCCGACGCCTGGCGCGAGGCCCGCGCCGCGCTCGACGCCGTCCAGCGCGGCCTGCCCCACGCGCCCAATATCGCCTTCGACACCTGGCGCCAGGCCGGCGAGCAAGCCTGGGACATCCTGCAAATGCCGACCCGCGCGCGCACCAGCGCCCGCCGGCAGGCGCTCGAGACCGTGGTTGCACTGTTGCCGCGCATTAACGCCCAGCTGGCCGAGGAGGTCAAGCAGGAGGTCGAACGCCGCAACACCGCGCTGCTGACCGAGCTCGACAAGCGGCGCGCGGTGCTCAAGGCGCAGGTGATCGCCTCCATCGTGGTCGCGGCCCTGCTGGCCGGCGGCTTCGGCTTGTGGCTGTCGCGCCCGCTGGCGCAGATCGAATCGGCGATCGACCGGCTCGGCGCGAACCGCTTCGACGAGGCGGTCGAGGTGCGCGGCCCGGCCGACCTGCAGCGCGTCGGCCAGCAATTGAACTGGCTGCGCCAGCGCCTGTCGAGCCTGGAGGAGGACAAGTCCCGTTTCCTGCGCCACATCTCGCACGAGCTGAAGACCCCGCTGGCGGCGCTGCGCGAGGGTGTTGCCCTGCTGGAAGATGGCGTGGCCGGCGCGTTATCGCCCAACCAGCGCGAAATCGCCGGTATACTGAATCAAAACACGGCGGCGCTGCAATCGCAGATCGAAGCGCTGCTGCGCTACAACGAGGCCACCTTCGACGCCCACCACCTGCACCTGGAAGCGACCGACATGTCGGCCCTGCTCGCGCAAGCCATCGACAGCCAGCGCCTGCAATGGCAGGCGGCCAAGCTGACCGTCAACACCGAGGGCAAGGCGCGGCCGATCACCGTCGACGCCGACAAGATGGCGGTGGCGATCGGCAACCTGCTGTCGAACGCCGTGCGTTTCAGCCCCCAGGGCGGCGTGATTAGTTTCAAGCTGGAGGAACGCAACGACCGGTTGCTGATCGACTGCGCCGACCAGGGGCCGGGCGTGGCGCCGAACGACACGGCGCGCATCTTCGAACCGTTTTACCAGGGCCAGCGCCAGCCGCCCGGCGCGCGCCGCGGCAACGGCATCGGCCTGTCGATCGTGCAGGAATACATCGCCGCGCACCATGGCGTGTTGCAATTGCTGCCCTCCGACCAGGGCGCCCGTTTCCGAATTGAATTACCTTATTGAAGTCCCGATGCTTAATATGATGCCTTACGCAAAATCCGCACTATCCCGCGCCCCGGCGCACCTGCTGTGCGCGCTGCTATGCCTGGTGCTGGCCGCCTGCACCCAGGTCCAGCCCAAGCCGGCGCCGCCGCCGGAGCCGCCCCCGCCACCGCTGGTGGTGGAACTGGCGCCGCCGCCGCCGCCGCTCGACGAGGTCGGACCGCTGCTGAGCTATCATCAGTCGTTGCGGCGAATGAGCCAGGGCGAGCTGCTCAAGGAACTCAGCGGCCTGACCCAGCAGCCGCGCAGCCCGCGCCTGTCCATGCAGATGGGGATGGTGTTGATGCTCACGCGCGGCGGCGGCGACCTGGCCCGCGCGCAGACGCTGTTCGACGGCGTCGGCAACTCCAACGACAAAGAGGCGGCCGCCTTCAAATCGCTGGCGTTGGTGCTGTCGAGCAATTGCGCCGAGGCGCGCCGGCTGGCCGAGCACGTCGACCGGCTGTCGGCGCAGCAAAAGGACAGCCAGCGCCGCATCGACCAGCTCAACGACATGGTGGAGGGCTTGAAAAACATCGAGCGCACCTTGCCGGTCCGGCCGGCGGCCAGCGCGCCACCGCAGGGGATCATCAAGTGAGCGCGGCCGACGACCAACTGGCCGCCGCCGGCGCCGCCCGCAATCCGGCCGGCAAGGGCGCGCACTTATTGGTGGTGGATGACGACGTCGACCTGCTGCGCCTGCTGTCGATGCGCCTGACCGCCAACGGCTACCGGGTCACCGGCGTCGGTAGCGCCGAGGCGGCGCTGGCGCGCATGTCGATCGAGCTGCCGCGCCTGGTCATCAGCGACATCCGCCTGCCGGACCGCGACGGCATGTCGCTGTTCCAGGAGATCCGCCACAACTATCCGGCCCTGCCCGTCATCCTGCTGACCGCCCATGGCACCATCCCGGACGCGATCGAGGCCACCACCTTGGGCGCCTACGCCTACCTGACCAAGCCGTTCGAGGCCAAGCTGCTGCTGGACCGCATCGCCCAGGCGTTGAGCCTGTCCACCCCGGCCGCCAGCCCGTCGAGCGGCGACGAGGCCTGGCGCGCCGGCCTGATCAGCCGCAGCCAATGCATGGACGAGCTGCTGGCCGAGGCCCGGCTGGTGGCCGCGTCCGACGCCAGCATCCTGATCCGTGGCGAAAGCGGCACCGGCAAGGAGCTGCTGGCCAACGCCATCCACCGCGCCAGCCGCCGCGCCAAGGCACCCTTCATCGCCGTCAACTGCGGCGCGATCCCCGAGGCGCTGCTCGAATCGGAGCTGTTCGGCCACGTCAAGGGCGCTTATACCGGCGCCGTCAGCAGCCGCGAGGGCCTGGTGCAGGCGGCCGACGGCGGCACGCTGTTCCTCGACGAGATCGGCGATATGCCACTGTTGCTGCAAGTTAAGCTGTTGCGCGTGCTGCAGGAACGGGTCGTGCGCCAGCTGGGCTCGGACATCCCCAGGCCGGTCGACGTGCGCATCCTGTCGGCCACCCACCGCGACCTGGACGCGGCCATGCTCGAAGGCCAGTTCCGCGAGGACTTGTATTACCGCCTCAATGTCATCACCCTGACCCTGCCCCCGCTGTCGCAGCGGCGCGAGGACATCACGCCGATGGCGACCCAGTTCCTGCACACCCTGGCGGCCAAGTACGGCAAGACGGTGCGCGGCTACGCGCCCGACGCGCTGGAGGCGCTGACCACGGCTTCGTGGCCGGGCAATGTGCGGCAACTGTATAACGTGGTCGAGCACGTGTGCGCGCTGGCGACCGCGCCGCTGATTCCCCTGTCCCTGGTGCAGCGGGCACTGCGCGTTCCGTCGCTGGAAGTGCTCAGCTACACGGAGGCCAAGCAACGCTTCGAGCGTAACTACCTGGTCCAGCTGCTGAAACTGACCGACGGCAACGTGGCCGACGCCGCACGCCTGGCCGAACGTAACCGGACCGAGTTCTACCGCCTGCTGCAGAAATACGACCTCGACGCCAGCCTGTTCCGCACCGACCCCACCCTTGTCGCCCCCGAGCGACAAGACGACCCCCTTAAAAATCAATGACTTACGAAATGGCGGCAATAGCTTGTCGCCATTTCACGACAAATTCCGTGGAATATAGACGGAAACATCACGATTTGACAATTAAATTTAAGTAACTTCACAGTAAGCTCATGATTTTAAACGGCTTTTAATAGCTGGCACGCCGTTTGCTAAGGATAGGATAACGTCACAGACGTTTCACCTAAACTTGAGTAAAGGAAGCAAATCATGATGACTACCAAACTGATCGCCCGCCTGATGGTTGCAGCTACCCTCACCGCTGCAGCAGCTACTGGTACCGCCTTCGCAGCGGGTCAGCAAGAAGGTGCTATGGCTGGAGCCGCCAAGACTGGCACCGCCACCAATGACGATGCGATCACCAGCAAGATCAAGGCTTCCCTGGCCGATCAAAAACAAATTGGCGTGACCACCACCGACGGTGTGGTTGTGCTGAGCGGCGCCGTACCAAGCACTGAAGTTGGCACCAAGGCCATTCAGGTGGCATCGGCCGTCCCAGGCGTTAAAGAAGTAAAGAGCGAACTGACCGTCGCTTCGAAGTAAGCAGTATTGCAGCACTAAGCAGCAACTAAGCAGTAATTCAGCAGTAATGAGTTTCCCGCAGTAAAAACCTTGTAGTAGGAGTATCCGTAGTACCGCAACACACCCTAGTAACTGACCCTTTTCCGGGTAGCGTGCGTAGACGCTACCCGGACTTTTTTTTGCCCGAAGAGTTGCCAGATAATCAACGTTGGTCGATTATCCAGGCATCCCTCCCCTCCGCGCCGATCAGCTCAGGTTTTCCAGGCGAATCTTCGTCACGTTGCCGCACACCGTCGACAGGCCTTCCATCTTGGCGATGGCCGCCGTGACGTTTTTTTCCTGCGTCTGGTGCGTCAGGAAAATGATGTCGGTCTTGGTTTCGCCCTCGGCCGGTTCCTTTTGCAGCATGGCGTCGATCGAGATCGTCGCGTCGGCCAGGATGCGGGTCAGGTCGGCCAGCACGCCGGGCTGGTCGCTGACGTTCATGCGCAGGTAGTAGCTGGTGGTGATTTCCGACATCGGCAAAATCTCGATGTTGGTCATCGCGTTCGGCTGGAACGCCAGGTGCGGCACGCGGTGTTCCGGATCGGCCGTGGCCAGGCGGGTGATGTCGACCAGGTCGGCGATCACGGCCGACGCGGTCGGCTCGGCGCCGGCGCCTTTGCCGTAGTACAAGGTGGCGCCGACGGCGTCGCCCTGCACCAGCACGGCGTTCATGGCGCCTTCGACATTGGCGATCAGGCGCTTGCTCGGAATCAGGGTCGGATGCACGCGCAGCTCGACGCCCTCGACGCCGTTGACCTTGGCGCGCTTGGCGATGCCCAGCAGCTTGATGCGGTAGCCCAGTTGCTCGGCGTAGCGGATGTCGATCGCGTTCAGCTTCGAAATACCCTCGACGTGCGCCTTGTCGAACTGCACCGGAATACCGAAGGCGATGGCCGACATGATGGTGGCCTTGTGCGCCGCGTCCACGCCTTCGATGTCGAAGGTCGGGTCGGCTTCGGCGTAGCCCAGCTCCTGCGCTTGCTTGAGCACGGTGGCGAAGTCCAGGCCCTTGTCGCGCATCTCGGACAGGATGAAGTTGGTGGTGCCGTTGATGATGCCGGCCAGCCAGTCGATGCGGTTGGCCGTCAGGCCTTCGCGCAGCGCCTTGATGATGGGGATGCCGCCGGCCACGGCCGCTTCGAACGCGACCATGACGCCCTTTTCCTGCGCGGCGGCGAAGATCTCGTTGCCGTGCACGGCCAGCAGCGCCTTGTTGGCGGTGACCACGTGCTTGCCGTTGGCGATGGCTTGCAGCACCAGCGCCTTGGCCTCGTCGTAGCCGCCGATCAGCTCGACGACAATGTCGATTTCCGGATCGTTGACGATGTCGAACGGGTTGGCGACGACCTTGACCTTGCCGCCGGTGCGCTCCTTGGCGCGCTCGAGGTTGCGGGCCGAGACGGCCACCACTTCGATGCCGCGGCCGGCGCGGCGGCGGATTTCTTCCTGGTTGCGTTCCAACACGTTGAACGTTCCGGAGCCGACGTTGCCGACGCCTAACAAGCCTACTTTGATGGGTTTCATATATTCGTTTCTATTGATCTGCGGTTCGGTGGAGCGTGGAGGCTGGCTGCGACGTGAGGGCTAGAAGCTGGCGCCGTGGCGTTTGCGGTAGCCTTCCATGAATTTGGCGATACGGCCAAAGGCTTCCGTCATATCGTCCGAGTTCGGCAGGAACACGACGCGGAAGTGATCCGGCGCGATCCAGTTGAAGCCGCTGCCCTGGACGATGAGCACTTTCGTTTCTGCCAGCAATTCGTAGGCGAACTGCTGGTCGTCCGCAATCGGATAGATTTTCGGATCGAGGCGCGGGAACATGTACAGCGCCGCTTTCGGCTTGACACAAGTGACGCCAGGAATATCGGTCAGCAGCTTGTAGGCCAGATCGCGTTGCTTCAACAGGCGCCCGCCCGGTCCCACCAGGTCTTGTATCGACTGGTAGCCGCCGAGCGCAGTCTGGATCGCAAACTGGCCCGGTGCGTTGGCGCACAAGCGCATCGAGGCCAGCATGTTGAGGCCCTCGATATAGTCTTTCGCATGGGATTTTTCGCCCGACACCACCATCCAGCCGGAGCGGTAGCCGCAGGCGCGGTAGTTCTTCGACAGGCCGTTGAAGGTGACGAACAGCACGTCGTCCGCCAGCGAGGCGATGGAGACGTGCTCGGCCTCGTCGTACAGCACCTTGTCGTAGATCTCGTCGGCGTAGATGATCAGCTGGTGCTGGCGCGCCACTTCGATGATCTGCTGCAGCAGCTCGACCGGGTACAGCGCGCCGGTCGGGTTGTTCGGGTTGATGACGACAATAGCGCGCGTGTTGGAGTTGATTTTGCGGCGGATGTCCTCGATGTCCGGGAACCAATCCTGCTGCTCGTCGCAGATGTAGTGCACCGGCGTGCCGCCGGACAGGCTGACGGCGGCGGTCCACAGCGGATAGTCGGGCGCCGGCACCAGCACCTCGTCGCCGGTGTTGAGCAGCGCGTTCATCGACATGACGATCAGTTCGGACGCGCCGTTGCCCAGGTAAATGTCGTCGATCGACACGCCGGCGATGTTCTTGCCCTGCGTGTAGTGCATGACGGCCTTGCGCGGCGCGAACATGCCCTTGGAATCGGTGTAACCGGCCGCGTTGGACAGATTGATTTTCATATCCTGGACGATCTCGTCCGGCGGATCGAAACCGAACACGGCGAGGTTGCCGATATTCAACTTCGTGATCTTATGGCCTTCTTCTTCCATTTGCCGGGCTTTTTCCGGCACCGGGCCGCGGATCTCGTAGCAGACTTCCGCCAGTTTGTTCGATTTATTAATCGGTCGCAAAATAAAATCCTGTCTTGGTGAGGCAAACCGCTGAGGCCTGCCAAAAACGCGCTGGCGGCCTGTGCTGCAATGCGAAAAGAACCATTCTGCCGAAAGCCACCCGTTTAATCAACCTCTGGCGGGGCTAAACGGCGAAGCGCCCCTTGAAAAAGGCTACAATGTCACTTAAGCCACCAAATTCGACCAACCACATAGGACACGTAGGGCGGATTAGGCGGAACGCCGTAATCGGCCATGGTGCCGCCGTCGGCTGCGCATGCATGGCCGATTACGCTGCGCTAATCCGCCCTACGTGTCCGACGGGCTACTCGCCATTTACCGCACAAATACCATGAAGCTCCACGCAAGCGACACCAAAAAGTACCAAACCGTCACCGGCTACGATGAAACCGGCGTCGAGATCAACGCCCAGCGCTACAACTACAGCCTGATCGTGCTGCCGGAGTCCGAGCCGCGCGCCTGGCCCGCGCCGACCTTCGAATCCCTCACCGCCGAACATTTCGACATCATCGGCGCCGACGCGCCGGACGTCGTCATCCTCGGCACGGGCGCCAAACAGCGCTTCATCCACCCGCGCCTGACGGCCGCGCTGACGATGCGCCGCATCGGCGTCGAATGCATGGACAGCCAGGCCGCCTGTCGCACCTACAACATCCTGATGGGCGAAGGCCGCAAGGTCACCCTGGCGCTGATCATCGACAACACCGACAAGGCGGGCGCCTGAGCCTGCTGAGAATACAAGGCGCTCGGCCATGAACGACCACGCCGCCGACGATACGAACGACCACGACCGCCGCCAACGCGCGGTCGTCTTCGCGCACCACAAGCTTGGCGTACGCTGCCTGAAGGTGTTGCTGGCCGGCGGCGTCGATGTCGCGCTGGTGGTCACCCGGACGGACGACCCGGGCGGAAACAACCACGACGAATCGGTGCGCGCGCTGTGCCGCGAGGAACACATCCCCTGCATCGCCGCCGACGACGCCGAATCGCCCGAGTTGCTGGAACAGGTCCGCGACACCATGCCTGACCTGATCTTCAGCTTCGACTACGGCCGCGCGCTGCCGGCCGAGCTGCTCGCCGTCGCGCCGGCCTACAACATGCACGGCTCGCTGCTGCCGGAGTTTCCCGGCGGCGCGCCGGTCGAGTGGGCGGTGCTGCACGACGCCACCGTCACCGGCGCCAGCCTGCACGAGTTGACGAACGGGCCAGGTGCCGGCGCCATCGTCTCGCAGGTGGAAGTGCCGATCCTGCCCGACGACACCGCCTTCGACGTGGCCATCAAGGTCACCGTGGCGGCCGAGCAGACGCTGTGGCGCGTGCTGCCGTCGCTGCTCGACGGCACGGCGCCGCGCCTGCATAACAATGCCAGAGCGGGTGCCGGAGCGGCCGGCGGCTGCGACCCGCGCACGCCCGCGGACGGTCGCATCGACTGGCGCCAGCCGGCGCGGCAAGTCTACAATCTGCACCGCGCCGCCGCGCCGCCCTACCCCGGCGCCTTCACCGACATCGCCGGCGTCCGTTACGTGATCGAGCGCGCCCGCTTGTCCGGCAATTTCGGCAATGTCGTCGCCCTGGGTTTGCCACCGGGCTTGACCGTAGTGGATAATTGCATCTTTGGCGTGTGCGGCGACGGCCGCATGTTGACGATTTCCAGCCTGACCGCCGACGGCGCGCCCGTCACGGCCGAGCAACTGCAAGCGCGCCTGCGGGCGCGCTCCTAGCGCATGCTGGACAATATTTACTTTGCCCGCCCGTCTTGAAGGGTGATAACTCGCCCTCATATTGTCGATGTCCATCTCCAGGAGAAAACCAGTGGCTGATAGCCAACCCGTAGTTACCGACTTTTCCGCCCCCATGACGAGCGGCCAGACTTTCCAGCTGTCCGGCCGGCCAGCGCGCCATACCGTGCTGTTTTTCTACCCGAAAGACAATACCCCCGGCTGCACCACCGAGAACATGGCGTTCCGCGATCTGTACGAGCAATTCCAGGCCGCCGGCACCGAAATCTACGGTATCAGCCGCGATTCGCTGCGCTCGCACGAAAGCTTCAAAGCCAAGCTGGGCCTGCCTTTCGAGCTCATTTCCGACCCCGACGAGGCGGTCTGCGCGCAGTTCAACGTCATGAAAATGAAGCAAATGTACGGCAAGACCGTTCGTGGCGTCGAGCGCAGCACGTTTGTCATTGACGCTACCGGTCAATTGGTGAAAGAATGGAGAGGCGTGAAGGTAGCGGGTCACGTCGATGAAGTGCTGGAATTTGTGGCGCGTCAGGCTTAACAGGTTTGCGCGTTGCCTTTCAGAGTTGCTCAACCCTAGCAGAATCATGCGCATCCAGCCATTTTGTTAACCATTTTGAGTCATCACTGTAACTCTTCCCACCCTACATGGTGGCCAGCCGGCCACCACGCGGTACTTTCTCCGGGCAAGATGTGCGCCCGTCGGCAGTCTACTATCCTGTTTCACCCAGCATCCACCCCATCCGGTACCAACGTCTCCGATTCGCCGAGACGCGCTGCGCCTATGGGCGGATTCCTCCAGTTATTTTTCAATTGAGATCCTGATGCCACTGCCAAAATTACCTAGTAAGCCAGCGACTTTACTGTTGGCAAAAGATTATCCAAAAGCGACAGGGCCGCGCCCGGTTTCCGCCATTGCGGCGGTTGCCGAGATCGCGCCGGCACCCGCGCCGAAGAAGGCGGCGCCCGTCAAGGCAGTACCCGTAGCGAAATCCAAAGCGGCGGCGCCGGTCGCCGTCCAAGCCGCGCCTGCTGCGGCAGCGAAAACCACCGCCAAGTCGAAGGCCGTGGCCGCTGTGCTGAAGGCCGCGCCGGCCGTGTTGAAGGCCGCCCAAGCTGCACCGGCACCCGCGCCCGCTCCTGTGGCCGCCAAACCCGTTGCCAAAGCGAAGGCTACCCCGGCCGCGCGCGGCAAGGTCACGCCGATCACCGCCGAGGCGCCACACCCGGCCAAGCACAAGATCAACGAAGTGGGGATCAAGTCGTCGACCAGCCGTCACGCCGACCAAACCGGCACGACCAAGCTGTTCGTGCTCGACACGAACGTGCTGATGCACGATCCATCGTCGCTGTTCCGCTTCGAAGAGCACGACGTCTACCTGCCGATGATGACGTTGGAGGAATTGGACAACCACAAGAAGGGCATGACCGAGGTGGCGCGCAATGCCCGCCAGGTGTCGCGCACCCTCGACGCGCTGGTCTCCAACACCGACGACGACGCCATCGAGAACGGCATTCCGCTGTCCAAGCTGGGCAACAAGGACGCCAAGGGCCGCCTGTACTTCCAGACCCGCATGCAAACGGCGGACCTGCCGGTTGGCCTGCCGGTCGGCAAGGCCGACAACCAGATCCTGTCCGTCGTGCGCTCGCTGGAGGCCGAACAGGAAGGCCGTCCGGTGGTGCTGGTGTCGAAGGACATCAACATGCGCATCAAGGCGCGCGCGCTGGGCCTGCCTGCCGAGGACTACTTCAACGACCACGTGATGGAAGATACCGACCTGCTGTACTCCGGTATCGTCCAGCTGCCGGACGACTTCTGGACCAAGCACGGCAAGGACCTGGAATCGTGGCAGGAAAATAAAAACGGCCAGAGCGCGACGTTCTACCGCGTCACCGGTCCGTTCGTGCCGTCGCTGCTGGTCAACCAGTTCATCTTCCTGGAGCCGAAGAATGGCGAAGCGCCGTTCTATGGCCAGGTCAAGCAGATCAACGGCAAAACCGCCGTGCTGCAAACCCTGCGCGACTTCAGCCACAACAAGAACAATGTGTGGGGTGTCACCGCCCGCAACCGCGAGCAGAACTTCGCGTTGAACTTGCTGATGAATCCGGAATGCGACTTCGTCACCCTGCTCGGCCAGGCCGGCACCGGCAAAACCCTGCTGGCACTGGCCGCAGGCCTGGCGCAAGTGCTGGAAACCAAGCTCTACAACGAAATCATCGTCACCCGCGTGACGGTGCCTGTCGGCGAGGACATCGGTTTCCTGCCGGGCACCGAGGAAGAGAAGATGTCGCCTTGGATGGGCGCCTTCGACGACAACCTCGAAGTGCTCAACAAGTCCGATTCGGACGGCGGCGAATGGGGCCGCGCGGCAACGCAGGACCTGATCCGCTCGCGCATCAAGATCAAGTCGCTCAACTTCATGCGCGGCCGAACCTTCGTCAATAAGTTCCTGATCATCGACGAGGCGCAGAACTTGACGCCGAAACAGGTCAAGACCCTGGTCACGCGCGCCGGTCCGGGCACCAAGATCCTTTGCCTGGGCAACATCGCGCAGATCGACACGCCTTACCTGACCGAAGGCTCGAGCGGCCTGACGTACGTGGTCGACCGCTTCAAGGGTTGGTCGCACAGCGGCCACGTGACCCTGGCGCGCGGCGAACGCTCGCGCCTGGCCGATCACGCCAGCGACGTGCTGTAAATGTAGTAGAATAAATACGTACCTGTTAGCCCCGCCCGCAGCGATGCCGGCGGGGCTTCTTTTTTTCCGCAAACAGTTTCTGCTACCCAATCTATGCACAAGTAGGGGACCAGTAAAGCGTGGTGATCCACGAAAGTTCTTGAATCCTGTGGCATCCTGTATAACACTAACATCCAAGTCATTGATTTCGCCCGCCTTTCCGACCACAGCTAAGGTAAGACCATGGACATTCCAATCCTGATCCAGAAGCGTGAAGGCAGCCGATACGGGGTGACCGTCCCGGACATCCCGGGCTGCGTGACCACCGGTGAGACGGTGGACAAAGCGATGAGCAACGCCACCAAGGCCATCTACGGCCACGTCGGCCAATTGGTCGAGCAGGGCAAATCGTTTGAAATCAAGCCATCCGAAGTGGAGTACCTGTCGCGCGAGCCAGATTACGCCGACGGCATCTGGGCCATGGTCAGCCTCGACCTGGCCAGGCTGGACGATCCGCCGGAAGGTTGACACTTAGCGGGTCCCGGGAAACAAGCGCCCATCTAAACCACGTAGGGCGGATTAGCGCAGCGTAATCCGCCAAGCTCCGTTCGCGGCTCAACAAGGATTCCCTTGACCTTCCCACGATTGGAAGGCATACAGTATGATCATCGAAACCGTGAAGGAGAAGTCGATGTATCAGCTACAAGTGGAAAACATGAGTTGTGGTCACTGCGTGGGCGCGGTGACCAAGGCGGTGCAGGCGATTGACGCCGCCGCAAAAGTCGAAGTCGACCTGGCCAGCAAGACCGTCAAAATCGACAGCGCCACCGCGCTGGCGCCGCTGAAATCGGCCATCGCCGACGCCGGCTACCCCGTCACCGCCGCCTGATTCGGCCCACCCGACCCGTCCGGTACACCGCGCGAGCAGCGCCCCGCCGGACCACTCGACGCATATCCTGAAAACAACAGCCACGATGCAAATGTAGAAAAAAAGCAATCGTGCGCGACACCGCTTGCTATACTTTTTGCACGGTTGCTATGAAAGCCACCGGTCACCAGGAATCCACCAGCATGCGGTCACTCGACGAGAGCACCAGTAGCGTGAGGTCCAGGCCATCCGTCCAGCGGATGGCGGCGCTGCTGCTCGTGCTGTCCGTTTTCCTGATCCAGTTGTTCGCCCTTGGCGTCCATCACCATGCGATCGCCGACGACGACTCGGATTGCCCGACCTGCCAACTTGTCATCGACACGCCGTCATTGCCGCCAACGGGCGACCTGACCGTCACGCCCCGGTCAACCGGACTAACCTACCTCGCACTTCTTCCGCAGTACCGCTCCAACACGCAGTCCCCCACCTTCCTGACACCCCCTTCGCACGCTCCACCCGTCTTCGCCATCTAAGCTTTTCCGCAGCCCGCCACGCCTTCACGACGCGCGCCTGAAACAGCACCGGCACGCCCGCGATTGACGCACGCCCTGGATTAGCTCCCCCGTTGTATCCCCAATGGCGACGCGGCCGCCCACCGGCGGTCCGCGTTGAGATAGACACGCCTTGACCACTCCATCCGGAGCGGCCAACGGATCGTGTCGCCCTGAGAAAAAACACACCCGTCTTCTCAGGGGTGGCGCAAGCGCGCGGCATCGATGATCCTTCGGCGCCGCACATCATGTTGATAAAAATCGGAGAACCACATGAACTTGAACGAGCAAATGAAACTGTCGTCCCTTGCCTCCCTGACCTTGCTGGCGCTGACCGCGACCACTGGCCTGGCGCACGCCGAAACCTGGGTGCCCACCGCCACCAAGGCGCCGGTCGTCAGCGGCACGACGACCCAGCAGCAGGCCCTGATGCAGGCCGGCATAGCGACCCACGTCGTGGTCGCGCTCAAGCTGCGCAACAAGGCCGATCTGGACGCGCTGACCGGCGATATCGTCGCCGGACGCGGCGCCCAGCCGCTGACCAGGGAACAGTTCATGGAACGCTACGCGCCGACCTCCGCCCAGGCGCAAAAAGTGGTCGAGCATTTGAAACGCAGCGGCTTTATCAACATCACCGTGTCCGACAACCGCCTGCTGGTGAGCGGCGACGGCACCGCCGGCTCGGTCAAAACCGCCTTCAATACGGATCTACGCAACTACAACGTCAACGGCCGCACCGCCTTCGCCAACGTCAGCGACGCCTCGGTGCCGCAGTCGCTCGGCGACACCGTCATGGCCATCCACGGCCTGCAGACCATCCACATGTACCATACGCTGGCCAAGCCGGCGGCGACGACCCTGGCCACCACGGGCCACAACCCGACCGACTTCCCGGCGATCTACAACGCCAGCGGCCTGCCCAGCGCCGTCAACGCCACCATCGGCATCATCACCCAGGGCAGCATGAAGCAAACCATCACCGATCTGAACACCTTCACCAGCCGCGCGGGATATCCGACGGTGAACATCAGCACTGTGACCGTGGGCGCGGCCAGCACCGACACCGCCGGCGTGGGCGAATGGAACATGGACACGCAGGACGCGCTGGCCGCCGCCGGAGGCACCATCAAGCAAATGATCCTGTACACGGCCAACACCCTCAGCGACGCCGACCTGACCGACACCTACAACCGGGCCGTCAGCGACAACGTCGCCAAGACCATCAACGTCTCGCTGGGCGAATGCGAAACCAGCGCCAAGAACTCCGGCATCATGGCCAGCAACGACCAGATCTTCCAGGCGGCGGTGGCGCAGGGCCAGACGTTCTCGGTCTCCTCCGGAGATTCGGGCTCGTACGAGTGCGGCGGCTTGAGCACCTCGCAAAGCTATCCGTCGGTCTCGCCGTGGGTGGTGTCGGTCGGCGGCACGCTGCTGGGCACCACCGGCACCACGTGGACTTCCGAATCCGTGTGGGCGTGCAGCAGCAGCGCCACCTGCCAGCAAAGCGCCGACGGCGGCGCCGGCGGCGGGCCTAGCCTGACAGAGGCTGCGCCGAGCTGGCAGGTCAACGCCGGCGTGTTGGGCAGCTCCACCAAACGCGGCACGCCGGACATCGCGCTCGACGCCGATCCGTCCAGCGGCGCGCTGGTGCTGGTCAACGGCGCAACCGAGCAAATTGGCGGCACCAGCCTGGCCGCGCCGCTGTTCACCGGCTTCTGGGCGCGCGTCCAATCGATGAACAACAACTCGCTACCCTTCCCGTCATCCAACCTGTATGCGCGCGCGGCCGCCAATCCAGGCATGTTCCACGACGTCGTCTCCGGCAGAAACGGCGGCTACAGCGCGGCGGCGGGCTGGGACTACGCCAGCGGCTACGGGAGCCTGAACGTGGCCAACTTCGCCAGCGTGATGGCCGGCGGCGGCGGCACCACGCCCCCGGCGTCGAACGCGCTGACCAACAATGTCGCGGTGACCGGCATCTCGGTGGCGGCCAGCGGCAGCAAGGTGTACACCTTCGCCGTGCCCTCGGGCGCCACCAGCCTGACGTTCAAGACGTCCGGCGGCAGCGGCGACGCCGACCTCTATGTCAAACTGGGATCGCAGCCGACGACCAGCTCCTACCTGCAGAAATCGGACGGTTCGACCACCACCGAGACCATCTCGATCGCTTCGCCGGCGGCCGGCACGTACTATGTGCTGGTCTACGGCTACAAGGCGTCGAGCGGGGTTTCACTGGTGGCCAGCTACAAGTGACGGGCGACGCTTGACGCCCACGCGGTATCCGCCCCCGCTTCTTGCGAAGCGGGGGTTCCACTTACTCCAGCTCGGGGTAGTGGCGGAAGATGCCGTCTTCGTTGAAGGGGATGCGCCGCTTCGAGCCCACGTAGGCGGCGATATTGGGACGTGCCGCCACCTTGTCACGCAAGGCTACAAGGCCGGGATACGATGGTTCGAGCTTCGCCATCGTCTTCGGGAACGCGTAGCGCAAGCCTTCGATCAGCTGGAACAGCGACAAATCGACATACGACAGGCGCGAGCCGATGGTCCAGCCGCCGCGTCCCGGATTGCGTTGCACCACGCCCTCGAAATAGTCCAGGAACTTCGGTATGCGCGCCTCCCTGAAATCCTTCGCGCGCGCCTTGGCTTCCTTCTTCTGGTCTTCGTAGTACTTATTGGTGGAGATGGGATGATGCGTATCGTGCGCCTCCGCGACGATGTCGGAGATGGTCAGCTGCAGCTGGTTGGCCCACAAGCGCCCCGCCTCGGCGCGCGGCGCAAGGCCATGCCGCGCGCCGAGGAACAGCAGGATATTGGGCGTCTGCCCGATCAACAGCTCCCCCGCGCGCAGCACCGGCGGCGCAAACGATGGATGATCGACCTTGTCGCCGTCCAGGCTTGCCATCAACGCCGGCATGCCCTTCTTGCGGCGCGCCACATCGTCGTAAGGGATGGCCGCCTCCTCCAGCGCCAACCGCACGAATTCGCCGCGGCCCTGCAGGCCGTCCCAGTAATAGAGTTGGTATGGTGTCGTCATGCGAAATATCGTAGCACCACCGGCGCATGCCCGTCGCACAATCGCCTCGCCGGAAAGCTTTTCCGGCCACGGTTATAATCGAACGGAAACTAATGTTCCGTCCGCTTCCACATCCACCATGTCTGCGCCCCGACCATGCCGCCAGTTCCACCGCTTGAAATTCACATCGTCCTGATGGTCGCCGCCGCCGGATTCCTCGCCGGCGTGCAAAACGCGCTGGCCGGCGGCGGCTCGTTCATCACCTTCCCCGCCCTGCTGCTGGCCGGATTGAATCCGCTGGCCGCCAACATGACGTCGACCATCGCGCTGTTCCCAAGCCAGATCACGTCCGCCTACGCGGGGCGCAAGCTGGTGGGCGACGTCGGTCCGCTGACGTTCCGCCAGATGCTGGTCATCAGCGCCATCGGCGGCGTGTTCGGCGCCGTGCTGCTGTTGAATACCCCGGCCTCGTTCTTCGAGCGGCTGGTGCCGTGGCTGGTGCTGTTCGCCACCAGCGTGTTCGCGTGGGGGAGCTTCCGCAAAAAACCGCTGCACGCGGCCAGCGGCATGCCGCGCTGGGCGCTGGTGCTGGCGCAGGGATGTATTTCGATTTATGGTGGTTACTTCGGCGGCGGCATCGGCTTTTTGATGCTGGCGGCGCTGACCGTCGCGGGGCAGCAGGTACGCATGGCGGCAGCCACCAAGAACGTGCTGGCGATGGCCATGAACGCGGTGGCGGCGATGATCTTCGCGACGTCGGGGTTGATCAGCTGGCCGGCGGCGCTGGCACTGTGCGTCGGTGGGATCGCCGGCGGCTTGTGCGGCGGATGGTTGATTCACCGTTTGCCGGAGAAGGTGATGCGGGGGTTCGTGGTTCTGGTCGGCGCGGCGTTGACGGTTTGGATGTTTGTGCGTTGATGCCGTTGCGCGTTTTGGGCCGCCGACGGCGCTTGGCGGATTACGCTTCGCTAATCCGCCCTACGTGTCTCCTCGCGAGAATCGGAATTCATGGCTCCTGTCAACCTGGCCGTCGCTTGACCACGGCGACACGTAGGGCGGATTAGGCGGAACACCGTAATCCGCCATCGATGAGCCGTCAGCGGGCATGCAAATGAAATTTAATTCAGCATTCCACTCAGTTTCTTCAACTTCTTGCGACGTCCAACATAGCCGGCTCCCACCAGGCCGGCGGCCAGCGCCAGCAACGCCAGCGTGCCCACCGTCTTCTGCGCCGGACTGAGATTGGCCAAGGTCTGCATTTCAAACCCGCTTACCTTGGCGTCGGCCAGCTCGGTTTTCGCAAACGATGCCGGCGCCGGGTCGACCGGTTTGGCTTTGGCGCGCGGCGCCGGCACCGGTTGCAGCTCCTGCGACTTCGCCTGCAGCACCTGCAGGTCCGCCAGCGCGGCCTTCATCGCGGCGTCGTTGGCCTGCTGCTGCCCCGGCGCTGCCGCCACCGGCTGCGCCGACGGCGCCGAACCGCCCGCACGCCCGGCCGCAGCCGCCCCGCGCGCGATCGCAGGATTGGAACCGACGTTCGGCACGAACTGGCCGGTGAACTCCGGCGCGATCTTCAACGTCGCCTTGCTGCACGAGTCTGCGCTGCACGACACGCCCGCCTCCTTGATCGCCCGCGCGTTCTGCCGCGTGAGATTGTCGCGCACCGCGTCGCCCGGCTGCCAGTATCCACGCTCGATGGCGCTCAGCATGCGGTCCGTCACGGCCTGGTACGCGCGCAGGTTGCCGCTGGCGGCAAAGCGCTCGCGCACTTTCAGGCCATGGCGGTCGGCCACGTAGGTGTCGTACATGCGCTGCCATTTGCTGCTGTCGACCACCTCCGGGACCGTCACCTGCCAGGCCCACAGATAGTCGACCACGCGGTTGATGTAGCGCGCGCCGGAATATCCTTCCTTCAGCATGCTGTCGGCCCACTTTGGATTGAGATAGCGCGACTGCATCTCCTGGCCCATGTACTGCTCCAGCGTCTTGTGGCCCGGCTTGCGCGGATTGGACAGATCGCTCACTACCACCTCCGGCGTCTTGCCGTCCACGCTGCGGATCGCCATCGCGGTGCCGCCCAGGTACTGGAAGAAGTCGTCGTTGTCCAACGTCGCGAACAGATTGCTGGAGCGGCTGTGTAGCGCGATCTTGCTGCCGCTGATGGCCTGCTTGAACAACTCGCGCCGCTGCGCCGGATTGGCATTGTCGTCGCCCCAATAGCCGGCGCCAAAGGGATGGCTCATACGGTTGATGAACACGTCCGCCACTTCCTTCTCGTTCTTCCAGGCGTTCGTCAGCGGGATCAGTTTTTCGATCTGCGTCCCGTACGCGCCACTCGGCACGCCGAAGATGCGCACCGACGCCATGCGCCGCGCCTCGTCGGCGGAAATGCCGTTCGCCTGCAAGGCGGCGGCGGTTTTGCGGCTATGCTCCTGCATCACGTTGCCCGACGGGCCGGTGTCGGCGGCCGCGCCCAGATCGTCCTGTTGCTGCGCCAGTTGCGCCGCCTTGTCCATCAACGCCAGCAGATTGCCGAACAGGTCGCGGAACAGGCCCGACGAGATCAGCGTCACGTCGACACGCGGGCGTCCCAGTTCCTTGCGGGTCAGCGCTTCGACACCGGTCACGCGGCCGCGTTCATCCCAGGTCGGACGCACGCCCATCAGCGCCATCGCCTGCGCTTCCATGATGCCCTCGTGGCGCGAGGTCTCCACACCCCACAGGTTCATGCTCAATTTGTCCGGATACACGCCATGGCGTTTGCGATAATCGTCGACCAGCTGTCGCGCGAGTTTGGCGCCCGCCTCGTAGGTGGTCTTGCTGGGAATACGCGACGGATCGAGGCCAAAGAAATTGCGGCCGGTCGGCAGCGCGTCCGGATTGCGCACCAGGTCCGCGCTGGCGCCGGCCGGGATGTAGCGGCCCGACAGGGCCTCCAGCAATCGGTCCAGTTCCAGCGCCGCGCTGCGTTCGATATCGTCTTCCAGCTGCGCGATACGTTTGGTTTTTTGCTCGGTGGTGGCGCCGGTATCCAGACTGACGACCGCGCGTGCCGTGGCGTTGCGCCGCTCCGCCGTCGGCGCAACGCCGAAGGTGTGCAGTCCGAAAGGTGTCAGCTTGTTGCCGGTATCGTCCAGATATTCTTCAAGCGCCTCCATGTCGGCTTCGGTTTTGAGCTCGGTCTTCTTCATGTCCTTCAACACGCCGCTTTTGGCCGCCATGCGGTTCAGCGCCAGCAGATGGCTGCGCGCCAGCAGCGGGCTTTTTTGCTCGGCCACGCGGTGGTCGTTGAGCAGCGCGCCAAGCTCCCGCAGGTCCGGATTGAGGCCCGCAATATCGAACGGTGGCGTCATGTGGTCGATGATGGTGGCCATGCCGCGCCGCTTGGCCTGTATGCCCTCGCCCACGTCGTCCATCACGTACGGATAAATATTCGGCATGGCGCCGATCAGCGCCTCGGTCGGATCGTCCTCGGACAGGCCGGCCTCTTTACCGCTCAGCCACTCCTGCGTGCCGTGGGTGCCGATGTGCATCACCGCGTTGGCCTGGAAGCCCTTCTGCAGCCAAAGGTAAAAGGCGATGTACTCATGGCTAGGCGGCATGCTCACTTCGTTGTGCAGTTTCTCCAGGTTCTGCTCCCACGCGCGGCCGGGCTGCGGCGCCATCAGCACATTGCCGAAGCGGCGCGCCGGATAAACGAAGAAAGGCTGCCCCTTGGCGTCGCGCCACAGCACCGGTGCGCTTTCCGGCTTGCCCCATGACGCCAGGATGGAATCGCGCAGCGTCTGCGGCAATTTGGCGAACCACGCCTGATAGTCGGCCAGCGGCACCAGCAGCGCCTGGCCGCTTTCGGCCAGATGCTTCAGGCCCGTCATGTAGTCGCCCTTGGATTTTCCGGGGTAATTCCCCCACTGCTGGATCTCGCCTTGCAGCTCGGCCTCGCCGGCCGGCAGCGCGTCACCCGTCTGATAGCCGTCGCGTTTCAGGCGCTGGACGATTTGCCACAAACTCTCCGGCAGCACGTTCAGATACGCAGCGCCGATGGTCTCGGAACCATGCGGGTAGTTAAAGTAAATCATGGCGATGCGTTTGTCGCCATTGGCTTTCTGGCGCAAGGCCAGCCAGGCGGCCACGCGCTCGTTGAGCCGCTCGATGCGCTCGGGGATCGGCGTCTCCTCGACATAGGCCAGGCCGGTCTGCGCATCGCTGATGCGTTCACGGCTGGCGACCACCGTCGGCTGTATCAGTCCGGCCATCTCGGCGCCGGCCAACTGCCAAGTGCGTTCGATGATATCGAGGCCGATCTTCGATTCGCGCCATTGCGCCGCCGTGTGCTGGCTCAGGGTGATGGCGTTGATCGCCGGGACGCCGGTCTTGTCGAGCAGCGCGCCCGTATTGGCGGTGCCGCCGACCTTCATGCCCAGCGCGACGATCAGGTCGACGCGGCTCTTGCCGCTTTCATCGAACAGAAAACGCAGCGGCACATCGTACGGATAGCCGAACACCGGCAACACGTTATAGCCGCCCGCTTCGAGCCGCGCGACGATGGCCGCCAGCGGCAAGGTTTGCCCCGCCACCAGGCTGGCGCGATAGAACGGCACAGCGATCCACGGCGCGCCGGTCTTGTAGTTGGCATAGCCCTGCAAATAGTGCTCGTAGCTGCTGTAGGTGCGGTTGGCGGCGACGTCGTACAGGCCGACATCGGGCATCGCGTGCACCGGCGCCACCTCCAGCTTCGAGCCGAAATGCTGGCGCAGGATGTAGCGCAGCAGGTTGCCCATGTTCTCGATGCCGCCCTCGCTGTGATACTGCTGGATGGTCTTGTCGTCCTGGACGCCCATCTCGCGGATGCTGTCGTCGATCGCGCCGCCGACAGCGAACACGGGATGCCGCGACTTCCTCAGCGCCTGCAGTTCGTCCTTGAGTCCCGCCATCGCCAGCCTGCCCTTGGCGTTGACGACCGCCACATCGGCGCTGGCCAGGGCATTGCGGTCGGCCTGCGTCATGCCGTTGTTGGGGATGATGCGGATGACGACATTGAGCGCCTTCAGCTCCGCCTGCAACCCACGCACCGCCAGCACCGCCGGCCGCGACTCGACATCGCCGAGCATCAGCGCGAGGGTGCGCGGCGCCTGCGCCGAATGCACATAACCGACGATGAAGAAGGAAATCAGCAGCAGTAAAACAACTTCCAGCACTCCAAAACGCTTATTCCGGAACATATACGACCTTCCCGTCCGGCAGTTGGTAGGCGGTGCCCAGGCGCTTGCCGGAACCGGACAATGGCTTGTCGCTGACGCGGCTTACCGTGATCTCGGCGCCCTTCTTGGTCAGCACTTCAACCCGGCCGTCCGCACTCTTTTTGGCGATGGTGACTTCGGAATTGGGGTCCAGCAGGTCCATCATGTTCCAGGCCGAGAACAGCGCCAGCATCATGGCGACGATGAAGACGATGCTGGCGTCGAACAGGTTGGCGACGCCGGCCAGCGGGTCCTCGGTGTGCTCGCCGATGCGGCCGTAGCGGTGGCGGTTCATAAATCGCATGGCCATATCAGGCCTCCACGCGCATCAGGTGCGGCTTGTGCCCGTGGGTCGCCAGCATGGTTTCGGCGGCATAGGCGATGTCGGTCAGGTCGCTGCGCAGCCAGTGCTCGCGCACCAGGCTCAGAACATAGGCGCACACGCTGCACGCCAGGCCGACCACGGTGGCGGTGAAGGCGGTCGTCATCGATTCGGCCATCTTCGGTAAATTGCCCTGCGCCAGACCGGCGAGCGAGATACCCATCGGGATCAGGGTGCCCATCAGACCGAGCGCAGGGCCGACCCGCACTACGAAGCGCACGCCGTCCAGCCGGCGCACGCCGGCGGCGTCGGTGCGCTGCACCACGCGCTCGAGGCGCGCGTCGAGTCCCGGCTCGCCCTCCTGCGCCGTCAGCACGGCCGCCATGTCGTGGCGGGCGGTGGCCACCAGCATGCGCACGCCGCGCCGGCGCTCGATCCATTCGGCGCCGAAAGTGCCGAAGCACACCAGCATGTACAAGGTCAGCGCCGCGATCCCTAGCAGCACGGGCAGATACAACACGTTGGAAATGGAGTACAGCAGCGTCTCGATCGAGCGGATGGCCGCGTCGGCAGGCAGGTTAGGCATTGAATGATCCAGCGACAGAAGCAAGCCACTCACCTCCCCGTGAGCGGCTTGAAAGGAAGCGCCTGGGCGCTTCCACCTCTTTGGCCGGTATCCGGGCTCGCAAGCAAATCCACCTGACCTTCCCATGCAAAAGCACAGTGGTGTAGCGAGGCGGATAGTCGTCGGCGACGACGCTTGTTTACCGTTGCGGGGGCAGCACATGTTGGCTGGCTGGGCCAGCGCCATGTTTCCCGTTTAACTGCGCATCCAGACGGACGCGCGGGCACCAAAACCTGGCGATTATACGTGGTTCCGGCGCGCCCGGACAGATACGCCGGGTCTCCGGGCTACCTGGGATCGGCGAGGCTTTGAAGAATGGGGCAATCCGGCCTGTCGTTGCCCTTACAGCAGCGCGCCAGCGTTTGCAGCGTGTCGCGCATTTCGGTCAGCTCCCCGATGCGTTGGTTTAGCTCGGCGACGTGGCCGAGGGCGATTCTTTTCACGTCGGCGCTGGCGCGTTCCTTGTTCTGCCACAGCGACAGCAGGTCGCGGATCTGGTCCAGCGAGAAGCCCAGCGTGCGCGCCCGCTTGACGAAGCGCAGCGCGTGCAGGTCGTTCTCGCTATAGATGCGGTAGCCCGATTCGCTGCGCCGCCCAGGTGGAATCAGCGCGATGCTCTCGTAGTAGCGAATCATCTTGGCCGAAACGCCGGAGGCGCTGGCCGCTTGTCCGATGTTCATACCTTCCCTCCTTCACTTACGGGTTGCGCGTCGGGCTTCCAGCGGCGCAGCAGCAGCGCGTTGCTGATCACGCTGACGGAGCTGAGCGCCATCGCGGCGCCGGCGACCATGGGGTTGAGCAGGCCGAAGGCGGCCAGCGGAATGCCGACCAGGTTATAGACAAACGCCCAGAACAGGTTCTGGCGGATCTTGCTGTAGCTGCGGCGCGAGATCGAGATGGCGGCGGCCACCAACGCCGGGTCGCCGCGCATCAGCGTGATGCCGGCGGCGTGCATGGCGACGTCGGTGCCGCTGGACATGGCGATGCCGACATCGGCGGCGGCCAGCGCCGGCGCGTCGTTGATGCCGTCGCCGACCATCGCGATGCATTTATCAGGCTGCTTCATGGCGCCGATGGCGGCGGCTTTATCGGCCGGCAGCATGTTGGCGACCACCCTGCGGACGCCAAGCGCCGCGCCGACGTGATCGGCGCTGCCCTGATTGTCCCCGGTCAGCAGCACGGTCTCGATATTGAGCGCGTGCAGCGCTTCAATCGCGGCGCGGGCGTTCGGTTTGATACGATCGCCGAAGGCCAGCAAACCCAGTAAGCGCACCGGTTGCGGCGACTGTTCGGCGAGCCACGAGACGGTCAATCCTTGCCCTTCCAGTTCGGCGGCGCGCGCCGCCAGCGCGGTCAGCGCGACGCCCTGCTCCGTCATCAAGCGCGTGCTGCCGAGGATCAGCCGCATGCCGTCGACCGTCGCGGCGACGCCGCGTCCGGGCAAGGCGGTGATGTCGGCGGCGGCGGTGGGGACGAAAAGCGCGCCGGCAGATTCTTCCCCTGCGGCTTGCTGTACCGCGCGGGCGAGCGCGTGCTCGCTGCCCCGTTGCACCGCCGCCGCCAGTTGCAGCAGTCGCGCCTCATCGATGACGCCGGTCGCCGGCTCGCACACCGCCAGCGACGGTTTGCCTTCGGTCAGCGTGCCGGTTTTATCGAAGGCCACGGTGGTGATGCGATGCGCCAGCTCCAGCGCCTCCGCATCCTTGATCAGGATGCCGTGGCGCGCGGCCACGCCGGTGCCGGCCATGATGGCGGCCGGCGTCGCCAATCCCAGCGCGCACGGACAGGCGATCACCAGCACCGCCACCGCGTTGATGATGGCGGTCTCGCCATCGCCGGACACGAGCCACCAGCCCACTAAAGTCAGCAGCGCCAATACCAGCACCACCGGCACGAACACCGCGCTGACGCGGTCCACCAGATGCTGCACCGGTGCCTTGGCGGCCTGCGCGTCCTCCACCAGGCGGATGATGCGCGCCAGCGTGCTCTCGGCGCCGACCGCCGTCACGCGCACCAGCAGCATGCCTTCGCCATTGATCGCGCCACCGGTCACGCGGTCGCCGGCATGACGCGCCACGGGCAGGCTTTCGCCGGTGATCAGCGCTTCGTCCACGTGGCTGGCGCCTTCGGCCACCACGCCGTCGACGGCGATGCGCTCGCCCGGACGGACAACCACCATCTCGCCGGGCAGCACCTGCGCGATCGGAACCTCGACATCCTGGTCGCCGCGACGCACGCGCGCCGATTCCGGCCGCAGCACCTGCAGCGCGCGGATCGCGGACGTGGTCTGCCGCTTCGCGCGCGCCTCCAGCCATTTACCCAGCAATACCAGGGTGATGACCACGGCGGAGGCCTCGAAATACAGATGCGGCATGGCCGAGGTAGCGGTCAGCAGTTGGTAGACGCTCAAGCCATAAGCGGCGCTGGTGCCGATCGCGACCAGCAAATCCATATTGCCGCTGCGGGCGCGGGCGGCCAGCCAGCCGGCCCGGTAGAAGCGCGCGCCGAGCCAGAACTGCACAGGGGTTGCCAGCAGAATTTGAATGCGGCCGTCGAGCATCCAGTGGACGCCGGCCAGTTCTAGCAGCATCGGCAACATCAACGGCAGCGACAGCAGCGCCGCCAGCAGTACCGCATCCCCGCTGGCGCCGGGGGCGACCACCGCCGGGGTGGCGGGAGCGAAAGGCGCCGGCGCGGGCTTGGCCTGGTAGCCGGCCTTGTCGATCGCCTGTTGCAGCACATCGAAATCGATCGGCAGCGCCGACTCGACGCGCGCCATTTCAGTGGCCAGGTTGACGCTGACCTGTTTGACGCCATCGACGGCGGCGAGCACGCGCTCCACGCGTCCAACGCAGGACGCGCAGCTCATGCCCTCGATCTTGATCGATTGCGAGACGGTTTTTTCAGTGATAGTGCTCATCATGGGAACTCGAAGTAACAGCGAATGCCGATAGCTTCAAGTATCCCACGATTGGAAGGTCAAGCGTTTTTTGGCGCTGAATCAGCGGACTTCGCAGTCAACCGCCGCCGCTTTGGGGGCGCTCCCGCCCGGGCCCGATGTCGTCGTGCTGCTGGTGAAGGTGGGCGGTGGGGCGAACTTCAGCCCCGGGTTGCTCGGCACCACCACCGGCGGCACCATGTTGCTGCGCGTGTAGCCGAACTGGCCGGCGCTGAAGTTCAGCGCACCGCCGGTGTTGCTCACATTGATCATGCCGTCGAGAACACTGACATACAAGCCCGGCGGCATCGCGGTGCTCGATCGTGGCGGCGACGTCGGCCCCTGCGCCAGCATCAGCGGCTTCAGCGGCGCCGCCAGCGCGTCCAGCGACGCCGTGCTGGCCATCAAATACGCCTCGCGCGCGGCCACCGCTTCGGCGGCGTCTTCGGCCGACGGCTCGACCAGGTCGGCGATGAACGTGGTGCCGCGTATGCCGATGGTGGCGCTCGGCGTCTTCATCGAGAATTTTTCCTTGTTGCGCTTGCCCAGCAGGCCCGTGACCGAGCGCAGTCCCCCTTTGACCAGGCTGAACGAGGCTTGGTCGCCGTCGGGCTTGCCGGCGTCGAAGGCGAAGTTCTCGACCTTGAACGTGGTCCCCGGCTTGAGCGTGATCTCGCTGTTGTCGACGAACTTGACCAGCGCGTAGGTGTTCCTTTCCGTCATCAAGGTGTCGCCGCTCTCCACTTCCGAGCGCAGCGACAGCACGCGCACCGCGCCATCGGCCTTCTTGGCGAGCAAGGGGCCGCTGAGCTGGGTGATGGTGCCGGCCACCTGTGCCGCCCAACCGGCGCTGACCACGCCGCAGAGCACCAGCAGCATCAGACCCTGGAGCAGGCTCTTGGTTGCAACATGCCTAGTTGCAGTAGGTTTTCTTAGCAGGGACATTTTGGTTTCCGGTGTTTTCGGTGGTGGTGGTGCTGCTGCTTTGCGACTTCGGTTCGCTCGACAATGGTTCGTCGGTTTTATTCCCGGCCCCAAGTGGCGGGACCGGCTCGCCGCGCGTGACCGTCTTGATGACTTCTGTGCTGGCCAGCAGCACCGGCTTGACCGGCTCGCTCGCGCTGGGCGGCGACAATACCTGGCACAGCGCGGAGTTCGGCGCGATGGTGCAGATATCCGCTGACACTGGCGTTGGCGTTGGCGTTGGCGTAGGTGTCGGCGTTGGCGTAGGTGTCGGCGTTGGGGTCGGCGTCGGCGTCGGCGTCGGCGTCGGCGTCGGCGTCGGCGTCGGCGTTGGCGTAGGTGTCGGCGTAGGTGTCGGTGTCGGCGTTGGCGTTGGCGTTGGAGTCGGTGTCGGTGTCGGTGTCGGCGTAGGTGTCGGCGTTGGCGTTGGTGTCGGCGTTGGTGTCGGCGTAGGCGTAGGCGTCGGCGTCGGCGTTGGCGTTGGCGTTGGCGTTGGCGTAGGTGTAGGCGTAGGTGTAGGCGTTGGCGTCGGCGTAGGCGGCGTATGCGTAATTTGCGTGTAGCTGTTATTCGAGCCGGCGATCGTGCTACCGCCAAGGGCGAAACTGGTTGCCGTTATCGTCACCGTACCGCCGGTCGAGGTCACGCTGGCCGCGTCGCTGAAGGTCATCGTGTTACTCGGATCATAGCTGTCGCCCGCCGCCAGGCTGATATCGCCGGAGAAGGAGCCGATCATGCCGTCGATCGTCAACGGGCTATGGGTTTGCAGGGTGATGGCGCCGGTGTCGGTCCAAACGCCATACAAGCCGTTGCCCGGCGACGGAGACGGCGCGGCGGCGATCAGCATGGCGCCAGTGTTATCGATGGTAATCGCGCCATTGTTGCCGCCGAGGGCGGGTAGCTGCTGCGCCTTCGTCACCGTCAAGGCCTCCGCATGCGCGGTATTGTTGACATTGGCGATATTGATCGCCGCCGTGCTGCCGCCGCCGGCCCGGTTGACCGCGGACAGTTGCGAAACCTTGGTCAGCAACGGCGCCGTGGTCGAGCCGATGCCGCCGGTGGCGGTCATCGTCAGATGGTTGGCGGTGATGGGAGTGCCATTGATGCCGCCGGCCGTGGTGATGGCGCCGGCGACGTCCAGCGTCACGTTGCCATCGGTATCGATGCCGCTGATCCGGTACAGGTCACCACCGGCCAAGGTGGCGATGGCCGTGCTGAAGGTGTTCTTGAACTCAAAATCATTGCCGGCTCCCTGCTGCGACACCGCCAGGTTGACCACCCGATTGCCCGCGTTGTTCAGCGTGATGTCGCCGGCGTTGGCGACGGCCAGGTTCTCCACGTTGATGGCGCCGGTTTGTGTGATGGCGCCGCCGTTGCTCAACAGAGCTATGCTGGTGGTGGCGGGGTCCCGCTGCGCCGCCAGGGCGCCGCTGGTGGCGATTCCCGCGACGGCAATGCCAGCCACGTCGTGCGCCGCATCCTGGCTGCCGATCACCACGGTCGGCGCCTTCAGATAGCGGATATCCTTGACCAACAGGCAGTTGATCGTGTTGACGCAGGAGCTGCCGCCCAATTCGATATGATAGCCGCCGGCGGCCGGACGGACGCTGGCCACGTTGGCCGTGACGTTGGCGTTCAGGTCCAGCACGTTGGCCGCGATCGCCACCGTATCGGCGGTGGTCGCCGCGTTGACGTTGACCTCCAGCGCGTTCAACGTCAGCGCGCCGTTGACCCGGGTGGCGGCGTCGATCAGCACGTTGCCGGTGCGGCCCGTGCCCAGCGTCAGGTTGCGGACGTAGCCGCTCGAGCCCGTCAAGTCGAGCGACCCGGTCACCGCGACCACACCATTGGCGCTGGCACTGGCGATGGTGACGTCGGCGTTGTCTATTTTCTTGAGCGTGTCTTCGCTTACGGCCATCGCACTGCCAGGAACATCGCTGGCGATGCGATCCGCGCCGGTGCCGACGTTGACGTCGCCGACCGACGTGATCAGCACCTTGGCGCCGCTGCCCTGGCCGCTGATGCGCGCGCCGCCGCCCAGTGTCAGGGTATTGGCCTTGATACCGATATCGCCGCCGGTCAGCGTAGCGCTGGTTCCCAGCGTCACATTGGTCGCCTCGACCGCCAGGTTGCCGGTGGCGCCGGCATCGACCTTGCCGTTGACGTTGACGGCGCTGCCGGCCAGCGAAACCGCATGGCCACGGCTATTGAGCGTGGTGGTGGCGCCCAGCGAGGCGATCGTCACGGCGCCGCGGCCGCTGGCCGGGCCGGCGCCCTCGTCGTTGGCCGTCAGCCGGATGTCGCCGGTCATCGCCAGCACGGCGTTGACGTTGATGTTGTTGCCCGCCTGCGCCGTCAGGCTGACGCCGCTGTTGGCATTGTGGATCGCCGCGCCGAAGGTGATGTCGTGGCGCGCCTGCAGCACCACGTTGGCGGTGGCGCCACTCAACGCACCGGAGTCAACCTGGGTCACGCCGCTGGCGGCTTGGCCGAACTCCGCCACGTCGGACAGCGGAGTCTGGATATTGGAGTCCTTGATGACGACGATGTCGTAGGGATCGAGCAGCCAGGTGCCGTTCTTGCCGCCCTGGCCGGCCGTGGCGCCGGCGTCCACGCGCGCGCCGGCCACATCCAGATAGTGGCCGGAGGTTTCTATCAGGCCGCCATTGCCGCCCCGCGCGCCGCCGCGCGCCGACAAGGCGCCGTGCATGCGGGTCGCCTCGTCGCTCCACACGACGACCTTGCCGCCGTCGCCGCTGACGCCGGCGTCGGCGCCGATCGTTACATCCCGCCCGACGAAGGTTTGCTGCGCGTTCGGCAGCGCCGAAGTGTTGCCGTCACCTTTACCTTGGTAGCCGCCACCGACCAGCACAGAGCCGCCACCGGCCGCGCCACCGGCATCGACCACGGCGTTGCCGGTCAGGCCGACCCGCGCGCCCAGCAAGCGGATATCGCCGCCGGTGTTGAGATTGCCGTCAAGATCGCCGCCGCGCGCGCTGGTGACGCTGCCCGCCTCCAGCATGGTGGTGCCGGCCGCCTTCAGGACGATCTGGCCGCGTTCGCCGCGCACGGCGCTGTCGGCGTTGATCGCGCCGCGCTGGTTGACCAGCGCGCCGTAGACGCCCACGCGGCCGCCCCGGGCGACGATGCTACCAAGGTTGAGCGCCTGGTCGGCCGGCGCCGACACCACCACCTGCACGTTGGGATCGCTGGAATCGAACAATTGCACGCTGTGGCCCGCCGCCAGCACCACGTCGCCGTTTGGCGACGAGATGACGCCGCTGTTTTCCACCGCCGGAGCGATCAGGAAAATCTGTCCGCCGTCGGGAGTGGTGAGCGTGCCCTGGTTGACGACCTTGCCCGCGTTGGCGGCGCCGGCGAAATTGTTCTTACCGGCCAGGAAATCGGCGTTGGAGATCGCCAGGCTGGAGGCCACCAGACCGTTGACGTCGACCCGCGAGCCGGCGCCGAACAGCACGCCGTTGGGATTGATCAGGAACACCTTGCCGTTCGACTGCAGCGAGCCCAGGATGCGGCTCGGGTCCTGGCCGGTGATGCGGTTCAGGACCTTGCTGTCGGCGCTTTGCTGGATGAAGCGGGTGACCTCGCCCGCGTTCACTGAAAAACTGCGCCAGTCGATGATGGTGTTGGGCGTGTTGGTGATCGAATACAGGTTGCCCTGCTGGTTGAAAGTGGCCGCGCCATGCACCACGGTCGGCGCCACCGGATTGGCCTGGGCCGTGCCGAAGGCGGCCGCCACCAGCACGGCCAGTGCCTTGCGGCGCAGCTTCGCGGACGGCGGCTGGCGGCCGATACGGCTGGAGTGGGTGCGGTGGCTGTTCATAGCGGTCTTTTCAGGTGTTCAGTAAGCCAAACCCAAACGCAGGTGCAGGCGGTTGGCGTCGGCGCGGCCGGTGGCGCCGGCGCGCAGCACGTGACCATAGTCGAGTTGCAGGTTGACGTAGGTCGACAGCAGCAGGCGCAGGCCCACGCCGGCGCTGCCGATGGAGGTGCTTTCCAGTTCGCCCGGCAGCGCATGGTTGCGCTTGATGTAGGCGTTGTCGAAGAAGCCGAGCAGGCGGCAGTTCCAGGCCTGGCGGCCGCACAGGTTGGGCGTGTAAGCCTCCAGGTTGACGGCGACGCCGCTGTCGTTGGAGATTTCGCGTTCGGTGAAGCCGCGCACCGAGGTGGCGCCGCCGGCGCCGAACTGCTCGCCCGGGATCAGCGCGTCGCGCGTGTATTGGCCGTTGGCGATGGCGCGCAGTTGCCAGTCGTTGGCCAGCGCCTGCGTCACGCTGCCGCCCAGGCGCAGCACGGTGTAGTCGGCCCTGGCGCCGCTGCGCGCCAGCGTGAAGTCGCCCTGGCCGCCCTTGGAGCCGCCGGAGATATTGCGCAGCAGGGTGAGCTGGCCGCCGATCTCGCCCGATTTCAGCGGCAGGCTGCCGGTGTAGGCGATACTGAGCGGATGCACGGTGACGTCGTTGCCGAGGTTGCCCAACTGCTGGCCCACCAATTCGACGTTGTTCTTGAACGCCTTGACGTCGACGCCGTAGGTCAGGTGGGAGTCGTATTCGCCGCGCTTGGCCAGCGACTGGTTGTAGCGCGCGCCGTAGACGGCGCCCCGGCCGCTGACGGCCAGGTTGAACAGGCCGGCCGACACGGTGCCGGAATCGACGTTGGAATAGCTGGCGAAAAAGTCCAGCGAGTCGCCCAGCGCGTACAGCGGGATATGGTAGCCGGCGCCGTAGACCTTGACCCGGCCCGGTTCCTCGGCCGAGGTGGTGTACTGCAGCGAGGCCACGTGGTCGAGGCCGAACAGGTTGGCGTTTTGCAGGATGAAGCCCAGGTGGGTCTTGCCGGTCTGCTCGGTGCCGGTGTTGTCGGCGTTGGCCATCGCCTTCCAGACGCGCTGGTCCTTGACCTCCAGCACGGCGTCGACTTCATCGTCCTTTTCGCCGCCCTGCAGCTTGAGCGTGACCTGCTTGGACGGATTCTCGTTGCCTTGCTTGAGGTTGGCCGACACGGCCTTCAGGTTCGGCGTGCGGCCTTCCTGCAGCGCGGGCAAGGCGCGGCGGATGTTGGCTTCGTCGAAGTACTGATTGTTCTTGACGCTGACGCGGCCGACTTTGGTTTCCACCACGCGCAGCAGCACCACGCCACGGTTCAGTTCCTGCTCGGGCAGTTGAACGGTGACGACGTTGTAGCCCTGCGCGTGGTAGGCCCCCTCCAGCGCCTCGAGCGCGCGCTGGATATCGCCGAAGTCGCGCGTTTTCCCCGTGAACGGCGCCAGCAACTGTTCGATCCGTCCCTGTGGCAGCAGCGTATTGCCCTGGACATCGAAACGGGAAATATCGAAACGAATCGCGGCGCTGTCGCTCGCGGGCTCCCCCGCCCAGGCCGTTGACACGGTCAAGGCAAGGATGGCGCTCGCTAGCAGGCGGGGGAAACTATCGGTCATTGTCGGCTCTTCGAATTTTTGTCGCTGTCAGTTGCGGGAAATGTTAATTGTTCGACACTTCCTGATTCAGTCACACTCCGATGTTAACATGTTCAGCATAAGAATGATGCCCGATTGCAAGTATCAACTGTTAAATCACCGTCACGGGTGTTGGATTTCGGGCCGACCTAATTGCAATATGTTTTCTTTGCCACGCCTATCTTCTCGCCGGCTGTTGCGGTGCCGCCGTCACCGGCGGCAAGCGCCTTCTCCTTGTCGGGCGCGGTGCCGCCGTTCTGGGCTTCCGGCGGTTTGGCCTCGCTCCGCCCGGCCACGCCGAGCTGGGAGGCGGTCGCCGTGGCGGAATTGATCACATTGACCGTGGCGTTGAGGGCCTGCCCTACCGGTTCGCTTGGACGTCCCTGCGTCGCCACCACCACGGCGGCGGCTTCGGCGGCGGCCTTGGCGGCGGCGTCCGCCGCTGCTTTGGCTGCCGCGTCGGCTGCGGCCTGGGCGGCGGCATCGGCGGCCGCTTTAGCGGCCGCTTCGGCCGCTGCTTTGGCTGCCGCGTCGGCCGCAGCCTGGGCGGCGGCTTCGGCGGCGGCTTTGGCTGCGGCTTCGGCGGCGGCCTTGGCGGCGGCATCTGCGGCCGCTTCAGCCGCGGCCTTGGCGGCGGCGTCTGCTGCCGCTTTGGCGGCGGCTTCAGCGGCGGCTTTGGCTGCCGCGTCGGCTGCAGCCTTGGCGGCGGCATCGGCGGCAGCTTTGGCGGCCGCGTCGGCGGCGCCGTCGTTCAGCGTGGCCGTGGTCTGGCCGATGAATGTGCTGGAACGCACGTCGATCGAGCCTTGCAAGGTGGTCAAGGTCACCGGTCCGCCACCGCTGTTGAAGGTGGTGCCGGGCAGCGACGTGATATTGCCGGTGGCGGCGGTGGCGGCGATGCGGCCGCTCGACGGAACCCTCAACTTGCCGCCCAACTGGATGTTGCGGCCGGCGGTCAGGCCGATCGCCGCGCCGGCGTTCAACTCCGAATGCCTGGACAATATGATATCGCTGCTGGCGTCGAGCAGGATGGTCGCCGCACTGATCTCGTTATCGACCGTGATCGGGCTGTGCGCGGTGATCGACACCAGGCCGCCGGCGCCGGCGATGTCGCCGGTGGTGTGGATGCCGCCGGCGTTGTCGATGATGATGTTGCCGCTGGTGCTCATGGCGCCCAGCGCCAGCCCGTCGCCGGACACGGTGTTGTGGAGCGCGATATTGCCGGCGCCGTTGACGATCGCCTCGAATGCGCCAACCTGGTTGCCGGCGTCGGTCAAGGCGATGCCGTTGGCCGCGAAGGCGTGCAGGCTATCGGTCACCAGCGCGCCGGTCTGGGTGATCCCGCCCTGCGCGGCGTTGAGCGTGATGCCAGCCTTGGCGCGCGCGTTGCCGATGGCGATATCGCCGCCGTTGCCCACAGTGAGCGTGCCGTCGATATCGATGGCCCCGCCGCTCTGCGCCAGCGCGGCGATGTCCAGTTGGGTGGCGGCGCCGGTGCCCGACAGCACGCCGCCGCTCAACACCAGGTTGCTGATCTGCATATGGCCGTTGACCGCCAGCGCGCCGCCGCCCAGCATCAGGCCGCCGCCGTTGGCGTAGGAGGCGTCGGCGCCGGTGCCGGTCAGGGTCAGCGCGCCGCCGGTCAGGCTCACGCCCTGCCCGTTCGCGCGCAGCGACGTCAGCGTGGTGGCGCCGGCGCCGCTGTCGTAGGTGACGATGCCGCCGGCGTTGTTGAGCACCGCCGCCAGCACGTTGGCGGCCGACGGCGCCACGCCGTCCTGCCAGTTGGCGGCGTCGCTCCACAAGCCGCCGCCGGTCGCCGTCCAGGTCGCCAGCGCGCGGGGCGTGATCGTGCCCTTGGCGGCCGCCAGGGTGTAGTTGCCGGCGTCGGCGCCGGACAAGCCGGCACCGCCGCCCAAGGTGACCACCTTGTCGACGCCGGCGTTCTTGTCGGCGTAGGTCGCGGTGGCGCCGTTGGCCGCCAGCGAGACGGCGTCGGCCGATCCGCCGGCGGTGCTCAGCACCCCGGTCAATGTTGCCCCGGTCAGCGTGGCGGCGGCGCTGTTGTTGTAGTCGCGCGCCGCCAGCGACACCGTCAGCGCGGCCGGCGTGATATCGGCCGTCAGCCCGGTCGGCAGATTGCCCACGACATAGTTGCCGCTGTCGGCGCCGCTCAAGGCGATGCCGCGGACGGTCACGCTCTTGGCCGTGCCGACGTTCTTGTCGGCGAAGCTGGCGCTGGCGCCGCCGATGGCGACCTTGTCGTTGCCGATGACGCCGCCCAGCGTGCCGTTGCTCAAGCTGGCCAAGCGGCCATAGGTGGCCGTCGCGCTGTCGTAGTCGAGGTTGTAGATCCGGTGGTTGGCCGTCAGGCCGGTCACGGTCAGCGTGGCCGGCGTGATGTCGGCGCTCAAATCCGACGGCGAGGCCAGCACATAGTTGGCGGCGTCGGCCCCGGTCAAGCTCAGGCCGCCGGTGGCGACCGTGACCAGCTTGCCGGTGCCGACGTTCTTGTTGCTGAAGGTCGCGGTCCCGCCGACCATGCCGGCCAGCGCCACGTCGTCGCCATTGAAACCGGCCACCGACGCGCTGCCGCCGAGCTGGGCCACGGTGGTGCCGTCGTACTGGCGCGACACGGCGCTCAAGCCCGACAGCGCCAGCGACGCCCTGGTGATGCTGCCGCTGCCGCCGACGGCGCCGCCCAGAACGTAATTGCCGAAGTCATTGTTGGTGAGGGTGGCGTTGGCCACGCTCATCGCCTTGCCGGCGCCGGCGTTCTTGTCGCTGAAGCTGACCAGCCCGGAGACGCCCAAGGTGTCGCCGCCCACCAGATTGCCGAAGGTGTAGGTCGCCGGTTGCTCCATGTAGGCGACCCCGTCATAGATCTTGGTGCCGGTGACGGTGGCCGTGACCGTGCGTGGCTGGATGACCAGGCGCGCGCCGGTGCCGGTGTAGGTGATGTCGTATTGGGTCGACCACAGGCCGCCGACCTCGTAGGTGCCGACATTGACGGCGCCGTCGTAACCGAGGGTGCCGTTGATGCCCGCGACCACGCCGGTGGCGCTGCCGGTGAACGCGGCCGACGCGCCGTCGTAGGTCTTGGTGACGCCGTTGCCGCCGCCGCTGACGGCGATCGTCTTCGACGTCAGGAAGCTTTTCAGCAGCGGCGCGGTATGGCCGTCATAGTTGCGCCAGACGGTGGAAAAGTCGAAGCCGGCGTAGCTCGACTGCTGCTGGCTCTGCTTGTCGGTCAGCCCCGTGCCGGCGATGTCGTACGCGCTGCCGGCGGCATCGGCGTTGAAGTAGCCGTTGCTGATGGTGCCGGTGCCCAACGTCCCGACCATGGCGCTGACGCCGCCGGAAAACAGTTGGCCGTCGACGGCGCCGCCGCTGTAGCTGTTGCCGACCGTGCCGGAGAAAAGTTCGCCTATCAGCCCGCCCATGTTGGCGTGGTTCAGGTTGACGTCCAGCAGATTGCCGCTGACGTCGCCGCTGGCGTAGACGTTGGCGATGGTGCCGCCGGTCCCGTTGAGGATGTTGTTGCGCCCCGCAAGGCCGCCGACGTTGCGTCCGCCCTGGACGTCGCCGGTGGCGTAGGCGATGCTGATGACGCCGCCGTTGTTATCGCCCACCAGGCCGCCGACGATCTCGCCGGTCGAGGTCACGTTGCCGCTGGCGCGGGAGGTGGTGATGGCGCCGACATGGGCGCCGTCGTTGGCGTTGCTGCCGACCAGCCCGCCCACATAGCCGAAGCCGGTCGAATTGACAGCGCCGCTGGCGGACGTGGCGCTGATGCTGCCCAGGTTGCGCCCGGCCAGGCCGCCGATATTGGCGGCATGAGGGCCGGCCAGGCCGGTGACGACGCCGCCGGCGCTGGCGTTGCTGATCGCCGCGCCGTTGTCGCCCACCACGCCGCCCACGTTGGACACGCCGGTGACGCCGGCGGACGACTTGACGTTGTCGATGATGCCGCCGGCGCCGGCGACCGCGCTGCCGACCACGCCGCCGACGTTGGCGTTGCCGCGCACCGCGCCATCGCTCAGGTTCAGATTTTTGATGGTGCCGCCGCCCAAAAGCGCAAACAGGCCGACGTTGTTGGAGCCGGCGCGATCGATGGCCAGGTCGTTGATCTTGTAGCCGTTGCCGTTGAACGTGCCGGCATACGGATAATCGGTGTTGGCGAGCGGCGCGAAGCCCTGGCCCGCGTTCCAGCCGACGGTGCCGCTGGCGTCGATGTCCTTGTTCAGGCTGAACCATGTGGACGCCGGCAGGCCGCCGGCGCCTTGCAATCCGTAGATGTCGTCGATCAGATACGGCGTGGCCGCGCTGCCGTTGCCCGCGGTCGCGCGCACGAAGCTGCCGCCCTCCAGCCGGAAATCGGCCGCTGAAAAGTGGGGCAAGGCGCCGGTCTGCGACCAACTGCCGCCACCGAGCGTGAAGATGCCGCCGACGGTAACGGCGTTCGGCGCGCTGATATTGTTCGCGGCGTTCAGGTTCAGGCCGCCGGCAATCGTCAGCTGCTCCCCGAGTGTGATGTCGCCGCCAGCCGCCGTCACCGACAAGGTGCCGGTGCTCGCCACCGAACTGAGACCGAGATTGACGCTGTCGGCCGTCAACGACGCGCTGCCGCCGGTGGAAGCCAGCCTGCTCACGCCGGTGATCGTGTTGCCGGTGTTATCCAGGACGATATTGCCGGCGGCCAGGGCGTTCAGGCTGGCCGCGCGCAGGCCGTCGATGGGGCTGGTGGTCTGGACGATGGCGCCGCCCGCGTTCAGATGCAGCGGCGCGTTGGCGCCGTCGATCGACGCCTTCAATTCGATGCCGGCGTTGGCGTTCAGGGTCAGGCTGTGGGTGGAGAGCCAGCTAACAGGGCTGAGCACGCTGATCTTGCCGCTGCCGGTGCCGGCGCTGTTGTCGGTGGTGACGGTGACATCCGTGGTCGCTAGCGCGTTCTGCAAGGTACTGGTCAGCAGCAGCGAATCGGCCACGGCGATCGTTTCCAGGAACACGCCGTTGTTGTTCGGCGGCGTGGCGCCGGCCGTCATGCCGGCGGCCGTGGCGGTGCCGCTGTCGCTGGCGATGTAGATATCGCTCGGGTCCAGCAGCAAGGTGCCGGTCGCGCCCAGCGGCGCGCGCGTGTCGACCCTGCCTTGCATATCCAGATAATGGCCGGACGTTTCGACGAAGCCGCCGTTGCCGCCGGCCGCGCCGCCGCGCGCGGAAATGGCGCCGAACACCCGCGTCGCCCGGTCGCTCCAGACGATGACCTTGCCGCCGTCGCCCAGACCGGTGGCGTCGGCCTTGATCACGCTGTCCTTGCCAACAAAGGTCTGCTGCGCGTTCGGCAACGCCGCATTTTTTCCCTGATAATCGCCGCCGACCAGCACCGTGCCGCCGCCGGCGCCGCCGCTGGCGTCCACCACGGCGTTGCCGGTCAGGCCGACCTGCGCGCCCAGCAGCACGATGTCGCCGCCGGTGTTGAGGTTGCCATCGGCCGTGCCGCGCGCGCTGGTGCTGCTGCCGGCCTCCAGCAAGGTGGTGCGGCTGGATTTGAGGATGATCTTGCCGTTGGCGCCCATGACGGCGCTGTCGGCGTTGATCGTGCCGCGCTGGTTGACCAGCGCGCCGTAGACGCCGACGCGTCCGCCCTCGGCGACGATGCTGCCCAGGTTGAGCGCCTGGTCGGCCGGCGACGACACCACCACCTGCACGTTGGGATCGCGTGAGTCGAACAACTGCACGCTGTGGCCCGCCGCCAGCACCACGTCGCCATTCGGGGACGAGATGATGCCGCTGTTTTCCACCGCCGGCGCGATCAGGAAAATCTGCCCGCCATTGGGCGTGGCCAGCGTGCCCTGGTTGACGACCTTGCCCGCGTCGGCGGCGCCGGCGAAGTTGTTTTTACCGGCCAGGAAATCGGCGTTGGAGATCGCCAGGCTGGACGCGACCAGACCGTTGACGTCGACCCGCGAGCCGGCGCCGAACAGCACGCCGTTGGGGTTAATCAGGAACACCTTGCCGTTCGACTGCAGCGAGCCGAGGATGCGGCTGGGGTCCTGGCCGGTGATGCGGTTCAGGACCTTACTGTCGGCGCTCTGCTGGATGAAGCGCGCCACTTCGTCGGCGCCAAGCGAGAAGCCCTGCCAGTTGATGATGGCGTTGGGCGTATTGGTGATCGAATACGTCTTGCCCTGGAAATTGAAGCTGGCCTGGCCCGCCACCACGGTCGGATTGACAGGGGCGGCGTGGACCTGAACAGCGCCGCCGTAGCAGGCGGCCACCAGTACGAACAGAAGCTTGCGCCGCAGCGGCGCGCCAGCGTGGGAGAGTTGGCGTTGGCAATCAAGATCTGCGGTCATGAAGACATCCTCTATCGGGGCTGGTCGTCGGCTCACCGCGCCGGTGACGGCGCCATGGGCGGGTATGCTATGGGCGGGGCATGCGGAGCCCGTTGAGATATATCCAACGGGAAACAAATATTACTTGAAGTTTAGTCGTATTCAGGGCTGGCGCCAGCTTTTTTTTGCAAATAAGCATGTATTTCCCGCTTTCTGTGGCGCGCCGCGCTCAACATTCCAAACGATCACAATTGCATATTCAGCACGAGATTAAGCACTATTTGGTGTCGAACGTCGTGACGCCGTCCCAGTCGTCGCCCGGCGGATGGGCCCGGTAGTAGGCAATGCGTTCAGTGTATAAGGAATACAGGCGGTCGTCCGGGGATAAGTCATGCAATTGGGCAATTATTGACATGGCTCTATCCCACTGTTGCGCCCGCACGGCGGCCAGCGCCTCGTGCCAGCGTGCCAGCCCTTCGGCGGTCGCCGCGTCAAGCGCGCTTGCCGGCGCCAGCGGCTCGAAGATGGCCACCGGCTCGCGCTTGCCCTTGACCCGCACCAGGTCCAGCTCGCGGTAGGCGAATTCCGGCGCCGCCGCGCGCGTGGCCGCGCCGACGGCGATGCCGACGCCGTAGACCTTGGTGATGCCCTCGAGCCGGGCGCCGAGGTTGACCGCGTCGCCCATGACGGTGTAGGCGCGGCGGATCTTGGACCCCATGTCGCCCACGTGCATCAGGCCGGTGTTCAGGCCGATGCCGATCTTCAGTGGCGGCCAGCCGCGCGCGAGGAAGTCGTCGTTGAGGCGTTGCGCGCTGGCCTGCATCAGCAGCGAGGTGGCGACGGCGCGGCTGGCGTGGTCGGCGAAGGCCACCGGCGCGCCCCAGAACGCCATGACGGCGTCGCCGATGTATTTATCGAGCGTGCCCCGGTGGCTGTCGCGGATGTCCTCCGACATCGCCGTCAGGTACAGGTTGATGTATTCGCGCAGCGCCTTCGGCGTCAGCCCCTCGGAGATGGTGGTGAAGCCGCGCACGTCGACGAACAGCACCGTCAGCTCGCGGCTTTCGCCGTCCATATGGTATTGCTCGGGATTGGCGGCCATCTCGGCCACCAGCTCGGGGGCGACGTATTCGCCGAAGCGCGACACCAGCGCCCTGCCCTTGCGCACCTCGAAAAAATAACCCCAGGCGACGTTGAACACGAAGATGGCGGCGATGACGATCAGCTGCATCGCCAGGTGGAACAGCAGGTCGCGCTCGCTGTACAGGTAGTAGTTGAAGGCGACGCTGGCGCCCAGCGCCGCCGCGCCCAGCAGGATGGCCTGCAGCGGCGCCAGCGCTGGCAGCGCGAACGTCAGCAACAGGCCGGCCAGCAGGATCAGCCCGGCCTCGACGGCGATCGCGGTGTCCGGACGCGCCTTGAAATTGTCGTCGAGGATGGACTTGATGATGTTGGCGTGGATCTCGACACCGGGGAACTCGGGGTTGACGGGCGTGGCGCGCAGGTCGACCAGGCCCGGCGCTGTGGTGCCGATCAGCACCACCGCGCCCTTGAGCACCGCGGCCGGGGCGCGCCCGGTCAGCACGTCGGCCGCCGACACGTAGCGGAAGGCGCCGCCGCGCGGGCCGCCGTTGCCGCGGAACTGGATCACCGTTGTCATCGCCTCGCCCACCGGGATCAGGCGCTGGCCGCCGGGCAGGAACAGCGACAGGAAATCGTAGCCGCCGCTGTCCTGCTGGCTTTGCGACATGCGGTCGACCGAGCGGTCGAGATAGGGTTTGATGGCGCGCGCCTTCAGGTACACGCCGGCCGTGGCCAGCGACAGCGACGGGTAGTAATCGGCGCCGACCTGCTGGATCAGGCCGGCGGTGCGGACGATGCCGTCCGGATCGGTGACCACCGAGAAGCTGCCGGCGCCGGCGGCCGCGCGCGCCAGCGGCGCCACGTTGGCCTCGTAGCCGTCGGCCGAATAAGCCAGCAGTTCGCGGCCGTTCAAATCCTGTTCGCTGAACAGCGGCGCCGGCAGCGCACCCTTGACCTGGTCCGGCGACAGGTTAAAGCCGAGCACCACCGGCTGCCCTTGCAGCGCGGCGGCGAACAGGCCGTCGTAGTCCATCGCCGGGCGCAGTTGTTCGAGCCGTTCGCGCAGCGCCGGCACGTCCTTCAGTTCGCCGGCCGACAACCGCTCCAGCACGCCGTAGCCGGAACTGGTGTCCGGCTCGGGAAAGGAGATATCGTAGCCGACCGCGCCCACCCGGTAGTGGCGGGTCAGTTGGGAGACAAGCCGCGCCTGGATGTCGCGGCTCCACGGGAAGCGGCCGAATTCGCTCAGCGCCTTGCCGTCGATGTCGACGATGACGATGCGCGGATCGAGCACCGGCGCCTGCAGCTTCATGCGCTCGCCGGCGATCAGGCTGTCGAGGCGGGCGACGGTGCCGTTGTCGTAGAAACCCAGCGCATAGGCCGCGCCGAGCGCGGTGACGAGCATGCCCAACAGCCAGCGCGGGCCGGATTTGAGCAGCGTTCGGGCCCAACGGCGCCAGGGTGGCAAGGTCGCTCCTTACGGCGTATAGCCGGGAATCCGCGATTCGTCGATCACGTCGATCTGCTTCTCGTCCATGTTCTTGCGGGCGAATTCCAGATAGATCTTGCTGCGGATGAAAATGTCGAACAGGTCCGGATCGATGTGGCCGTTGAGCGAGAACTGGCCGAGGATGCGCAGCGATTCCGACAGCATCTTGCCCTTCTTGTACGGACGGTCCTGGGCCGTGAGCGCCTCGAAGATGTCGGCGATGGCCATCAGCCGCGCCTGCACCGACATCTGGTCGCCGGTCAGGCCGCGCGGATAGCCCCTGCCGTCCATGCGCTCGTGGTGGCCGCCGGCGTATTCCGGCACGTTCTTGAGGTGCTTGGGCCACGGCAGCGCCTCGAGCATGCGGATCGTCACCACGATGTGGTTGTTGATGATCTTGCGCTCGGCCTCGGTCAGGGTGCCGAAGCGGATGGTCAGGTTCGTCACCTCGTCGGCGTCGAGAAAGTCGCGCTCGTCGCCGTCCGGGCCGGTCCAGCGGCGCGCGGCGATGCCGCGCACGCGCTGCTGGTGCTCGACCGACATGGCCTCGGCGCCGACGTTGGCGAAGCGGATGAAGTCGCGCTCCTCGCGCAGGTCGGCCTGGCGGCGCGCCAGCTCGGCGTCGATCGCGGCCAGCCGGACGGGGTCGCCGCCGGCGGCCAGCTTCTGCTTGAGCGCGGCGATTTCGGCGTCGCGCAGCAGCACCTCGAAGCGGGTGTCGATGGTGTGGATGCGGTCGCTGATGGTCTCGAGCTTGGTGGCCTTGTCGACCACGTGCACCGGGGTGGTGATCTTGCCGCAATCGTGCAGCAGGCCGGCCAGCCACAGTTCCTTGCGGTCGGCGTCGGTCATGCGGAAGCCGGCCATCGGGCCGGTCTCGGTGGCATGCACCGCCTCGGCCAGCATCATCGTCAGCTCCGGCACGAACTGGCAATGGCGCCCGGTGTAGGGCGACTTCTCATCGATGCCGATGTTGATCAGGTTGACCAGCGATTCGAGCAGTTCCTCGAGCTGGCGGATCAGGCGCTGGTGCGTCAGCGCCACGGCCGCCTGCGCGGCCAGCGCCTCGATGAAGCGCTGGTCGGTGGACGAGAAGGCGCGGATGGCGCCGGTCTCGGCGTCGATGGCGTTGATCAATTGCAGCACGCCGACCAGTTCGCCTTCGTGGTCGCTCATCGGCACCGTCAGGAACGATTGCGAGTGGTAGTGGCGCTGGCGGTCGAATGCGACCATGCCGGAGAAGTTGAAGACGTCGGCCTTGTAGACGTCCTCGATGTTGACCGACTGGCCGAAATGGGCCGCGTACGCCGCCACCGACGACAGGTTGCGCTCGCCGCCGGCCTCGTACAGCGGAATCGACGGCGCCGTGACCGGCTCGCCGTTGGCGCCGCCCTGACGCATGCCCAGGGTGTCGTTCCACAGGATATTGAAGTCGAGCGAGCGCTTGTCCGCGCTGGGCCGGTACAGGGTGCCGCCGTCGGCGTTGGTCATGCTCTTGGCGACGACCAGTATCCGCTCCAGCAAGGAGTCGGTGTCGTGCGTGCCGCCCAGCTCAACGCTGAGTTCCGTCAACTGGTCGAGACGCTGGGCAATCTGCGTTTGATTCAACTCTGGCATGATTGTTTTTTTGTTACCGTTTAGGGAAAGTGACTGGCATCAACGCAGTGTCGAGTGTATCCGTAGTGCAAGCTGTTGTACATGGGGAACTGTATCGTGCGGGAGAATCGCCATTTCGCAGTTCAGTTTATTGTTCTGTTTCGCCCCCGCGCGGGAAAAAAAAGCTATCATCGGCCGTTGGTGGCAAGGCTGGAAAAAAACAACCGGCACCGGCGAAAATTACAAAAAAATCACTAGGGATAGAGCATGAAATTCAGATTTTGGGGAGTACGCGGCTCCATCCCCTCGCCGGGGCCGCGCACCGCGCGCTACGGCGGCAACACCACCTGCATCGAAGTGCGCACCGATGACGACACCTTGATTATCATCGACGGCGGCACCGGCCTGTTCTCGCTCGCGCAATCCTTGATTCAAAACAAAACCGTCCCCATCCACGCCAACATTTTTATCACGCACAGCCATTGGGACCATATCCACGGGCTGCCGTTCTTTACGCCGCTGTTCGTACGCGACAGCCGGGTGCGCCTGCACGGGGTCACCGACCCGGTCACCGGCAACGGCATTGAGCACGTGATGGGTGTGCAGTTGCAAAATAGCTATTTCCCCGTCAGCGAAACGCAGATGGACGCCACCATCGAGTATCACACGCTGACGGTGGGCGAGGCGATCCAGGTGGGCGACGCCACCGTCAACAACGTGGTGATGAACCATCCGGTGACCGACCTGGGGTATCGCATCGATTGCAACGGCAAGTCGCTGTTTTTCACCGGCGACCACGAGCCTTTTTACAATATCCACGAGGCCGGCCACCCGGAGCACGCGGCCTACGAGCGCTGGATGCGCGAACGCAGCGCCGCCATCGACGCCATGGCGATGGGCGTCGACGCGCTGATCGTCGATTGTTCGTATACGCGGGAGGAGTATCCCGCCAAGCGCGGGTGGGGACATGGCACCTTCGACTCGGCGTTGGCGCTGGCGCTGCGCACCGGCGCTGGCACCTTGTATTGCACCCACCACGAGCCGACCCGTGGCGACGACGAGCTGGAGGCGGTGTTCGCCGACGTGATGGCGCGCCACGCGTCGCTGCTCGGCGGGCTGAAGGTGGTGCTGGCGTACGAGGGAATGGAAATCGAGTTGGGCAATCGCACCGGCGAAAGCGAGGAAACACGTAGGGCGGATTAGGCGGCACGCCGTAATCGGCCATGGCCGTGCCGTCGGCGGCGCATGCATGGCCGATTACGCTGCGCTAATCCGCCCTACGTGTCTCCGAGGTTACGCTGTCTCCGTGGTCCGGCGCTGTTCCTTATGACATACGCCGGACGGGGATTACGCCGCCGCCACCGCCGGGCGGGCCGTCAAACGGCGGTCGGCCAGCGCGCGCAGCCGGGCCACGGCGGCCGGCAGGTTGAAGGCGCGGCCGGCGCGCAAGGCGCTGACCATTTGCGTGGCGATGCGCAGCGCCGGCGCGGCGGCGTTCTTGGCCGCGTAAGGCAACACCAGCCGGTAGCGGCCCTGCATGCGCGGCACCACGCCGACGAAACCGACCGTCACTTCATTGAGCGCCAGACGGCGCAATTCCAACGCCACCTGCTGCACCACCCGCACGATCTGCGGCACGTCGTCGCCGCGCATGCCGACCAGGCCGGCCTGGCTGCGCACGCCGGGCAGCATCGCCAGCAAGCGCTGGTCGAGCGACGCCAGCGCGGCCGGCGTGGCCGACGCGTCGTCGACTTCCAGAATGCTGAGCAGGCAAGGTTGGGTGGAATAGCGGTTGTCGCTGGAGAGGTAACGCTGGTCGATGATACGCATGGTTTTTCTAGCCTTTGATGAAACAGGCCATATTCTGAACCCGATCGCGCCCGCGCGGAAGCGGCGCCGGGAGCCTTCGCTTGTAAGACGAGGCTTACATATAAGGCGTGCCTAAGTCGGCGATGCTAGGCTCCGGGCAGTTGTTTCTCGAAGCAAACTGCCAGCGGATTGCCGATGTATTTGCCGTAGTTGGGCATGCGCACGTAGCCGCGCGCCGAATAGAAATCGACGGCGCGGCGGTTCACCAGCCGCGTCTCGAGCCAGATCGCCTGATAGCCCAGCGCCGCCGCCTCGCGCTCCAGGTAGGTCAGCACGGCACTGCCGATGCCGCTGCTGTGGCGGCGCGCGTACATGCGCTTGATCTCGGCCACGCCGGGCTCCAGCGGCCGCAAGGCGCCGCACCCCTGGGCCACGCCTGCGGCGTCGCGCGCGACGACAAAACACGCCATCGGGCCGCGCACGTCGTCGGCGTCGAACGAGGCCTTGCCGCTGCTGCCGGTGATCTCCTCGAGCACCGTCGACAACTCCGCCATCAACGCCACGCAGTCGGCGGCGCCGGGATCTTCGGGCGTGAGCGATATTGAGGGGATGGGCTTGTTCATACAATAGATTATTGCACAGTGCAAATCACCAGTTCCGGATCGGCGTTGATGCGCACCGGGATGCCGCTGCAACCCACGCCGCGACTGACGATCAGCTCGCCGTTGCCGGGCAACGGGAAACGCCCATAATGAAAGGGACGCGAAAGCGGCCCGCGCGGCATCACCAGCGGCGTGCCGTCGCCGGTGGCGATTTGCCCGCCGTGCGTGTGGCCGGCGAAACCGACGTCGAAGCGGTGGCCGTCCAGGCGCAGCAGGCCGTCCGGCGCGTGCATCAGCAGCACCCGCGTGGCGGCGGCGCCGGCGAAGGTGGCGTGGCCGTCTGGCGCGCCGGTCCACGGATCGTCCATGCCGCACACCGACACGCCGTCGAACGGCGCCGGCAGCGGGCGCGCGCGGTTGACCAGCATCTCCACCCCGGCGCGCGCGAACAAGCGCTCGATGAGGTCGTGGTCGGTGATCAGGTCGTGGTTGCCGAATACGGCCAGCTTGCCCAGCGGCGGCCGGCAGGCCGCCAGTCCCGCGCACAGCGCCTCCGCATAGCGCGCCGGGCCGTGGACGTAGTCGCCGCCCAGCAGCAGCAGGTCGGGCCGCTCGGCATCGAGGCGGGCGAACAGGTCGTCGAAGAGGCCGGCGTGGGTCGGCGGACCGGCGTGGAAATCGGAGGCGAAGGCGATCTTGAGGGGCCGCGGCAGGCGGCGCTCGGGCGCCAGCGCCACGCTGTAACGCGTCACACCCAGGCGCCCGTGCAGGCCGAGGCGATAGCTCAGCGACGCCACCAGTCCACCCAGCAACGCGGCGTTCATGACCGTTTCGGTGTAGCGCCGGAACCGGGAGTGGCGCGCGCCGCGCGGGGCCTTGCCCGGAGGTAATGTCATTGATGCCTGAGTGAATCTGCGAAAGGCGGCATGATAGCGCATTTGCGACGTCGCGGCCCCGGCGGTGGTAAGCTTGAAGCCAGCATTCAGCCTCGCCGGCGCGGTTTGAGTTTGCGCGCCCTCCGCCCCTTCCTTCCGAGACCGCTCGATGACTACAGAAACCCACATCCCGGGCAAAGACGCCGCCCTCGAAACCACCATCGCCACCATGCAGGCCACGCTGGCCAGGCGCGGCTTCCGGCTGACCGAATCGCCGCCGACGCACGAGGCCGGCGGCATCTGGTCGATCCGGTTGACGGACGACGACTGCCCGCTGCTGACCGCGAACGGCAAGGGCGCGACCGAGCTGGCCGCGCGGGCCGCCGCCTACGGCGCGTTCGCCGAGCGCCTGGGCACCCATGACTTCTGGAGCCGCTTCCACCTGGGCGCGCGGCGCGCCGACGCCCCCGTCGTCCATTATCCGGGCGAGAGATGGTTCGCGCCGCCGGCCGACGGTTCGTGGCCGTCCGCGCTGCTCGATCCGGAACTGCACGCCTTATACAATCCGCAGGGCGACATCGGCGCCGGCGTGCTGGTCGACCTCAACTCCGGCAACGCCGGGCGCGGCATCTGCGCCCTGCCCTACCAGCGCCTGCGCGACGGCGCCACCGCCTACATCCCGGTCAACATCATCGACAACCTGTACGCCAGCAATGGCATAGCCGCCGGCAACACCGTCAACGAGGCGCGCGTGCACGCGCTGTCGGAGATCTTCGAACGGGCAATCAAATACCGGATCATCGCCGAGGGCATGTGCCTGCCGGAGGTGCCGGACGACGTCATCGCCCGCTTCCCCGCCATCGAGGCCGGCGTCGCCGGGCTGCGCGCGGCCGGTGTCGGCGTGCTGGTCAAGGACGCCTCGCTGGGCGGCAAATACCCCGTCATGAACGTCACGCTGATCCATCCGGGGGACCAGGGCGTGGTCTCCAGCTTTGGCGCCCATCCGCGCCTGGCGATCGCGCTGGAGCGGGCGATGACCAAGCTGCCGCAGGACCGCTCGCTCGACGCGCTCGAAGGCTATCCGGAACCGAGTTTCGACGCCAGCGAGATCGACTCCTTCGCCAACCGGGAGGCCCACCTGGTCGATGGGCGCGGCGTGGTCGCATGGGAATTCCTGAGCGACACGTCGGACTATCCTTTCGTCGACTGGAACTTCAGCGCCACCACGGAGGAGGACTACCGGTGGCTGGTCGAGGCGCTCCACGCAGAGGGCAAGGATATCTACGTGGCCGACTTCGACGAGCAAGGCGTCCACACCTGCCGCATCGTGGTGCCGGGCTTCTCGGAGGTCTATCCGGTCGAGGACCTGGAATGGGAGAACAACAGCGTCGGCAACACACTGCGGCCGCTGCTGGTGCGCCTGCAAGACCTGAGCGTGCAGGAGTGCGCAAGCTTGCTGGTCGAGCTGCAGACCTCGAACCTGGACGACGAGCGGCCGCTGTGGCAATTCCTCGGCCTGGCCGCTGCGGACGGCACGCCGTGGAAACAGGTGCGCGTGGGCGAATTTAAAACCATGCTGGCGCTGGTGGTGGGCGACGAGGAAGCGGTGCTCGAGGGCTGCAACTGGATCCACCACTACGGCGACCTGGTCAAGCCGCGCCGGCTGGTGTACCGCTGCATCGAGAGCATCGTCCGGCAGGACGAGCCGGAGAACTTCCGCCGCGCGCTGGAACTGCTGTACGGCGCCGAGACCTTGGCGATGGCCGAGGCCCTGCTCGATGGCTCCGAGCGCTTCTTCGGGCTGGAGACGCTGGGCCCGAACTTCGAAGGCAGCGCCATGCATCAAAGCTTGCTGGCGGCCTACGACAAGCTGTTCGCGCCGGACGCAAGCACGATCTAAATCACGTAGGGCGGATTAGCGCAGCGTAATCGGCCATGCACGAGCCGCCGGCGGCTCAAGCATGACCGATTACGGCGTCCCGCCTAATCCGCCCTACGTGATTTACGACAACGCCGCGTCCACCAAGAAGTCAGGCTGCAGGGCCCGGATGCGCAGCTCGGTGAAATAGCCGCCGGCCTCGTTGTAGCGAAGATAGTTGCGTCCGCAATTCATGCAGCGCGACACCGTGCAGCGGTTGTACGGGTAGTAGCGCGGCGCGATCGGTGCGTCCTCGCTCTCGTAGCGCGTATCGTTCGGATGGAATTCGACGAACGTCGGTTCGTCATACGGATCGTCCATCAGCGTGCCGACGTCCTCGAACCGATCCAGTTCCAACGTCATCGGCAACGCCTGCCAAGCCGCCAGCGATGCCTGGTTGCAGCTACACGGAACGCCTACTGCGGCGGACGCCTGCGCCAATTGCGCCAGCGCTGTGAAATCAATCTTTTGCATGCTTAGCCCATCACGAAGTTATTGATTTTACCGCAATGCAGATCAACTCACAGCCCGGGATTAGGGTCTACATTTGGAAACCTCGACCCCGGCATAACTAGCATGGAACTCCGAATCCTCACGTGGGTATTTCCTTGGATAATGGCTATTTTTGAATTTCTCATGCGCAGCAGCTTAAACGATCCCGCCCCCGCCGCCTTTATTGGCCCGACGGTCGGCGCAGCGTCGCTGGGCATGTTACTGCCGCTCACGCGAGCACGCGAATTGCATCAACGCGCTGCGAGTTGCTCCAAACGCATATCCTTTGATCGCAGCGAAGATCAGTGGGCGCAATGGATCAACGTAACGGTTTGGCTAGGCTTTTCCGCCTGGGCGATCAGCCTGTATTTAAGCCTTACGGATGGCGGTCTTTTTTTCGCAAATGTCGATGGCGGACGGACCGCTATTCTTATCGGCGCTATACTTTGGGGCATCGCGGTTCTTGTGGATTTTGCGCGAGGAGGCAGGAAATGAACTGGGATTCGGTTATCGATGGGCTGCTCCTGATTTTCTCCTGGATGCTAGGTTCCATGGCGATTGCCATCACTCTCGCGTTGGCCATTCGTCGTTTCTTCCCTCGTAGACCGGAGGATGACTACACCTTTGTCTTGAAGTCGAAAGACGGCAAAAAAGCCACCGTCGAATTACCACCGGACTTGCCGGAAGCTGAACAACAAGAACGCGTGCGGCAGGCTTACGAAAAAGTCGGACTGCCTCCTCAATCCCATTATCCAGTGCCCATGCCAAGTGGCGACGCCAACTTGTGGCGCTTGCGCCGCCATACCACCAAGGCCTTCCGAAGCGGAAATTCCCAAGCGATCTTCATCCCGCCTGAAATCGCCTACGGCCGCGCCGATATCGATCTCGACATTCAACGGGTCGGCGACGAGCTCCGCATCCGTCCTGCCACGGGCGACGCATCGTCGACCACGACGGCGCAGCCGCCCCGCTCCCGCGCCCAATAAAAAAGGGAGCCTCGGCTCCCTTTCGTGTTACATGATGTGCTGCCCCACCCACCAGGCGATCGCGGCGACGAAGGCCGACGCCGGGATCGTGAAGATCCACGCCCAGACGATGTTGCCGGCCACACCCCAACGCACCGCCGACATCTTCTGCGCCGAACCCACGCCGACGATGGCGCCGGTGATGGTGTGCGTGGTCGACACCGGCACGCCGAGGGCCGTCGCGGTGAACAGGGTGATCGCGCCGCCGGTCTCGGCGCAGAAGCCGCCCACCGGTTTGAGCTTGGTGATCTTCTGGCCCATGGTCTTGACGATGCGCCAGCCGCCGAACAGGGTGCCGAACGAGATCGCCGTGTAGCACGAGACGATGACCCACAGCGGCGGCTCGGCGTCGCCGGCCTGCGAGTAGCCGGCGGCGATCAGCAGCATCCAGATGATGCCGATGGTCTTTTGCGCGTCGTTGCCGCCGTGGCCGAGGCTGTACGAGGCGGCCGATACCAGTTGCAGGCGGCGGAACCATTTGTCGACCCGGCGCGGCGTCGAGCGCACGAACACCCACGACACGAGCAACATCATCAGCGAACCGAAGATGAAGCCGAGCAGCGGCGACAGCACGATGAAGGCCACGGTCTTGATCAGGCCGGCAGAGATCAGCGCGCCGGTGCCGCTCTTGGCCACCGCTGCGCCGACCAGGCCGCCGATCAGCGCGTGCGACGACGACGATGGAATGCCGTAATACCACGTGACGACGTTCCAGACGATGGCGCCGACCAGCGCGCCGAAGATCACGTACTGGTCCACCACATTGGGATCGATGGTGCCCTTGCCGACGGTGGCGGCCACCGTGAGCTGGTGGAACACGAAAATGGCGACGAAATTGAAGAACGCGGCCATGGCCACCGCCGTTTGCGGCTTCAGCACACCGGTCGAGACGACGGTGGCGATCGCGTTGGCGGCGTCATGGAAGCCGTTCATGAAGTCAAACACCAAGGCCAGGGCGATCAGGATGCCCAGCACATAGATGCTCATTTGGATGGTATTCATGGACTGTTCTTTTTGTAATTATGCGTTTTCGACGATGATGCCTTCGATGATGTTGGCCACATCCTCGCAACGGTCGGTGACGGTTTCCAGGATCTCATAGATGGCCTTCATCTTGATCAGGTTGCGCACGTCCGGTTCGTCGCGGAACAGCTTGGACATGGCGGCGCGCATCACGTGGTCGGCGTCCGACTCCAGGCGGTCGATCTCTTCGCAGATGGCGACGATCTGGCGCGAGTTGTCCATGTTGTGCAGCAGCGAGACGGCTTCCTTGACCTTCTCGGTGCAGGCCAGCACCAGCTCGGCCAGGCGCTTGGCTTCCGGCGTGACCGAGTGCAGGTCGTACAGCGAGACGGTCTGGGCGGCGTCCTCGAGCAGGTCGAGGATGTCGTCCTGGCGCGTGATGAGCTTGTGGATGTCGTCGCGGTCGATCGGCGTGATGAAGGTCTTGTGCAGCAGGTCGACGGTGGCGTAGGTGATCTTGTCGGCCTGTTTCTCGATGCTCTCGATGGCGTGCACGCGGTTTTCCAGGTCGTCGAAGTTGGACATCAACCCCAGCATCTCTTTTGCACCTTTGACGCACAGGTCGGCGTGTTGATTGAACAGGTCAAAAAATTTGCCCTCGGTGGGCATCAAGCGTCCAAACATGTCTTTCTCCGTTTCATAGTCGTGATTACTGCTACAGACCGCCCTCCGGCACGGGCCGGCGGCGTCAGAAAGGGTTCGCCCTGTTTGCTGTGGCGGACCCAGTGGTGTTGCCGGTGTTAGTCGCCTTGGTACAGCGCCAGGTTACCGGCGTAATTGCCGAACTTGGTGTATTGGCCGATCCAGGTCAGGCGCACCGAGCCGATCGGGCCGTTACGCTGCTTACCGATGATGATCTCGGCCGTTCCCTTATCGGGCGAGTCGGGGTTGTAGACCTCGTCGCGATACAGGAAGATGATGACGTCCGCATCCTGCTCGATAGCGCCGGATTCGCGCAGGTCGGACATGACGGGACGTTTGTTGGGGCGTTGCTCCAGCGAGCGGTTCAGCTGCGACAGCGCGATCACCGGGCACTGCAGTTCCTTGGCCAGGCCCTTGAGCGAGCGCGAGATCTCCGAGATCTCGGAGGCGCGGTTGTCGCCCTGGGTCGAGCCGGTCATCAGTTGCAGGTAGTCGACCACGATCAGGCCGAGCTTGCCGCACTGGCGCGACAGGCGCCGCGCGCGGGCGCGCATCTCGATCGGGTTCAATGCCGGCGTCTCGTCGATGTAGACCTGGGCGTCGTTCATTTTCTGGATGGCGTGCGTCAGGCGCGGCCAATCCTCGTCGTTCAGCTTGCCGGTACGCAGGCGGTGCTGGTCGAGCTGGCCGACGGAACCGAGCATACGCATGGCCAGCTGCACGCCGCCCATCTCCATCGAGAACACGGCCACCGGCAGGCCCTCCTCGACGGCCACGTTCTCGGCGATGTTCATCGAGAACGCGGTCTTGCCCATCGACGGGCGGCCGGCGACGACCACCATGTCGCCCGGCTGCAGGCCCGAGGTCATACGGTCGAGGTCGATCCAGCCGGTCGGCACGCCGGTGATCTCGGACTGGTTGTCACGTGAATATAATTCATCGATGCGCTCGACCACCTGGGTCAGCAGCGGCTGCACCGGCAGCCAGCCGGCGGCGCCACGGGCGCCCTGTTCGGCGATGGCGAAGATCTTCGATTCGGCCTCGTCGAGCATCTGCTTGACTTCCTTGCCCTGGGGCGTGAACGCCTGGCCGGAAATCTCGTCGGCCACGGTGATCAGCTGGCGCAGGATGGAACGGTCGCGCACGATCTCGGCGTAGCGGCGGATATTGGCCGCCGACGGCGTGTTCTGCGCCATCGCGTTCAGGTAGGCCAGGCCGCCGACGTCCTCGGCCTTGCCCATCTGCGTCAGGGTTTCGAACACCGTGATAACGTCGGCCGGCTTGGAGCCGTTGATCATCTTGACGATCTGTTCGAAGATGATGCGGTGGTCATAGCGGTAGAAGTCCTCCGAATGCATCATGTCCGCGATACGGTCGAACGCCTGGTTATCGCGCAGCAGGCCGCCAATGACGGACTGTTCTGCTTCGATGGAATGCGGCGGGACGCGGAGTGAATCGAGTTGCGGATCGGAGGGGGTGTTCATGGCGCGAATTATACCCGCTTAGGGCGGCAGCCAAGGCGTTACTACGAAAAAATTGGCGAGAAAAAAGCCGGGCAAGCCCGGCTTTTTTCAACTATTACCAATATCGCAAGCGTTATTAGCAACACAACGGGCATTGCTGCCCGCGCAAGTAATTTAGGCTGCTTCGCCCACGACGGCAACGGTCACTTCGACCACGACGTCGGTGTGCAGAGCAACGCTCACTGGGTGCTCGCCAACGGTCTTCAGAGGACCGGTAGGCATGCGCACAGCAGCTTTTTCTACAGCGAAACCAGCTTTGGTCAGCGCTTCAGCGATGTCGAAGTTGGTGACCGAACCGAACAGACGGCCGTCGACACCAGCTTTTTGCGAAACGTTCACGGTCATGCCGTTCAGTTTCTCGCCTTGGGCTTGAGCGGCGGCCAGTTTAGCGGCAGCAGCTTTTTCCAGTTCGGCGCGCTTGACTTCGAATTCAGCAACAGCCGACGCGGTAGCGCGACGGGCCATTTTTTGCGGAATCAGGAAGTTACGTGCGTAACCGTCTTTAACTTTAACGACTTCACCCAGGTTGCCCAGGTTGACGACTTTTTCTAACAGAATGATTTGCATAGTTTTTCTCCAGGATTAGACTACGCAATTAAGCGTGGTGCAGATCGGTGTAAGGCAGCAGCGCGAGGTAGCGGGCGCGTTTGATGGCGGTGTCAACTTGACGCTGGTAGTGCGCCTTGGTGCCGGTCAGACGTGCTGGCATGATCTTGCCGTTTTCCTGGACGAAGTCCTTCAGGGTATCAACGTCTTTGTAATCGACTTGTTCAACGTTTGCTGCGGTGAAGCGGCAGAACTTCTTACGCTTGAACAGTGGATTTTGTTGCTTGCGCTTTTCTTTAAGCTTGAGCTTGTTTTTGTCGAACTTTTTACCGAATGCCATTTGAGGCTCCTGTATCTAAATTGAGCTGTCTGGGACAGCACTAAAATCAATGATGTGAAACACCAGGCTTTTGCTGTTGCGTGTCTTCTTGTTGATAAAACCGGTGAACTGGTACACCCCGCCCAGTGGCGCCTGGCTGAAGCGGCCCGAGATCTCGCCCGCGGCAACCGCGGAAATCTCAAACTCGCTCAACCGGGCGATGCCCGCCTCCATCTGCTGCGACCGGTGCTGGAGTACAGCGTTCACGATCGGCATGCCGGCCGGGGTATAGCGCAAGGCGTCCCGTTCGGCGATCAAGGCAATGAATTGGCTTTGATTCACTGGAGCTGTGTCAGCTCGGTTTTGCAACAATTAGGCCGCAGGAGCGGCGGCAACAGGGGCTGCTGGGGCTTCGGTGCGATGCGATTTCGCTGCATCTTCACGTTGTACCGACTTCATCATCGGCGAAGGAGCGGTTTCCGCTTTCTTCATCTTGACGGTCAGGTGACGCAGCACGGCATCATTGAATTTGAAGGCGGTTTCCAGCTCGACCAGGGTCTCGTTGTCGCATTCGATGTTCAGGCAGATGTAGTGTGCTTTAGCCAGTTTCTGGATCGAGTAAGCCATCTGACGACGGCCCCAATCTTCAACACGGTGCACGGCGCCGCCGCGGGTCGTTACGGTGGTTTTGTAACGTTCGATCATGGCGGGCACTTGCTCGCTCTGGTCCGGATGGACGATAAATACTATTTCATAGTGACGCATGCAAACTCCCTTAAGGACTGTGAAAATATAGCCCACCCTGGCGTCAAGACAGGTGTGGGAAGAGGTAAGCCCGCGACTATATCAGCTTTTTGCGCGGAAATCTACCCCTTCCCGGCCCCGCGACAGTGCTAACATCTTGCAAAACCAACAGGATTCCGATATGCCACCTACCCGTGCGTTGTCCCCTTTGCTGTTTTCCTTCTTTATTGCGGCGTCGCCCTTCGCCGCCGAGGCGCCCGCCGCCACCGCCGCCAAACCCAGCCATCCCGACGTCGCCACCAAGGCCTACAGCACCAAAAAGTTCCTGCTGGCCCTGCGCACGGACACCCAGACTTTGGCGCGGCTCGATCCGGTCGCCGATCCGAGTTTCGACTTCACACCGGGCCCGAGGGAGGCCGAGCGCCAGTACGACGGCTACGCCCACATCGGCGACCTCAATCTGCGCCTGCGCAGCGGTGTCGCCGGGGCCTGGCAGGAATATTCGTCGTCCGCCGCGCGGCAGCCGATCAAACCGCTGACGGCTGGCGGCAAGGTCCTGGCGGCGGCCGACATCACGGCCACGCTGGGCAAGGACCTGCCGCTGACGGTGGAACGGCGCTGGCTCAACGAGGGCGGCGCGCTGGTGCTGCGGTTCACGCTGATTAACAACTCCAACGCGCCCGTGGAAATTGGCGGCCTCGGCATGCCCATGGTGTTCGACAACATTATCACCGACCGCACGCTGGAGCAGGCCCACGCCAGCGCCAGTTTCGCCGACCCTTATATAGGCCGCGACGCCGGCTATGTGCAGGTGACGCGCCTGAACGGCCAGGGCCCGGCGCTGATCGTCACGCCGGACGGGCGCACGCCGCTGGAGGCGTGGCGTCCGCTGACCGACCGCAGCCCGCGCGCGCAAACCTCGGAAGGCTTCTACGACTGGACCGTCGCCAGCAAGGCCTATGCCGAGAACGAATGGAAGAATGCCGGCGAACAGTGGAACACGCCGACCAGCATCATGCTGGAAGCAGGCGCGCGGCGCGACATCGGCGTGCGCTTCGCCACGGCGCCGTCGATCCGCGCCATCGAAGCCGCGCTGATCGCGCAAAAGCGGCCGGTCGCCGTCGGCATCCCGGGCTACGTGGTGCCGACCGATCTGGAGGCAACCTTGTTCCTCAAGAGCCCGCAGAAAGTGGTCGGCATCACCAGCTCGCCCGAGAACGCGCTGGCGGTCACGCCGGACAAGTCCACCGCCAAAGGCTGGGCGCGCTACACGGTGCGCGGCAACGGCTGGGGGCCGGCGCGCCTGTCGATCGCCTACGCCGACGGCAGCGTGCAAACGGTCAGCTATTTCGTCACCAAGCCGCTGGAGCAAACGGTAGCCGACCTCGGCAAGTTCTCCACCACGCAGCAATGGTTCGACGACAAGAAAGACCCGTTCAAGCGCGGGCCGGCCATCCTCACCTACGACCGCGACGCCAAGCGCATCGTCACCGACGACCCGCGCGTGTGGATCTCCGGCATGAGCGACGAAGGCGGCGGCGGCAGCTGGGTAGCGGCCATGAGCAAGCAGCTCGACAACCCGGACGCGGCCGAGGTGGCCAAGCTGGAACGGCTGGTCAACGAAACGGTGGTCGGCAAGTTGCAGGTGGCCGACGGCCCGCAGGCCGGCGCCGTGCGCAAGAGCCTGTTCTATTACGACCCGAAAGCTTTCCCCAGCTACTACAACCAGAAAGCCAACTGGGGCACCTGGGCCTCGTGGCCGAAGAAGGACGCGGACGACCTCGGCCGTGCATACAACTATCCGCACGTGGCCATCGGCCACTGGGTGCTGTACCGGCTGGCGCGCAACCACGTGGGCCTGGTCGCCGCGCACGACTGGCGCTGGTACTTGCAGCGCGCCTACCAGACCACGGTGGCGATGGTGCGCGACGCGCCCGAGTACGCGCAGTTCGGCCTGATGGAGGGCGACGTCTTCCTCGATATCCTGAAGGACCTGAAGCGCGAGGGCATGACGGCCGAGGCGGCCGACATGGAAAGCATGATGAAGCGGCGCGCCGACCACTGGCGCACCCTGGCCTACCCGTTCGGCAGCGAGATGGCGTGGGACTCGACCGGCCAGGCCGAGGTCTATGCGTGGATGCGCCACTTCGGCTACACCAAGCAGGCCGACATCACGCGCGAAGTGATCCTGGGCTATGACCCGGCGATGCCGAGCTGGGGCTACAACGGCAACGCCCGCCGCTACTGGGACTTCCTGTATGGCGGCAAGACCGCGCGCATCGAGCGCCAGATCCACCACTACGGCTCGACCTTGAACGCGGTACCGCTGTTCGATGCCTACCGCGCCAATCCGTCAGACCTGCACCTGCTGCGCGTGGCCTACGGCGGCCTGCTGGGCGGCATCACCAACATCGACCGCGACGGTTTCTCGTCGGCCGCCTTCCACGCCTGGCCCGACATGATGCGCTGGGACGCCTACAGCGGCGACTATGGCATGGGCTTCTACGGCCACGCCTACGCGACCGCCACCTATGTGCTCAAAGACCCGACCTTCGGCTGGCTCAGCTTCGGCGGCAACATGAAAGTGGCTAATAATGGCGTAGTCCAGATCACGCCCAAGGACAGCGCGCGCACGCGCCTGTTCGTGGCGCCAGCGCGCGCGTGGATCACTTTGGAAGCGGGCAAGATCGACACCGCGACCTACGATCCGAAAAGCCGCGCCATTACCTTGGAGCTGGCGGCCGCCACCGCCGCGACGCCGGTGGGACGGCTGCTGGTCGAGAGTCCGGGCGGCAAATTCAAGCCGCAGGGCCTGGTCGCCGAGCGTGGCGGCTACCAGATTCCGCTGACGGCGACGACCACGCGCGTGCTGTTGAAGCCACGATGAGGGTGGTTGAACGAACTTTTTTCATTTTATTTCGCTGAACACAACAAATTTCCTTGCATTGCGGGCCATACTGTACAAAAATACAGACTGTCTATATACACAGGCCCAACTGCACTCATGATCAAGCTCACCGCACGTCAGGAACAAATTCTCAATCTGATCAAGGATGCCATCGAAAACACCGGCTTCCCGCCGACGCGCGCCGAGATCGCCAACGAACTGGGCTTCAAATCCGCCAACGCGGCCGAGGAGCATTTGCAGGCGCTGGCGCGCAAGGGCGCCATCGAGATCGCCGCCGGCACGTCGCGCGGCATCCGTTTGTTGGGCGTGCACGCCGAACCGGCCACGCCGAAGGTGCCGGTGTCGTTGATGATGTCGCTGCCGCTGATCGGCCGCGTGGCCGCCGGCTCGCCGATTTTGGCGCAGGAAAACCTGGAGACGAGCTACAGCGTGGACCCGGCGATGTTCTCGTCCAAGCCGGACTACCTGCTCAAGGTGCGCGGCGAATCGATGCGCGACGCCGGCATCATGGACGGCGACCTGCTGGCGGTGAAGAAAGTCGACAGCGCCAAGAACGGCCAGATCGTCGTCGCGCGGATCGGCAACGACGTCACGGTCAAGCGCTACCGCAAGACCGGCACCCTGGTCGAGCTGCTGCCGGAGAACCCGGACTTCAAGATCATCAAGGTCGATCCGGAGGCGGACGAGTTCGCGCTGGAAGGCCTGGCCGTCGGCCTGATGCGCAGCTGGCACTAAGCCAGCCCTCGGACCCTCGATGAACCGTGGAGACACGTAGGGCGGATTAGCGCAGCGTAATCGGCCAGGTATGCGCCTCGTTGACGCATGCATGGCCGATTACGGCGTTCCGCCTAATCCGCCCTACGTGTCTTTGTGGTTTAGCAACCTTCCAGGGCGCACGCGAAGTCGTCGAGCAGATCGTCGGTGTCTTCGATGCCGACCGAGACGCGGATCAACGATTCGGCGATGCCCATCGAGGCGCGGCGCTCGGCGCCCATCTCGTAGAAGATCGTGTGCGCGACCGGAATCACCAAGGTGCGCGTGTCGCCCAGGTTCGATGCCGGGATCGCCAGCTTGAGGCGATTCAGGAAGTCGAAGCAGTCTATCCCCTCCTTCAATTCAAAGCTCAGCAACGAGCCATGCTTGCGGAACAGCTCGCTCGAGATGCCGTGCTGTGGATGCGATGCCAGGCCCGGATAGTGCACGGCGGCCACGCGCTCGTCCGCCTCCAGCATCTCGGCCAGCGCCAGCGCGTTGGCACTGGTGCGCTCCATGCGCAGCGCCAGCGTTTCGGCGCCGACGGCGATGTGGTGCGCCGCCTCCGGCCCCAGCGAGGCGCCGAAGTCGCGCAGCCCCTTGGCGCGGATCTGCGCCAGCCCCCATTGCAGCGGCGCGGCCTTCTTGTAGTTCTCGTAGATATTCGGGAACTTGGTCCAGTCGTATTCGCCGGTGTCGGTCAGGCTGCCGCCCAGCGCGTTGCCGTGGCCGCCGATCGATTTGGTCAGCGCGTTGACCACCAGCCCGGCGCCGACCGACTTCGGCCGGAACAGATACGGCGTGGTCATCGTGTTGTCGACGATGTAGAGGATGCCGCGCGCCTTGCACAGCTCGCCGATGCGCTTGAGGTCCGCCACCTGCGTGCGCGGGTTGGCGATGGTTTCGACAAATACCATGCGGGTCTGGTCGGTGATCGCGGCTTCGACGTTGGCGACGTCGGTGGCGTCGACGAAGGAGACGCCGACACCCTGCGCCATCGTGGTCTGCCACAGGCTGTTGGTGTTACCGAACAGGAAGGCCGACGAAACGACGTGGTCGCCCGCGCGCAGCAGCGCCTGGAACACGGCGCCGATGGCGCCCATGCCGGTGGCGAAGCACAAGGTGCCGACGCCCTGCTCCATCTTGTTGACCTTGTCCTCGAGCGCGGAGATGGTCGGGTTGCCCTGGCGGCCGTAGCGGAAGCCCGGCTCCTTGCCCTGGAATACCGACGCCAGCTGGCGCGCGTCGCCATAACCAAACGCGACCGAGGTGTGGATCGGCTTGTGCAGCGAGCCGTGCTCGATGCCCTTCAGGCGGTCGTTGTGCAGGATGGTGGTGGTGAAACCGTAGTTCTTCTTATCGTTCATTGGACGGGACCCGGAATTATTCAGCGCCGGCCAGACGCCGGCTTTTAACCCGCACGGCGGCCAAAAGGGGTCGGACCCGCAGGGTCCGACCCCGGCGTCCGGGGTGCGGGTCGACGTCTCAATCAGCCTTCGGCGGTCGCGAGATTCAGATTCAGTTGCGAGCGGCCGGCGTCCTCATGCGTGGTCTTGGCCTTCGGGTGGTGGCGCGCGTACTCCAGCTTGTCGAGGTACTCTTTCGACACGTCGCCGGTGACGTAGACGCCGTCGAAGCACGACGCCTCGAAGTTCTTCAACTCCGGATTCACATCGGAGATGGCACGCTTCAACGACTCGATGTCCTGGTACACCAGGTGGTCGGCGGTGATTTCGCGGCACACTTCCTCGGTGGTGCGGCCGTAGGCGATCAGCTCGTCGCGGGTCGGCATGTCGATGCCGTACACGTTCGGGTAGATCACCGGCGGCGCGGCCGAGGCGAAGATGACTTTCTTCGCGCCCGCTTCGCGCGCCATCTGCACGATCTCGCGGCTAGTGGTGCCGCGCACGATCGAGTCGTCGACCAGCAGCACAACCTTGTCCTTGAATTCAGAGGCGATTGCGTTCAGCTTCTGGCGCACGGACTTCTTGCGCGCAGCCTGGCCCGGCATGATGAAGGTGCGGCCGATGTAGCGGTTCTTGATGAAGCCTTCGCGGTATTCGACGTTGAGCGCCAGCGCCAGCTGGATCGCGGCCGGACGCGACGAATCCGGAATCGGCATGACGACGTCGATCTCGCCGTCCTTGAATTCGCGCTTGATCTTCTCGGCCAGGTACTCGCCCATTTTCAGGCGGGTGGCGTAGACCGAGGCGCCGTCGATGACGGAGTCCGGACGGGCCAGGTAGACGAATTCGAACACGCACGGGTTGAGCGACGGATTGTCGGCGCACTGGCGGCTGTGCAGCTGCATGTCGGCGTCGACGAAGACGCACTCGCCCGGCGCGATGTCGCGCAGGAAGCGGAAGCCCATGCCTTCGAGCGCCACCGATTCGGAGGCGACCAGGTACTCGGCGCCCTGCTCGGTTTCGTTGATTCCCAGGCACAGCGGACGGATGCCGAACGGATCGCGGAAGGCCAGCAGGCCAACGCCGGCGATTTGCGCCACGGCGGCGTAACCGCCCTTCACACGACGGTGCAGCACGGTGACGGCGTCGAAGATGGTGTCGGCGTCGATCGAGATGCCGGTGGTGGCCATATGGATTTCATGGGCCAGCACGTTGAGCAGCACTTCCGAATCGGAGTCGGTGTTGATGTGGCGGCGGTCGTTCTTGAACATCTCTTGCTTGAGCTGTTCCCAGTTGGTCAGGTTGCCGTTGTGCGCCAGCGTGATGCCGAACGGGGCGTTGACGTAGAACGGTTGCGCCTCTTCCTCGCTCGACGAGCCGGCGGTCGGATAGCGGCAGTGGCCGATGCCCGAGTTGCCTTGCAGGGTGCGCATATTGCGCGTGCGGAAGACGTCACGCACCAGGCCATTGGCCTTGTGCATGGCGAACATGCTGCTGTGATTGGTCGCGATACCCGCTGCATCCTGGCCGCGGTGCTGCAGCAGCAGCAAGGCGTCATACAGCAGTTGATTGACAGGTTGATGGGAAACGACGCCGACGATGCCACACATGATGGTGCTCCTGGACTGGGTAATACAGATTAAAGACGCAGATTAAAAACGGTGATGCAATTAAAAGTTCACATGCTGCGCCATCGCAGCGGGAAGGAAGGTCTTGACGAGCCGGGCGCCGGTCTCGGCATACGGGCTGAGCAACGCCTCCTTCCAGAAATCCTGTTGTGGGAGCGACGTCATCCCACACAAGATGACGGCGGTCAGCACGATTACAAGGCCACGGCCGACGCCGAACACGGCGCCGAGCAGGCGGTCGAACAGGCTGAGGCCGCCCGCGTCGAGCAAGGCGCCCAGCGCCATCGACAGCAGCCCCATCAAAATGCGCACGCCGATGAACAAGGCGATAAAGGCCAGGATCAGGCGCAACACCTCGCCCGGCACCACGGCCGGCAACATCACGGCCAGCGCGGCGGCGTAGGCGTTGGCCACGACGAAGGCAACCACCCAGCCGGCCAGCGACAGCACTTCCTTGACCAGCCCGCGCAGCATGCTGATGATGACCGACGTGACCATCACGAAGATCACCAGATAATCGAAAATCGTCACGTCAGGCGGCCTGGATCAAACCGTTTCCAGGCGGCCGCTCAGGCCCATGCCGCTCAGCTTTGCGCGCACCTTTTCCGCCTCTTCCTTGTTCGTGAACGGCCCCACGCGCACGCGGGTGATCTCGCCGGAAGGTGTTTTCTGCGTGAACGAGCTGATTCCTGCGTCCTTCAGCTTTTTGCGCAGCTCGTCCACCTTGCCCTGGTCGCTCAGCGCGGCCACTTGCAGCACGAATTTCTGGCCGGACTCCGCTGTGGCGGCGGCCGGCTTGGCGGCGCCCTTGCCTTCCAGGATGGCCAGCGCGCGCGCGTCTTCGGATGTCTTGTCGGACGCCGGCTTGGCCGCCGCCTTCGCGTCGGCCAGTTTGCGCTCGGCATCGGCCTTGGCTTTTGCTTCGGCCTTGGCCTCGGCCAGTTTGCGTTCGCCTTCGCGCTTGCGCTCGGCATCCAGCTTGGCTTTGGCCTCAGTCTCGGCCCGGGCTTTGGACTCATGCTCGGCCTTGGCTTTGGCCAGCGCCTCGGCCTTGGCTTCCGCCTTGGCCTTGGCTTCTGCCTTCAGATCGGCCTGGGCTTCGGCTTCCTGCCGGGCGTTGTCGGCCTTGATGACCTCCTCGGCGGACGGCGCGGCCGCGACAGCGGGTTTGCCCGGCTTGACGTCATCGACGATTTCTTCCTTGCTATCGAGGGCGGCGCTGGCGGGGACGGCGGCGGCGGGCGCGCGGACGGCGGCGGACGGCTTATCCTTGGCCGGAATCTTGATTTCTATGTCGGATGCCAGCGGACGGGGCTCCGAATCGAGCACCATCGGCAAGCCGACGGCGACGGCCAGCGCCAGCGCGATGGCGCCGACCAGGCGGCGGCGCGCGCGTTTCTTTTCCGGCAACACCGGATCGTCCGCCTCGCGGTCCTTGGCGCGGCGCGACTTGGCCGGACCGTCGGCCGACGAGGCGCGCTTGGAGCGCGCGCGTTCGGCGGCGGCCTGATCATCCGCGCTGGTGTAATAGCCGCTGTCCTGACCGGCGGTCTCTTGCTTGTTTTTACCGAATTTCGAGAACAAGCCCATGCGTGATTTCAGTCCTGTGCGTTCAATGGAGTGAGGATTTTCTCGCCGCCATGACGCCTGCGACCGTGAGGAAAGATCCAAAGACCACAATTCTATCATTCTCCCCGGCCCGGCTCATCGCATTTGCAAAGGCGGCGGCCGGATCGTCGAAGATATTGATGGTGCGTTCAGACTTTTCAGCTTGCACAATTTGCACCTTCGCCGCCAGTTCCGAGGCGCTGGCCGCGCGCGGCGACGGCAGATTCGCCAGGCACCAGTGGTCCACATGCTCGGACATGGCGGCGATGACGCCGTCGATATCCTTGTCGTGCATGGAGCCGAACACGGCGTACGTGTACGGGTGGAAGCCCATATTGCCCAGGTTCTGGTTCAGCGCCGAAGCCGCGTGCGGATTGTGGGCGACGTCCAGGATCACCGTCGGGCGGCCCGGCAGGACCTGGAAGCGGCCCGGCAGCTCCACCGTGACCAGGCCGGTGCGCACTTCCTGCGCGCCCACCGGCAACTCCAGCTTGAGCGCCTCCAGCGCGGCCAGCACGGCGCTGGCGTTGAGGATCTGGTTGGCGCCGCGCAGGCTCGGATAGGCCAGCGAATTGCGGCGTTGCGAGCGGCCGCCGTAGTTCCACTGCTGCTTGTCACCGGAGTAATTAAAATCGCGGCCCATCAGCCACAGGTCGGCGCCGATGGCCTCGGCGTGGTCGATCAGCGACTGCGGCGGCACCGGATCGGAGCAGATCGCCGTCTTGCCGGCGCGGAAAATGCCGGCCTTCTCGAAGCCGATCTTCTCGCGCGTGTCGCCCAGGTAGTCGGTGTGGTCGATATCGACGCTGGTGACGATGGCGACGTCGGCGTCGACGATGTTGACGGCGTCAAGGCGCCCGCCAAGGCCAACCTCGAGGATGACGACATCCATGCCCGCGCCGGCCAGCAGCTTCATGATGGCCAGCGTGGTGAATTCGAAGTAGGTCAGCGGGGTGTCGCCGCGCGCCGCCTCGACGGCGTTGAAGGCGTCGACCAGCACCTCGTCGCTGGCCAGGTCGCCGTTGATCCGCGCGCGCTCGTTGAAGTCGAGGAAGTGCGGCTTGATGTACAGGCCGACCTTGTAGCCGGCGCGCAGCAGCACCGATTCGAGCATGGCGCAGGTCGAGCCCTTGCCGTTGGTGCCGGCCACCATGATGACGGGGCAGCTAAAGCTCAGCTGCAAGCGTTCCTTGACGGCGAGGACGCGGTCCAGGCCCATGTTGATGACGGTTTCGGCATGGCGCGATTCGATCAGCGCAAGCCAGGCGGGCAAAGTGGTTGGGAGGTTCGACATGATGTGACTCTGAAAATGGCAACGGCGCGCAGGCCGGATGATATCCGATTGCGCGCCGCTCTGCCGGGCATTGAAGCTGGCAATATTTCTTAAGCGATAACTTCGGCCGGCTGGTTTTGCAGCAAGGCCATCAGGCGGGCGATTTCTTCGCGCATCTTGCGGCGGTCGACGATCATGTCGACGGCGCCCTTGGTGACCAGGAACTCGGAGCGCTGGAAACCTTCCGGCAGCTTCTCGCGCACGGTGTTTTCGATCACGCGCGGGCCGGCGAAGCCGATCAGCGCCTTCGGCTCGGCGATGACGACGTCGCCCATGAAGGCGAACGAGGCGGACACGCCGCCCATGGTCGGATCGGTCAGCACGCTGATGAACGGCAGCTTCTTCTCGGACAGCTTGGTCAGCATGGCGGTGGTTTTCGCCATTTGCATCAGCGACAGCAGGCCCTCTTGCATACGGGCGCCGCCGGTGGCGGTGATGCAGATGAACGGCACTTTCTGTTCCAGCGCCACTTGCGCGCCGCGCACGAAGCGCTCGCCGACCACGGAGCCCATCGAGCCGCCCATGAATTCGAATTCGAAGCAGGCCACGACGACGGGCATGCTCATGATGGCGCCGCCCATGACGATCATGGCGTCGGTCTCGCCGGTGGCTTCCATGGCCTGCTTGAGGCGGTCGGGGTATTTCTTGCTATCTTTGAACTTCAGCGTATCGACCGGCAGCGTGTCCATGCCGATTTCATAACGTCCGCCGGCGTCGAACAGGCTGTCGAGGCGTTCGCGGGCGCGGATGCGCATGTGGTGGTCGCATTTAGGGCAAACATGCAGGTTCGATTCCAGATCGGTGCGGTACAGGACGGCTTCGCACGATGGGCATTTGACCCACAGGCCCTCTGGCATCGTCTTGCGGGCGGCAACGTCGGAACGCTGGATTCTTGGGGGCAGCAGTTTTTCCAACCAACTCATAAATTCTCCTTGCAGCTAACTTGTGGCCGAAGTGTAGCCGTTTCTTGTACGCCTGTCGAACATTGCAATACAATAATTTTTAGCTTTCGTCATGGAATTCGCGGGGATTTAGAGGGAATCCCCTACTGCCATCGTCTCGGTTTCATCGTCGGTCGCAGGCATCTCTATCGTCACTTTGTACTTCGCGCGAGCGATATGACGCAGATATGTTTCGATTACACGTTCAGGCGGCAGTCCAACCTCATCTCCAATTTGCTTGAAATAATTGATGGCATCGTTAGACAAACCGATAGTCAGCTCGCGTCCGATCTGCCTGGCGATATGGTTGGCGACAGGAACACTTTTTGATAGATCCAACTCGTCGTTACACATAGTTTCCTCATTGATAAATTTTCAGTTCAGCTTTGTTCGCCTTACGAGCTGATATGAGGCGTACGACATCAGCGCCTCGATAACAATGACTTACCAGCAACAGCCGTCCACGGTAACTTATTCCTAGCGCGAGGTATCTGGGTTCGTCGTCCGAATGTGCGAGGTCCAGTCGCAGTTTCATTGCAAAGTCGTAAAAAACAGTCGTGGCCTCGTCAAAAGTGACGCCATGTTTACGAAGGTTGGATTTGGCCTTCTGCTCATCCCATTCAAAGCGCACGACCGCTCCCCTTCAACATAGTCAGTACTTAACTATGTATCAAGGTGAGCGGTCGTAATTTGATGATGGCCAAGCGGCCGGAGGGTGTAACGGTCGCCTGATCAGGCGTCGAGGGCGCTGCGGATGTCGCTCACGAAGGCTTGCACGGCGGCGACGGAACCTTCCTTGCCGTGCTTTTCGATCTCCTGCACGATGCGGCTGCCGATGACGACCGCGTCGGCCACCTCGGCCACGGCGCGCGCGGTGGCGCCGTCGCGGATGCCGAAGCCCACGCCGATCGGCAAGCTCACGTGCTTGCGGATTTCCTTCAGGCGCTCGGCCACCTGCACCGTGTCGATATTGCCGGCACCGGTGACCCCCTTGAGCGAAACGTAATAGCTGAAGCCGCCACCGACCTTGGCCACCTGCTGGATGCGTTCTTCGGTCGAGGTCGGCGCCAGCAGGAAGATCAGATCGAGCTCGGCCGCGCGCATCGCGGCGGCGAATTCTTCGCACTCCTCCGGCGGGTAATCGACCACGATGGCGCCGTCGGCGCCCACTTCCTTCGATTTGGCGATGAAGGCGGCCGCGCCGATGCGCTCGATCGGATTCGCATAGCCCATCAGCACCACCGGCGTGGTCTGGTTGGTCTTGCGGAATTCGGCGACGTACTCGAACACGTCGCGGATGCCGACGCCGAACGCCAGCGCACGCTCGCAGGCGCGCTGGATGACCGGGCCTTCGGCCATCGGATCGGAGAACGGCACGCCGAGTTCAAGGATGTCGGCGCCGCCCGCGACCAGCGCGTGCATCAGTGGAACGGTCTGCTCGGGGCCGGGATCGCCGGCGGTGATGAAGGTGACGAGCGCGGTTTTATTGGCCGCCTTCAGGGCGGCAAAGGTTGGTGCGATTCTGGACATGGTTTTCTCTATTCTCAATGTGGAGTTGAAACCCGCACTGCCAAACAGGGGTCGTACCCTGCGGGTACGACCCCGGGCCACGGGTTGCGGGTTGGCGGCTCAGCTGAAGTTGAGTCCCATCCGCTCCGCCACGGTGTGCATGTCCTTGTCGCCACGGCCCGACAGGTTGGCCAGAATGATCTGATCTTTCGGCAAGGTCGCCGCCAGCTTCACCGCGTACGCCAGCGCGTGCGACGACTCCAGCGCCGGGATGATGCCCTCGATATGGCAGCAATCGTGGAAGGCCTTGAGCGCCTCGTCGTCGGTGATGGAGACGTACTCGGCGCGGCCGATATCCTTCAGGTACGCGTGCTCCGGTCCCACGCCCGGATAATCCAGGCCCGCCGAGACCGAATGCGTTTCGATGATCTGGCCGTTCTCGTCCTGCAGCAGGTATGTGCGGTTGCCGTGCAACACGCCCGGATAGCCCTTGGTCAGCGACGCCGCGTGCTTGACGCCGTCCAGCCCCTCGCCCGCCGCCTCGACGCCGATCAGGCGCACCTGCTTCTGGTCGATGTAGGGATAGAAAATGCCCATCGCGTTGGAACCGCCGCCGATGCAGGCCATCACGTAGTCCGGCTGGCGGCCGGTCATTTCCGGCATCTGCACCAGGCATTCCTCGCCGATCACCGACTGGAAGTCGCGCACCAGCATCGGATACGGATGCGGGCCGGCCACGGTGCCGATGATGTAGAAGGTGTTCTCGATGTTGGTGACCCAGTCGCGCATCGCCTCGTTGAGCGCGTCCTTGAGCGTTTTGGAGCCGGACTCGACCGGAACGACCGTCGCGCCCAGCAGCTTCATGCGGTAGACGTTCTGCGCCTGGCGCTTGACGTCCTCGCTGCCCATGTAGACCACGCATTCGAGGCCGAAACGGGCGCAGATGGTGGCGGTGGCGACGCCGTGCTGTCCAGCGCCGGTTTCGGCGATGACGCGCGGCTTGCCCATGCGCTTGGCCAGCAAGGCCTGGCCAATGACGTTGTTGATCTTGTGGGCGCCGGTGTGGTTCAGGTCTTCACGCTTGAAGTAGATCTGCGCGCCGCCGGCCAGCTCGGACCAACGCTTGGCGTGGTAGATCGGCGACGGACGGCCGACGAAGTGCTTCAGTTCATAGCGGAATTCTTCGAGGAATTCCTGGTCCTTGCTGTAGCGCTCGTAGGCTTCGTTCAGCTCGGCCAGCGCGTAGGTCAAGGTTTCGGCGACGAAGGAGCCCCCATACGGGCCAAAGTGGCCGCTGGCGTTGGGCAGTTCGTAGTCTTTGGCGTGGAACAGGGGCGCGGCTGCGCCGATCTCAGGTAGTGCTTTCATGGTGGGTTTCGCTTTCAATCATGTCATCTCCGGCCCGCACCGCCGCGACGAAGGCGGCGATCTTGCGGGCGTCCTTGATCCCCTTTGACGCTTCGACACCACTGCTGATGTCGACGGCGTAGGGGCGTACACCGACCACCGCGTCAGTCGCGTTGTGTACGCTCAAGCCACCACTTAAAACGACCCGAGGCGCGAGATCTTTTGGAATGAGAGACCAATCAAAACCCTTTCCTGCGCCACCGTAGGCGTCCACATATGTATCCAGCAACAAACTGGTGAACAAGGGACTGGCGGCGCGGCATAGTTGTTCGTATTCTAGCAAATCGGACGGCGAGGTGTCGGGTTTGACGCGAAACACCCGCATGAACTGTCGCCCGCAGGCGGCGGCGATAGCGGCCGACTGTTCCACCGTCTCGTCGCCGTGCAGCTGGATCAGCGAGACCGGCGCCACTTTGACGACGGCGGCAACCTCCTCCGGAGGGGCGTTGACGAACAGCCCGGTGCAGGTGATGAACGGCGGTACGGCGGCGATCAGCGCGGCGGCCTGCTCGGGCGTGACGTAGCGCGGGCTTTGGGGATAGAACACGAAACCGATCGCGTCGGCGCCGGCGGCCACCACGGCCTGCACGTCTTCCACGCGGGTCAGGCCGCAGATCTTGATACGGGTGCGTGGCATGCAATGTTTCCTTTTTAGAACCAAGGAAGCGCGCTGGTGGTTTCCAGCGGCAGTTCCCATTTCGGGTCGTAGTCGATTTTAGCCAAATATAGGCCGTCCGGCATGAAGGTGGGCGCGGCGGCGTGGCGGTCCTTGGTTTCCAGTAGGTGGCCCAGCCATTCCGGCTGTTCGCGTCCGGTGCCGATGTAGACCAGCGAACCGACCAGGTTGCGCACCATGTGGTGCAGGAAGGCGTTGGCGGTGATGGTGAACACCACCAGCTCGCCGACGCGCTTGATCTGGATGTCGTGCATCAGCTTGACCGGCGACTTCGCCTGGCATTGCGCGGCGCGGAAGGCGGTGAAGTCGTGCCAGCCGATCAGCGGCTGGACGGCTTGCTGCATCAGTTCGACGTCGAGCGGGCGGAAGCAGAAGCCGGCACGGCCTTCCAGCAACGGCGAGCGGGTCGGATTGTTGTACAGCACGTAGTGGTAGGTGCGGGCGCGGGCGCTGAAACGGGCGTGGAAGAAGTCGTTAACCGTCGGGTCGCCCGGCAGTTCCTTGGCCCAGCGCACGGCAATCGACGGCGGCAGGAAGGCGTTGACGCCGCGCACCCAGGAATGGGCGTCGCGGGTTAGGTCGGTGTCGAAATGGACCACTTGTTCGAGCGCGTGCACGCCGGTGTCGGTGCGGCCGGCGCAGGTGGTGGCCAGGCGCACCGTGGCAAATTTTTCCAGCGCCTGTTCCAGCTTGTCCTGGACCGTGTGGCCGTCTTCCTGTTTCTGGTAGCCGTGCCAGGCGGTGCCGTCGTACTGGACGCCGATTGCTATCCGTTTCAATTGCTGCCCGAGGTGATGTTTGAGGCTGGCATTATATCGTAGGGGCGGTCGCGGCATTCGGTGCGGCCGCGCGCCCCGGTGTTCAAACCGGCGTCAGCGCCGTCGATGATCACGTAGGGCGGATTAGGCGGAACGCCGTAATCGGCCATGCATGCGCCGCCGACGGCTCACCCATGGCCGATTACGCTGCGCTAATCCGCCCTACGTGCCTCCGTGTTCATTTTGACGTCGACGCACACAATGGTTTGTGCGGATTTCGGCCATTGCGGGCGGCATCGTCCGGGATCACGTAGGGCGGATTAGGCGGAACGCCGTAATCCGCCACGCCGTAACAGCCGGCTTACCCCAGTTGCGCTTTCATGGCGTTGGCTTTGGCGATCTGGTCGTCGCTGCCGCCGCGCAGCACTTCGTCCAGCAGCTCGCGCGCACCTTCCTTGTCGCCGATTTCCTGGTAGGCGATGGCCAGGTCGAGCTTGGTGTCCATCTCCATGTGGTGCGCCGACAGGGTGTCGTCGCGGCCGGAAGCGGCAGCCGGCTCAGCCGCTGCAGCGCCTGCCGCCGCCCCCGCCGCCGCGCCGGTGAACTCATTGTCCAGATCGAGGTTGATGTCAGACAGGTCGAATTCGCGCGCCGGGGCTGGCGCGGCCGTGATCGTTTCCGCGTCTTCCGGCAACTCCAGCGGCTCATCGAAGTCCATGGCCTTCGGATCGACCTTCGGCGGCTCGGTCAGGGCCGGCACTTCGGGAATGTCGAAGCCCATGATGTCCATGTCCAGCGGATCGGTGCCGGCCGCCGGCACGCGCTCCGCCGGCTTGGCGGTCTCGGCCGTATCCTCCGGCAGATCCAGGCTGAAGTCCATGCTCGGGTCGTCGGCCGGCGCCGCAGCGGCCGCCGGCGCGGAGGCGGCAGGCGCATCGAAGGCCAGATCGAACGGATCGTCGGCCGGCTCTTCACGGGCCGGCGCCGGCATCTCGATCGGCGCCTTGGCGCTGGCGACCGGTTCGAAGCTCATGTCGCCCAGGTCGAAGTCCATCAGGTTGTCCGATTGCGCGGCCACCGAGGCCGGAGATACCGACGCGTCGGCCGGTTGCGGCAGCGCCGTTTCCATGTCGTTCAGATCGCTGCCGAAGTCCATGGCGTTGTCGCGGGCCGACGTGGCGGGCGCATCCAGGCCCAAGTCCAGATCGAGGCCGCCGGCGCCGGGCTCGGCGGCCGGCCGCTCGGCGCCGAAATCGTCGCCGGTGCCAAAATCGTTGGCCGAATACGCCGAGGCGGCGGCAGCGGCGGCCACCGCGCCGGCCGCGACCGGCACTGCGGCGGCCGACATGGCCGCGCCGCCGGCGCCGTCGGGCGCCGCCGAATACAGCGGATTGGTCGGATCGATCGACTGGCCCATGGCCGACGCTTGCGCCCACTCGTCGCCTTGGCCGCGCGTCATCGAATACAGCTCGGACGCCTGGCTTTCGAAGGCGCGCGCGTCCTTGCGGGTGGCGTAGATTTCCAGCAGCTTCAGGCGCACGGGATGGCGCTCGGGGTGCGTGCGCAGCGCTTCCTTGAGGATGTCCTCGGCCTGCGCGTCGCGGCCGTAGGCGATGTAGACGTCGGCTTCGGCGACCGGATCGACCTCGTTGGTGTCGAGCTGGCTGGCCGATGGCGCGAAGTTGGAGTTGAATACGCTGTTGTTGGTATCGACGTTCTGGGCGCCGGCCTCGGTGATGAACGGCTGTATCGGCGTGGTCGGGTCGGGCGGCATGACGATCTCGCCCGGCACCACGACGAATTTCTTGCTCTTGCGGCGGCGCGCCAGGATGATGCCGTAGACCAGCGCCAGCAACGCGGCGACAGCCAGGCCGACCAGCTGGATGTTATCCATCATCACTTCGTACCAGCTCGGCTCGACCGGCTTCCTCGGCGGCACGGCCAGGGTGCGCTTCGGTTTCGGCGCCTCGGCCGGCGTGGCGACAGGGGCCGGAGCCGGCGCGGCGGCCGGCGGAGCGACCGGCGCTGCAGCGACGGGCGGCTTCTCGGCGACCGTCTTGTTCTTCACCGCCATCAGCTTTTCAAGGTCGTTGACGTTCTTTTCCAATTCCTTGACGCGGGCGGCCGCTTCATCCACCTGCTTTTGCTTGGCGATGTTTTCTTCCGCCGCCACGCCCGTCTTGCCCGCGGCCGGCGCGGTGGCCGTCGATTTGGACAAGGTCAGCTTGTCCCTGGCCTCGTTGACGGCGTTCGGTTTTTCCTCGACCTTGGCGGTGATCTTGCCCTTGACGTTTTGCGTCGTCTCCGCTTCCTTGGCCGGCGTGCTGTTGGCGACCTGGCCGGCCAGCTTGGCGCGGTAGGCGTTGAAATCGACCGCGTGCGCGACCACCACGCCGCGCGCCTCGCCGTCGGGGACGATGGAGCGCACGGCGCCCGAATCGGGCACCTTCAGGATCTGGCCCGACTTCAGGCGGTTCATGTTATTGCCGGAGAACGCCTCCGGGTTGGCGCGGTACAGCGCCACCAGCATCATGTCCAGCGAAATGTCGCCCGGCTTGACCTGGCTGGCGATGCGGCTCAGGTTGTCGCCTTTTTTCACGACGTACTGCTCGGTCGACTTTTTGGCGGGCTGCGGCCTGGCCGCCGCCGGGGCGGCCGGCGCCGGATTTGCGCTCGTGCTTGCGGCCGGCGCGGAGGCGACCGGCGCGTTCGGCGCTGTCGCGGCCGGGGCATTGGCCTGGCGGCTCAGATCGACCGGCGCGGCCACTTGCGGCGAATTGGCCGAGCGCATGTCCGGCGGGTCGAGCAGGAAGGTGTATTCGCGCACCATGCGGCCGCCGTTCCACTTCAGTTCCAACAGCATGTCGACGAAGGGTTCGTTGACCGGCTGGGTGGACGAAACGCGGATCAATTGACGGCCGTTGCGCTGTTCCACCTCGAAGCGCAGCGACGTCAGCGCCGGATTGAAATCGATATTGGCGGTGCGGAACGCATCGGCCGATGCCAGTTGGGCGACCAGGCCGCTGGCTTCCTCGGGCGTGACGGCGGTCAGCTCGATTTCCGCCCGCAGCGGCTGGCCCAGCGACGACAGGACGGTCAGCTTGCCAAGTCCGGCGGCGTTCGCGGCGGCGGACAACAACACCGCACCGGCGACCGCGCTGGTGAGTGTTTTCAACGCGAACGAAACGATGCTGGTGCGATGGGTGAAGGGCATAGTGGGCGGCAGTAGGTTATCAGAGGGAAAATGTTACTTTCCCGGATATATCAACATATCACCATGCACATGAGCATGCAAGCTTTGCACGCCGTTTCTCAAGTGATACATGAGGAGTTGTCAGGTCTGTGCCTAATTTGGAGCAAAAAAGGGGTTTTCCCTATGAGAGCACATAGAGAAAACCCCTTCTCGCCAACACTGCGGCGCAAGCGTGGTGTGGGGTCGTACCCTCTTGGGTACGACCCCTGCCACGCTTTGCGGGTTACTTGTCCAGCACGATACGCAGCATCCGGCGCAGCGGTTCGGCCGCGCCCCACAGCAGCTGGTCGCCGACGGTGAAGGCCGACAGGTAATCGTCGCCCATGCTCATCTTGCGCAGGCGGCCGACCGGAATCGTCAGGCTGCCGGTGGCGGCGGCCGGCGACAGGTCCGTGACCGACGCTTCGCGCGTGTTCGGCACCACTTTGACCCACTGGTTGTTGGAAGCGATGATGTCGTGGATCTCGTCGATCGGCACGTCCTTTTTCAGCTTGATGGTCAACGCCTGCGAGTGGCTGCGCATTGCGCCGATGCGCACGCACAGGCCGTCGACAGGGATAGCCTTCGAGCCGAAGTCCGCGCCCAGGCCGAGGATCTTGTTGGTCTCGGCGCCGCCCTTCCACTCTTCCTTCGACTGGCCGTTGCCCAGGTCCTTGTCGATCCAAGGGATCAGGTTGCCGGCCAGCGGGGCGCCGAACTGCTTGGTCTCTTCGGCCGACAGGCCGTGTTGCGTCGCCAGCACCTGGCGGTCGATTTCCAGGATGGCGGAAGCCGGATTGTCCAGCAGCGCCTTGACCGACGAGTTGATCGTGCCGAACTGGGTCAGCAGCTCGCGCATGTGCTGCGCGCCGCCGCCAGAGGCCGCCTGGTACGTCATCGAGGTCATCCACTCGACCAGATTGTGCTGGAACAGGCCGCCCAGGCCCATCAGCATGCACGACACGGTGCAATTGCCGCCGATGTAGTTCTTCACGCCCTTGCCCAGCGCGTCCTTGATGACGTGCAGGTTGACCGGGTCGAGCACGATGACAGCGTCTTTTTCCATGCGCAGGGTCGACGCGGCGTCGATCCAGTAGCCGTTCCAGCCGGCCGCGCGCAATTTCGGGAACACCTCGGTGGTGTAGTCGCCGCCCTGGCACGAGATGATGATCTCGCACTTTTTCAGTTCGTCGATATCGGTCGCGCTTTTCAGTTTGGTTTCATTCTTCGCCATCTTCGGGGCGTCGCCGCCCGGGTTCGACGTCGTGAAGAACACCGGTTCGATGTGGGCGAAATCGCCCTCTTCCTGCATGCGCTGCATCAGGACCGAACCGACCATACCGCGCCAACCTACCAAGCCTACGAGTTTCATTTTTTATCCTTTGAATTGTTTAAGCCAGAGCCTTGACGACCGCGTTGCCCATCTCCTCGGTGCCCACCTTGCTGGTGCCCGGTTCGAAGATGTCGGCGGTGCGCAGGCCCTGCGCCAGCACGGACTTGACGGCGGTCTCGATGCGGTCGGCCTGCTCGTTCTTGTTGAAGGTGTAGCGCAGCATCATCGCGGCCGACAAAATCGTCGCCAGCGGATTGGCGATGCCCTTGCCGGCGATGTCCGGCGCCGAACCGTGCGACGGCTCGTACAGGCCCTTGTTGTTGGCGTCGAGCGAGGCCGACGGCAGCATGCCGATCGAACCGGTCAGCATCGCCGCGCAATCGCTCAGGATGTCGCCGAACATGTTGCCGGTGACGATGACGTCGAATTTCTTCGGCGCGCGCACCAGTTGCATGGCGGCGTTGTCGACATACATGTGGTCGAGCGCGACGTCCGGATATTCCTTATGGACGTCGGTGACGATGTCCTTCCAGAACTGGAACGTCTCCAGCACGTTGGCCTTGTCGACGCTGGTCAGGCGCTTGCCGCGCTTTTGCGCGGCCTGGAACGCCACGTGGGCGATGCGGCGGATTTCGCCTTCGGCGTAGCGCATCGTGTCGAAACCCTCGCGCTGGCCCTTGAACGGACCGTCCGGGCACTCGCGCACGCCGCGCGGCTGGCCGAAGTAGATGTCGCCGGTCAGTTCGCGCACGATCAGGATGTCCAGGCCGGAGACCACTTCAGGCTTCAGGGTCGAGGCGCCGGCCAGTTCCGGATACAAAATCGCCGGACGCAGGTTGCCGAACAGGCCCAGGTTCTTGCGCAGGCCGAGGATGGCCTGTTCCGGACGCAGCGCGCGTTCCAGCGTGTCGTACTGGTAGTCGCCGACGGCGCCGAACAGGACCGCGTCGGAGGCCTTGGCCAGCGCCAGGGTGGCGTCCGGCAGCGGATGGCCGTGGGCGGCGTAGCCGGCGCCGCCGACGGGGGCGGTCTCCAGCTCGAACGATTCGCCCAGCACATTGAGGACCTTGACGGCTTGGGCGACGATTTCCGGGCCGATACCGTCGCCCGGGAGGATTGCGATTTTCATGGTGATTTTCGAGATTAGATGACGTTAGCCAACCAAGGTTGGTTTGCCAGATGGCGCTCTTCGAATTCGCGGATGGTGTCGGCGTGGCGCAGGGTCAGGCCGATATCGTCGAGTCCGTTCATCAGGCAGTATTTGCGGAAGGCGTCGATCTCGAAGGGATAGGAGACGCTGCCATTGCTGGTGGAAATGCGCTGCTGCTCAAGGTCGACCACCAGACGGTATCCGGGGAAGGCCTTGACTTCGTTGAACAGATGATCGATCTGCGCTTCAGGAATCACGATGGGCAGCAAGCCGCTCTTGTAGCAGTTGTTGAAGAAGATGTCGGCGAACGACGGCGCGATGATGGCGCGGAAGCCGTACTGGTCAAGCGCCCACGGCGCGTGCTCGCGCGAGGAGCCGCAGCCGAAGTTCTTGCGGGTCAGCAGGATCGAGGCGCCCTGGTAGCGCGGCTCGTTGAGCACGAAATCCGGATTGAGCGGACGCACGCTGTTGTCCATGCCGGGCTCGCCGTGGTCGAGGTAGCGCCACTCGTCGAACAGGTTGGGGCCGAAGCCGGTGCGATGGATGGACTTCAGGAATTGCTTCGGAATGATGGCGTCGGTGTCGACGTTGGCGCGGTCGAGCGGGGCCACCAGGCCTTCGTATATCGTAAATTTATCCATGATCTCGTTCGGGTTGTGCGACGGCGGACCGTCGCGGCCCGCCGTACTGCGGTTATTTTTTGGTCGAAGCGCCTTCCAGCGACTCACCGACTTTTTTCACGTCCTTGCCGAAGCCGTTGACTGTGTTGCAGCCAGTCAGGATCAACGCGATGATGGACAGGGCGAATAGTTTTTTCATGTTGGACTCTCGTCTGGACAGTTATTGTTATCGTCACCGGATTCGCGGATCACGCTAAACCCGTAAACCTGGGGTCTGACCCCGAGGGGTCAGACCCCGCCCGGCAGTGCGGGTTACTCAGCGCAAAGCCCGCACATCCACAAAGTGACCGGCGATACCGGCGGCGGCGGCCATCGCGGGCGACACCAGATGGGTGCGTCCGCCCTGACCTTGGCGTCCTTCGAAATTACGGTTGGAGGTCGATGCGCAGCGCTCGCCCGGTTCCAGGCGGTCGGCGTTCATCGCCAGGCACATCGAGCAGCCCGGCTCGCGCCATTCGAAACCGGCGTCCTTGAAGATGCGGTCCAAGCCTTCGCGCTCGGCCTGGTCCTTGACCAGTCCCGAACCCGGCACCACCATCGCCAGCTTGACGTTCGACGCCCGCTGCTTGCCGCGCACGACGGCGGCGGCCGCGCGCAAATCCTCGATGCGCGAGTTGGTGCACGAGCCGATGAAGACCTTGTCGATGCGGATGTCCTCGATGGCCGTGTTCGGCTTGAGGTTCATGTAGACCAGCGCCTTTTCCATCGCGTCGCGCTTGACGCTGTCTTTTTCCTGGTCCGGGTCCGGCACGCGGCCGTCGATCGACGTCACCATCTCCGGCGACGTGCCCCAGGTGACCTGCGGCTTGATCTCGGCGGCGTCGAGCGTGACGACCAGGTCGAACCTGGCGCCGGCGTCCGAATGCAAGGTGCGCCAGTAGTCGACCGCGCGGTCCCAGTGCGGGCCCGCCGGCGAGAACGGACGGCCCTTGACATAGTTGATCGTGGTGTCGTCGACGCCGATGATGCCGGCGCGCGCGCCCGCCTCGATCGCCATGTTACAGACGGTCATGCGGCCTTCCATCGACAGCGCGCGGATGGTCGAGCCGCCGAATTCGATACAGTAACCGGTGCCGCCGGCCGTGCCGATCTTGCCGATGATGGCCAGCACGACGTCCTTGGCGGTGACGCCGGTCGGCAGCGGGCCGTCGACCTGCACCAGCATCGCCTTGGATTTCTTTTGCAGCAGGGTTTGCGTGGCCAGCACGTGCTCGACCTCGGAGGTGCCGATGCCGTGCGCCAGCGCGCCGAAGGCGCCGTGGGTCGACGTGTGCGAGTCGCCGCAGACGACGGTCATGCCCGGCAGGGTGGCGCCCTGCTCCGGCCCGATCACGTGGACGATGCCCTGGCGCTTGTCGTTCATGTTGAAATAGGTCATGCCGTAGGACTTGGCATTGTTGTCCAAGGTTTCGACCTGCAGGCGCGAGACCGGGTCGGCGATGCCGTCGGCGCGCGAGGTGGTCGGCACGTTGTGGTCGGCCACGGCCAGGTTGGCCGACAGGCGCCACGGCTGGCGGTTGGCGGCGCGCAGGCCGTCGAAGGCCTGCGGGCTGGTCACTTCGTGCACCAGGTGGCGGTCGATATAGAGGATGGTGGTGCCGTCTTCCTCGGCCTTGACCACGTGCGATTCCCAGAGTTTGTCGTAAAGCGTCTTCATCATGATGTGTGCTGACTGCGGCTGCCTGTGTGAGTGATCCACTTCGATTATGCCATATTGTGCAATGCGATAGCGACCGCCGCCATCTGGCCTCGTGAGCCGATGCGGTTCCGCCTACCGATACACGTTTTATGACTCCTTTTAGAAAATTGTTGCATTCAACCCGCACACCGTAAAAGGGGTCGTACCCCTTGGGGTACGACCCCGCGACGGATCGCCGTGCGGGGTACTAAAAAATCACGAAAAAAAAGCCTGCGTGAACGCAGGCTTTTGGTGTCTGTGGTCTAGTCTTCGGACTAGGCCGCCATGCGTACACTTCCCCTGCATCCGTCCATTAGGAACGATAGGCCCACCACTAGCACCAGTTCGCCCTCGGCCGAGCGCGCGGTGCCGGTGATGCCCTCGACCGTAATCGCGGTCATCGGTTTGATGACCAGGTCGGCGGTACCGTCGACCGCTTCCACCGCCAGAATATACGGCTGTGGCGCGGCGACAACAATACCGACCTTCTCGCGGCAGCTCTCGTAGCCGAGCGAATCGGCCAGCGAGCGCACCGGCAGCGGACGGCCCTGGTCCTTGAGGACCGGGGCGCCGCCCACTTCCATGAACACGTCCGGCAATTCCACCACGCGCTGCACCACGGCCATCGGCAGCGCCAGCGCGGCGCCCGAGGTCGAAACCAGCATGGTCGGCACGATCGACAACTCGATCGGCAGACGGATGGCGAACTTGGTGCCCTTGCCCAGCGCCGATTCGATGTGGATGGCGCCGCGGTTCTTCTCCACGGCGGTCTTCACCACGTCCATGCCGACGCCGCGGCCCGACACGCTCGAGGCCACTTCCTTGGTCGAGAAGCCCGGCAGGAACACCAGCTGGAAGCATTCGTCGTTGGTCAAATTGGCCGACTCGCTGATCAAGCCCTTCTGCTGGGCCTTGGCGCGCAACACCACCGGGTCCATGCCCTTGCCGTCGTCCTGCAGCACGATCATGACGCTGTTGGCTTCCTGCCATGCCTTGAGCGAGATGAACGACTTGGCCGGCTTGCCCGCCGCCAGGCGATCTTCCGGCGACTCGACGCCATGGTCCAGCGAGTTGCGCAGCATGTGCACCAGCGGATCGTACAGGCTGTCGACGACCACGCGGTCCACTTCGGTCTCGGCGCCCTCGATGGTCAGTTCGACGTCCTTGCCCAGGTCCTTGGCCAGCTCACGCACCAGGCGCGGGAACTTCTGGAACAGGCGGCCGACCGGCTGCATGCGCGTCGCCAGGGTGGCGCGCTGCAGTTCGGTCGAATAACGCGACGCCCGCTCCAGCGTTTCCGCCAGGGTGGCCATCAGGGTCTGGGCCTGGCCCTCGAATTTGAATTGCAGCAGGCGCTCGAGCAGCACGGCGGCCTGGTTGGCGGCCTGCACCGATTCGCCCGCCACTTCCAGCAAGGCATCCAGTTTAACAGCATCGACGCGGATCGACTCTTCTTTGGCCGGGGCGGCATGTGGACGCTCTTCGCGTTTTTCCGGCGCGTCGCGCTTGGCCGGGGCGGCCACGGCGGTGCCGGCGACGGCGGCGGGCGCTGCGGCGGCCGGGGCTGGCGCCGGAGCAGCCGCTGCGGCGGCGACAGGCGTGGCAGCCACAGGCGCGGCCGAAACGGCCGGACGGGTGTAGCTGCCGGCCGGCATCACGGTTTCATACATGCCTTCCCAGTCGAGGCCGTCCTCGGAGGTGATCGACACGGCGGCGGCAGCCACCGGCGCGGCGGCTGGCGCGGCCACGGGGGCGGGCGCCGGCGCCGGCGCGGCGGCCGGGGCCGGGGCGGAGGCGCCGGTCTTGCCTTCGATGGCGTCGGTCAGGATCACTTCCAGGTCGTGCGGCATCGGCGCCAGGCTGTGCGGCTCGGCGCCGTTGTTCAGTTCGGCGAGCTGGTCGGCCACGAAGCCGGACGCCTGCAGCGCCGCCTCGATCGCGATCGGCGTCACCGGCGCGGCGCCGGTGCGCAGCGCGTCGAACAGGTTTTCGGTCAGGTGGCAGGCCGCGACCATCGCCGGCAGGCCCATGAAACCGGCGCCGCCCTTGATGGTATGGAAGGAACGGAACACCGCGTTCAGTGTCTCTTTGTTGTCGGGGTCGCGTTCGAGCCGCAGCAAGTGCTCTTCAACGTTGACCGCCAGATCCATCGCCTCGACGACGAAATCCTTCAGCATATCGTCCATTAGAATCCCAGATCAGCAAGCAGGTCGTCGACATTGTCCTGGTTCAGCGCCACGGCCGGAGCCGAAGGGCCGGACATCAGGGACACTTCTTTTTGCGCGATTTTCTCGCGTACCGCCGGCGGCGCGTTGTCGCGCAGCAGTTCTGCCAGTTCGTGCTCCACCGTCTTGGTGATGTTCACGACCTTCTTGATCAGTTGACCAGTGATGTCCTGGAAGTCCTGGGCCATCATAATTTCGAGCAAACGGGCTTTTTCGGCCTCGGTGGCGGCCGACACGGCCACGGCGAAGGCTTGCGAGTCGCCGGCGAGCTGCTTGAACTGGTCCAGGCTGAGCTTGCCCGCGAACAGGTCGGCCCAGCGGTTTTCCATTTCCTTCGATTTCTTCGACAAGGTGTCCTGCTCGGGCATGCCCTCGTCGAGCGTGTTGAGCACCTTGTTGGCGGCCTGCTCGGTCAGGGTGGCGACGTATTCCAGGCGGTCCTGGGCGTCGTTGATCTGCGACGAGGCCTCGGTCAGCGCCTTGTCGTAGCCCAGCTCGCGCAGCGAATCGTGCAGCAGGCGCACGATGCCGCCGAGGCGCTCGAACATCGGCTTGTCGCCGCCCTCCTCGGCCTCGCCACCTTCGGCAGCGGCGGCTGCCGGCGCGGGAGCGGGCACGGCGGCGGGTGCTGGGGCGGGCGCCGCGGCGGCCGTCGACGACACTTGGTCGAACAGGCTTTCCAGGTCGTCTTCCGCGGCGGCGGGTGCGGGGGCAGGCGCTGGAGCGGGCGCTGCGGTCTTGCTCTGAGCGGACACTTCTTCAAATAATGCGTCGAAATCATCAGCGGCGTTGGTCATAATCCCTGCTTCTCCATAATTTGTAAAATTGCTGCCCTCAACCCTGCGTATTGATGACGCTCGGCAATAAAAAGCACTTATGCGAGTGTAGCAGGGCAACATGGAATTATTCAATCCCGGCGTCGGTCGGTTGCCCTGTTCTCCGTCTCAAAGCCTTGTTTCGTTGTATTTGGAGATACTATCATCGGATACATTGCCAAAGGGAGCATAAAAGACACAAACGAAGAGCATAGGTAGTGCTTCTGTGCAAATAAGCCGCCAAGCAACTGTGAACAAGTGTTAAAACGGCCGCCGGCGGTCACGGAAACAGCTTTTATTTGCGATTTTATTTGATCAACATCAAGTCTTTCCTTACTAACAATACTGTAATTCGCGACTACAATGAGAAGTAGGCCGCGTCGAACAAGGAGGCTCGCCATGTACCGCAAAATCCTGATCACCACCGACGGCTCGGCCGTGTCGAGCAAGACCGCCTGCGCCGGCGTGGCGTTGGCCGAACAGCTCGGCGCCGAAGTGCTGGCCCTGTTCGTCGCGCCCGAGTACCAGTACCCGATCTACGTGGAAATCATCCCGCCCAGCTATCCGAGCGAGGACGAATACCGCGCCGCCATGCTGCGCGCCGGCAAGGAGCACACAAAGGATGTGGTGGCCTCCTGCGCGCGGCGCAACGTCCGTTGCGAGGCGCTGACGACGTTTTCCGAGAGCGCGGCGCTCAAGATCGTCGACGTGGCGGAAAACCACGCCTGCGACCTGATCTTCATGGGCTCGCACGGGCGCAGCGGCTGGGGTCAACTGCTGTTGGGCAGCGTAACCAACAAGGTCTTGTCGCACTCGCGGATCCCGGTGCTGGTGCACCGCTTGATCAAAGAGCCGGACCACAAATAATAGGCGGCCGATGCGCATCTGTAGTAAGATCGCAAGATTAATTCAAACACAACAGTATTTACTTTAGGTCACTTGAGATAGCTTCTTTATGATTCGAATAGTCATCGCGGACGACCACACCATCATGCGTGAGGGGCTTAAGCGCATCCTCGACGGCGCCCCCGACATCGACATCGTGGGCGAGGCGATCGACGGCTTCGAAGTGCTCGGCCACGTGCGCCAGGGCGGCTTCGACCTGCTGCTGCTGGACCTGTCGATGCCCGGGCGCAGCGGCGTCGACCTGATCCGCCAGATCAAGGCCGAGGCGCCCAAGCTGGCCATCCTGATCCTCACCATGCACGAAGAGGAACAGTACGCCGTGCGCGCCATCCGCGCCGGCGCCCAAGGCTACCTGACCAAGGAGAGCGCCGGCACCCAGCTGGTGGGCGCGATCCGCAAGGTCGCCTCCGGCCGCCCCTACATCAGCACCGAGGTGGCCGAGCAATTGGCGCTCAATATCATGATGCCCAACGAGTCGCTGTTGCATAAACAGCTGTCGGACCGGGAATTCGAGGTATTTTCTTTGTTAGTCGCCGGAAAATCCATCACCGAGATCGCCAACAGCCTGCACCTGAGCGTCAAGACCGTGAGCACCCATAAAACCCGCATCATGCAGAAGATGGGCATGAACTCGCTCTCGGAGATGGTCCAATATGCCGTGGCGCATCGTTTGTTGTCCCCCTTCAAAACCTGACAGGCGAACGGATCAGTAGGAGTCCTCCTACATCCGTGCGCTGACGCCTACTCCCATATTCAGCCATTGCTGATATCTATCTCCTCCCTCTGTTGGCATACTGAAACCACACGATTGATGCTGCAAGGCTACATGCAAGCAGCGAGATGCCGTACGGCACAGTTGCTGTACAAAATGCCAAGCAATCAACCGCCCCGGCCTAACGAACAGAGTTACCTGATCAGGAGATCAACATGCTGTCAACGCAAACGTCTGAAATTCGCCCAGTCACCACCACGACGATGCAATCCTCGTCGATGGAAGCAGGCCGCCAGCGTCAGGGGCGGCTCTGGTCGAACCTGAAGGAGGTCTGCGACCTGCTGCACATTCCCGCAGCCGTCTCGGTCTCGACCGAGGAACTGCTGTTCCAGCATGTGCAGTTCAAGACCGGCCAACGCATCCACACGATCGGCCAGCCGTTCGACACCTTGTACATCGTCAACTCGGGCTTCCTCAAGACCGTGCTGATCGACGAGTTCGGCAACGAACAGGTGCTCAGCTTCCCGATGAAGGGCGACATGCTCGGCGTCGACGGCATCCACACCCGCCACTACTCGTCAGAGGCGGTGGCGCTGTCGGACTGCGACCTGATCCTGCTGCCGTTCAAGAAGCTCACCGCCCTCGGCCGCGTGCACCTGGAGCTGGAAAACATGATGTACGGCGTCATGAGCCGCGAGCTGGTGCGCGAGCAGGCCATGATCGGCATGCTCGGCGCGCTCAGCGCCGAGGCGCGCGTGGCGCGTTTCCTGGTGTCGCTGGCGGACCGTTTCGCGCAGATGGGCTATTCGAGCAAGCTGTTCAACCTGCGCATGACCCGCCACGAGATCGGCAGCTACCTGGGCCTGACCCTGGAGACGGTCAGCCGCACCCTGTCGGCCTTCAACGAAATCGGCCTCATCAGCGTGGACCAGCGCACCATCGGCATCAAGGACCCGGAGGCGCTCAAGACCTTGCGGCGCCTGCCGCCGTCGCGCACCCGCGCCAAACAACTGGCCGCGGCCAAGAGCAAGGCGGGCGAGGCGGTCACGCCCGGCCAGCTGCTCGCCGCGCTGTAGGCCGCACCAGGCAATCACCCAGCCTTGGGCCCGGCCTCCCCGCCGGGCTTTTTTTTGCCTGCCAACCCGCACTGCCAGCCGGGGTCGTACCCCTTGGGGTACGACCCCTCAGTGGTCACGCCGGCGTATCGCTGACAGCACATGGGTCGCACCGCGCGCCGCCGCAAACCGTACCTCACTTTCATTTCAAATAAGGCTTGCATTCCGTCCCGCCTTCCACAATAATGAATGCAAATACGAATCATTCTTATTTAAAGGAGAAACGACGATGACCACGACCTTGCCGATGTCCATGCCCCTCGCGCAGCCAGCCCGCCCTTCCCACGCCGTGGTGTCCTCGGCGGTCTCGCCCGTCAAGCGCGTCAACAGCGCCGGCCTGATGGAGGGCGGCCGCGAACTCGAGATCGAACACGCCGGCCGCGTCTACCGCCTGCGCGTCACCCAGCTCAACAAGCTGATCCTGACCGCCTGATTGCGTCCGTTCAACCCTTTTGCTTGCCCCGGGCGCCGCCGCGCCCACTCCCCGAGTCGCCAGCCACACGCCAGCCGCACTCCCAATTCGACCCAGGAGCGTTTGATGGCCATAGACCGTAGCAATCCGATTTTTCTCGCCCCGCCACAGGGATCGGGTGGACACAATCCCGAACTGATGCTGTCCGCCGTGCTGCATCTGATGTCGCACTACACGGCCGGCGGCGACGCGGCCGGCGGCTGCGTCAAGCTGGCCTCGGTGATCGAACGCCACCTGAAGGCGCTGGCCAGCCTGCCGGACCTGGCGCCGGTGCTCAGCGCCACCTGCCAGCAGCTGTCCGAGCAGTGGGCCACGGTGGTCGAACGCAATATGCACGAGCAGGAGAAGACCAACTTCCTCAGCCGCATCATGGCGCGCGCGCGCAGCACGCCGGCCACCGCCTGAGGAGACGACCAGATGTGCGAAAAACACGATCCGCTGGCGGCCATCGTCGCCGCCGCCATGCCACGCCTGGGCACTGCCAATCCGGTCCAGGCCCAAGCGCAGCCCGGCGCCGACCTGCAAACTGCCCGCCAAGTCGTCAAGCCGGTCATCAGCAACATCGCCAGCATCCTCGCCGGCGAGCCGGAGGCGCAAACCTCGCGCCGCCGCCGGCTGTGGGAGCTGGGCCACGCCTGCCATTGCCCGCTGGTCGGCGTCGGCTTCCCGCTGGGCGTGCTGCGCAAGCTGGTCGACAAGGTTACTAGCGGAAAAGTCGTGGCCGACGATTACGAGGTGCACGTGGGCGCGGTCACCGAATGCGCCAACCGCAACCGCCTGTCCGAAGCGCTGCAAAAGGAACTGGAACGGCGCTACGCGGCCGTGCTGCTGCGCTTCCGTGGCGCCAAGACGACCGAGCAGGTGGGCGAGCTGTGGCGTACCGCAGTGGCCAACGGCGACGTCGCCGGCGCCTTCTGGGCCGGCCTGACGCATCCGCGCTGCAGCAGCGAGCTCGAAGAGCAAATGTGCCGCGACCTGCACATGGTGCAACACCAGGCTGGCGCCTGCGTGCGCGCCGACATCAGCAAGTTCAACGCCACCCTGGCCGAGAACGCGCGCCTGACGCACGACCTGGGCAAGGCCCAGCAACGCGCCGCCGCCCTGCTGGCCGACAAGAGCGCCGACGCCGAGCGCCACGCGACGCAACTGATGCAGCTGCGCGCGCAACTGGTGGGCAAGGACAGCATGATCGACTCGCTGCGCACCGAGCTTGAACAATTGCGCGAATCGATCCCGGGCCTGGAGACGCGCGCCAAGCTGGCCGAGCGTCTGGCCCAGATGGACGAGCGCGAGCGCGCGCTGCGCCAGCAGATCACCGAGCTCAAAACCGAAGCGCTGCGCGCGGTCGAACCGCCGGCGCCGATCCACGAGGAAACGCGCCAGGTGGTCGAGCACGTCATGAAAATGCCGCTGCGCCTCAGCGACCGGGCCGTGCTGTGCGTGGGCGGACGCTCGGGCAACGTCGCCACCTACCGCGAGCTGATCGAGCAGCAAGGCGCGCAGTTCGCCCACCACGACGGCGGCCTGGAGGACAACGCCAACCGGCTCGACGCCAGCCTGGCGGCGGCCGACCTGGTGATCTGCCAGACCGGCTGCATCAGCCACAGCGCCTACTGGCGGGTCAAGGACTATTGCAAGCGCACGGGCACGCGCTGCGTGTTCATCGACAACCCCAGCATTTCGAGCCTGGCGCGCGGCCTGGAGCAGGCCGGCGCCGAACCGTAACGCCACCCGGCGCGACACTTCCGCGTGGTTCCTGCCCGCCATAAAAAAAGCCCCCACCCGCGCTGAACGCCGGTGGGGGCTTTTGCTTGCTAAGCGACAGGTCGGCTTAGAAGGTGTAGTTGCCGGTCAGGTAGAACGTACGGCCCATCGGATCGGCGTAGCGTGCGTCGTAGCCGATCTGGTGGCCGGACGAAGCGCGCAGCGACAGCGGTGGATTGCGGTCGGCGATGTTCTTGATGCCAGCGCGCAGACCGAACTGCTTGGTCGCTTGCCATTTGCCCTGCCAGTCGAAGGTCATGTACGACGGCACTTCGATGCGGAACGTTTCGTTCTTGTTCAGCCCCAGGTTGAACGACGTCGCCGACGCGTCGGTGTAACCGTTGCGGTAGTTGGCGATCAGCGAGTTCGAGAACGCGCCGGTGTCAAGCGTGGTGGCCAGACGGATCACGTGGCGGAACGATACCTGGTCATTGATACCGAAGAAGTTCATGCTGTTGACCCAGTCGTTGCTCGTGCCCGGACGGGTGTAGTCCGACTTGAGCAGGTAGGTGCCGTTCAGCGTGGTGCTCAGGTTGCCGAAACCGAAGCGGTGACGGTAGGTCGTTTCCCAGTCGATACCCTGGTTGTGGGTCTGGCCGATGTTGACCGACAGCGTTTTCTTGGCCCACAGGGTCTGGCCGCTGCCTGGTTCCACGAAGGTGGTGAACAGGTCGCGGAACTGGACCGGATCGGCGAAGATTTGAGCTTCCGACACCGCCGAGACGGCGTCACGGATCTTCACGTCCCACAGGTCGGCCTGGACGTAGAACGAGCTGGTCGGCTCGAAACGGAAGCCTACGGTGAACTGCTTCGACTTCTCAGGCTTGAGGTTCTCGTTGCCGCCGGAGATGACGTTGTATTGGCTCTTGCCAACGCGGCAGTAGGACGAGTTTTCCGCCGCCAGGTTGGGCGGGCATTCCCATGGCGAGGCGGTGAAGCCTGCCGCCACCAATGGCTGGCCGATGTCGAGCATCGACGGCGCCTTGAAGCCGGTGCCGTAAGAACCGCGCATCAGGAACGACTGGGTCGGCTGCCAACGGGCAGACACCTTGTAGGTGCTGGCCGATTCCTTGTTGCCCATTTCGCGGTTGGCGATGTGGTTCTTGACCGCTGCGATCGTGTCGTAACGCGCGCCGGCGGTCACTTCGACGGTCTTGATGACCGGGATGATCATCTCGGCGAAGGCGCCGTAGTTGTCACGTTCCATGTCGTAGGCCGGCGAAGCGCTGAAGCCGTAGATGTCCGACGAGGTCGCGTTCGGGGTTTGCTTGTAGTGGTAGTTGCGGAAGTCGCCGCCCAGACCGATGCTGGCCGCGCCGGCCGGCAGCTGGAACAGTTCGCGCGAACCGCGGAAGTCGATGCCCTTGAGCGTGGTCGACGCTTCGCGGATCGAACCCTTGAACACCGAGTTGGCGATCAGTTGCTTGGTGGCGGCGCTTTGCTCGCCGGCGGCCAGGAACGGGTTGAACTGGTTGTTGGCCAGCATGCTGCGGAACTCGGCGTTCTTGACGTAGCCGCCTTCATAGCGCTCGTCGATCGAGTTCTCGGACCAGGTCAGGCCGGCGCCGACGCTCCAGGCGCCGATCTCGCCCTCGGTGCCCAGCACCAGGTGCTTCGCTTCGGTGATGGTCTGGCTGTCACGGGTGCCCCAGTCGTAGGTGCGGTAGGTGGCCGTGGCGCTCGACAGGTTGGCGTCTTGCGCGGTGGTCAGGTACGGACGCACGTAGTTGTTGTACAGCTGCGAGCCTTTGGCCAGCGCGATCGAGGCGGTGTTCGGCGCGATGCGGGCGGTCAAGTCCATGCGCGAGTACGCGGCCTCGGCAAAGACTTCGAAGGTCTCGCCGACTTTGGCGGTGCCTTTGAGGAACACGGTGTCGCGCTTGCTTGCGGGGACGATCTCGACGGTGGCGGCGGAATCGAAGCCGCAGTTCTGCACGGTGGCCGTGTTGTTCTTCGAAGGCTGGTTCATCGGGCCGCATTGGCCGTTGATGTTGCGGTACGGGTTGAAGCCGATCGACGAGGTCGACGTCGGCGTGCGGCCGTCGCGGTAGGCCACGCCCACGTTGGCCGGAACGGCCGAGGTGCTCGAACGGTCGTGGATGTAGTTCTGGCCGTTCCAGCTGAATGGCAGGAACGAGCTGTTGGCGAAATCGCGGTCGGTGGCTTTGACGCGGCTGTTCTCGTCGTGGCGGGCCGACAGCAAGACGTTGTAGCGGTTCGTGTCCAGATCGCCGAAACCGTAGGTGGCGCTGAAGTTGCTCGACTGGCCGGCGCGGCTTTGGCCAGGCTGGCTGGCGGTCGCTTCGATGCTGCCGCCTTGCAGGTTTTTCTTCAGGATGAAGTTGATCACGCCGGCGATGGCGTCCGAACCGTACAGGGCCGAAGCGCCGTCGGTGAGGATCTCGACACGTTCAACCGCGCTCATCGGAATGGCGTTCAGGTTGATCGCGGAACCCGAGCCTTGCGGGGCGATGCGGCGGCCGTTCAGCAGCACCAGGGTATAGCTTTCGCCGATGTCGTGGATGGACGCGGACACGCGGCCACCGGAGTTGGTGCCGGCCGCGATGGCGGCGACGGTGAAACCTTGCATCGAAGGCAGGGCCTGGATCAGTTCGGCGACCGAAGTAGCGCCGGTCTTGGCGATCTGCTCCGAGCTCAGGCGCTGCACCGGCAGGGCGCCCTCAACATTGATACGCTTGATGGCCGAGCCGGTGATTTCCACTTTCTGGATGGCTTGCTCTTGTGCCGACGCCTGACCTGCGAACATGGTGGTACCGGCCAGGACTGCGAGTGCCAGGCGCACGGATCGGGCGCCGACTTTCTCTTGCAAAATCATTCACTACTCCCTGTAATGTGGTTATTTAAACTACATGAGCAAGGTGAATGCGTGCGCTTCGCGCTCTGGCGGCCAAGACGGCCTGGCGCGGAATCGGCCGCTGGGGGCCGCAACGCAGGACGGAAAAGGAACAGGCTAAGCGACGAGTACGTAAGGACTATCCTTGCTCATCAACCGGGGATTATGTAACGGCTTTGTCACAAACAGGGGATGTTTTAAGGCAATTTTACGAAACAAGAAGGCAAATCCGCGAGAAATGTGGATTATTTAGAAGTGAACTACCCTGAATAAACTTTATTTTGCAAAACCATGCTTTCACCATATGCAAGCGTGGCGTTTTTACCACATCGATATATATAACGCATCGTCACATATCACGGTTTGAGCGGATAAACGTCGCGCCGATAACGCTTTTCAGTCACCAAAGTATCGAATTGTATGCGGCCCCCCAGGTGCCGCCAGGAATGGTATGCGGCCTCGGCGGTTGGATTGTGCGTGGTCAAACGGCGTCGAATTCACCAGCCTACGATGACTTGAGCGGGCCGGACGGCGCCCGCTGCGAGATAAGGATCTCGCACCTTTCAAGGAGATAATCATGGCTACCGCATTCAAACCCGGCGACGAAGAATTGCAACAACTAGTCAGCGCGCGACGCGACGAGGTGCTGCGACTACAGCAATCCGAAGCGCTGCACCTGCAGGACATCGAACAAAGGGGCGCGGACCGCGTCAAAGCCATGCGTGACGGCTTGCCGGCGGAATTCGTCGCGTTCATGGACAAGCAGGGCAAGGCGGACGACGACGCCAGCGACGACACCAATGGCGAGGTGGAGGACATCAAGAACAGACTCATCGCCACGGCCATCCCTGCCGAAGAAGAAACCGCCGTGCACCCGGGCCTGGCCGGCGGCCAGTTGGTCGCGCCCAGCGCGGTGGGCTGGCTCACCCCGTACTATGGCGTACTGCACTGGTCGGACGGCACGGTGGTCTGGGAAGGCTACTATCCCGGCAACATCGACATGTGGGTCTGGGCCCAGGGCGCCGGCACCGGCAATTCCGGCACCGGCGCCGCATCCAGGACGCTGATCATGGACTGGTGGTTCACTTATACACCGACCGAAAGCCGCTATTACTACCACACCATCTCCGTGCCCTATCACGGCTTTTACATCGTCCGGGCCTTCGACGATTTCTTTACCGATAAGGAAGCGCACGCAAGGATCGATTTGTCGGCCGCCGGCTACCAATCCGGCTACAAGCCCACGGGCAGCCTCAACCTGATGAACCTGCGTGGCCGGAATATCAACGCCAACTATCGCTTCGACGGCTGGCGCACCATGTACTATTCGGACCTGCTGGCCCCCGGCACGGCGTACTTGAGGGTTTCCTCCTCCAACTACGTCTATGCCCGCGGCGCCAACTCGCACGCGCAGGTGAACTTCAACGACGGCGCCGCCAACTACGTGGGCGTACCATGGGTGTATGTCTCCTAAGGCAGGACACCGGCTCGCGGGTCATGACCCGCGAGCTACCGCGCATCGTTAGTACACATCCCGTTGGTAACGCTTTTCGTCGACCAACCCAGCCAATTGCACACTCCCCAGTATCGCCTCGAGCGCCTGATGAACGCCGGCCGCCATGCCCTGCAGGCTGCCGCAGACATAGATCGCGGCGCCGTCGGCCACCCAGGCCCGCAACTTGTCGGCCCGGGCCGGCAGCAGGTCCTGCACATAGCGCGCCTCCCCGCCGTCGCGCGACCAGGCCAGGTCCAGGTCGAGCCGTCCCGCCAGGTGCATCGCCTCCAGCTCGTCCCGGTAATGGAAGTCGTGGGCGCTGTTGCGTTCGCCGAACAACAGCCAGTTGCGCCCCTGCCCTGCCAGCGCGCGCGCCTTGAGGTGGCCGCGCAGGCCGGCGATGCCGCTGCCGTTGCCGATCAGGATCAACGGCCGCCCCGCGTTGTCCTCCAGCCGGAAGCGGCGGTGCTGGCGCAGCCGCAGCCGCACCGTCCGGCCCGGCTCGGCCTGGCGGGTCAGCCAGCCCGAGGCCACGCCGTGGCTGCCGTCGTCGTGGCTGTGCAGGCGCACCAGCAAGTGCACCCTGCCGTCGGCCGGAATCGAGGCGATCGAGTATTCGCGCGGACGCGACGGCTCGGCCGGCGCGGCGATCTGCACCAGGTCGCCCGACTGCCAGTCCGGCAACACGCCGCCCGGCGGCGTCAGCTCCAGGTGGTAGACCGGCGCCCCGGCGCTGCCCGGGTTGAGCGCCACGCGGGTGCGCAATGTCCAGTCCTCGAAGTCCGGCGCGCTCCAGTCCGGCGCGTCGCTGGTGCCGGCCAGGTGGCTCAATTGCTGCCGCCATTGCGCGATGGCGGCGTCGGCGCTACGGTCGACGTCGATGCGCGGGAACAGGCTGTGCGCGCCGCGCGCGGCGAGCCAGGCGTCCAGCGCCCGACCGAAGCCGCAGAATTGGGCGTAGGCGCTGTCGCCCAGCGCCAGCACCGCGTAGTGCAGGTGCGCCAGCGGCAGTTCGGTGGTCATCAGGCGGCCGGCGAAGGCGGCGGCGGCATCGGGCGCGTCGCCTTCGCCGTAGGTGCTGACCAGGAACAGGATGCGCTCGGCGCGGCGCAGGTCGTCGGCGTCCAGTTCGGACAGCTCGCTCAATTGGGCGGCGATGCCGGCCAGCCGCAAGGTCGCCAGGGTTTGCTGCGCCAGCGCCTCGGCGTTGCCGGTCTGGCTGGCATAGGCGACGATCCAGCCGGGCGAAGCGGCCGCCTCGGCCCTGGCGCGCAGCGCCGCTTGGCGCTTGCGGCGATGGCGCAGGTACGGCATCAGGCACACCAGGCCATAGCTGGCGCCCAGGCCTGCCACCAGCAGCAATCGGGTAGGGTCGTCGGTCCAGATCATTCAGCTTATTCGTTTAGCATGCCGCGTAAATGGGAACTCATGTGTTCGGTGTAGCCGCCGCCGGCGTCGCGGGCGACGAAGCGCGCCGCCAGCCCCTGGCGTTCAGCCAGCGCCAGGCCCTGTTCGGCGCCCAGCACCGTCAGCGCGGTCGACCAGGCGTCGGCCGCCATGCACTGGCCGTGCACCACGGTGACCGAGGCCAGGTCGTTGGCGATCGGCATGCCGCTGCGCGGATCGATGGTGTGCGAATAGCGCCTGCCGTCGAGCTCGAAGTAGCGCCGGTAGTCGCCCGAGGTGGCCACCGCCAGGCCATGTAGCGCCAGCACCAGCGAAGCGGGTTCCTCCACGGCGGAGGCATCCGTCGCCTCCTCCAGCGCCACCCACCACGGCTGGCCGTCCGGCTTGACGCCGGCGCCACGCAGCTCGCCGCCGACCTCGACCAGGTAGTGTTCGATGCCCTGGGTTTTCAAATAGTAGGCCAGCCGGTCGACGCTGTAGCCCTTGGCCACGGCCGACAAATCGAGCTGAACGCCGCCCGGCTGCAGGGCCTTGCGCCCTTCGCGCTCCAGCCGCACGCCGGCGGCGGCAAGCTGGGTGCGCGCGACGGCGATCTCGTCCGGTGAAGGGGGAATGAATCCAGGCTGGTCGAAGCGCCCGTAGGGCCCGAAGCCCCACAGGTTGACCAGGGTGCCGGCGCACGGATCGTAGGCGCCGCCGGAATCGCGCGCCACGTCCATCGCGAACGACAGCACGTCAAAAAAGGCTGGCGGCAAGGCCAGCCAGCTACCGGCCCCGGCGCGGTTGAAGCGCCCGAGGTCGGAATCGGTTTCCCAGTGGCTCATTTCGGCCACGATGGAATCGAGCTGCTGTTGCAGCCCATCTTGGAGATGGTCGAGCGCAAGGTGGCCGGGCGAGCCTTCCGGCGCGGCCACCAGCCGCACCGACCAGCTGGTGCCCATGCTGCGGCCGGCAAAATCGCGGATGGCGCCGCCCGCCGGCGCCGGGTCTTCGGAAATATGATGAGGCAGGAGAACCCGGCGCATGCGAACCTTGTCGACGTGTGGCGATGGAATGCCGGATTACTCCGGCAGGATTTCCACGGTCGCCGCGTAGGTGGCGCGGCGCGGCGCCATCTGCGGCGGCTGGCCCTGCACCTGCGGCGCGGCCGCCGGCCAGCTGCTGCTGACCATGTACATGCCGGCCGCCGGCACGGTGAACGTGAGCTCGCCCTTGGCGTCGGTGTTCTGGCGGATCTCGCCCAGGGTGCCGCGATAGCGCACGCCGCCCGGGATCAGGCTCACGCCCTGGTTGGCCGCAGGCTTACCGTCGAGCAGGAAACGCCAGGTCGCCTTCTCGCCGGCGCGCAGGTCGTTCGGATGGGTGACGGGCACCATCTCAAGGCCCACGCCGGTGGTCTTGAAGACTGCCATGTCCGGCTCGCCGGTCGAGACGAAGGTCTCCAGGCGGCTGTCGGTGCGGGTGAGCTTGACCTCGGTCGCGTCGGCCGGCACGTCCTTGGCCAGGGTTTCCTCGGTGCCACGGAAGCGCTTCATTTCGCCGGCCGCGTTCTTGTAGCTGCCGAACACGTTCTTCGACACCAGCTCGATCTTATAGGTGCCCGGCTTGGGCAGCTTGAGGTCGAAGCTGTTGCGCATCTTGCCGTTGGCGACGTTCTGCTTTTCCAGCTTGGCGCCGTCCGGGCCGGTGATGACGACGGTGTCGACTTTGAGCGGCTGGTGGTCGACGTCGAACAGGCCTTCCGAGATGGCGGCGTCGATCGTGACCCAGGCTTCCTTGCCTTCGACCAGGGTCGACGTCGGCAGCAGCCACGGCTTGTGGGCGTGCGCGCTCAGCGCCATGCCGGCCAGCGCCAGCGCGACCAGTGATTTATTCAGTGTAGACATGTCCCCTGCTTTCTTATGGTTTCAGTTGTACAACCACGGCGCCCAGCTCTTCCTTGCCCTGGCCTTTGAGGTCCTGCTTGGTCTTCGGCGGCCACTGCAGCGGCACCTTGACCACTTCGCGTCCGCCCGCCTCGCGCGCCGCTTCCACCAGCAAGGTGTAATTACCGGCCGGCAGTTTGTCCAAAGCAGCCTTGGCGCCCGGGAAGGTCAGCGACACTTCGCCCGGCGCCTTGGTCGCACCGCTGACGCCGTCCATCGGCATCTCGACGTCGCGCCCGGTCTTGCGCCACCACTGCCGCATGTCCTTGAGCCACTTGGTGCCGGCGTTGTCCTTTTTCTTGGTGTCATACAGAACGGCCAGGTTGGTCACCACTTTCTGGTCGGCGTTCTCCAGCCACGCGGCGATGTAAGGGCGGTGGTATTCGGCAACGTTCAATTGCGGCACGTCGAGTTTGAGGGCCAGATCGGCGCCCATGGCCGAGGCGCTGGCCAGCGGCAGGCTCAGTGCGATGGAATAACGTAATTTCATGGAGTACCCGTGCGAGGTGAAGGAGGTTGGAAAATTAGTGTATGAACAGCAAAGCGATGACAAACGGAATCAAGATACCCAGGCCGACCATCGGCCAGGTGAACGGCCGGTTGGCGGCGTGGAACTTCAGGATCAGCAAGCCGGTGATGCAAAACACCAGGCAGGCGCCGGCGAAGATGTCGATGAACCAGTTCCACGCGGCGCCCGTGTTGCGGCCCTTGTGGACGTCGTTGAGCCAGGAGATCCAGCCACGGTCGGTTTTCTCGAATTCGGCCGCGCCGTCCTCCAGCGCGATGCGCACCCAGGCGTCGCCGCCGGCCTTGGGCATCGGCAGGTAGACCTCGTCGGCGGCCCATTCGGCGGCGCGGCCGCCGGCCTGCACCTTCCAGGTGTCGCTCAACCATTGTTCGGCCGCCACCGGCAGCGGCTCCTTGGCGCCGTCGTGATCGGCGGCGTAGGCGCGCAACTGCGCCGTCAGCGCCGCCGGCACGGTGGCCTGCTGGCGCACGATGGTCGGCTTGGCCTCGATCTGCGAGGCATGGTTCAGGGTGATGCCGGTAATGCTGAACAAAAACATGCCGAGCAGGCATAAAGCCGAGCTGATCCAGTGCCACTGGTGCAGGTTCTTCAGCCATACCGCGCGGCTGGCATTGCTGGCTTGTGGAGCGCTCACTTCATGTCCTCATGTCCTTAATTCATGTCCCTGGTTCGCCGAAATAGTTGCCAAATAGTTGCCCTTAGGCAGGCACAAACACAAATGATAATTATTATCATTTACGTTGTCAACCTGTCCAATGTAACGCCTGTGTAAAGTTAGTCAAGTAAGCTAGCGTGAGAACGCGTACAGACTGTGGCCCGGGCGACACGTATGCTGGGCCGAAATCATCCTTATGTCATGGAGGCGCATCATGCCGCTGTATTCGCAAGACCAGATCAACACCATCTCCGCCAAGATCAAGGATGTGCGTTTCGGCATGTTCACCACCTTCGACGCGGAACACGTGCTCACCAGCCGTCCGCTGACCACCCAGCAGCTCGACAACGAGGGCAACCTGTGGTTCTTCGCCTCGGACGAGGCGGCCTTCATGCTCGACTTGCCGCAACATCCAGGCGTTAATATCAGCTACTCCGACCCCGAGCGCAACCTTTACCTGTCCATTTCCGGGCGCGCCTACGTGCTCAAGGACCGCGCCAAAGCGCGCGAACTGTGGAACGCGGCGGCGCGCAGCTGGTTCCCCGAGGGCGTCGACGATCCGCACCTGACCCTGATCCGCGTGCGCATCGAGTCGGCCGAGTACTGGGACGCGGGCTCGACCAAGATGAAACAGCTGGTGCAGATCGCCACGGCCGCGATCAGCGGCCGCCCCCCGACTGCCATGGGGCGCCACACGACGATCTGCCTGTAAGACAGCCGCACCACCCGCTCGACGCCGGAACCAAGCCGGCGCTCCATGGTCTGAACCGGACAGGCGCACCTCAGCGCCTCATGGGGAGGAACAATCATGGGCAAAACCATAGGCATCGATTTAGGCACCACCAACTCCTGTGTCGCCGTCATGGAGGGCGGCCAGGCCAAAGTGATTGAAAACGCGGAGGGCGCGCGCACCACGCCCTCGGTGGTCGCCTACCTCGACAACGAAATCCTGGTTGGCGCGACCGCCAGGCGGCAAGCCGTCACCAATCCGAAAAACACGCTGTACGCCGTCAAGCGCCTGATCGGGCGCAAGTTCGACGAGCCCGAGGTGCAGAAGGACATCCACCTGATGCCCTACACCATCATCCGCGCCGACAACGGCGACGCTTGGATCGAGGCGCGCGGCAACAAGCAGGCGCCGCAGCAGGTCTCGGCCGAGGTGCTGCGCAAGATGAAGCAGACCGCCGAGGCCTACCTCGGCGAAAAAGTCAGCGACGCCGTCATCACGGTGCCGGCCTACTTCAACGATTCGCAGCGTCAGGCCACCAAGGACGCCGGCCGCATCGCCGGCCTCGACGTCAAGCGCATCATCAACGAGCCGACCGCCGCCGCGCTGGCCTTCGGCCTCGACAAGACCACCCGGGGCGACCGCAAGCACGCGACCCGATCGCCCTGCAGCGCATCAAGAGCGCCGCCGAGCGCGCCAAGATCGAGCTGTCGTCGACGCAGCAGACCGACATCAACGAACCCTACATCGCCATGGCCAACGGCTCGCCGGCCCATCTGGGCCTCAAGCTCACGCGCGCCAAGCTCGAGTCGCTGGTCGAGGACCTGATCGCCCGCACCGTCGCGCCGTGCCAGACGGCGCTCAAGGACGCCGGCCTTGGCGTCGACAAGATCGACGACGTGATCCTCGTCGGCGGCATGACGCGCATGCCGCGCGTGCAGCAGGCCGTGCGCGAGCTGTTCGGCAAGGAGGCGCGCAAGGACGTCAACCCGGACGAGGCGGTGGCGGTGGGCGCGGCGATCCAGGCCTCGGTGCTGTCGGGCGAGCGCAGCGACGTGCTGCTGATGGACGTCACGCCGCTGTCGCTCGGCATCGAGACGCTGGGCGGCGTGATGACCAAGATGATCCCGAAGAACACCACCATCCCGACCCGCTTCAGCCAGGTCTACACCACAGCCGACGACAACCAGCCGGCGGTGACGGTCAAGGTCTACCAGGGCGAACGCGACATCGTCAGCGGCAACAAGCTGCTGGGAGAATTCAACCTGGTCGGCATTCCGCCGGCGCCGCGCGGCTCGCCGCAGATCGAGGTCAGCTTCGACATCGATGCCAACGGCATTTTGCATGTGGGCGCCAAGGACAAGGCCACCGGCAAGGAGAACCAGATCACCATTAAGGCCAACTCCGGCCTGACGGAACAGGAAATCCGCAAGATGGTGCGGGACGCGGCCGCCCACGCCGAGGACGACCGCCGCGCCAAGGCGCTGGTGGATGCGCGCAACGCCGCCGACGCGCTGCTGCACGCCACCCGTAAGAGCTTGCAGGAACACGGCGACAAGCTGGCCGAGCCCGACCGCGAGCGCATCGACACGGCCATCGCCGCGCTCGATGCCTCGTTGAAGGGCAGCGACCAGGCCGATATCGAAGCGAAAGCGGCGGCGCTGTCGACGGCGGCGCAGAAGCTGGGTGAACAGATGTATGCGGGGATGAACGGCAGCGGCACTGCCGGCGCCGGGGCTGGGCCTGCGGGCGTTCAGGGACAGGCGCCGGACGACGTCGTCGATGCAGACTTCAAGGAAGTCCGGAAATAGGTTGGCAGGCAAAAAAAAGCCTGCGGGCGCGACGCCCGCAGGCCTAAACGGCCGGACCCAGAGGAGAAGGCGCGGCCGCACATCAACTATAGATCAGGATTTCGAGCCCGAGCTGCCGGAGGAACCGGAACGGCTGCCGCCGCGGCTTGCCTTGCCACCGGCGCCACCCCGGCCTTCATCGTCATCCTCGTCCCGCGCGCTGCCCTTGTTGCCGCCACCCGAACCGCCGCGCGAGGCGCTAGTGCTGCTTTGGCTGTTCGAATCGTTCTTGTGGCTCATCGCGCCGGCGCGGCGCGCTTCTTCGGAAGTGAATTCGTGGGCCGTCCCTTTTTGATGGGCCGCGCGGCCGCCCTCGGCGGCGATCTGGCGCTGCTGTTCCGGGTCCATCGATGCGAAGCCGCGTTTTTTTGGTTCGCTCTGCTCGTTACCGGATTTGCCGCCCTGCTTACTGCCTCGACTGCCGCCTTGATTTCCACCGCCGTTATTCCCACCTCTCTCGCTAGTAGCCATGATCGTCTCCTTGAATGAATCGCTGTCATTCCCGCTTGCTTCACAGGTGGAGTCAATCGTAGTGCACGGCCCAGCGGCGGAATATAGGACATGCGCAGCAGAGAATGTAGGACCATTCCCTGTACAGCGGCGCGGCCCGCCGCTTAAGCCCTGGCCGTTGCTACGTCGGCGCGACATGCGGTTTGACAGGCACCTCGACCACGGTATCGCCGCTGGTGACGAACAGCCGCTCGCCCGGCTCCGGCAGCACCGGATGGCCGCCGGTGAAGGCGCCGAACGCGGGCAGCACGACCCTGCCCTCGCCGACCAGAAAGCACGGCAGCAGCAGCGAGTCCCAACCGGCGCGCAAGCGGTACACGGGATGCACGTGGCCGGCCATCAGGTAGCCGGACACCAGCAGGTCCGGATGGTGGCAAAACGCGAACGGCGCCTGCCGCAACGGCTCGTCGACCATGTCGATGGCAAGGCGGGCCGGCGGATCGCCGGCGTGGGCGTCGTGGTTGCCGCGCACGACCGTCAGCTTCAGCGCCGGCCGCGCCAGGCGCCAGCCGTGGATCGCGGTCATCGTCGCCTCGGCGTGGGCCGCCTTGGCATGCAGGAAGTCGCCCAGGAACAGTATCTCGCGCACCGCGTGCCGCGCCAGCAAACCGTCGAGCGCGCGCAGATTGGCCGACGTCGTCCCGCCCGGCACCGGCACCCCCAGCGCGCGGAACGAGGCCGCCTTGCCGAAGTGGATATCGGCGATGATCAACATTTTCTCGCGCGGCCAGTACAGCGCCTTCTCCGGCAACAGCAGCACCTGCTCGCCCGCCAGCTCGATGGCCAAAGTGCCCGCCATACCGGCGACGCCGGCTTCCTCCATCTGTTGTGCCTTGCTGATTGCAATTGTCATGGTCCGGCCGCCTTTTCAAGTTCGCGCACCAGCCTGGCGACGCGATCCGACAGTTTTTCGGTACTGAGCTTTTCGCGGAAGCGCTCGACCATCAGCGCGAAGCCGAACGGCGTCGCCCGCTTGGTTCCATGATAACTGACTTGACGCGTTTGCAACGCCTCTAATGTAACGCGCAGGCGGTTCAATTCCAGTTCCTGCTCGAGCACCTCGCGCTGGGCCTGGGTGAGTAGCAAATTGCCAGCGTCGTGCTGGGTGAACACCGCATAGAACAGCGACGACGACGCCTGCAACTGGCGCGCGCTTTTGGGCTGTCCGGGATAGCCCTGGAACACCAGCCCGGCGATGCGGGCGATCTCGCGGAAGCGCCGCTGCGACAGCTCGGTCGCGTTCAGGCTGGCCAGCACGTCCTCCAGCAAATGGTCGGTGCTGAACAGGCCGACGCGCGCCCCATCGCCCGGACCGATCAGCGCCTCCCAGTCGATCTCCTGCGGCGCCAGCAGCTCGAAGCCGTAGTCGTTGACGGCGATCGAGAACGTCACCGGCGTCACCCGGCCGACCCGCCACGCCAGCAAGGACGCCAAGCCGATGTGCACCGAGCGCCCGGCGAACGGGAACATGAACAGGTGGCGGCCCTCGCGGCTCTGCATGCTCTCGACCACGGTGGTGTCCGGCGTCGGCAGCGCCGACCAGCGCCGCTGGATTTCCAGCAGCGGCTTGATCGCCTGCATCTCCGGTCCCTCGTAGCGGTCCAGGGTGGCGAGCCGCAATTGCTCCAGCGCCGCGTGCGCCAGCTCCGACGACATCGGCATCTTGCCGCCCTGCCAGCGCGGCACCGCGCCTTTCTTGACGCCGGTGGCGCGCCGCACGTAGGCGGTCATTTCGTGCAGGCGGACGAATTCCAGGATGCGGCCGCCGAACAGGAAATGGTCGCCCTTGCGCAGGCGCGAAATGAACGATTCCTCGACGCTGCCGATGCGCCCGCCGCTGAGGTATTTGACCTGCAGCGAACTGTCGGACACGATGGTGCCGATGCCCATGCGGTGGCGCCGTCCCAGCGCCACATCCGGCACGCGGTAGACGCCCTCCTCGTCCGGCAGCACGCGCCGGTATTCCGGATACACGGCCAGGGTCTGGCCGCCGCGCGCGACAAAGTCGAGCGCCCACTGCCATTCCTCCGGGCCCAGGTTGCGGTACGACCAGGCGGTGCGCACCTCCGCATACAGCGCCTCGGAACGGAAGCCGCCGCCCAGCGCCATCGTCACCAGATGCTGCACCAGCACGTCGAGCGGCTTGTCGGGCACCGGCCGCGCCTCGATGTCGCGCGCGGCCACCGCCTGCCGGGCGCCGGCCGCCTCCAGCAGTTCCATGCTTTGCGTCGGCACCAGGGTCAGGCGCGAGATCCTGCCCGGCGCGTGGCCGCTGCGGCCGGCCCGCTGCAGCAGCCGCGCGATGCCCTTGGCGCTGCCGATCTGCAGCACGCGCTCGACCGGCAGGAAGTCCACGCCCAGGTCCAGGCTGGAGGTGCAGATGACCGCTTTCAACTGTCCTTGTTTCAAGCCCTGCTCGACCCAGTCGCGCACCTCCTTGTCGAGCGAGCCGTGGTGCAACGCGATCAGCCCGGCCCAGTCGGGGCGCGCTTCCAGCATGTGCTGGTACCACAGCTCCGCCTGCGAACGCGTGTTGGTGAACACCAAGGTGGTGGCGTGCTTTTCGATCTCCGCGATGACCGGCCCGAGCATCTGGATGCCCAGGTGGCCGCCCCACGGAAAACGCGACGGGTTGGCCGGGATCAGGGTGTCGACCTGGATCTCCTTGGCCACGTGGCCTTCGACGGTCACGCCGTCCGGCATCAGCGCCTGCTTGGCCTGCTCGAGGTTGCCCAGCGTGGCCGACAGGCCCCACACCAGCAGCGCCGGATTCCACATGCGCAAGCGCGCCAGCGCCAGCTGCGTCTGCACGCCGCGCTTGTTGCCCATCAGCTCATGCCATTCGTCGATGATGATCATGTCGAGCTGGGCGAACTGGGTGGCCGCCTCCGCCTTGCTCAGCAGCAGGGTCAGGCTTTCGGGCGTGGTGATCAGCGTGTCGGGCAGCTTCTTGTTTTGGCGGGCGCGCTGGGCGGAACTGGTGTCGCCGGTGCGCGCCTCGATTTGCCAGGCGCTTTTGCCGCCGGTCGCCAGTCCCTCCATGGCCTCGAGCGACTCCTGCAGCGCCCGCAAGGTGTCGGCGGCCAGCGCCCGCATCGGCGTGATCCACAGCACCTTCAGACCCGCCCTGGGTTTCGCCACTGCCGCCGCGCGCTGCAAGGCGGCAAACCACACGGCGTAGGTCTTGCCGGCGCCGGTGCTGGCGTGCAGCAGCCCCGAGTGGCCGGCCGCCGCCGCCGCCCACACCTCGCGCTGGAACGGGAACACGCTCCAGCCGCGCGCGGCGAACCAGGCCTTCGTTTGCGTGACCGCCGCCGTGGTCTTGAGCTTCGCTGGCAAGGGGCCGGGCGGCCCGCTCATGACGTCGCCAGCAGGCTTTTCAGCGTATCGAGCGTGTCCGCTTCGTCGATCGATTTATCGTCGCGCTGGCGCAGGATGCGGGGAAAGCGCACGGCGATGCCGGACTTGTGGCGCGGCGAGCTGGCGATGCCCTCGAAGCCGATCTCGAACACCATGCTGGGCGTGACGCTGCGCACCGGCCCGAATTTTTCCACCGTGGTCTTGCGGATGGCCTGGTCCACCTTGGCGATCTCGGCGTCGGTCAACCCCGAGTAGGCCTTGGCGAACGGCACCAGCTTGCGCTCGCCGCCGTCTTCCTTCTCCCACACGGCGAAGGTGTAGTCGGTGTACAGCGACGCCCGCCGCCCATGGCCGCTCTGCGCGTAGATCAGCACCGCGTCGACGCTGTACGGGTCGATCTTCCACTTCCACCACGTGCCGACGTTCTTGGTGCGGCCGACGCCATACCTGGCGTCGTTCGCCTTGAGCATCATGCCCTCGACGCCGCGCTCGCGCGACTCCTCGCGGATTTGCGCCAGGTGCTCCCAGCTGTCGGCGACGATCAGCGGCGACAGGCGCAGCTGCGGCGCCGCCTGCTGCGCGCGCAGCATGTTCACCAGTTGTTCGAGCATGCGCCGCCGTTCCGACTGCGGCAGCTCGCGCAGGTCGCGGCCGTCCATCTCCAGCAGGTCGTACGCCACCAGCACGGCCGGCATTTCGCCCAGCAGACGCGCCGACACCTGCTTGCGGCCCATGCGTTTTTGCAGATCGGCGAACGGCGCCGGCGCGTTGCCGCCGTGCCAGATCAAAATCTCGCCGTCGATCACCACGCCGTCCGGCAGGCGCAGCGCCGCCAGTTCCGGGAAGCGCTCGGTGATCAAATCCTCGCCGCGCGACCACAGCCAGTTCTGGCCTTCGCGGCTGACCAGCTGCGCGCGCATGCCGTCGTATTTCCATTCGACCTGCCAGTCCGACAGTTCCCCCAGCGAGGCCGGTTCGCGGTCCAGCAGCGCGTGCGCCAGGAAGAAGGGATACGGCTGGCCGCCGCGCTGGGCGTGCTCCTCCGGCGTATGGGCGGCGATCAGTTGCAGGAAACCGGCCGCCGTCGGACTGACGCTGCCGTCGGTCCAGCCCATCAGGCGCTGCGCGATCAGCTTGCTGTCGAGGTTGGCGATGGCGCTGAGCGCGCGCGTCACCAGCAGCCGCGACACGCCGACGCGGAAGCCCCCGCCGATCAGCTTGGTCAGCAGGAAGCGCTCGCGGGTGTCGAGCTGGTCCCAGTACAGCAGCAGCGCCGACCGCACCGCCTCCGGCGCGGCGCCGCGCAAGGGCGCGATGCCCAGCTCGATCCAGTCGGCCAGGCCGATGTCGCTCGGCTGGCTGGGCGGCGGCAGGATGTGGGCGATGGTCTCGGCCAGGTCGCCGACCGCGTGGTAGCACTCGTCGAACAGCCAGTCGTCCAGGCCCGAGTATTCGATGGCGAACTGGCGCAGCAGCTTGGTCGGCACCGCCTGGCGCGGCTTGCCGCCGGCCAGGAAGTACACCGCCCACGCCGCATCCTGCGGCGCCGCGCTGCTGAAGTAGGCTTGCAGCGCCGCCAGCTTGCGGCTGGTGGAGGTCGTTTCGTCGAGTTCCGCGTAAAGGCGGGCGAAATCACGCATCGGCGGCTCCTTCCGTTTCGGTGGCGCGGCCGGCCGCCGCTGTCGCCACGGGGTCCGCCGCAACGCCTGCGGCGGCGACCTCGTCGGCCTCGTCGTCGCCGTACTCGGTGTCGAAGCCGCTGGCCTGCAAGCCCTGCTGCTGCAACCAGCGCACCAGCACCGGGATCGAGCCGTGGGTGACGATCACGCGCTCGGCGCCGGTGGCGGTGATCGCCTGCATCAGCCCCGGCCAGTCGGCGTGGTCGGACAGCACGAAGCCGCGATCGACGCCGCGCCGGCGGCGCGCGCCGCGCAACTGCATCCAGCCGCTGGCGAAGGCGTCGCTGAAGTCGCCGAAGCGCTTGATCCATGGCGAACCGGCGGCCGACGGCGGCGCGATGACCATGGCGCGGCCGATGTCCTGCTTGTCGACCTCGCCCACCATGACGGTCGGCGGCAGCCACACGCCGTCGTCGCGGTAGACCTGGTTCAGCGTCTGCACCGCGCCGTGGCAGATGATCGGGCCGATGTCCGGGTCCAGGCCGCTCAGGATGCGCTGCGCCTTGCCGAAGCTGTAGCACTGCATGACGCTGGCGCGCCCCTGCTCGGCGTTGGAGCGCCACCAGTCGTTGATGTCGTCATACACCTCCTGCTGCGGCTGCCATTGGTAGATCGGCAGGCCGAAGGTCGATTCGGTGATGAAGGTATCGCAGCGCACCGGCTCGAACGGCGTGCAGGTGCTGTCCGCCTCGACCTTGTAGTCGCCGGACGCCACCCACACCTGGCCTTGGTACTCCATGCGCACCTGTGCCGAACCCAGCACGTGACCGGCCGGGTGCAGCGAGATCGTCACGCCGTTGTGCACCACCCGCTCGCCATAGGCCAGGCCCTCGATGTGGATCGGTCCCAGGCGCGACTTGACCACGTTCACACCGGTCTCGGCCGTCAGATAGTGCTGATGGCCGCCCCGCGCGTGATCGCCGTGGGCGTGCGTAATCACGGCGCGTTCCACCGGCCGCCAGGGGTCGATGTAGAACTGGCCGGGCACGCAGTACAGGCCTTCCTTGCGGACGACCACCAGGTCGGATGGAGTCGATGGGGGTGTGGACATGAACAGCTTTCAGAAAACGGCTTTTAGCCACGATAGCCGATTCTGTCGCCCGTCATATGCCTCCGTCTGTCAGGCAGCGCACCTTCATCAGGGATCGACGAACTCCGCCATGAAGCTGTTGTTATCGTCTTCCTGGCCGTTGATGACGACGTGTTCGTCACCTATCATCAGCATGGCGGCGAGGTCGAGGCCTCTTACAGTTGGGCTTGGCTGTGCAGGCCCGCCCTCGCTGCCGGTGTGTCGTTGTTCTTGTTCTTGCTTATCATTATTTTTTGGCTTGCCCTGACGCTGTGAGTCGGCGTTCTTTTTTCTGGTCGACATAAATTTTCCGTTTGGATTGGTCAAAGACGCGTCCCATACAAGTCGTGACGCACTGCGACAAGAGTAGCCTGCATGGCAGGCGCGCGCCATCGGAGACTGCCTACATTTACCGTAGGAGGGACGTGGGCCCAGTCAGGCGTTCACGCAGCCAGGCCAGCGCCAGCTGGGCCGGCGGGCAGCCCTTGGCGCGCGCGATGCGCTGCACAATATCGGCCATGCGCCGGTTAGTTTGGAGATTCTCATCGGCAAAGCGGGGGACTTAATCTCCTTGCCGCTGCACGTCAGGCACGCTTGGGCTACCATAGCGGCTTGGCCGAAGCCCACCCGCGCTTCGCGTACCCTCAATCGACAAAATTGATTAATAGATATTAAGAATATTATGACCTTTACCCTCAGCGACACCGCCTACAGCACCGACACCCCGGAAGCCAAGCTCGCCATGTTCGACGACCTGCGCTCGCAATTGACGGGCCTGGTGCACGGCGAGAGCGACTTGATCGCCAACACCGCCAACTTCAGCTCGCTGGTGTTCAACAGCATGCCGGGCTTGAACTGGGCCGGGTTCTACTTCCTCAAGGGCGACGAACTGGTGCTCGGACCGTTCCAGGGCAAGCCGGCCTGCATCCGCATCAAGAAGGGCCGCGGGGTGTGCGGCACCACGGTGGTGGAGGGTAAATCGATTGTCGTCCCGGATGTGCATGCGTTCCCGGGACATATCGCCTGCGATGTGAATTCGCGTTCCGAGCTGGTGGTGCCGGTGCGCGGCGCCAACGGCGAAATCGTCGGCGTGTTCGATCTGGACAGCCCGCTGCCGAACCGTTTCGATCAGACCGATGCCGATGGCATCGAGGCGCTGGTCAAGGTGCTGGAAGCGACGCTGGTGGCTGCGTAATCCCGCGCCATGGCGGTGGAAAAACCTCGGGCACACGTAGGGCGGATTAGCGAAGCGTAATCGGCCATGCATGCGTCGCGGCGGCGCATACAATGGTGGATTACGGCGTTCCGCCTAATCCCCCCTACGTGTCTCCGTGGCGATGCATGCTTAGCTGGCCGGCTCGGGCCAGCAACAACGTCCGCTCGCGCTCGTTCTGCGTCAATTGCGCGGCGCGCTCCAGCTCCGCCCTGGCCTCCTCGTTGCGCCCCAGCTTGGCGAGAAAATCCCCCCGCACGCTCGGCAGCAGATGGTAGTTCTTCAGCGCCGCCACGTCCAGCAAGCCGTCCACCACCTCCAGCCCCGCCTCCGGCCCGAACGCCATCGACACCGCCACCGCCCGGTTAAGCTCGACCACCGGCGACGGCGCCAGCTGCGACAACGCGTCGTACAGCGCGGCGATCCGTCCCCAGTCCGTATCCGACGCCAGCCGCGCCCGCGCATGACAGGCGGCGATCGCGGCCTGCACGCCATACGGCCCCAGTCCCCGGCCGGTGCGCTCGGCCCGCGCCAGCGCCGACAAACCGCGCCGTATTAACAACTGGTCCCAGCGCGAACGATCCTGCTCCAGCAACAGGATCGGCTCGCCACCCGGCCCCACCCTTGCGCGGGCGCGCGACGACTGGATCTCCATCAGCGCCACCAGCCCGTGCACCTCGGGCTCCTGCGGCGCCAGCTCGGCCAGGATGCGCCCCAGCCGCAGCGCCTCCTCGCACAACGCCGGCCGCATCCAGTCGGCGCCGGCGCTGGCCGAATAGCCCTCGTTATAAATCAGATAGACCACCTGAAGCACCGACGCCAGCCGCTCGACGAGCTCGTGCGCGCGCGGCGCCTCGAACGGCACCTTGGCCTCGGCCAGGGTGCGCTTGGCGCGCACGATGCGCTGCGCCACCGTCGATTCCGGCACCAGGAAGGCGCGGGCGATCTCCTCGGTGCTCAGGCCGCCCAGCAGGCGCAACGTCAGCGCCACCCGGCCGTCGGTCGGCAGCACCGGATGGCAGGCCACGAACACCAGCCGCAGCAAATCGTCGCCGATATCGTTTTCCAGCGCGTCGGCCACCGCCACCTCCAGGTCCGGCGCGGCGTCCTGCAACATGCCCTCGATCTCGTAGCTGAGCGCCGCTTCCTTCTCCTGATGCAGCTGGCGCCGCCGCAGCACGTCCAGCGCGCGGTTCTTGGCGACCGTGGTCAGCCAGGCGGCCGGCTGCTCGGGCACGCCGGTTTCGGGCCAGCGCTCCAGCGCCAGCACCAGCGCGTCCTGCGCCAGTTCCTCGGCCTGGCCGACATCGCGCAGCATGCGCGCCAGCACAGCGATGATCTTGGCGGATTCCATCCGCCACACCGCCTCGACGATCCGGGCGACGTCAGAGGCCACGGTTCTTCTTGCCGAAGGCGCCGCGCAGGCCCGCTTCCAGCAGTTCGGCGCGCAGGCGCTCTTCGGCAGCGCGCATCTCCGGGGTGAATTCCTGGTGCTCGATGCGCTCGCACGCCTCGCGTATCTCCAGGGTCAGGTCGCCCCGGTGCGGATACGGATAGGCCTTGGCCCAGGCGATGGCCTGCTCGAGCGTGGCCGCCTGCACCATCCAGTAGCCGGCGATCAGTTCCTTCACTTCCGTGAAGGGCCCGTCGACCACCGTGGTCTTCGAATTGGCGAAATGCACGCGCGCGCCGGTGCCGGTGCCGCGCAGGCCGGCGCCGGCCAGCAGCACGCGCTCGCGCACGGCCGCCTCGTTGCTCTCGTTCATACGGTCGATGACTTCCGGCGGCGGCGCCAGGTCGGCCTCCGCCTCGACGTCCGAGCGCAGGAACACGACGAAGCGCTTGAGCGCGACGTCGCGCTGTGGCATGTTGCCCAGCACCGTGCCGCGCTCGTCGATGCTGTGGCAGCCACCGACGCAACCGGGATCGCGGATTTCATAGACCGCGCCGCTGTCGAACAGCGGCCACCAGCGCACCTGTTCGATGACGTCCTCGCGCGAGGCCGCCTCGACCAGGGTGAAGCCGGCGACCAGCTCCTTCGGCGAAAACGGGCCGGTGCTCTGCAACCACTCGCCGTCACGGCGCGTCAGGCGCACCGCCTCGGTGCTGGGACGCAGGAAAACGCCCGGCTCGAGCGCCGGCGGCTGTTCGCCCCGCTCCGTGCTCTGGTTTGCGCGGCGCAGTACCATGAATTCCATTGATTGCTCCTGAAAAAGATTTAGCGTAAAGGTAGCAGCTTCACAAGCGTGCGCGCAAGGCCTCTTCCTGCGCCACGACCTCGGGCGTGGCGGCGTCGCCGAAATCCTCCAGCTCGAACACCTGGCGGATCTCGATCTCGGACGGGCCGTCGGACGGATTCGGGCAACGCTTCATCCATTCGATGGCCTCCTCCTTCGACTTGACCTGGATCAGCCAGAAGCCGGCCACCAGCTCCCGGGTCTCGGGGAACGGGCCGTCGATGACGGTGCGCTGTGTGCCCTCATAGCGGATGCGCGCACCCTTGGAACTGGGTTGCAGGCCCTCGCCGGCCAGCAGCACGCCGGCGTTGACCAGTTCCTCGTTGAACTTGCCCATGGCCGTCAGCAATTCGGTGCTCGGCATCTTGCCCGCTTCCGAGTCCTCGGTGGCTTTGACGATGATCATGAATCTCATGATTGTGGCCCGCAGTTGGCTTGGTCGGGCTGCATCTCGTTCATCGCCGCCATCATCTCTTCCTGCGTCATGTCCTTGACATGGGTGGCGATCGACCAGTTGTGGCCGAACGGATCGACGACCTGGCCGTAGCGGTCGCCCCAGAATTGGTCTTCCAGCGGCATGCGCACGGTGGCGCCGGCGGCGAGCGCCTGTTCGAACACCCGGTCCACGTCCGGCACGTACAGGTGGATGGTCACGGGGCTGCCGTTGAGCTTTCTGGGGCCGACGCTGCCATAGTCGGGAAACTCGTCGACCAGCATCACGGTCGAATCGCCGATGCGCACTTCGGCGTGCATGATCTTGCCGTCCGGCGTCTGCATGCGTCCGCCTTCCACAGCGCCGAAGGCTTTCTTATAGAATTCGATGGCTTCGGCCGCGCCGTCGCACACCAGATGCGGGGTGACCGAGTGCATGTGCTTGGGGATGGGTTCTACTTGTGCAGTCATGGTGATCTCCTAAGTGGTTGAACCGAGTGAGACATCCCACTCTACCTCCACGACGAAGCAGCACAAACCAAATCGACAGCTTTTTTTAAATATTTTGAGTTTTTTCAAACGACAGGTAAAAAACCGTCTCGGCGCCCGGCACACTGTCGACCCTGATCTTGCCATCATGCAATTCCATGATGGCGCGCACGATGGACAGGCCCAGGCCCGCCGAGTGCGCGTGGTCCGAGCGGGCCGGATCGGCCCGGTAGTAACGGTCGAAGATGTGCGGCAAGTGTTCGGCGGCGATGCCGGGACCGGTGTTGCTGACGGCCAATTCGACGCCGTCGGCCGTTTCGCGCGCCGACATGGCCACCTGGCCGCCGGCCGGCGTGTGGCGGATCGCGTTCGACACCAGGTTGCCCACCGCGCGCTGCAGCAGCACCGGATCGACGTCGATCCGCAGCGGCGGTGCGTCGACCGTCAGCCGCACGCCGACATCGTCGGCGAGGATCTCGAAATAGTCGTGGATGCGTTGCAGCTCGGCGCTCAGATCGACCGATTCGCGCCGCAAGCCCAGCTGGGCGTTGTCCACCCGCGCCAGGAACAGCGTGTTCTCGATCATGCGCGCCAGCCGCTCGTACTCCTCGGAGTTGGAGGCCAGCAGCGCCTGGTACTCCTGCACCGTGCGCGGGCGCGACAGCGCCACCTGGGTCTCCATCATCAAGGTGTTGACCGGCGTGCGCAGGTCGTGCGCGAGGTCGGCGGCAAAGCCCGACAGGCGCTGCACGCCATCCTCCAGCCGGTCGAGCATGGCGTTGAAGGCCTGGCCCATCTCGCGCAGCTCGACCGGCGCGTCCTCCACCGACAGCCGCGTGTTCAGGCGGCTGGTGTTGATGTCGTTGGCCTTGCCGATGACCGAGCGCAGGCGCCGCATGCTGTGGCGCACGATGGCGTAGCCGAACAAGGCGGCCAGGGTGGCGCCCACGCACAAGGCGACGAACAGGTCGACCGCGTAGTTGCGCATGATGCGCAGCCGGTCCGAGCGCTCGCGCGCCAGCGTGATCTGCACCGGCAGGCCGTCCGCGCCCACCAGCCCGACCGCGCTGACCATCCGGCCGGTGCCCATGGCCGGCGTCCAGTCGTGCACGTCGGCCAGCGTCAGCGCCTGCCGTGGCGGCACGCGCGCCACCTGCGGCAGCGGCCGCGAGGTGAGCGAGGTGCGCAGCAGCGGCGCGCCGTCCAGGCCTTTGACGCTGAGCATGAAGTCGTCATGGCCGAACAGCGCGTCCGTCAGCGGACGGGGATTTTGCACGATCGCCTGGGGCGACGGCAGCTCGGCCAGGATGCGGCGGATCTGCGCCACCTTGCCGATCAACTCGATGTCGTCGCGCTCGGCCATCTGGCTGGCCAGGGTCTGGTACAGATAGGCGCCGACGGCGAGGAAGGTCGCCACCGCCACCGCCGACAGCAGCAGCGCCACCCGCAGGGTCAGCGAGAGCGGACGCGGCCTGCGCGCCTTGGCGGTCGGCGTGGCCGGCGCCACCGTCACGCGCGCTCCTCGACCAGGTAGCCGATGCCGCGCACCGTCTGGATCAGCTTGAGCGGATACGGATCGTCGATCTTGGCGCGCAGGCGGCGGATGGCGACATCGACGACGTTGGTGTCGGAATCGAAGTTCATGTCCCACACCATCGACGCGATTTGCGTACGCGACAGCACCTCGCCCTGGCGCTTGGCCAGCAGGTGCAGCAGCGCGAACTCCTTGGCCGTCAGCTCGATGCGCTGGGCCTGGCGCGTGACGCGGCGGCGCAGCACGTCGATCTCCAGATCGGCCACGCGCAGCACGTCGGCCTCGCGCACCGGACCGCGCCGCATCAAGGTCTTGATGCGGGCCAGCAGCTCGGCGAAGGCGAACGGCTTGACCAGATAGTCGTCGGCGCCCAGCTCCAGCCCCTTGACCCGGTCGGCCACATCGTCGCGCGCGGTCAGGAACAGCACCGGCGTGTGCTTGCGCTCGCGCAGCTTGGACAGCACCGACCAGCCGTCCATTTGCGGCAGCATCACGTCCAGCACGATCAGGTCGTAGTCGTGCTCCAGCGCCAGCGCCAGGCCGTCGACGCCGTTGCGCGCCAGGTCCGCCACGTAGCCGGACTCGCGCAAGCCCTTGACCAGGTAATCGCCCGCCTTGGGCTCGTCTTCCACCACCAGTATTTTCATGCTGTCCATTGTCCCGGGTTTGAGGGCCGTTGTGGATTACAAATCCGTCATTCGACCGTCAAGGATACAGGATGGCCGGCGCGCGCCTCATCTGGCCGAACTGGCCGAACTGGTCGAGCGGGCCGCTTCCAGGATCAGGTTGGCCACTTCGTCCGGGTGCGAGAGCATCGCCACGTGGCTCGATTCGAGCTCGATGGTCTTGGCGCCCATGCGCTTGGCGACAAAGCGCTCCAGCTCCGGTGACGTGGTGCGGTCGTTGGTCGACACGGCGTAGTAGGTCGGCTTGACCTTCCAGGCCGCCTGGGTGGTGCGGCTGCCGAACAGGGTTTGCGCCACCCGTCCCTGGGAGGCATACAGCACGCGCGCCCGGGCCGGGTCGATATCGCCGGCGAAGTCGCGCACGAAGGCTTCTTCGCTCAATTGCGCGAAGCCGTCGGCGGTCTTGACCAGGCCGGCGGCGGCCGGCGGCGTCGGGAACTTGGCCGCCAGCGCGCCGTAGTCCTCGCCGGCATCTGGCGCGCGCGCGGCCAGGTAGACCAGCGCGGCGACCTTTTCGTCGGTGCCGGTCTCGCTGATCACGGTGCCGGCCCACGAGTGGCCCACCAGGATGGTCGGGCCGTCCTGCTGCGCCAGCGCGCGGCGCGTGGCGGCGGCGTCGTCGGCCAGCGACGTCAGGGGGTTCTGCACCGACGTCACGTGCATGCCGGCCTGCTGCAAGCGCGCGATGACATCGTTCCACCCCGAGCCGTCGGCGTAGGCGCCGTGCACCAGCACGACGTTGCGGACAACCGGGGCGGCGGTGGACGACGCTGCGGCCGCGTGGCCGGCGGCCAGCGCGGAAGCCAGGCCAAAGGCGGCGATGGCGGCTAAAGAACGGTTTTTCATGACGGGCTCCATACAAGTTAAAAACCCAGTATAGAAACCGCACCATGACTTGAAGATGACGCCAGGATTACAAACTGATTACAGTTCGCCCCCCGTCGCACGTCCCCCTCACACCGCCGCCGTCCGGCCCTCACATCGGCGCCGCCTCCTGCCGGTGGCGGGTGGCGCCATTCAACCCCATCGGCGACGACATGCTGGCCCGCTCGGCCAGGTCGTTGACGGCGGCGACGATCTCGTCCTGCGCCAGATGCTGCACCATGTGGCCGAAGTCGGGAAGCAAGGTCAGCTCGCTGTGCGGCACGTCCTTGTGCAGCCGCGCCGTATGGCTCTCCGGATCGATCACGCGGTCGTTCTTGCCCGCCATCAGCAGCAGCGGCATTTGCAGCTCGCCGTAGCGTTTCTCCAGCGCGGCGGCCGCCTCCACCATCAATCCGGCCTCGTCGGCGGTGGCGCGCACCTGGCCGGGACGCAGCAGCATCCACGGGTCCTCGCGCCGGAAGGTTTCGGTGACCTCGTGCGGACTGAACATGCCCTTGGCGGCCAACGGCCAAGCCAGCCTGCCCAACAGCGGCGACACGGTAAAGCGCATCAGGTCGCCGATCACCGGGATTGCCGGCAGCGCCGCGACCGGCACATCGAGCCGCGCGCTGGGATAGTAATAGCCAGCCAGCAGCAACAGCCCGCGGACCTTGTCCGGCGCCTGCAGCGCCATGTGCACCGCCACCAGCGTGCCCCACGAGTGTGCCAGCACCAGGTATTCATCCGCGCCAAGGTGGCGCAAGGCCAGGTGCATCAGGCGCGCCTGCGCCTCCGGGGTCCAACTGGTACCGCGCGGCCGGTCGCTGTAGCCGAAGCCGGGGCGGTCGATCGCGATGACGCGGAACGAACGTGACAATTGCTCCATCAACCCATTGGCGCGGAAATCGTCGGCCGTCACGACAGTGCCGTGCAACAGCAGCAGCACCGGTCCTTCGCCTTGTTCGATGTAATGCAGGCGCACGCCTTCGACCTCGATAAAGCGGCCGGCCGGCGGATTGTCGCGCTCGGCCTTGGCGGTGCGGTTGCGCACGGTCAGCCAGGAGGCGGCAAGGGTTGCCAAAGTTACGACCGCAGCCGCCCGCCAGCGCGGCCTGCCGGTGCGGGGAAAACGGCGTCTTTCAAGCGTCATATTTCGCATCGCATTCTCCATATAAATTCATGAGACACAATCATCAGACACCCGCGCGAAGTGGGGAGTTCCCAGTTTACAGCGACGCCGGCGCCACGTCCACGAACCCTGGCGTGAGCGCGAACACCCCGGCGATGTGGTCGATGAAAACGCTGGCGCGCAGCGGCAGCAGGCGCGCCGCCGAGTAGACGGCGTTGACCGGCGAGAACGTCGGGGCGTGCCCGGCCAAGACGTCGACCAGTGCCCCGGAGCGCAGGTGGCGGTCCACCATCCACCTCGGCAGGTAGCCGATGCCGAGGCCGTCGAGCGCCGCGCGGCGCACACACTCCAGACTGTTGACCCGCAGCCGCCCGCGCACGTGGACCTCGCCGTCGCTTAACCGCCACGCGCCGCTCCCCCCCAACAAAGTGTAGACAATGCACTGGTACCGCGCCAGGTCAGCCGTGGTTGCCGGCATACCGTGGCGCGCCACGTAGCCGGCGCTGGCGACGCACAAGCGCTCCGAATTGCCCAGGCGGCGGGCGCGCAGGGCGCTGTCCTTGAGTTCACCGCCCCGGATGGCCACGTCGACGCCCCCGGCCACCAGATCGACATAGGCGTCGTCCATGCGCAGATCGAGTTCGATGTCGGGGTAGCGTTCCAGGAAGGCGGGCAAGGTGCCGGTGATGATTTCCGTGCCCAGCGCGGGCGCGCAAGACACGCGCAGCAAGCCACGCGGATTATGCTGTCCCAGCACGTCGGCCTCCGCCTGGGAAATCAGGTCGAGCGCCTGGCGCGCCTGCGCGTAATAGCGCTGCCCCTCCGGCGTGACCACCAGCTGGCGCGTCGAACGGTGCAGCAGCAATGCCCCCAGATCGGCCTCCAGCGCGGCGATATGGCGGCTGACGTTCGGCTGGCCGATGTCGAGCTCGCGCGCGACGGCGGAAAAGCTGCCGGTCTCGACCACCCGCACAAAACAGCGCATCCATAGCAATTTATTCATTCCCAGATCCAAGCTCATCGTTATATGCGATTAAAGCATAAATCATATGCGTCCAGCCTGTCTTATCGCGGGGATGTTTCGGCCGCACACTGCTTCCATGGTCTTTCGGACCGAACCCAACGCAAAGGAAAACATCATGTCCCAGAAACTCGAAGGAAAAGTAGCAGTGGTTACCGGCGGCACCAGCGGCATCGGCCTGGCCGTCGCCAAGCGTTTCGCCAACGAGGGCGCGCGCGTCTACATCACAGGGCGCCGCCAGCCGGAACTGGACGCGGCGGTCGAAGCGATCGGCGCGGCCGCGATCGGCGCGCGCGTCGATTCGGCCGACGCGGCGCAGTTGACGGCGCTGTTCGACCGCGTCAAGGCCGAACAGGGCAAGCTCGACGTGCTGGTGGCCAACGCCGGCGGCGGCTCGATGCTGCCGCTCGGCCAGATCACCGAGGAACACTTCGACGACACCTTCAACCGCAACGTCAAAGGCACCTTGTTCACGGTGCAGGCGGCGCTGCCGCTGCTGGGCCAGGGCGCGTCGGTGATACTGACCGGCTCGACCGCCGCCAGCACCGGCACCGAGGCGTTCAGCGTCTACGCGGCGTCGAAGGCGGCGGTGCGCTCGTTCGCCCGCAACTGGATCCTCGACTTGAAGGGACGCGGCATCCGGGTCAACACGATCAGCCCCGGTCCGATCAAAACGCCCGGGCTGGTGGAACTGGCCGGGCCGGACGCCGCCCAACAGCAAGGCCTGCTCGACTACTTCGCCACGCAGATTCCGATGGGGCGCGTCGGCGAGCCCGACGAGATCGCCAAGGCGGCGGTCTTCCTGGCCTCGGACGACGCCAGCTTCGTCAACGGCATCGAGCTGTTCGTCGATGGCGGCCTGGCGCAAATCTAGAGGCCCGTCACACCTCCAGCGGCCGCGGCTCGCCCAGCATGAAACCCTGGGCGTAGTCGACGCCGATCTCGGTCAGCTTGGCCAGCGTGTCCTGGTCATTGACGAACTCGGCGATGGTGCGCCGGCCCATGATGTGGCTGATGTCGTTGGTGAAGCGCACCATCTCGAAGTCCACCGTGCTGCTGGTCATCAACTGGATGAACGAGCCGTCGATCTTGACGTAGTTGACCGGCAACTGCTTGAGGTAGGCGAACGACGCCATGCCGGTGCCGAAATCGTCGAGCGCGAAGCGGCAGCCCAGCTGCTGCAGCGCCAGCACGAACGACAGCGTGTTCTGCAGGTTGGCAAAGGCGCCGGTCTCGGTGATCTCGAAGCACAGCTTGTCGGCCGGCACCGCCACCGCCTGGATGCGTCCGGCCGCGTACTGCTGGAAACCCGGATCGGCCAGCGCCCGCTGCGACAGGTTGATGGTGCACAGTTCAAGCCGGTCGACGTGTCCGGGATGACCCTCCAGCCAGGCGAGGCTGCGGTCCAGCACCCAGCGGTCGACCTCCTGCATGATGTCGTAGCGCTCGGCGGCGGGCAGGAAGCTGGTCGGCCCGACCGGCCCGGCGCTGCCGTCCTTCATGCGCAGCAGTATCTCGTAGTGCAGGCCGCCGTTGCCGGCGCCGCCGAGCGCGCGGATCGGCTGGTAGTACAGTTGCAAATCGTCGTTGCGGAAGGCGTCGCCGAGCCGCTTGACCCAGTACATGTCGTTGCGCCGCTGCGCGATCTCGGCGCCGCCGCGCTGTTGCAGGAACACCCGGTTGCGTCCGCTCTCCTTGGCGATGTAGCAGGCGTGGTCGGCCTGGCGCAGCGCCTCCTCCATCGTCGTTGTGCCGCCGTCGAGCGGCGTCAGGCCGATGCTCACGCCCAGCCGGAACACCTGGTTGTTGCAAATGTAGCGGAAGTTGCGCGTGGTCTCGAGCAGCTTGTTGGCCACCACCTTGGCCTCGTCCACCGTGCAGTGCTCGACGATCAGCGCGAACTCGTCGCCGCCGATGCGCGCCAAGGTGTCGCGCTCGCGCACATGGGTACCGTAGGCCACGGACAGCTGGCGCAGCAGGTCGTCGCCGGCCGCGTGGCCGCAGGTGTCGTTGACGATCTTGAACTGGTCCAGGTCCAGGTACAGCAGCGCGCTGTCGCTCACGCCCGCCTTCGCGGTGCGGTCGAGCGCGCGCTGCAAGCGCACGCCGAACTCGCGCCGGTTCACCAGCCCGGTCAGCACGTCGTGGCTGGCCTGGTAGCTCAGGTTCTTGAGCAGCCCGCGCGACTCGGTGACATCGTTGAGCACCAGCACGGCGCCGCCGGTGCGGTTGTCCGGCAATTGCAGCGGCGCGGCCGCGTATTCGATCGTATGCCGGTTGCCGTTGCGCGACTGCAGCACCGCCGGCGCGGCCGACGTCACCGGCCGGTTCTCGCGCATGCAGCGCAGCACCGGCTCCATGGCCGGCGTGGTACCCGCCCCGGGCTGGGCCGGATCGACCGGATCGGCCGCCGGCTCCTGGTCCAATTGCAGTATCTGGTCGAGCGACAGGCCGCAAGCCTGCTGCTGGCTCCAGCCGGTCAGCCGTTCGGCGGCCGTGTTCATGCTGTCGATCCGGCCGTCCAGGCCGGTGGTGATGACGCCGTTGCTGATGGCCCGCAAGGTCACCTCGGCGCGCTCCTTTTCCGCCCGCAACGATTCCTGCGCCCGCTTCAGGTCGTCGATGTCGTTGGCCACGGCGACGGCCATGCGGCGCTCGTCGCCGTCGGCCTGCACCGGCGTCGCGCCGACGCGGAAATAGCGCGGCGCGGCGCCCGGCGGATGGAACACCAGCTCGCGCGCCGGCACCGGCTGTCCGGTGAGGATGGCCTGGGCCAGCGGAAATTCGTGCGCCAGCAGGGGCCGGCCATCGGGATCGCGGACGTCGACGCGCACGTAGTCGTGATAGCTTGCGATCTCGTCGAGCGTGGCGCCGAAGATGCGCCCGGCCTTCAGGTTTTGATACAGCAGCTTGCCCGACGGCACGTCCGCCACGAACACGCCGGACGGCATCTGGTCGATGATGGCGCGAAAGCGCAAGCGCATCACTTGCAGCTCGTTGAGCAGGCGTTCGCGTTCCTCGGCCAGCAGGCGCATATCGTGGATGTCGACGCAGACACCGCTCAGCTCGCCCTGCTCCCCGCTATCGCGGGTCCAGTCCGCGCGCACGAAGAACCAGCGGCAATGGCCGTCCTGGCGGCACAGCCGCACCTCCAGGGTCAGCGGCTGCGCCGGCATGGCCGTCATCATGGTGCGCAACCTGCCGCACACGGCCGGCACGTCCTGTGGGTCGACCAGGGTGCGCCAGTCGCTGGCGTCGGGCTCGGGGCCGCCGGCGTCGTAGCCGAGCAATTGCTTGAGCGCGGGCGACAACTCCAGCCGGCGGCTGGCGGCGTCCCATTTCCAGGTGCCGGCGTTGGCGGCCGTCATGATGCGGCGGTTCTCCTCTTTCTCGTCGAGGCACTGCTCCAGCAGCTTGTGCCGGGTCAGGTCCATCGTGACCTTGGAGAAGCCGACCAGTTGGTCGTGCTCGTCGCGCAGGCCGGTCAAGGCGATGTGCGCCCAGAACAGGCTGCCGTCCTTTTTCCTGCGCCAGGTTTCCTCGCTGTAGAAGCCGTGCTTGGCCGCCTCGCCCAGATTGTGGTCGGCCCAGCCGCGCGCCTTGTCCTCGTCACGGTACAGCAGCGACAGGTGCTGGCCGATCGCCTCGTCGGCGCGGTAGCCTTTCATGACCTCGGCCGCGCGGTTCCAGCTGGTGATGATGCCGCGCGTATCCATCAGGAAGATGGCGCATTCCTTGATCTCCTGCACCATCAGGCAGAACATCTCGGCCGCCTGGTGCGGCAACGGTATCGATTCTTTGGGAGTTTGCGGCATAGGCTGCCCGGCCGGATCGGCGCGGCTCGACAAAATGGTATGGGTATTTTGCCGGATTTTCGCCGCGATGTTTGGTCGCGTTTTCTAACGTGCTGGCTGTTTCGTTGAGGCAAACCACGTAGGGCGGATTAGGCGGAACGCCGTAATCGGCCATGCATGCGTCAACGGGACGCACGCATGGCCGATTACGCTTCGCTAATCCGCCCTACGTGTTTTAGATCGGATCATGCGTGACGGGCCGAAGCCAGGCGCCGCACCACCGCGATCAAACGGTCGATTTCGTCAAACGTGTTGTAGAAGGCCAACGACGGCCGCACTGTCGTTTCCACGCCGAAACGGCGCAGGATCGGCTGCGCGCAGTGGTGCCCGGTGCGCACGGCGATGCCCTCGTCGTTGAGCGCGTGGCCGACCTCCTCCGTCGTGTAGCCGGCCAGCACGAACGACATCACGCTGGCCTTGTCGGCCGCCGTGCCGATCAGGCGCACGCCCTTGATCGCGCCCAGCTCCCGCATGCCGTACACCAGCAGATCGTGCTCGTAGCGGGCGATGTTTTCGATGCCGATGCGCGTTACATAATCGATCGCCGCGCCCAGCCCGACGGCGTCGGCGATGTTGCCCGTGCCGGCTTCGAACTTGTTGGGAATGGGCTGGAACACGGTTTTCTCGAACGTCACGTCGGCGATCATGTTGCCGCCGCCCTGCCATGGCGGCATGTCCTCGAGCACTTCGCGCTTGCCCCACAGCGCGCCGATGCCGGTCGGGCCGAACAGCTTGTGGCCCGAGAAGACGAAGAAGTCGGCGCCGATGTCCTGCACGTCGATGCGCATGTGCGAGACCGATTGCGCGCCGTCAACCAGCGTCCTGGCGCCGGCGCGCTTGGCGAGCTCGACGATTTCCTTGACCGGCGTGACCGTGCCCAGCGCGTTCGACACCTGCGTGACGGCGACGATTTTGGTGCGGTCGTTGAGCAGTTTGCGGTACTCGTCGAGCAACACCTGGCCTGTGTCGTCGACCGGGATCACGCGCAGGCGCGCGCCCTTGGCGGCGGCCAGCTGCTGCCAAGGCACGATGTTGGCGTGGTGCTCGAGGTTGGAGACGATGATCTCGTCGCCCTCGCCCACGTGTTGCCCGCCCCAGCTTTTGGCCACCAGGTTGATGGCCTCGGTGGTGCCGCGCACGAAGATGACCTCGTTGACGTCGGGCGCGTTGAGGAAGCGCCGCACCCGCTCGCGGGCGCCCTCGTAGGCGTCGGTCGCGCGGGCGGCGAGCTCATGCGCGGCACGGTGGATGTTCGAGTTCTCGTGCGCGTAGAAATACGCGATGCGGTCGATCACCGACTGCGGCTTGTGGGTGGTGGCGGCGTTGTCGAACCACACCAGTTGGCGGCCGTTGACCTTTTCCTGAAGGATCGGAAAATCGCGCCGCACGGCGTGCACGTCGAACGGCGGATGGCGATCGCCGCCGGCCAGCGGCGCGATGCCGTGCGGCGCCGGCTTGGCCGGGGTGACGTAGCCGCTCGGCAGCACCACCGCGTCGACGAAGTAATACTGCGGCGCCGACGATGGCGATGGCGCCGCCGGCGCGGACGCGCCCGGCAAGCCGGTGGCGGGCGGCGACAACGAAGGACTCGCCGGCAGTTGGGGCGACGGGAACGACGGCGCATAGCCCTGCGGCGACGGCGGCGCGCCCTGTGGCAAAGGCGACGACGGTGCGGCGCCCTGCTGCGCCTGCGCGGTGGCGCCCGGCTGGCCGTAGCGCTCGCTCAGAAAATAATACGACGACGCTTCGGCCGGCGTGCCGGCGTTGCCGGCCGCTTCCGGCACGCCGAGCACGGCGCCGCCGTTGCGCGGCTCGTACGCCGGGATCGCGCCGAAGGCCTTGTCGGGCACGCCGTTGCCGGCCTGCGCGGCCGGCAACAACGCCGGCGCGCGATTACCCAGCGACAGCACCTGGGTCGGCGACGCCGGAATCAGGTTGGTGCCGGGAATCTGTCCCTGCGGGATCGGCGTGCCGGGCACGCTGGGACCGAAGCCGGCCGGGCTGACCAATGGCGAACCGGGTGGCGCGATATTGGCCGGCGCCTGCACGCCGGGCACGCTCAATTGCCGGGCGAACGGCGGCGCCGAAAAGAACTCGTTGGCCAGGCGCGCCAGCGCGGCCGGATCGAACGGCGCGCCGGACGGTTCGGGAACGCCGGCGGCGCGGTCCGCCGGCAGGGAGATGGGGGGCGAAAGGAGGCTCACGTCGCGCGCTTACTTGTAGGTGTCCGGATAGTCGTGGTACTTGTTGATCTCGACGTCGTCGAGCACGGCCAGCGCGTCGGAGGTCAGCACCGCAAGCGAGCAGTACAGCGAGATCAGGTACGACGAGATCGCATGGTTGTTGATGCCCATGAAGCGCACCGACAGGCCCGGGCTTTGCTCGCCCGGCAGGCCCGGCTGGAACAGGCCGACCACGCCCTGGCGCTTGTCGCCCACGCGCAGCAGCAGGATCTTGCTCTTGCCATCGGCCACAGGCACCTTGTCCGATGGAATCAGCGGAATGCCGCGCCACGTGATGAACTGCGAACCGAACAGGCTGATGGTCGGCGGCGGCGTGCCGCGGCGGGTCGCCTCGCGGCCGAAGGCGGCGATCGCCAGCGGATGGGTGAGGAAGAAGGCCGGCTCCTTCCAGACCTTGGTCAGCAGCTCGTCGAGGTCGTCCGGCGTCGGCGCGCCCGTCAGCGGGAAGATGCGCTGCTCGTCGGTCACCTGGGCCAGCAGGCCGTAGTCCGGATTGTTGATCAGCTCGCTTTCCTGGTTTTCCTTGATGGTCTCGATCGTCAGGCGCAGTTGCTCCTTGATCTGGTCGTGCGGGCTGCTGTAGAGGTCGGAGACGCGGGTGTGCACGTCGAGCACGGTCGAGACGGCGTTGAGGAAATACTCGCGCGGATTCTCCTCGTAGTCGACATAGGTGCGCGGCAACTGGTTCTCTTGCTCGCGCGCGGTGCAGGTGACCTTGATCGCCTCCGGGTTCTTGACCTTGTTGAGCCGGTAGATGCCCGCCTCGACCGGCACCCATTGCAGCAGGTGCGTCAGCCAGCGCGGGCTGATGGTCTCGAGCTGGGGAACGGTCTTGGTCGCGTTCGCTAATTGCCGTGCTGCGTTATCGCCCAGCGCCGTGGTACCGCCTACAGTTGCCGACATCGTGACTCCATTTCAGTAAGGTGAAAAATCAAATAAGGTTATGCAGAAAATAACCGGGCCAGTATGGCGTTACTGATGAGTCAGCTCAACATGCTATCGCCACCAATCCCACCACCGGGGGTCAGGTCCGACATTCGGACACGGGCTAAACAGCTGGGCTGCCGGGTTCGTGTCCGAATGTCGGACCTGACCCCGGCGTTGCTGCTTGCGATCAACCGCCGGGCGGCTCGGAATGCCGCGCCAAGGTATGGCCGACGCTCTCGCCGCGCGTCAGCAAAGCGGATGGCGTCAGCTTGAGCGCCAGCGCCAGCTTCTCCACCGTCAGCAAGGAGGCGATCACCCTGCCCCGCTCGATCTCGCCGACGTAGGAGCGGTTCAGGTTGGAGTTTTCGGCCAGCTGTTCCTGCGACCACCCCTGCGCCTCGCGCAGTTGCCGCACGCCGATGCCGAAGCTGCGCACAAGGCTGTTCATGGGGCCGCCGCGCCGCTCATGCCGCCGCGATGCCGTTGGCGAAGGCGCCCACCCTCGACTCGGCCTGGGCGATGCGCCCACCCGGCGGCACGTCGTGCGTCAGCCAGACGTTGCCGCCGATGATGGCGCCCTTGCCGATCGTGATCAGCCCGAGCACCGTGGCGCCGGCGTAGATGACGACGTCGTCCTCGACCACCGGATGGCGCGGCAAGCCCTTTTGCAGGTTGCCGTCGGCGTCCGTCGGGAAGCGCTTGGCGCCGAGCGTGACGGCCTGATACAACCGCACCCGGGCGCCGATTACGGCCGTCTCGCCGATCACCACGCCGGTGCCGTGGTCGATGAAGAAGCCGGCGCCGATGCGCGCGCCCGGATGGATGTCGATGCCGGTGGCGCCGTGCGCCAGCTCGGAGACGATGCGCGCCAGCAAGGTCAGGCCGAGCGTGTAGAGCTGGTGGGCGATGCGGTAATGGATCATTGCCAGCACCCCCGGATAGCACAGCAGCACCTCGTCGACGCTGCGCGCAGCCGGGTCGCCCTGGTAGGCGGCCATGACGTCGCTGTCGAGCAGCGAACGGATTGCCGGCAGCGCGGCGGCAAAGCTGCGCACGGCGCTGAGCGCCTCGTGGTCGATGTCGTGCTCGACGCTGGAGTCGACCACGCGCAATGGTTCGCCGCGCAGGCCGGCGTTGTATTTCAACTCGCGCCGCACCTGCTTGAGCAGCGCGTGCAGCACACCGTCGAGCGCGTGGGCGACATGGAAGTCCTCGCTTTCCTGGCGCAGGTCCGGCGGCCCCAGGCGCATCGGGAACAGCACGCCCTTGAGGCTGTCGATGATAGCCGCCAGCGCGTTACGCGAGGGGAATTCACGCCCGCCCGGTTCGCTGGCGCGGCTTTGTTCCTGGCGCCATCGGTGGCGCGCCTCATGCAGCGATTGCACGATGGTGGTGATGTCGAAAGTGGCCACGCTGTCCTCGATGAAGTAAGTTAATCCTGCACCCACGGCAAGCCGTGGAAGCGCCAGCCGTCGGCCTTGCCGCGCTGCTGGCGCTCGTCGATCTCGCCCTCGAATCCTTCGAGCACATTGAAAACGTTGGTGAGTCCGGCCTTCGCGGCGGCCTCGGCCGCCAGCGCGGAGCGTTTGCCGCTGCGGCACAGCAGCAGGACCACGCTGTCCTTACCGCCGATCTTGCTTTCCAGCTCGCGCACGAAGCGCGGGTTGCGCGTGAGCGCGGTGCCGGTGGCCCAGGGCACGTGCAGGCTGTCGGGCACGTGGCCGACGAATTTGCGCTCCTCGGCGGTGCGCACATCGACCAGCAAGACATCGCCGGCGGAAAACAGTTCCCAGGCGACGGCTGGATTCACGCCGCCGGCATAGGGCGATTGGGACGCGGCGGCGTCGGCCTTGATCGATGCCAGCACTGGAGGCAGTGCCGGCGAGAGGACGTCAACTGACATAAAGAGACCTTATGATGGCTTGAATGGTGGGCGGGCCGTTTGATGGCGATAGACGGCTTGCGAGATGAAATATACGTTTCGGCGAAGTGAAACAAAACGAATAAAATCAACTTCGCAAAGACGGAAACCGTATATGCGACGGGATACCGTCGGATGAGGACGGCGCGGCCGGTGCCGGCCCTGGTGTCGGGGAATCGAAAAGAACGGAGTCGGGGAGTGGCGGCGTCAGGCTTCGGCGCAGGCCGGCTGCGGCTGGGACTGAAGGTTCGCGGGCTTCGACGCCGGAGACACCCGATTGCGGCCCTGGTGCTTGGCGTCGTACAGCGCGGCGTCGGCCGCTTCGATCAGCGGGCCGCTGCCGCCGCCCGGAACGGGTACGCTGGCGACCGCCCCGGCGCTGATGGTGACAATGCCGAAATCGCTGCCGCGATGCGGCTCGTTGAGCGCGCGCACGGCAGCGCAGATGCCCTCGGCGACGGCGCGGGCGCCGTCCAGTTCCGTGTTGGCCAGAAAGACCACGAACTCTTCGCCGCCGAAGCGCGCGGCGAGGTCGGCGCCGCGCTGCGCGGCACGCCCCACGACATCGCTGACCAGCTTGAGGCAAGAGTCGCCGGCCAGGTGGCCGTAGGTGTCGTTGTAGCGTTTGAAAAAGTCGACGTCGAGCATGATCAGCGCCACCGGCAAGCCGTCGCGCGCGGCGCGCGCGAGCTCGCTTTCGAGCCGCTCGTTGAGGTAGCGGCGATTCTTCAGGCCCGTCAGCGCGTCGGTGGTGGCGATCAGCTCCAGCTTGCCGACGCTGTCCTCCAGCGCCACCCGCGAGTTGCGCAGTTCGACCTCCAGACGGTCGCGCAGGCTGATCTGGCGGAACAGGCGCGCGCCCAGCCAACCCAGGGTGGCCAGCAACAAGGCCAGCGCGCCGCACTGGCGCCAGGTGTCGATCCACCATTGGGCGAAGATTTCTTCCTTCGCCAGCGACGCCGCGATCACCAGCGGGTAGCCGCGCACGCGCCGGTAGCTGTACAGCCGCTCGACCTTGTCGACCAGCGCCACCCGCATGGCCGTGCCGCTGTCGCTCCCCTGGTCGATCAGCGTGAACACGGCCCCGCCTTTGAGGCTGCTGCCGATGACGTTGGTGAGCATCGGCCGGCGCGCGATCAAGGTGCCGTCGTCGAGGGCGACAAAGATGCCGCCGGCCTTGCCGATGTCGAAGCCGTTGTAGTACTGCTGGAAGTAGTCGGTGCGGATGGTGGCCAGCACGACGCCGGCGAACGAACCGTCGGGGTGGTTGATGCGCCGCGACACGGGCAGTATCCACAGGCCGGACGACCGGCTGCGCACCGGCGCGCCGATGTGCACGCCGCGATCGGCATGCGTCTGGTGATACTTGAAATACGGACGGTCGGCGTTGTTGGCGTTCGGCTCGACCTGGTCGAGCGAGGTGATGACCCACCGGCCTTTTTCGTCATAGACGAAGATGCCCAGCAAGCCTTGGGTATGCGCGACCCGCGCCTTCAGCAGCGCGTGCAGGCGCGGAAAATTGGACGGTCCGGTGCCGTCCACCTCGGCGCGCTCGACGACGCCGAACAGCACCGAGGCGACGATGTCCATCGTGCGCTCCGCGTGCTCGGCGGTCGCGCGGGCGATGTTGACGGTGGCGCGCCGGCTTTCGTCGAGCTGGGTCTGGCGGGCGTTGCTGCGGTAGGCGAACTGCAGGCCGCAGATGGCGCAGATGACGAAGATCAGGAAGAAGGACGCGGCGCGGCCGACGGGCCGTTTCTTCCCCTCCAGTTGCACCAGTTTCGACGCGCCCGCCCCGCCACCGGCGCCGGCGGACGGCGGTGCGATGGTGTCGGACTCGTTGATGGTGGACTGCGGCATACTTCCCTTGGGCTATTTTTAACGGTAAAGCACGGCGGGGATGGCGCCTCGTCATAGGATCATAACAGGATTACTTTCCATAAAGTAATTTTTGTGTCTTATTCCCCACAGCCGGCGTCACATGGCGTTGAGCGTCGCCAGCGTATGGGCGTCGAGGCGCAAGGCGCCGGCGGCGACGTTGTCGCGCAGGTGGGCCACCGAGGAGGTGCCGGGAATGACCAGGATGTTCGGCGAGCGCTGCAACAGCCAGGCCAGCGCCACCTGCATCGGTTGCGCGCCCAGCGCGGCCGCCGCCCTGGTCAGCGCGTCGGACTGCAACGGCGAGAAGCCGCCCAGCGGGAAAAACGGCACGTAGGCGATGCCTTCGGCCGCCAGCGTATCGATCAACGCGTCGTCGCCGCGATGGGCCAGGTTGTACTGGTTCTGCACGCAGACGATGTCCGTGATCGAGCGCGCCTCGGCCACCTGCTCCGCCGTGACGTTGCTCACGCCGATATGGCGGATCAAACCCTCATCCTTCAGGCGCACCATCGCCGCGATGGCCTCGCCGATCGACGAGCCGTCCGGGCCTTGCACACCGGGCGCGCGGTAGTTGACCACGTCGAGCGCCTCCAGTTGCAGGTTGCGCAGGTTGCCATGCACCGCGTCCAGCAGTTGTTGCGGCGACGCGGCCGGCAGCCACGACTGGTCGGCGCCGCGCACAAAACCGATCTTGGTGACGATGGTCAGGCCGTCGCGGTATGGGCGCAGGGCCTCGCGGATGATCTGGTTGGTAACGTGCGGACCGTAAAAATCCGACGTGTCGATGTGGTTGATGCCCAGCTCGATCGCCTCGCGCAGCACGGCCACGGCGGCGGCGCGGTCTTTCGGCGCCCCCCAGACATGCGGGCCGGCCAGCTGCATCGCGCCGTAGCCGACGCGGTTGAAACGGATGCCGCTGCCGGCGGGTGTGAATTGGTCATTCGAAGGGGAATATGCAGTCATGTCGATCTCCTGGTGTGTGGTGTGGAAAAGCATGGACACATGGTAGCGACCGGACGAGCGTGTGATAATGGGGGCAATGCCGCACGGGCTGTACGAAATTCCGCACAATCGAGATCATGACCACAGAAAACCCCTCCATGGCCGACCTGGCCACTTTCGCGCTGGTGGCCCAGCATGGCGGCTTCCGGCAGGCGGCGCGCGCCGGCGGACAATCGGCGTCGGCGTTGAGCGAGGCGCTGCGGCGGCTGGAGAACCAACTGGGCATCCGACTGCTGCTGCGCACCACCCGCAGCGTCACCCCGACCGAGGCCGGGGCCTTGCTGCTGGCGCGCCTGCAACCGGCGTTGAGCCAGGTGGCCGGCGCCCTCGATGTGCTCAACGACCTGCGCGATAGCCCGCGCGGCACCTTGCGGCTCAACGTGCCCGTCAGCGCCGCGCGCTTCTTTCTGCAGCCGCTGGTCAACCGCTTCATGCGCGCTTATCCGGACATCGTCTTGGATGTGGTGATCGACAATAATTTCGTCGACGTCGTCGCCAGCGGCTGCGACGCCGGCATCCGCTACGGCGAACGGCTGGAACAGGACATGATCGCCATCCCGATCGGCCCGCGCGTCCAGCGCTTCGCGGTGGCCGCCGCGCCCGACTATCTGGCGCGGCGCGGCGTGCCCGAACACCCGCGCGACCTGCTTCAACATGCCTGCCTGCGCGGCAAGTTTCTCAGCGGGGCCATCTATCCATGGGAATTCGCGCGCGACGGCCAGACCTTGACGGTCGAGCCGAGCGGGCCGCTGGTCGTCACGCCGACCGTGTTCGATCTGGCGGTGGGCGCGGCCGTGGCCGGGCATGGCGTGATCTATCTGTTCGAGGAGTGGCTGGAGCCGTACATGGCGTCGGGCGAATTGCAGCCGATACTGAAGGACTGGTGGGCGGATTTCCCTGGGCCGTTTTTGTACTACTCGGGCCGCCGCCACCTGCCCGCGCCGCTGCGCGCGTTCGTCGATTTCATCCGGTCGCCCGAGGCAGCCCAATCTTAAAAAGAACCTAAAATGTCCGTGCCATAATCGCAGGCAAGCCCGACTCTGCCAACTGAAACGACACGAATGCGACTCCTTCTTGTGGAAGACGACCCGATGCTGGGCGAGACTATCTGCGCCGGCGCTCGGCTGAGCGCTTGGAGCGTCGACCACGTGTCCGACGCGTCGGCGGCGCGCGCAGCGCTGGTCGACCACACCTACTCGGTGGTGCTGCTCGACATCGGCCTGTCGGGCGAGTCCGGCCTGACGGTGCTGCGCGCCATGCGCGACCGCTACGACGCCACCCCGGTGTTGATCCTGACAGCGCGCGGCCAACTGAGCGAGCGCATCGCCGGCCTGGACGCCGGCGCCGACGACTATCTGGTCAAGCCGTTCCAGTTCGACGAGCTCTGGGCGCGCGTGCGTTCGGTGATCCGCCGCAGCCAGGGCAGCGTGGTGCCGGTGGTCACCTACGGCGACGTGCGCGTCGATCGCAGCCGCCGGGTGGTCCACAAAGGGGAAGCGGAAGTCGTGCTCAGCGCAAACGAGTACCGTACCCTGCTCGCGCTGATGGAGCGTCCCGGCCACGTGATCACGCGCGACCATTTGCACGACGTGGTCTATGGCACCGCCAGCACCGTCGAGAGCAACACCATCGCCGTGTTCATCCACCAGTTGCGCCGCAAGCTCGGCGACGATCTGATCCGCACGGTGCACGGCCTCGGCTACGTCATCGGACAGCCCACGGCATGAGGCCACGCTCGATCAACGCGCAATTGCTGCTCGTCATACTCGGCGTCACCCTGCTGTGCTGGATCGCGGTCGTGGCCGTCGTCATGACCCATCTAACGCTCAACCGCACCAGCACCTGGGACGAAAAACTGGGGGCGATCGCCACCCAGCTGGTCATCACGATACCCGCCGCCAGCCGCTTCGAGCGCAAGGGCGGGCCGGGCCTGGAACTGCCGGCGCCGGCGCGGCGCGACCTCGACGGACTCAGGTTTCAGATCTGGCTCGATCGCAGCCGGCTCGCGCGCAGCACGCCGGGCGCGCCTATCCAGCCGCTGCAACCCAGCTTTGCCGACGGCCCGGCGTCGACGATGGTCGAGGGACGCAAGTGGCGCGTCTACAGCGTTTCCGACAGCACCGGCCGGGTCACCGTCCAGGTGGGCAACCTGCAAAGCGTGGTGGACGCCGACCTGCGCCACGAGGCGTCGCAATCGTTGCTGCTGGCGACGGTGCTGTTATTGCTCGCGGGCGTCATCATGTGGTTCGTCGTGCGCAGCTCGCTCAAGCCGGTCATGGCGTTGGGCGCGGCCATGCGCCAGCGGCGCAACTTCGATCTCACGCCGCTGCCGCTGGAGCGCCTGCCCGGCGAGCTGCATCCGCTCGTCACCTCGTTCAACCATGTGCTGAAGCAGCTCGACGAAGCCATCGAGGGCGAGCGCCGCTTCATCGGCGATGCCGCGCACGAACTGCGCACGCCGCTGTCGGCGCTGCAGGCGCAGGTCGAGATCGCGCTGCGCGCAGGCGACACCGGTGCCATGCGGGCGGAGCTGGAGAAGCTGCTGCTGATGGCCAGGCGCAGCACCCGCCTGTCCGAGCAATTGCTCGATCTGGCGCGGCTGAACGCCGGCGCGAAATCGCTCAAGCAGGTGGAGACCGACCTGAGCGCGCTGGCGCAGCACGTCGTGCGCGAATTCGAGGTCTTCGCGGCGCAGAACCGGCGCGCGATCTACCTGAACGTCCATGCCTGCCAGATCCGCTGCGACATCGATGAAATCGGCATCCTGCTGCGCAATTTGATCGACAACGCCCTGCGCTACACCGGCGCCGACGGCCGGGTGCTGGTCAGCTGCGGCTACCGGGCGGCGGACGTTCCCGGCGCCGCGCGGCAGGCCTACCTTGAAGTGGCCGACGACGGCCCCGGCGTGCCGGAGTCGGAACGCGCGGCCATCTTCGTGCGCTTCCACCGCGTCGCGGGCAATCCGATGCGCGGCAGCGGCATCGGACTGTCGTTGGTGGCCGGCATCGCCGAGCTGCATGGCGCCGTCATTGAAACGGACGCCGGTCTCGATGGCGGCGGCCTTGCGGTGCGCGTGGTATTTCCCGCGACATCCAATATGCCTGCTATCCGTTGACGTGCGTCTGCACCAACGCTTCGCTGGCGCGCCACAAGCGCGCGGCGACCGCGTCGTCGTGCGCCACCGGATTTGGCGAGCTCAGCGGCCAGCCTCCTTTGCGCGCGGCTTTATCCTTGTAGCCTGCGACCTGGCTGTAGTAGGCGCCCGACCGCTCGGCCACCTCCGGCGCCAACAACGCGTGCAAGCTCGTTTGCGCGCCCTCCCACGGCTCGATCATGCCGGCCAGACGCAAGAACGGCAGCACCACCAAGCGTTGCAGCCACATCGGCAAAGGGATGGTCAACAGGTTGGTGCGCACCAGTCCGGGATTGACGCTGGCGGTGGTCACGCCGGTGCCCGCCAAACGACGGCCGAGCTCGCGGGCGTGCAGCAGATTGGCCAGCTTCGATTGCGCGTACGCTTCCCAGGTGTCGAACGGGCCGCGATGATAGTTCAGGTCGTCGAAGTGGATCTCGCCCTTTCGGCCCATCGCGAACTCGTGGTAGTAGCTCGACAGGTTGACCACCCGCGATGGCGCACCGGCCTTCAAGGCGTCGGTCAGCAAATTGGTCAGCAGGAAGTGTCCGAGATGGTTGACCCCGAACTGGGTTTCAAAGCCGTCCTTGGTATGGCCGAACGGAGTCCGCATGACGCCGGCGTTGTTGACCAAGCCTTGCAGCTTCGGATGATGACGGTTGACCTCGGCAGCGAACGCGCGCACCGATGCCAACTCGCCCAACTCCAACTGGTACACGGCCAAGCTGGCCGTCGGCGCCTCACGCCTGATCTCGGCGGCCACACGCTCGCCTTCCTTCACCCGCCGCACACCCATGACGACGGTGGCGCCCTGCCTGGCGAGTTGTTGCGCAGTGACCAGGCCGATGCCGGAATTGGCGCCCGTGATGACATAGGTCTTGCCGGTTAAATCGAGGCTGAGAAGTTCAGGACGAACCATGAGTGGGCTAGGCATTTACGTACTCCGACGTGAGATATAATGGATAAAGAACCAGTGGTCTCGAATATAAAGAACCACTGGTCTCTTGTCAAGCACTGTCGCGAGCAAAGTCGCGCCCATCTTTTTCGGTGAATTACATTTATGACAACATCAGAACAGTTTCAACGCGCCCGCCGCCCGGAACAAAAGGAAGAGCGCCGCCAGCATCTGCTGGCAACGGCGAAGGCGGCGCTGCACGGAGGCATGGAGGTTCGCGACCTGGGCCTGAACGAGCTAGCCCGGCAAGCCCAGATGACCAAGTCGAATGTGTACCGATACTTTGAGAATCGCGAGGAGCTGCTGCTGGCCTTGCTGGAGGAGGAGTCGGAACTGTGGCGGCACGAACTGGAAAAACGGCTCGCCGCCACACCGCAGGCCACGCTCGAACAAATAGCGCAGGCGTTCGCCGGATCGAGCGCGGCCTTTCCGCTCATGTGCAGCCTGCTGAGCATCTTGCCGACCATCCTGGAACATAACGTTTCCGGGGAACGGCTGGCGACCTTCAAGATGGGGACACTGGCGTTGGCCGTGGAGGTGGCGCGGCAGTTGCACGGATGCCAGCCGTCGATCCCGTTCGAGGGTTACGTCGAGTTCGTGCGCCAGGGCCTGCCGCTGATGATAGGGCTGTGGCCCCTCAGCCATCCTTGCGATGCGCTGGCGGAGGTGCTGTCTGCGCCGGAGCTGCAACCGTTGCGGTATCACTTCGAGACGGATCTGGCGCGGGCGTTGTTGCTGATACTGCGCGGCCTGGCGTCGCCAGGCCGATAAAAAATGCCGCGGCTAGCCCTCGGTGGCAGCCATGGCGCGCTGCCATGCCGGGCGCGCCTTGATGGTGTCGACAAACGCCTTCAGCTTGGGCCACCGCTGTCCCTCCGGCTGCATGGTGGCGAGGATGACGGGGAAGCTCAGCATGATATCCGCGGCGGTCAAGCCATCGCCGATGAAGAAGCCGGACGGCTGCAAGATGCTTTCCAGATAATCGAAATAGCTGACTAGCTCGCCGTCGATGCGCCCGTGCAGCGGCACCCCGCCCTCGCCCAGGCGCGAGACATAAATGCGCAACAGCAGCGGCAGCATCGCCGAGCCTTCGGCAAAGTGCATCAGCTGCAAGTGCTTCAACGCCGCCTTCGATCCCGGCTCCGGTTGCAGGCGCCCGTCCCCGTAGCGGTCGCACAGGTACTGGACGATCGCGCCCGACTCTTCAATCAGTTCACCGTCGTCTTCCAGCAGTGGCGACTTGCCCAGCGGATGAATTTTCTTCAGCTCCGGCGGCGCGAAATTGGTTTTCGCATCGCGCTGATAACGGACGATTTCATACGCCAAGCCCAGTTCCTCGAGCAACCAGACGATCCGCTGCGAGCGGCTTTTGTTTAAATGGTGGACCCGGATAGTCATGTGTTTCCTTTTCAGCGTTGTGTGTGTCGAACCATCCGATTTATAGCACATGGGGTGTTCGGTATCCCCTCCCCCAAAAAAAAGCGGGCGAATGATCGCCCGCCCTGGTCAACACCGTTGTCGCTCTCGACGGTTAGAACTTCACGACGATCCCGGCATAAGTACCGATTTGATTGGTACCGTTGCACTCCAACGCCGCGTTGCAGGCGGCGTCACGATAGGACAGCGCGTGGCTGTTGCCACCGGTGTTCTGCACCATCGACGGGGAAATGGTGTTGTTGCCGATGTAGCCCGCCGTCGCGTACAAGCCCAGGTACTGGTTCCAGTCGTACGCTATGCCCAACGTGCCCAAAGTCGACTGCTTGCCGCTGAAGCTTTGCTTGAGATGATAGGCTGCGCCGAGCAAAGTAGTCTTCTGCGTTATTTTGTGATTGACGCCTACCCACGCCATGCGCGCCTTCTCGTCGAAGGTGGCGCGGATACCGTAACCGGTCTCCGGGGCTTTCACCTGCTCAAAACCAGCGAACAGGGTCGTGCCGCCGAACTTGTAGGCGCCGCCAACCGTCAGATTCTTTACGTAAGTCCATTCGTCGCGGCTTCCCAAACCGTACGATGCGCCACCGGAGTGGCGACCGAACTGGTCGGCACGCTGGCCGTAGATCGCGCGCACCGTGAGATCGGCGCTGCGAAACGCCACCGAGACCCCATCGCTGGAGGAGCGCTTGAACTCGCCGGCTGCCGCGCCAAAGGCATGCATGTAAGCGATGCTGAAGCCATTCCAATCCGGCGAGCGCAGCAGCACCGAGCGCGAAGCCGCGCCGTCGTTGGCGCCGTTGACCAAGGTGTTGATGCCGTAGGACTGGAAGCGCATCGGGTCGACGTCCAGAATATCCTGCGCAATCCACAGATGTGTGCCCATCGAGACGGCGCCGAAACGGGCATGGCGCAGGCCTACGTTGGCTTCACGGTCGAACAGTTTACCGTCTTCCGTCAACGCGCCGGTATCGGTGCCGAAACCGCTCTCCAGGTTTAACACGGCGGTCACATCCTCATCGACGGGGAAGCGGGCCTTCATCCCCCAATAGGATACGCCCCACTGATTGGAGGCGGTCTGCCACCGGTCGCCTTGATTGCCCGCGCTGTACACATTTGTCGTGTAGTCCAGGCCCGCCGAGGCGCGGCCATATAGCGTCAGTCCAGCCTGGCCGAGTTTGATTTCGTCGAATGCGGAAGCGCTGTTGGCAGCCAGGCCAGCCAGCAGCAATACGAGGGTGTTTTTAGTGGTGTTCATGGTTGTGTGCTTTCGTTGTGGCCCTGGGCAACGAGGCCAGGGCAGTATCAGGACGGGTGTGCTTTAGTAACCGGACAGGGCGACGGTGGTTGTCAACGCATTGGTCGATGCCAAATCGGAGCTGTCCGCGACACGGAAGCCATAGGTACCGGTATTGAGCAGCCAGGCGTGACGGGTTTGCGCATCCCAGGTACTCAGGTACTTTTTCGGTACCGAAACCGTGACACGCTTGGACGCGCCCGGCTCAAGAGCCACCCTGCTCCATCCGACCAGTCGCTGTGGGGGCTGGACATGGCCGGGGACGCCGGCTGGCAAGCTGGCATAGACCTGGGCAATTTCTTTGCCCGCGCGCGCGCCGGTGTTTTTGACCGTGAAGCTCAGGGTGACATTCCCGGCACCGTCCGCCTGCGCCGTCAGGTCGCTGTAGCTGTAGGTGGTGTACGACAAGCCATGGCCGAAGCGGAACAAGGGCTTGATATTGTTGGCGTCATACCACTTGTACCCAAACATCAGCTTTTCGTTGTAGTACACGGAACGGATCTTATCGTAGCTGCCGGCGCCGTTCTTCGCATCGAGCGCGGCTTTCACCGGCGCTTCGGCCAACACGGGGAAGATGTCCAGGCCGACCAGCGGAGCCAGATCGGTCGGCATGTTCTTCTGCGGCAAATCCGCTTCGCTGGCGGGGAAGGTCACCGGCAGTTTACCGCTAGGATTGGCGTCGCCGGCGAGAAGATTGGCCAGTGCCACATGTCCCTGCACGCCGGGGTACCAAGCCTCGAACACCGCATGAACCTCGTTCAGCCATGGCATCTTTACCGGCCCGCCCGTCTCAAGAATGACGACCGTCCGCTTTGCCTTCGCCGCCACTTGCGCAATCAAGGCGTCCTGGTCGTAATTAAATACACCGGAGTGGTCGGTAGCGGGCGACGGCAGCGCGAGGTTCGGCACGTCGGTACCTTCGTTCTGCCATTGCGCGGCAAACACAATGGCCACGTCAGCGGCAGCCGCATCCCTGGCGGCGGCCTCGCCATCCCGGCCACTGGCGAAGGTCACCACCGCGCCCGGGAACTTCTTGCGGATGGCATCGAGTGGCGCCGATGGCAGAAACATCGGACAGCCTGCATACAGGCTACCCAGAACTTCCCGGCACTCGGTGACCGCATTATTCGTCAGCGGCTGGCTACCGCCGGAACCCGTTCCCGCCAAGACACCTACATCGGCATAGGCCCCGATGACGGCGATACGCCGGACGCTTGCGCCGGCCAGTGGTAGCACCGGCGCGCTGTCGCCGGCAGCGATGGCGTTTTTCAACAGGACCATCGAGTTTTCCGCGACAGTCAGCGCATCACGGTTGCCGCCCACTTCGTCACTGATCACGGATGCGCGCTTGGTCGGTGGACTGTCCATAATGCCGACAGCAATCATCGTCCGTAGACGTCGCAGCACCATGTCGTTGATGCGCTCAGCCGGTACCAGAAGGCCGGCTACCGCATCGGACAACGCCTTCATGAAAAAGTTACTACCGAAGAAACGCTTCAGGTTGTCCGGCACTGACGAATCTGGTCTGGCTTGACCGGGTTGCGATTCATCCAAACCATTGTTGGCCGCGTTGACGGTGCTCTGGGTGGCGCCCCAATCCGACTGGACAACGCCCTTGAAACCCCATTCCTCCTTCAACCATTGGTTCAGTAGTTGCGGATTCTCGCAAGCATAGACGCCGTTGACCAAGTTGTAGGAGCACATTACATTACCCGGCTGACCTTTGATAATGCCGATCTCGAAACCCAGCAGCTCAGTCTCGCGCATGGTTTGCTCGTCGATAACGGAGTTGGACACAAACCGGTTGGTTTCATAGCCGTTCATGGCGTAATGCTTAATCGTCGCTATCAGCTTCTGGCTCTGCGTGGCGATGGTGCGCTGTGCCACCATCTCGCCGGCCAGAATCGGGTCCTCCCCCATATACTCGAACTGGCGGCCCAGACGCGGATCACGGGTCAGGTTGATACCACCACCGAGGCCGGTGGTAAAGCCCAGCTCGCGCAGTTCGATTGCGATGCGCTTGCCGTAGGTGTAGGAAAGCTCGGTGTCCCACGTCGCCGCCAACGCGACGTTCGATGGCAAGGAGGTCACACGTGCCTTAGGCACAGCGACGCTGATTGCGGAGTCGGCGACATTGGTGTCGGGGATGCCCAGCGATGGAATGCCCGGGATGAAGCCGGCCCCGGTTTGAATGGCTTCTTTGGGAACATCGTATTCGTTGCGATACTTGTCCTGATTGGCCAGGTTCGGCATGCCGTAGCCGTGGACCATGTCCAGCTTCTGGGCCAGCGTCATCTGATTGAGCAAGGTCTTGGCGCGGCCATCCGCGCTGGTGTCGGTGACCGTATTGCCGGTATTTTCCGTGGTGGCCTGGGAGGCGGCATCAATACCTGATCCGCTTCCGCAACCGCCAAGCATGGCGATTGCCACCGCAACCGCTACACCGCCCGGTTTTTTTTTAATTTGGGTAAATGTCATCCCCAATACTCCTGAGCTGTTTTGTCTCCATGAATGAGGCGCGCTCGATGAACCGTAGAGCGGCCTCGCGTCCGCCCAAAATGCAATTTGAGCAGCAACGATTTTAGGTGGCAAGAACAACAACAGAGATGACCTTTGGTCTCACTCGGATGACATTCGGTCGCATCGCGGCGCGAAAACGATGTCGTAGCTTCCCGCAAACAAGGTGCCGTGGGCGGCTCTGCTATCATCCCGATAGTTAAAAGCCATAATACGATCTTGGAGGCGGGATGAGGCCATGGGAAGATATCCGACATTTTTAGTGGCCGACTATGTCGACGTATTGCGCCACATCTACCACTGGTCGATCGAGGACATCGAACGTAAAACGGGCCTGGTCAACCTGCCACTGCGTGGCAAACACCTGGAACGTTATCCCAACGACCGGATCGTGCTTCGCCTGATCGTCGCCTTGGACGAATTGGGTTATTTCAAAGAGCACGAGCTTTCGTTTGCGGATCACCAGTACCGGCAACAGTTGCAGTTGCCGCCGCCGGTGACCACCCTGAGAATGATTATTGCGGAACTTTTCAATAGCAGCAGCGTTGAAGAATTCCTGCAATGCGCGGTTCGCCGGTTTAACTCGCTGTCGGAAGCCAACCGGCTATGGTACGAACGCACGGAGACGTCCGTGCGCATCTGCCACCAGTACTATTATGAAGAGGAAAACTTCAGCGGCCCTCAGCGCTTCTTTATGTTCCTGATTCTAAAACTCCGCCAGGTGTTCAACGTTGACGTCTGCAGCGTCAGGGTGCAGTTCAGCGCACAAGGTACCCGCGATGCGCCTGGCTTTACCAAGCGCACCGGATGCGCAATCGAGAATGCAGGCGAGTTCTCTTTTATCGAGGTTGGCGGCAACTACCCGAAGTACACCAATCCCGCGCACAATCGATTGACCCAGATCGCCATCGGCGAGTCGCTAGACGAGTTAATGGAACCTGTCGAAAACGACCTGGTTGACTCGGTGACGCGGATATTGGAGCGCAACCTCGGCGATTCCGGTCGTTCGTTGGATATCGAGGCTACCGCGTCTTTTCTAGGAATGAGCAGAGCGACACTGCACCGGCGACTCGCGGAAAAAGGAGTCTCGTTCAAAGCGCTCAGAAGCCAGTCCCGGTTCAATCTGGCCGCGCGCTTATTGCGGAATACCAGCCAGGACATCACGTCAATCAGCGCACTGCTTGGCTATTCGGAATTAAGTTCCTTTTGTCGAGCCTTCAAGATCGCCAACGACTGTAGTCCGAAGGCGTACCGTTGTTTGCATCAAAAGGAGTGAGCAACCCGAGCGTGACGATGCCTGGATTCATCAGCGGAGGCCGATATCCGGGAAAAACAGCCCGATAAGCCAGGCAAGAGCGGGTGGCGATCATCGACTGGAACCGCTGCTTCGAGGACGGCAAATGGTCTATCGGGCCCCAAAAGCGGTAGAATGTCGGGTTACGCGCCACGGGCGTTACGCCCCGGCAAAACCAGACTCATCGCACCGCCGAAAAAGAACCAATGACCACCGTCCCCAACGAAATCAACGCCGCCGCCGTCAAGAACAGTCCCACAGAAAAAGTCACGCCGATGATGCAGCAGTACCTGAGCATCAAGGCCGATTATCCGGACATGCTGGTGTTCTACCGCATGGGCGACTTCTATGAGCTGTTCCACTCGGACGCAGAAAAAGCGGCGCGCGTGCTCGGCATCACGCTGACGGCGCGCGGCTCGTCGGGCGGGCAACCGATCAAGATGTGCGGCGTGCCTTTCCATTCGTTGGAGGGCTACTTGGCCAAGCTGGTCAAGATCGGCGAGTCGTGCGCGATCTGCGAACAGATCGGCGACCCGGCCACCAGCAAAGGCCCGGTCGAGCGCAAGGTGATGCGCGTGGTCACGCCGGGCACTCTGACCGACGCCGACCTGCTGCCGGAAAAAGCCGAGCGTCCGCTGCTGGCGATGTGCATCATCAGCCAGCGCAAAGTGTGCACCGCCGGCCTGGCGTGGCTGTCGCTGGCCAGCGGTTCGCTCAAGCTGATGGAGTTCTCGGGCGACAGCCGCACCGTCAACACCCGCATGCAGCAGGAGCTCGAACGCATCGCGCCGGCCGAGATCCTGCGCGGCGATAACGCCGACCTGTTCGAGGAAGCGGTCACCTGCCACGTCAACCGGGTGCCGGACTGGCACTTCGACGTCGTCTCCGGCCACAAGTCGCTGCTCGATCAATTGAGCGTGGCGACGCTGACCGGCTTCGGCGCCGACGGCCTGGGCGCGGCGTTCGGCGCGGCCGGCGCGCTGCTGCGCTACGCCCAGTCGACCCAGGGTCGCGGCCTGCAGCACGTGCGCAGCCTGAGCACCGAGACCGAGAGCGAATTCATTGGCCTGGACGCGGCCACGCGCCGCAACCTGGAACTGACCGAGACCATACGCGGCCAGGAGTCCCCTACCCTGTTCTCGCTGCTGGACCACTGCCGCACGGCGATGGGTTCGCGCCTGCTGCGCTACTGGCTGCACCACGCGCGCCGCGACCAGGGCATCGCCCGCTCGCGCCACGAGGCCATCGCCGCGCTGGCGCAGGCCGACGCCACCGGCGGCCTATCGCACACCCTGGCGCAGGTGCCGGACATCGAACGCATCACCACGCGCATCGCGCTGCTGTCGGCGCGCCCGCGCGATTTGGCCAGCCTGCGCGACGGCGTGAAGCAGTTGCCGGCGCTGCGCCACGGCTTGCAGCGCGCGCTGACCGATCCGAACGGCTTGCTGAACGCGATCCACACCGACCTGTCCTCGCCCGAGGAATGCCTGGACCTGCTGGTGCGCGCGGTCGCGCCGGAACCGGCCAACATGGTGCGCGACGGCGGCGTGTTTGCGCGCGGCTTCGACGCGGAGCTCGACGAGCTGCGCGCGCTGTCGGAGAACGCCGGCCAGTTCCTGGTCGACCTGGAGACGCGCGAACGCGCCCGCACCGGCATCGCCAACCTGCGCGTCGAATACAACAAGGTGCACGGCTTCTACATCGAGGTCACGCACGGCCAGACCACCAAGGTGCCGGACGACTACCGCCGCCGCCAGACCTTGAAAAACGCCGAGCGTTACATCACGCCGGAACTGAAGGCGTTCGAGGACAAGGCGCTGTCGGCGCAGGACAAAGCGCTGGCGCGCGAGAAGATGCTCTACGACCAGCTGCTGGCCGACCTGGCGCCGTTCATCGGCTGCCTGCAAACGATCTCGAAGGCGCTGTCGCAGCTCGACGCGCTGGTGTCGCTGACCGACCACGCGCTGCGCCACAACTGGTGCGCGCCGCAGTTGGTCGACGGACCTTGCATCAATATCGTCGAGGGCCGCCATCCGGTGGTCGAGAACCAGATCGAGCGCTTCATCGCCAACGATTGCCGCTTCGTCGACGAGCGCCGCCTGCTGCTGATCACCGGTCCGAACATGGGCGGTAAATCGACCTTCATGCGCCAGGTGGCGCTGATCACCTTGCTGGCCTACGTGGGCAGCTACGTGCCGGCCACCAGCGCGACGATCGGCCCGATCGACCGCATCTTCACCCGCATCGGCGCCACCGACGATCTGGCCGGCGGCCGCTCGACCTTCATGGTGGAGATGACCGAGTCGGCGGCGATCCTCAACGGCGCCACCGAGCATTCGCTGGTGCTGATGGATGAAGTGGGACGCGGCACCTCGACCTTCGACGGCCTGGCGCTGGCGTGGGCGATCGCGCGCCACCTGATCGACACCAGCCGCAGTTTCTCGCTGTTCGCGACCCACTACTTCGAACTGACGCAGCTGCCGGAGAGCCATCCGACGGCGGCCAACGTGCACCTGTCGGCGGTGGAGCACAAGGACAGCATCGTGTTCCTGCACGCGGTGCAGGACGGCCCTGCCTCGCAGAGCTACGGTTTGCAGGTGGCGCAGCTGGCCGGCGTGCCGCAGACGGTGATCAAGGCGGCGCGCAAGCACCTGGCGCGGCTGGAGGCGCAGGCGCTCGACGCCACGCCGCAGTTGGACCTGTTCGCGGCGCCGACCAACGACGCCAACGACGACCCGCTCGACGCGCCGGCGTCCGCCGACAGCGCCGCCGGTGGCGGCAATGGCAACGGCAATCCAACGCCGGCCATGCGCGAGCTGCTCGACGCGCTCGACGATCTGGACCCGGACGCGCTGACGCCGCGCGAAGCGCTGGACCGCCTGTATCAGCTTAAGCATCAGCTCAAGCACCTGACGGAGGCCGCGCAGGCATGACGCGCGCCGCGTCCAGGCTGGCCTTCGCGCAACGGGTTACGCCGACCCTTGCGCTGACCGTCGCGCTGACCGTCGCGGCGGCGGTCGCGCCGGCGCACGCGCGCGAAGCATCGGCCGGCAAGGGCTTCCAGTTCGCGGTCATCGGCCATCCGTTCAAGAGCGGCGCCGACGAGGCGCCCCTCAAGCGCGCCATCGCCGCCGCCATGCAGGCCAGTCCGGCGTTCATCGTCGCCACCGGTATCAAGGGCGACAAGGAACCTTGCAGCGACAGGCTGTACGCCGCGCGCCACGCGATCCTGGACGACGCGGCCGCGCCGGTGGTGGTGTCGCTGGCCGGCAGCGACTGGAGCGCCTGCCTCAATTCGGCCGGCCGCTCGAACGCGATCGAACGCCTGAACCGCCTGCGCGAACTGTTTTATGGCGAGCCGGAATCGCTGGGCGCGCGCCGGCTTCAAGTGACGCGGTTGTCCAGCACCGCCAAGTTCCGCAGCTACGCCGAAAACTCGCACTGGGAATACGGCAAGGTGCTGTTCGCCACCATCAATCTGCCAGCGAACAACAACCACTATCGGCCGGAGGCTGGCCGCAACAGCGAGTACGAGGACCGCCTGGTCGCCAACCGCGCATGGCTGCACCGCCTGTTCACCCTGGCCGCGCGCCAGAAGATGCACGGCCTGGTGCTGTTCTCGGACGGCGCCGTCGGGCTGCAGGAGGAGGAAGGGTTTTCGCTGTTGCCGCGTTTCGAGTCGAAACAGGACGGCTTCGCCGAGCCGCGACGTCAAATCAGCACGCTGGCGAAAAAATTCAAGGGGAAGGTGCTGCTGGTGGACACCCAGATCCAGGCCCAGATCGGCGCAGCCGGCAGGACCGAACCGGCCATCGATTGGCGCGGCAACGTGGGACATCTGAGCGTGGCCGCGGAATCGGCCGAGGTGCGCGTCAATCCCGACGCCGCCGCCCTGTTCACCGTCAAGGGCGGCGGCGCCGAAACGACGCCTTGATCGACTAGCTTAGTGGATCGGGTGGATGGCGACGTGGTCGCCCTCTTCGCCTTCGTCGTCCTCGTCACCGTGGTGGTGGCCGTGGGCGCCGTGCACGTGGCCGTGGGCGATTTCCTCGTCCGACGCTTCGCGCACTTCGGTGACGTTGAGCGAGAAGCGCAGCGCCATGCCGGCCAGCGGATGGTTGCCGTCCAAAACGACCTTGTCGTCGGCGATATCGGTGACGGTGAAGATCATCGCTTCGTCGGCGTCGTCGCCGTCGGGCATGCCTTCGAACTGCATGCCCACTTCCAGCGGCTCCGGCAGGCGGTTGCGCGGCTCGACCTTGACCAGGGCGGCGTCGTAGTCGCCGAACGCGTCCTCCGGCTCGATCTGGATGATCGACGAGTAACCGACTTCCTTGCCGTCCAGTTCTTCTTCGATTTTTGGCAGGGTGTTCTCGTAGCCACCGTGCAGGTAGACCATCGGTTGACGGCCGTCTTCGATCAGATTGTCCTGTGCATCGGACAGTTTGTAATTCACAGTCACGACCGTGTTCTTGGCAATCTTCATTGGAATTTCCTTTCTGTTATGAGCAGGCAGATTATACCTTTAATCGCGGGCGCACCCGACCCGCATGGGAGGGGTGCGGCCCAGAGCGATAGACCCGCACGGCGCGGACCGCCGGGGTCGGACCCGCAGGGTCCGCCCCCTCTGACTGGGGTGCGGGTTTATAATGCGGTATGAAAAAATTACCGCTCCTCGGCGACATCACGCCGGCGCAGTTTCTGCGCGAATACTGGCATAAAAAGCCACTCCTGATCCGTAACGCCATCCCCGGCTTCAAGCCACTGCTGAGCATGGATGCCCTGACCAAGCTGGCCTCGACCAACCACGCCGAATCGCGCCTGATCGCGGCCGTCGACGGCGAATGGTCGATGCAGCACGGCCCGCTGGAAAGCCTGCCGCCGATGACGCAAAAGGAATGGACTCTGCTGGTCCAGGGCGTCAACCTGTTCGACGACAAGGCCGACGCGCTGCTGCGCCAGTTCCGCTTCATCCCGGATGCCCGCCTCGACGACCTGATGGTCAGCTTCGCCACCGACGGCGGCGGCGTCGGTCCGCACTTCGATTCCTACGACGTGTTCCTGCTGCAGGCGCAGGGACAGCGCCGCTGGCGCATCGGCCCGCAGAAGGACCTGAGCCTGGTCGAGGGCCTGCCGCTCAAGATCCTGGCCAACTTCAAGCCGAACGAGGAGTTTGTCCTCAATCCGGGCGACATGCTGTACCTGCCGCCGCACTACGCCCACGACGGCGTGGCCATCGGCGATTGCCAGACCTATTCGATCGGCTTCCGCTCGCCTTCGTACCAGGAGCTGGGCGAGGCGTTCCTGCAATTCATGGCCGATTCGATCGACCTGCCGGGCCGCTACGCCGATCCGGAACTGGAGGCGACGGCCAAGCCGGCCGAGATTCCGCGCCATATGCTGAGCACGATCACCGAGGAAATCAACAAGGTCCGTTTCACCGAAGAGGACGTGACGATCTTCCTGGGCGAATATATGTCCGAGCCCAAGCACAACGTGTTCTTCACCGGACCGGCCAAACCGCTGACGTTCGGCAAGTTCGGGGAGGCGGCGGCGAAAAAGGGCCTGTCGCTGTCGCGCAAATCGCAGATGCTGTATCGCGGCAAGCACGTGTTCATCAACGGCGAATCGTTCGGCGTCGGCCGCGCCGACAAAGTGGCGCTGGAGTTGCTGGCCAATAACCGCGCGCTGACCGGCGCCGAGCTGGCGACGGCATCCGACGATGTGATGGACGCGCTGTACACGTGGTATCAGGACGGCTGGATCGAACTGGGTTAATCAACTTGGCGGAGGCGGGATGGAAAGGCAAGTGTTTACCTTCACCACGAAGGGAGGGTTTGTCGAGCAACTGACCGCCTGCCTGGGCCGCGCCGAGCACACGCTGCGGCTGTTCGATCCCGACTTCGCCATCTGGAACCTGGGCGGCAGCGCCACCGACGCGATGCTGCGCCGCTTCCTGAAAAGCGGCGGGCGCCTGCAACTGGTCGCCCACGACGGCCGCGTGATTGAGCGGGACGCGCCGCGTTTCTTGCGTTTGGTTAAGGATTACAGCCATGCGACCGAAGTCCGGCGCACCAGTCAGTCGCTACGGCAACTAACCGACTCGTTCTGTATTGCCGACGAACGCCATATCGTCCGGCGTTTTCATTCAGATCATTTCCGTGGTGAAGCAGTTTTTGACGGGCCGGCCGATATAAACACCTCTTTGGAACGTTTCCTTACAATTTGGGACGAATCCGGGTCCGGATTGTTTGCAAACTCAACAGGACTTTGAGCGGTTAGGGGTAAAATGCGGTGTTCGAAGCGAACTCCGGTAGTGGCCGGCTTCCCTAAACTGAAGTCGAAAGCGAAATGTTGCGATACCGCAAAATAGTTGTGAGAACGGCTCTTTGTCCTATTGCGACGCAGTAAAAATCGCTATAATATTCGGTTAGGAAGTTTCCGTTGTCTGGCAGGCACCATGTCAGGTACGAAAAGCCTTCGAAGACGACCTAATGAGCGATAATTACCGGTAATTATTAATCGCAACACTGTGTTCAATTTTGTATTTACTAAGGAAAATCCATGAAAAAATCCCTGCTGATCGTTTCCCTGCTGGCCGTTGCTGCTCTGACCGCTTGCTCGAAAAAAGAAGAAACCACCGTTACCCCAGCACCAGTAGTGGCTCCAGAAGCTGCTCCAGCTGCTCCAGCTGCTCCAGCCGCTGACGCTGCTGCTCCAGCCGCTCCAGCTGCTGACGCTGCTGCTCCAGCCGCTCCTGCTGCTGACGCACCTGCTGCCGCTACCCCAGCTGCTTCGAAGTAATCAGTAAGGAAGAACCCGCCAGCGCTGATGGCGCCGGCGGGTTTTTTTTCGCCTGACGCTTTTGCGTGCAAATGGAAATCACCATTTATTCGCGGCTATAAAAAAACCGGCATTGCGCCGGTTTTTTTATGTCCGGATATTCTCCGGGATATTCAGTGGCGGCGCCAATCCGGCGCCGCCACGGCTGTCGAGCTTATCGCCGTCGCGATTATTTCAATTGCTCGTGCAGCAGGGTCAGGATCTTATCGCCGACCGGGCCCGTTTCCGGTTTGCCGGCATTGCTCATCACGGTAACGGTGCTGCTGTTACCAGCGCCGGCCTTGACGGAAATACGATAGCGCTGCGCTTCCTTATCGGCTTCCGACGACGAACCCCAGCTGAACAGCTTGCTGAAGAAGCCTTTGGTCTCGGTCGCGTCGTCGATGTAGCGGACGAAGTACGTGCCGCTGGTGCGGTCGCGGTCCTCGACGGTGAAGCCGGCGCGGTCCAGCGCCAGGCCGACCCGGCGCCAGGCGCGGTCGAAGCCCTCGTCCACCTGCACGGCGCGCTCGGCGCCGGTACCGACCAGCGACGCGTGCTGCGGCTGGACGATGGCCGATTCGACGGCGGTCTTGGCCGGCGAGGTGTCTTCGCCGCCGTTGCCCAGCTTGTTCATCATGCGCGCCAGGAATTCGGCTTCCAGGCCCGGATCGTTCGGACGCGGGGTCCAGATCGTCGATTCCTTTTGGGCGCCGGTGACCACTTCCTGGGCGCCGCGATGGCTGATGTAGATTTCGCTGGCGCCGTCGGCGCGGCGTTCGATGCGGGTGCGGAACTTGTCGCGCTCGCCGCTCGAATAGACCGAGTCGAAGACCTTGCCGATGGTGTTACGGATGAAATCCTGCGGAATCTTGGCGCGGTTTTCGTTCCATTCGGTTTCCATGATGCCGGCGGTCGGCAGTTCCTGCGCCATGGTGAAGCCCGAATCCTCCCAGAACTTCTTCAGCTGCGGCCACAGTTGCTCGGGCGTCTGCTTGATCACCAGCCAGCGCTGGTTGCCGTCGCGCTCGACCTTGATGTCGTTGACGCTGGTCGGCACCACGGTGCCGGCCAGCGGCTGGCCCGGCACGACCACGCCGGGACCGACACCGGCGGCGGCCGCCGCGCCCTTGGCGGCGTTGTAGCCGGAGGCGGTGGCGACGCCGTTGTTCGAGTCCGGCAGCGAGTAGCGGTTATCCTTCTGCAATTGCGTCAGATCCGGCGGCACGTCCAGGGTGCTGGCCTTCTTGGCGGACTTGTAGTCCACCTTGTCGTTGCCGATGACGGAGCTGATCATGCCGCAACCGGTCAAACTGGCCATCAATGCGCCCAGTACCAGCACGCGCTGCGAGGAAATAGAAGCTGTCTTGCGTATAGTCATGTCGTTACTGTTATAAGAAGCTGGAGTGCAGCAAAATATGATCCGATCGAGTCGGGGCTTGTTGCTCAGGCAGCTACCGCGCCCGTCCAAAAAGCGCGGGCGCCAGCATACCTGCCGGGGTTTTACAGTACGCCGGCCTCTCGCAGGGCCGCGCGCACCGCGTCGTGACAATCGGCGCCCAGCGGCACCAGCGGCAGGCGTATGCCGGCCGGCATCTTACCCATTTCCGCCAATGCCCACTTGACCGGCACCGGGTTCGGCTCGATGAACAGCTTCTGGTGTAGCGGGAACATTTGATTGTTCAACGCCACGGCCTTCGGGATGTCGCCGGCGATCGCGGCCGCGCACATCTCGGCCATGGCGCGTGGCATGACGTTGGCGGTGACCGAGATATTACCGGCGCCGCCGCCGAGCATCAGCGCCATTGCGGTCGGATCGTCGCCGGAATAGACGGCGAAAGATTTCGGCGCCAGGCGCAGCAGGTCGTAGCCACGGCCGATGTTGCCGGTCGCGTCCTTGACGCCGACGATGCCGGGCACCGCCGCCAGACGCAGGATGGTGTCGTTGCTCATGTCGGCCACGGTACGGCCGGGCACGTTATACAGGATCACCGGCAAGTCCACCGCTTCGGCGATGGCCTTGAAGTGCTGGAACATGCCTTCCTGGGTCGGACGGTTGTAGTAGGGAACCACTTGCAGCGTGGCGTCGGCGCCCGCTTCCTTGGCGAAACGGGTCAGCTTGATCGCCTCGGCGGTCGAGTTGCCGCCGGCGCCGGCGATAATCGGGATGCGGCCGTTGGCGTGGGCGACCGTCGCCTTGATCAGCGCGCAGTGCTCTTCGACGCTGACGGTGGCCGATTCGCCGGTGGTGCCGGCGATGACGATGCTGTCCGTGCCCTCGGCGATGTGCCAGTCGATCAGGCGGTTCAGGCCCTCGAAGTCCAGACTGCCGTCCGGGTGCATCGGAGTGACGATTGCTACTATGCTGCCCTTAATCATAGGAAACCACTGCATAAAGTATTAAAACGACGATTGTAGACGATGAGTCGCGGTTATGGTGCATTCGGGGCGACAAATCGGGTTTCAAAATGGTGGCAACAAGGCCGCCACCCTTGGAAAATCGGACTTTACGGCGCAGATTCGTTGCACCATGGCAGTTTTTGGAGCGTCGACGACGCCCTCCTCGAAGGCCACCACGCGCAGGCCCTGGTCGCGCGCCCAGTCCAGCAGCTCGCCCGGCTTGAGCAGGAAATCCGGATTCGATGGTTTGCCGAACTGCGCGTTGCCTTCTGCGAAAGTTTCGTAGATCAGCACGCCGTCCGGCGCCAGGCTGGCGATCATCGCGGCCGTTAGCGGGCGATGGAGGTAGTTTGTGACCACGATGCCCGCAAATCGCGCGGCACCGAACGGCCAGGCGGCGCCCGCCTCCTCCAGATCGATGTTGGAGGTGGTGATGTCGGGACCGGCGGCCAGCGCCAGCGCGTCGGCATCGCGGTCGACGGCGACCACCGAGTGGCCGAGCGACGCCAGATGGCGGGTATGGCGGCCGTTGCCGCAAGCCAGATCCAGCACGTCGCCACCGGGAATCAGGGGGGCGTAACGCCGCACCCAGGAAGAGATGTTATCGCTCATGATGTCTTTACCGGAATTTACGAAGGGTTACAAAATTTCCGCGCTACGTGTAGGCCAGGCCCATGGCCTCGCGCACGTCGCGCATGGTGTCCTGCGCCAGCCGGCGGGCGGCGTCGTTGCCGTCGGCGACGATGGCGCGCACCAGCGACGGGTCGTCCAAATATTGCTGGGCGCGCTCGTGCATCGGCTCCTGTTCCTTGACGATGGCGTCGATAACGGGCTGTTTGCACTCGATGCAGCCGATACCGGCCGACATGCAGCCGCGCTGCACCCAGGCCTGGGTCGGCGAATCCGAATACACCTGATGGAATTGCCAGACCGGGCAACGGGCCGGATCGCCCGGATCGGTGCGGCGCACGCGCGCTGGATCGGTCGGCATGGTGCGGATCTTCTTGCCAACCGAGTCCTTGTCCTCGCGCAGCGCGATGGCGTTGCCGTAGCTCTTGGACATCTTGCGTCCGTCCAGGCCCGGCAGGCGCGAGGCGGCGGTCAGGCGCGCCTGCGGCTCGACCAGGATCAGCTTGCGGCTGCCCTCCAGATAGCCGAACAGGCGCTCGCGGTCGCCCAGCGACAGGTTCTGGGCGTCGTCGAGCATGGCTTTGGCCTGCTCCAGCGCCTCGTCCTTGCCGTCCTGCTGGTATTCGGTGCGCAGCTCCATGTACAGCTTGGCGCGCTTGCTGCCCAGCTTTTTGACGGCTTTTTCCGCCTTTTCCTCAAAGCCTTTTTCCTTGCCGTACAAGTGATTAAAACGTCGCGCTATCTCGCGCATCATCTCGATATGCGGCACCTGGTCGTCGCCGACCGGCACCTGGCTGGCGCGATAGATCAGCACGTCGGCGGCCTGCAGCAGCGGGTAGCCGAGGAAGCCGTAGGTGGCCAGGTCCTTGTTGGCCAGATTCTCGATCTGGTCCTTGTAGGTCGGCACCCGTTCGAGCCAGCCCAGCGGCGTGGCCATCGACAGCAGCAGGTGCAGCTCGGCGTGCTCGGGCACGCGCGACTGGATGAACAGGGTCGTCTGCGAAGGGTCGATGCCGGCGGCCAGCCAGTCGATCAGCATCTCCCACGTGCTGCGCTCGATGACGCCCGGATCGTCGTAGTGCGTGGTCAGCGCGTGCCAGTCGGCCACGAAGAACAGGCACGGCTGCTCGGCCTGCAGCTTGATCCAGTTTTTCAGCGCGCCGTGGTAGTGGCCCAGATGCATGGAACCGGTCGGACGCATGCCGGAGACGACACGATCGGGATACATGGTTACCCCAAAAGGAAGATCAGTGGTTTCACCAGCATGTGGAAAACGCCCTGCACCAGATGCATGCCGCTGATGAGGAAGCCGGTCAGCAATCCGAACTGCATCATCAGGATCAGGCCGATGAAGACGTAGACGCCGTAGCGCTCGATCTGCGCGTACTTGTTCGCCAACGGCATCGGGAGGATGCCGGTGACAATGCGCCCGCCGTCGAGCGGCGGCAGCGGAATCAGGTTGAACACGAACATGGCGGAATTGACGCCGATGCCGGCCTTGGCCATCAGGATGAAGAAGTCGTCCTGGTCGGCATGGAACACGAACGTCAGCACCACCCACAGCACCATCCAGCCCAGCCCCATGACGAAGTTGGCGCCGGGCCCGGCGGCGGCCACCAGGGCCATTTGCTTTTTCGGGTTGCGCAGGCGGTTGTAATCGACCGGCACCGGTTTGGCGTAGCCCAGCGCCGGCAAGGTCAGCAGGCTCAGGACCAGTGGCAGCAGCACCGTGCCGAACAGGTCGATGTGGCGCATCGGATTGATGCTCAGGCGGCCGAGGTCGGCGGCGGTGGGGTCGCCGAAGTAGCGGGCGACATAGCCGTGGGCGGCTTCGTGCAGGGAAATTGCAAAAAGAACTGGAATGGCGTAGACCGTGATGGTCCGGACGATGCTATCTATATCCATGATGGAGGGATTCTACCAGAGGCTGCTAAGTGATCTTGGGCGCCGTCGAAGGCCGGCGCGCTTGCCTTGTCGCAAAGGGAGAATCAGAGCCCGAACAAGGCGGCGTCGCCCCGGCCCTGGCGCACCAGTTCGGCGTCGGCTCCGGTCAGGTCGATCACGGTGGTTGGTTCCATGCTGCAGGCGCCGCCGTCGATGACCAGCTCGATCTGCTTGCCCAGCCGCTCGCAAATGGTGTCGGCGTCGTTGAGCGCGTCCTCCTCGCCCGGCATGATCAGTGTCGTGCCCAGCAGCGGCTGCTGCAACTGCTCCAGCAGCGCCAGCACGATCGGGTTCTCCGGCACGCGCAGGCCGATGGTCTTGCGCGACGGATGACTGAGCCGGCGCGGCACGATCTTGGTCGCCTCGAGGATGAAGGTGTACGGTCCCGGCGTGGCGCTCTTGAGCAGGCGGAACTGGCGGTTGTCCACGCGCGCGTAGACGCCGATCTCGCTCAGGTCGCGGCACAGCAGGGTCAAATGGTGCTTCTCGTCGATGCCACGAATACGGCGCAGGCGCTCGACGGCGCCCTTGTCGTCCAGGTGGCAGACCAGCGCGTAGCAGGAATCCGTCGGCACGGCGACGATGCCGCCGCCGTCGATGATCTGCGCCGCCTGCTTGATCAGGCGCGCTTGCGGGTTGACGGGATGTACCTGGAAGAATTGACTCATGGTTGGCTGGCAGGGCCTGGCCGCGACTGAGGTTGTGCTTGCCTACAGCCGGCCGAGGCCGCTATTAATAACATCAGGATTGTACGCTACGCAGGGCGGCGATGCGCTGCTCGAAAGGCGGGTGCGTCGAGAACAGCGCGCCCCAGCCGCCACGGTTGGTGATGCCGGCGGCCGCGATCGATTGCGGCAAGGCGCCCGGCTCCATGCCGTTCAGGCGGGCCAGCGCGTGCTGCATCGGTACGCTGCTGCCGAGCAGCTTGGCCGAACCGGCGTCGGCGCGGAATTCGCGCTGGCGCGAGAACCAGGCCACGATCAGCGAGGCGACCAGGCCGAACACCAGTTCGCAGACGAACACGGTGGCCATGTAGCCGATGCCGGTGCCCTGGCGGTCGTTCTTGAGCAGCACCTTGTCGACGAAGAAGCCGACCACGCGCGCCAGGAACACCACGAAGGTGTTGACCACGCCCTGGATCAAGGTCATGGTGACCATGTCGCCGTTGGCGATGTGGGCCACCTCGTGGCCGAGCACGGCCTCGACCTCATCGCGGTTCATGTTTTCCAGCAAACCGGTCGACACGGCCACCAGCGCCGAGTTCTTGAAGGCGCCGGTGGCGAAGGCGTTCGGCTCGCCCTGGTAGACAGCCACCTCTGGCATGCCGATGCCGGCGCGCTCGGACAGCGCCTTGACGGTGTTGACCAGCCACAGCTCGGTCGACGACGACGGCGTCTCGATCACCCGCGCGCCGGTCGACCACTTGGCCATCGGCTTGCTGATCAGCAGCGAGAAGATCGCGCCGGTGAAGCCCACCACCAACGAGAACGCCAGCAGGCTGCCCATTTCCAGAGTGCCACCCGCGCCCGGACGGCCGATGCCCAGCAGCGACAGCACGATGGACAGCACCAGCATGACGGCGAGGTTGGTGGCGATAAACAGGACGATGCGTTTCATTGGTTGTTCTCCGATAGGGACAAGTTTGCCCAGATCATAAGGTATGACCGGCTTTACGCAAAATCAAGATGGCAATATTAATTACCGCCGGTAATCAGCGGAGGGTTTTACCGCACCCCGATTACCGGCGAGGGCTAAAACCAATCGTGCCAAACGGGCTTGACGTTGGCCGGCAATGGCGGCAACAACGCGAAATCGACGCGCGACTCGCCCGGCGCATGGAAATCGGTGCCGCGCGACGCCAGAAAACCGTAACTATTCGCCAACTGCGCATACACGGGATATTGATCAGGCGTATGGCTGCCGGTGACGACCTCGATCGCCTCCCCGCCCAATTGCTTGAACTCGTCGAACAACTGCCCCTGGGCCAACTGGCTGAAGCGATAACGCCCCGGGTGGGCGATGACGGCGATGCCGCCGGCCCCGCGTATCCACTCGACCGAATCGGCCAGGCTCGCCCAGCAATGCGGCACATAACCCGGTTTGCCCTCGGACAGATACTTCTTGAACACATCCGGAATATTGGCGCAGGCGCCGATTTCCACAAGATAGCGGGCGAAGTGGGTGCGCGACATCAGATCCGGATTGCCGACATAGGTCAACGCGCCCTCGTAGGCGCCCTTGATGCCCACCGCCTCCAGCTGGCGCGCGATTTCCCGGCCCCGGTTGTCGCGGCCCGAGCGCGTGCACGCCAGGCCGTTGACCAGCGCGGCGTTGGTCTCGTCGATGCGCAGGCCGACAATATGCACCGTTTCATTGGCCCACGTGATCGAAATTTCAACACCGGAGACAAATTGCATCCCCTGCTCCTTGGCGGCGGTGCGGGCGGCGGGAATGCCGCCGACTTCGTCGTGGTCGGTCAAGGCCCAGACGTCGACGCCGGCCTTGCGCGCGTGGGTGGCCACGGCGGCGGGAGCAAGAACGCCGTCGGAGACATTGGAATGGCAGTGCAGATCGACTTTTAACATGCTGTCATTGTATCCCGGATGCGCGCGCCCCTGCATAGCAGCTCCGCAAAGCGCGCGGGGTCGATATTCGAGCCGCACACCAGCAAGGCCACACGCTTGCCCTGGAGCCGCTCGCGCAGCGGCCCGAACAGCGCGGCCGTCGCCACCGCCGCCGCCGGCTCGGCCACCAGCTTGGCATCGCGGAACAAGTACAGCATGGCCTCGCAGATCTGGTCGTCGTCGACCCGCACCACCTCGTCGACAAAGCGGCGGCAGACGTTGAAGCTGTACTCCATCGCATACGGCGCGCCCAGGCTGTCGGCGACTGTATCGACCCGTTCCAATGTCTCCAGCGCGCCCGAGGCGAAGCTGCGGTACAGCGCGTCGGCGCCGAACGGCTCGACTCCGTAGACGGCGCAGTGCGGATTGAGCTGTTTGACGGCGGCGGCGATGCCCGCGCACAAGCCGCCACCACCGACCGGGACCACCACCGCGTCCAGATCCGGCACCTGCGCCATCAGCTCCAGCCCGACCGTGCCGGTGCCCTGCGCGGTCAGCGGCCCGTCGTACGGATGCAGCATTGTGCGGCCCTCGTCACGCTCTATCTCGCGGCCGCGCGCGAACGCCTGGTGTACGTCCGGCATCAGCAGCACTTCGGCGCCGAACTCGCGGCAGGCGGCGATGCGCGCCGGGCTGGCGTGCGCCGGCATGACGACCTTGGCGCTGCATCCGGCCAGCCGCGCCGTGTAGGCCACGGCGATCGCATGGTTGCCGGCGCTGACGGCGACCATGCCGCGCTTGTGCGCCGCCGCGTCCAGCGCCTCGATGCAGTTGAGCGCCCCGCGCAGCTTGAAGGTGCCGGTTTTTTGAAACAGTTCCAGCTTGAGCCAGACTTCGGTGGACGGAAATTGTTCTTCGATGACGCCGGTTTGCCAGCGCCAAACGGGCGTATGCAGAACTTTTCCTTGCAGGCGGGTGGCGGTGTCGCGGATCTGGGTCAGCGAGGGATACGGGTGGGACATTGTCATTGGGTGCTCCATTAAACTATTCAGGGAAGGCGCGGGCACTGCCCGCACGCGGGGACGCGCTGGGGCTGGGGGCGCCGAGCACCGGCGCAGCCGCAGCTCAGCGACCCTGAATAATTCGAATAATGGAGAAGGACTGACCGCAACCGGCGAACGCGACCTGGCCGGCGTCTGTAGCGACGTGGCGGTGGTCCGTGACGGAGGTGTTAAGCGGGTTCATGCGGTCAATCATGCCAAAGAAGTGGCGCGCTGGCAAGATGTTCGTAGGGCGGATTAGGCGGAACGCCGTAATCGGCCATCTTTAAGCCGCCGGCGACGCATGCATGGCCGATTACGCTTCGCTAATCCGCCCTACGTGGTTCAGATGAACGCGTGATTTTCAGCGCGTCAGGAATTCCTCGATGTACCCCGCCAGCTCGACCGGCTGATCATGGTGCAGCATATGGCCGGCATCATGCACCATCTTGCGGGTGACGTCGCGCAAAAAGCCGAGGCGGCGCTCCAGCTCGACCTGCCCGCCCGGCTTCGACCCGAGCCAGTCCCACATATTGGTTTGGTCGGCCTCGACCCACAGCACCGGCGCCGTGATGGCTTTCCAGCACGCCATGACCTCGTCGACGTTGTACGGCAGCGGGCCTTGTTGCTTGTGCACGGGGTCGCCGAGGATTTCCCACTCGCCCTGCTCGTTCTGCGCCGACCAGTGCTGCGACAGGAAGGCGGCGCGCTCGTCGCTCAGGCGCGGATTGGTTTTCTGCAAGCGCGCAGCCACCGCCTGTTGCGACGGGTAGGTGCGCAGCTCGGGCTTTTCCAGCAAGCCATCCATCCACTTGGCGTAGCGGCCCGGCGCCTGCTCGGGCTTGGCGGCGCGCAGGCCCGCCCCTTCCAGGTTGACCAGCTTGCGGATACGCTCCGGCCGCGCGCCAGCGTACAGGCCAAGGATGTTGCCACCCATGCTGTGACCGACGATGTCGACCGCGTTGTCCGGCGAATAGTGGCGCAGGATCGCGTCCAGGTCGGCCAGATAGTCGGGGAACCAATACGTGTCGTCGCCGCTACGGTCGGACAGGCCAAAACCGCGCCAGTCCGGTGCGATCACGTGCCAGTCGCCCTTCAAGGCATCGACGACGAACTGGAATGAGGCGCCCACATCCATCCAGCCATGCAGCATGAAAATCTTGGGCGCGCCTTCCCTGCCCCAATGATGCAAATGGCAACGCAAACCGCGTATGGTCAGGAATTCGGAGCGGGATGGTGTCAGCGTCATGGTTCTTGTCCTTGTCTAGACGAGCTTGAAAACGGCGGAGTCGGCGCAATATCGGTACATTGCTGGCCGCAAAGCAAAATAATAGCACGACCGTTCGCTGGTCGTGCAAGCGTAAAATAGCGCCATCCCGCCGTTCCCATCATTCAACCGAAGGTTTCCAATGTCTATTTATCAACTGGGCGAACACGCGCCAGAGATCGATGCATCGTCATTTGTCGCCGACAGCGCGACCCTGGTGGGCAAAGTCACGTTACAGGCCAACACCTCGGTGTGGTTCGGCGCGACCTTGCGCGGCGATAACGAACGCATCACCATCGGCGAGAACAGCAACGTCCAGGAAGGCACCGTGATGCATACGGACATGGGCTATCCGCTGACCGTGGGCAAGAACGTGACCATCGGCCACCAGGCCATGCTGCACGGCTGCACCATCGGCGACGGCGCCCTGATCGGCATCCAGGCGGTGATCCTGAACGGTGCGAAGATCGGCGCCGGTTGCCTCGTTGGGGCCGGCGCGCTGGTCACCGAAGGCAAGGAATTTCCTGAGAACTCGCTGATCATCGGCTCGCCGGCCAAGGCCGTGCGCACCCTGACCGCCGAGGATACCGCGCGCCTGCTCGCCAGCGCCGACAGCTATGTGCAACGCGGCCAGCTGTTCAAGACGCAACTCAAAAAGATTGGATAAAAAATGAGCATTACCCTGACTACGGATGTCCTGCAGAAATTCATCTTCGAGAACGCCGCCGTGCGCGGCGAGTTCATCGACATTTCGGCCACGTGGCGCGAGGTGTTGTCGCGCCATGACTACCCTCCTGCGGTCAAGAAGCTGTTGGGCCAGATGGTCGCCGCCGGGGCGCTGCTGTCGGCCAACCTGAAGTTCAACGGGTCGATCATCATGCAAATCCACGGCGACGGTCCGGTGCAGTTGCTGGTGGTCGAGTGCGATGCCGACCTGCGTCTGCGCGCCACGGCCAAGCTGGCCGAGGGCGCCGTCATCGCCGACGACGCCACCTTGCCGGCGATGCTGAACGCCAATGGCAAGGGCCGCTTCATCATCACGCTCGATCCGGCCGACAAGGTGCCGGGCCAGCAGCCGTACCAGGGCATCGTGCCGCTGGACGGCGACGATGTGGCGACCGTCATTGAAAACTATATGCTGCGTTCGGAACAGCTGGATACCAAGCTGTGGCTGGCTGCGGACGACAATGTCTCGCGCGGTTTGCTGCTGCAAAAGCTGCCGGACCATGGCGGCAAGGCCGGCGCCGAGCCGCTGACGCAGGAAGACGCGCTGGAGACGTGGAACCGGGCGGTGATCCTGGGCTCGACGTTGAAGGAGCAGGAGTTGCTGGAAACGACCGTGGATGTGCTGATGCAGCGCTTGTTCTGGGAGGAGACGATTCGGGTGTTCGATCCGTTGAGCCCGTCGTTCCATTGCACCTGCACGCGCGAAAAAGTCGGCAACATGTTGAAGATGCTGGGCCGCGAGGAGGTCGACAGCGTGCTGGAGGAACAGGGTCACGTGGGCGTAAATTGCGATTTCTGCGGGCAGCATTACGACTACGATAAGGTCGATTGCGCGCAGTTGTTCGCCAGTGACGAGCCGGTCGCGGCGCTGATACCGGCGAGCGACGTTAAGCACTAATACCCCGCACCCCGCAGGCCGGGGTCGGACCCAAAGGGTCCGACCCCATGTGGCCGCTTTGCGGGTTGGAGCCTACTTCACCTCGGGCTCTCTCGCATATCTCTGCGCCAGCACCGCGCACACCATCAATTGCAATTGATGGAACAACATCAACGGTAATACCACGGCGCCCAGCGCACCGCCGGCGAACAGCACCTTCGCCATCGGCACGCCGCTGGCCAAACTCTTCTTCGATCCGCAGAACACAATCGCGATCCGGTCCTCGCGGCTGAATCCCAACCGCCGGCTCAACTGCGCGGCGATCAGCATCACCGATCCCAGCAACACCACGTCAATCAACATCAGCCCGCCCAGCGACGCCCACGACAGCTGGTGCCACAGCCCCTGCCCGACCGCCTCGCTGAACGCGGTGTACACCACCAGCAGAATCGAACCCTGATCGACCATCCGCGTCAGCGGCTTGTTGCGCTCGACCCAGGCGCCGATCCAGCGCCGCGCGACCTGGCCCGCGATAAACGGCAGCAGCAATTGCAAGGCGATCTGCAACGCCGACTCCCACGGCGAACCACCCTTCATCTGCGCGGCCGTCAACAACCCGACCATCAGCGGCGTCAGGAAAATCCCGATCAAATTCGACGCCGACGCGCTGCATATCGCCGCCGGCACATTGCCGCGCGCGGCGGCCGTGAAGGCGATTGACGATTGCACCGTCGACGGCAGCATGCACAGGAACAGGATGCCCAGATACAGATCCGGGGTCACCAACGGCATCAGCAGCGGCTTGAGCACGAATCCCAACAAGGGGAACAGCGCGAAGGTGCACAGCAACACCAGCAAATGCAGCCGCCAATGCGTGATGCCGGCCACCACCGCTTCGCGCGACAGCTTGGCGCCGTGCAGGAAAAACAGCAGGCACACGGCAGCGTGCGTGATGCCGTTGAAGATGACGGCGCCCTGGCCGGTGCACGGGAACAGGCTGGCGGCGCCGATCGTCACGATCATCGCCAAGGTGAAGTTATCGGGTAGGAATTTGGGACGGTTCATCGCGGGCTACCACATCTTGATCTTGGCGCATTTGACTTCCAGAATATCGACCGCACCCAGCGTCTTGGCCGACGTCGCGCTGCGGACCAGATCGACGCGTTCGACGCAGGCGCCACGCATCAGCCGTTCCTGCGTCCGGGTGCAGATTGTCACCGTGCCGGCACTGCTGGTGTTGCACGAAAAGCCCTCGACCCGCATGCGCGCCACAGCCTGCTCCAGCGGCATGCCGGGCTGCACGGTGCCGGTGACGAAGTTGCCCAGCCGTTCCTGGTTGACCGTGTAACAGCCGGCCAGTGGCAACGCCAACGCCAGCATCAGAAGTATGCGCATCGTGTTCTTCCCTCTTATTTCCATACGGCAGTGTAACGCATCGGTCATCACCCGGTAACACACCGTCACTATCATGCGCAGCGTTGCTACCCCTGTTATCACTCTTTCAATCGGTTTTTCAAGGCAGAACATGAACAAGAAATTATCCGCAGTGTGCTTCGCCGCGCTGAGCTTCCCGATGCTGGCCATCGCCGCCAACGTTGCCGCCGCCGTCGCCGACATGGCCGCGCCGGCCAATGCCGCCGACGCGCCCGCCGCCGCTGCCGATAGCGTGGACACCGCCGCCGCTGCCGCCGCGCCGATGGCCACCGTGGAAATCGCCACCCGCAAGACCCGCTCGTCGGTCGCGATGACCAAGAGCGATATGCAGAAGATCCTGCCGGGCATCAATCCATTGAAGGCGCTGCAAACCCTGCCGGGCGTCAGCTTCCAGACCGCCGACCCGTGGGGCAACAACGAACAGAACACCTCGCTGTTCATCCACGGTTTCAGCAGCCCGCAACTGGGCTACACGATGGACGGCGTGCCGCTGGGCGACCAGCAATACGGCAACTACAACGGCCTGTCGCCGCAGCGCGCCGTCATCAGCGAGAACGTCGGCAGCGTGATCCTGTCGTCGGGCGCCGGCGACCTGTCGACCGCGTCGACCAGCAACCTGGGCGGCACCATCGAGACCTTCTCCAGCGATCCATCGCAGACGCGCAACCTCGCGGTCCAGCAGACCGTCGGCAGCTACAAGACCTCGCGCACCTTCATGCGCTACGACACCGGCGCCTTCGGCGAAGGCAACAGCGCCTACATCTCCGGCGTGCACCACGAACAGCGCGCCTGGGACTTCAAGGGCCGCCAGGGCGGCGACCAGTTCAACGCCAAGTTCGTCAACCAGTCGAGCCTGGGCAAACTGACCTTGTTCCTGAACTACTCGGACAAGATCGAGCCGAACGAGGACAGCACCGTGCGCTCGGCCACCGAGAAGTTCCAGCCGTACACCCGTCCCTTCCTGTACCCGAACTTCCAGCAGGCGGTTTCCTACCTGTCGCCGACCGGCGCCACGCCGGCCGCCGAGGGCAACAACTACCGCAACTACTACAGCGACGCCCAGCGCACCGACTGGCTGACCTACGCCAAGTTCGACATGAACCTGGGCGAATCGACCACCTGGTCGAACCAGATCTACTATCACAACGACGACGGCGTCGGCGTGGTGGCCGGCCCGATCGGTGTTGCAGGCCTGCCGGGCTTGTTCGCGGTCTATTTCCCGGGCCAGAACCTGAAGCAAGTGTTCGGCAACTCCGGCTACGCCACGCGCACCACCGAATACGTCATCAATCGCAGCGGCTACCTGTCGAGCCTGACCACCGAACTGGGCGACCACAAGCTGCAGGCAAGCCTCTGGCTCGAAAGCAACCGCTCGTCGGCGTACCGCCGCTGGTACGCGCTGGACGTCAACAATCCCAGCTCGCCGTACGACCGTCCCAGCGATCCGCTGATCACCCAGTACGGCAGCGAGATCGACAACAAGGTGGCGCAGATTTCGGTGCAGGACGAATGGCGCGTGCGCGACGACCTCGCGTTGCAAGCCGGCTTCAAGTCGAGTTTGCAATGGGCCGATGGCCAGTTCCCGGTGCAGCCTAAAGTGGGCGCCATCGCCAACGGTTCGACCGCTCTGCCGGTCGGCAAGATCACCACCAAGAAATGGCTGCTGCCGCAGATCGGCGCGCGCTGGGACATCACGCCGCAGGATCAGTTGTTCGTCAACGTGCAGAAGAACATGCGCCAGTTCGTTACCTATGGCGGTGGCGGCGCGTCGCCGTGGAGTCTGGCGAGCCAGCAGGCGTTCGACCTGTTCCGCGACACGGCCAAGCCGGAAACCTCGATCACCTATGAGGCCGGCCTGCGCACCAGCCACCAGCTCAACCTGGGCGCGCTGAGCGCCATCGACGGCCAGGTCAACGTCTACCACGTCAACTTCAAGGACCGCCTGCTGACGATCAGCCCAACGCCGGTGATCTCGTCCATCATCGGCGGCAACCCGGTGCTGGCCAACGTCGGCAGCGTCAAGACGGACGGTCTCGACCTGTCCGGCACGCTGCACTTCGGCCGCATGTTCTCGCTGTATAACGCGCTGTCTTACAACCGTTCCGAGTACCAGGACAACTACAGCAATGGCACGGCCGTGGTGCCGACCGCCGGCAAGGCCGTGCCAGGCAGCCCGGAGTGGATGAACAAGACCGTCGCCACCCTGACCGTCGCCGACACCGAGTTCCAGCTGATCGGCGACTACGTCGGCAAGCGCTACGCGACCTACACCAACGACCTGTCGGTGCCGAGCTACTTCCTGATGAGCCTTGGCGTGTCGGGCAAGCTGCCCTTCCTCAACGGCGGCTTGATCAAGAACGCGCGCTACCGCGTCAACATCACCAACCTGGCCGACCGCGAGGGCAGCTTGAATGTGGTGGTCGGCGCGGCCAGCGGGACTTACAATACATTCCCGATCGCACCACGTCAGGGCTTCCTGACTTTGATGGCTGACTTCTGATGAACACACTTTATTTGCCGAACCCGTTGCCGTCGCGCCTGTCTCGCCGGGGATTTATCCGGACAGCGGCGCTGACGGCCGGCGCCTCGCTGTTGTTGCCGGCATCGTCGGTGCTGGCGGCGACTGGCGGCCTGGCTGACCAGTCCGGCCTGCCGGGCATCGCACCGGTCGGCGCCGGCGGCATCGGCGGCGGCAAGAAGCCGCTGGTGTTCGCGCACCGTGGCGCCAGCGCGCTGCGGCCCGAGCACACCCTGGCATCGTACGCCAAGGCCATCGCCGACGGCGCCGACTATGTCGAGCCGGACCTGTGCAGCACCAAGGACGGCGTGCTGGTCGCGCGGCACGAGGCGTATCTGAGCGAGACTACCGACGTCGCCAGCCATCCGGAGTTCGCCAGCCGCAAGACGCGCAAGACCATCGACGGCGAGGCGCACGACGGCTGGTTCGTCGACGACTTCACCTTGGCGGAACTGAAGACCTTGCGCGCGGTCGAACGTATTCCGACTTATCGTCCGGGCAGCGCGCAGTACAACGGCATGTTCCAGGTGGCGACGTTCGAGGAGATCATCGACTTCGTCGCGGCCGAGGCGGCGGCGCGCGGGCGCATCATCGGCATCGTGCCGGAGTTGAAGCAATCGACCTATTTCGCCAGCGTCGGCCTGCCGCTGGAGGACCGTTTCCTGTCGATTCTGGACGCGCACGATTACACGCGCCGCAACCCGGTCGAAATCCAGTCGTTCGAGGTGGCTAATCTGAAGTACCTGCGCGGCAAGCTGGGACGGCGCGCCAACCTGCGCATCATGCAGCTGGTGATCGGCCAGGACGTGCGGCCGATCGATGTGGCGGCCGCCGGCGGCAAGCTGACCTTCGCGCAGATGTGCACGCCGGCCGGCCTGCGCGACATCGCGCAGTACGCCGACGTGGTGGCGCCGCCGACGCGCTCGATCATTCCGCTGAAGAAGGACGGCAGTCTGGCCGAGCCGACGTCGCTGGTGGACGACGCGCACAAGGCTGGCCTGCGTGTGGAGCCGTGGACGTTCCGGCCGGAGAACCAGTTCCTGGCGGCCGATTTTCGCGATGGCGGCAGTTTGCAGGCGCGCAATGAAGCCGGTTCGATCGCCGAGATGAAGCGTTACATCGCCGTCGGCCTGGATGGCTTCTTCACCGACGATCCCGCGCTGGGCCGCGCCGCCGTCGGTGCCTAAAACCAACTCCAGGGTCAGGTCCTCCATTGCTACACGGGCCCATCACTAGCCGAGGTTTTCGCTGCACTAGCGATCAGTTCGTGTAGCAATGGAGGACCTGACCCCGGAGTTGCCGCAGTTGCATTAGCGGCTGGCTTGGCGCGAGGCGTCTTCGGCTTTCGGCAAGGCTGCGGTCATGTTGATCCAGCTTGCCGGCTGCGGTTTCTTCGGTTCGCGCACGCCGAAGAAGCTGACGACCTGGTCGCTGTTGTTGTCGTAGAACTCGACCGAGGTGATGCCCGCGCGCTTGACCACCCAGCCGCTGGCGAAGGCGCTGTCACGCAGGTGCAGATTGAATTCCGGGTCGAGCACGTTGAACCAGCCCGGCGAGGCGGCGACCTTGCCGACCTTGCCGCTGAAGATCTGGATCGTCGAGCCGTTGCCTAAAAAGACCATGATGTCGATCTTTTGCTTGGCCGTCTCTTCCAGCAGCTGGCGCACCGCTTGCGGCGTGATGCGCGTGGCGGCGCCGGCAGGCGCGAGGCGCATCGCTTGCTGGCGCGAGACGCCGAACTCCGTCAACAAACGGTTGAACTGGTGTACGTCGTTGATTTCGTTCCATGCCAGCTGGAATTCCTTGACGTCGATCTCGCTGTCCGGTTTTTCCTTGGCCTTCGCAGATTGCGCGGCTACTTTCAGGTCGGCGCTTTGCGACGGCGCGCGGAAGTCCGCCACCAGCTTGTCGAACACCGGCACGCCGGCCTCGTTCTTAAGGTACAGCTTGTGCACGGCGTTGCCGCTGGCGTCGAAGAATTGCAGGCTGCGCGTGACGACGCCGTCCTTGCCCGGCTGCGTCACGGCGAACGCGTATTTCCATTTGTCGAAGGTGAAGCGCAGGTCGATCTCGCCGCCCAAGTAGCCCCCGGCGATGTTGCGCAGGCGCGCTTCGCGTTCTTTTTGCTTGTCTTCCTCGAGGCCGAGAATCTCGTCCTGCGACTTGAGCTTGCTGGCGACGCCGGTGCGCTCGAGCACACCGTTTTCGTTGCGCGTCAGCGCCAGTACTTTGCCCAGGTCCAGCGCGCGGCGCATAATTTCGCGCGGCACGGTATCCCCTTCCTTGAGGCGGACGACGGTTTTGCCGATGCCCGTCGCCAGCAGGTCCGCTTCCGAGACGCTGAGCGTTTTTGCGGCGTCGCGCGCGGCCAGCTTGGGCTGCTCGGCGCGCAGGGTGTCCCAGCGCTCGGCGAGGCTGGCGGCGCCGCCCGGCAAGGCGGTGAACAACAAGGCGCCAGTCAGCGCCAGGGTGAATCGGTGGTGAGATTTCATGATGGCTCCGTAGGTTGTTTAGTAGATGACTTTGAGATTGACGGCGAAGTTGCGGCCCGGACGCGCCTGGCGTTCGATGTCGGCCAAGGTGGCCGCCGTGGTGCCCGCGACCAGGCTGCGCGACGAGGCGTAGTCCCAGTACTTGCGGTCGGCCAGGTTGTACATGCCGCCGCTGACGGTGGCGTGCTTGTTGATGTGCCAGTACGCGGTCAAGTCCATGACCGTGTAACCGGGCACGGCGAACATGCCGGTCGTGGCGCTGGTGAACACGTCGGCCGTGGCGCGCTTGCCGCGCACCGTGCTGACGATGAAGGCGCCGCCGCCGCGCTTGGCCGGGTCGTCATAGGCGAACGTGGCGTTGGCCTTGTACGGTTGCACCGAGGCCAGTTCGGCCTTTTTGCCGCTGTCCTTGTTTTCGGCCGTGCCGCGCGAGATGCCGCCAGCCAGCGCCAGGCTGTAACCCTGCATCGGCTGCCACCATTGGCCCAGCGCGAAGCGGCTGCTCACTTCGCCGCCACGGATCCTGGCCTTGCCGACGTTTTCCGGACGGAACAGGCCTTGCGTAATGGTCGGGTAGTTGACCGGGTCGGCCGGCTGCGCGGCGTATTCGATGAAGTTGTCGTAGCTGGTGTGGAACAGCGAGAAGCTGACTTCGACACCCGGCGTCGGCGCGCCCTTCAGGCCCACCTCGAAGGCGTTGCTGGTTTCCTTTTTGAGGTCGGGGTTGCCCAGCACCGCGTAACCGTTGCCGGCGCCGGTGTAGCTGAACGAGTCGTAGCTGCCGGTGCGCTCAGCCGCGCTCGGCAGGCGGGTGCCGCGCGTGTATTGCGCGTAGGTGCTCAGCTGCGGGGTCAGCTCGACCGAGAAGTTCAGGCTCGGCGTGAGGAAGGTGTCCTTGTCCTCGCGGATTTCCTTTGCCGCGCTCGGGACGGCGATGACGTAGTTTTGCAGGTTTTGCGGCGTCAGCTTGCGGCGCTCGGCGCGCAGGCCCGGCGTCAGCGTGGCCTGGTGGCCGGCCAGGTTGAAACCGAACTCGCCGCGCACGTAGGCAGCCAGTTTGTCGGTGTCCATGTCGGCCATGCGGTTTTTCATCGTGATCTGGTGGGCGCCGGTGCGCACCACCGTGCGGTCCTCGAGCCATGGACGGCGGCTTTCCAGTTCCTCGTAGAGCACGCCGTAGCCGAGCACCGTGGACGGGTTCAACTGTTTGACGGCGTCGAACGCGATGCCCTTGCTGTCGTTGAAGTAGCCGGTGGTGATGTTGCGGATGTAGGGCTGGCCGCCGGTGACGTAGTTTGCGTTGGTGTCATCCTCGACCGACGCGGTTTGTTTGTAGAGCTTGGTTTCGAGCTTGTCGAACAGCAGGTTGTCGGCCGGCGTGTAGCGGTGCTCGACGCTGTAGCGGGTGCGCTCGGTGTTGGAGTTCTGCGTCGCGCCGGCCGGGTACAGGGCGCCGACCTTGTTGTTGTAGACGCGGTCGTGCTCGGCCTTGTAGTGGTCGACCGTGAAGCGCAGTTCCTGGTCGCGCGCCAGCTTCCAGTTGAGCTTGGCCAGAACGGCATCGGACGACCAGTCGTCCGGATTGGGGACGGCGTCGCCTTCGGTTTTGATTTCGGCGCCGTCGCGGTGGACGGCGACGATCAGCGCTTGCAGGTTGTCGCCAAGCGCGGTGGCGGCGGTGACGGCGTGCATGCGCGATGCCTGTTCCGACGCGTAGCCGAACTTGTAGTCGGCGTAGAGTTTGCGGGTGCCGTCCAGGTACATTTCCGGCGATTTGGTGACGAACGACACCGCGCCGCCCAGGCCGGGGGTACCGCCGCCGGCCGGGCTGGCGCCGGAGCCGATGCTGACGTAGTGGAACATCTCGGGGTCGAAGTAGTCGCGGCCGATGCCAAACGAATTCATCGATGTGCTTTCCGGGCGCGGGGCGGCGTCCGGCAGCGAGATGCCGTCGACTTCGAGGCTGACGCGGTTGCCTTCGACGCCGCGAATGTTGATGCCGGTGTTGCCGGCGCTGTCCCATACGTTGGCGCCGCCGCTGGCGGCGGCCGGCACGCTGATCAGCGGCGAGTAGCGGGCGATCTTGGCCATGTCGATGGCGTTGTTTTGTTCCAGCTGCTCGGCTTTGATGACGGTGGTGGTGCCGTCGCGGGTGGAGGCGGCGTCGTCGCGCTTGGCCTGGACGACGATTTCGCCGAGGGCCGGGGCGCTGGCGGCGGCCGCCGCCTGGGCTTGCGCTTGCTCTGCCTGGGCAGGGAGCATGGCGGCGGCCATCAGGGTGATCATTGCGGAGCGCACTGCGACGCCCATCAGGCGCGGCCGCAGGTTGTGGGTAGGCGCGGCCAGATGCCGGGCGCCCATGGTGGTGGTGGCCATAGAGTTCCAAGAGAGAGTTGTGGACGGCTGGCTCTCGGACTTACGGCGATTGCTGGCAAAAACGCATACTAACAATAATGATTCTCATTTACAAGTGGTGAACATGTAAAGATGATCATTGAGTTGCTCGGCGGAGAGGAGGAACCCCGTATGCGTTTAGCGAAACGCCGGCGTTACCACTTAGGGGTCGTACCCCGAGGGGTACGACCCCGCCCGGCGGTGCGGGTTGGGCGCCGACGGGCCAATATCGATTTTATTTGGCGCTGGTGGTCTGACTCTGCGCTGCTTTGCTCTCGCTGCTGACGTGGTTGTTTTTGACGCGGACGTAGTGCTCGGCCGAGTACTTCAGGTAGGCGATTTCCTCGGCGCTGAGCGCCCTGACCTTTTTCACCGGGCGGCCGACGTACAGGTGGCCGCTTTCCAGCACCTTGCCCGGCGAGACCAGGCTGCCGGCGCCGATCATGACGCGGTCTTGCACCACGACGTCGTCCATGATGATGGAACCCATGCCGATCAGGCATTCGTTGCCGATGGTGCAGCCGTGCAGCAGCACCGAGTGGCCGATGGTGACGTAGTCGCCGATGATCAGCGGCGAGCCGTCCGGCTTGCCCGGGTGCCTGTGGGCGACGTGGCCCATGGCGAAGTCCTGTACGTTGCTGCAGTCGCCGATGACGATGCGGTTGACGTCGCCACGCAGCACGGTGTTGCACCAGATCGAGCTGTCGCGGCCGATGCGGACGTCGCCGATGACTTGCGCCGTGGCGTGCAGATAGGTGCCGTCGCCAAGGACGGGGCTGGTGTCGAGATACGGGGATAAAGGCATGGAGGTCCGGAAAAGTCAGTGGGGGGAATAGGTGCTGTCGCCGTGCGGCGCGGCGGCGAATTGCGGCAGCGCTTCGGCGCGGCGCGACAGTTCGTCCAGCGATGGATAGTTTTCGGCGGCCACCAGCTCGGGCAGCATTTGCCGCATGAAATGCCAGGTGACGGCGGTCATGACCGCGCCGTGTTCCGTGCCGGGGCCGCCGATGATCAGCGGCTTGTCCCGCTGCTCGGCTTCGAGCGCGTCGAAGGCCGACAGCATTTGCAGGGTGACCCTTTCAACCCACGGCTGGTGCAGCTTTTCGGCCGGACGCACGTTGCGTTCGTAGACGATCTGCACGCCCTTGTCGCAGGCGGCCAGCGCCAGTCCGAGCACGCGCAGCGAGCGCAACAGCGCGGCGGGGTCGGACGGCGTCAGGCGCCGCTCCGGCGCGGCCAGGGTTTCGGCGTATTGCACGATCAGGGTGGAATCCATCAGCACGGTGCCGTCGCCGGTCACCAGGGTTGGCGCCTTGACCACCGGATTGATCTGGCGGAATTGGTCGAAGGTGCGGAACACCGATAGCGACTGGTGTTCGAACGGCACATCGAGTAGCTGCAGCGACACGGCGACGCGGCGGACATAGGGTGAGTCGAGCATGCCGATCAGTTTCATTTCTTCTCCGTGGTGTCGAGTGGAAGGCCGAGCGCGAACTCGGCGGCCGTGCGGGCGTGGATGGCGGTGGTGTCGAACAGCGGCACGGCCGCGTCGGACTGCGCGATCAGCAGCGAGATTTCAGTGCAGCCGAGGATGATGGCTTGCGCGCCCCGCTCCACCAGCGCGGCGATGATTCGGCGGTAGTCGTCACGCGAGGCGTCGACGACGTTGCCGAGGCAGAGTTCCTCGTAGATGATCCGGTGGACGATGTCGCGCTCGGCCGGCTCAGGGACGATCACGTCCAGGCCGTGCAGCTCGCGCAGCCGGTCCTTGTAGAACGCCTGTTCCATCGTGAAGCGCGTGCCGAGCAGGCCGATCCTGGTGTGGCCGGCGGCCTTGATGGCGGCCGCCGTGGGGTCGGCGATGTGGAACAGCGGGATGCCGGCCGCCGCCTCGATGGCCGGCGCGACCTTGTGCATGGTGTTGGTGCACACCACGATGAAGTCGGCGCCGGCGGCTTGCAGCGAACGGGCGGCGTCGGCCAGCAATGCGCCGGCAGCGTCCCAGTCGCCGGCGCGCTGCAATTTTTCCACGTCGTGGAAGTCGACGCTGACGAGCACCACCTTGGCCGAGTGCAGCCCGCCCAGGTGCTCCTTGACCGTTTGATTCACCTGCCGGTAGTACGGCACCGTCGATTCCCAGCTCATGCCGCCAATCAGTCCGATGGTCTTCATCAGATGCGTCCCGGAATAAAACTGAGGAAGGAGAACTCGGCCTCGAAGCCGGCTTCCTTGGGGCTGCAGGCGTACAGGCCGCAGGCGACCGAATCGGCACTGGCGCGCTCGTGGAGGTGGGCCATGCGGATTTGCGTCCACTGCTCGCCGTCGAGCGACGATTCGACAATGCAGTCGTTGTCCTCGGCGCGGACGCGGAACCAGACGGTGTCGATGTCCTTGGCCAGCGGCTGGGTCGACCAGTCCGAATAATGGCCGTTGGTGACGACGACGCCGAGGCGGTTGTCGCCGTCGGGCTCGAACTCGACCGAGGTCTTGAGCCAGCAGCCTGACGACAGCCGCACCATTAGCCCAGCCTGGTCGTACTGGTGCGCCGGGCGCGAGGTGACCTTGGTCGTGAGCACGAAGTCGCCTTCGGCCTGCAGGTGCAGGAAGTGGCCGTTGTCGACCTGGAAGCCGTAGTGGGTGCGCTGCCAGAAGTCGGTGGCGGCGTCGGTGTGGATGCGCAGGCTGTTTGCGGCGTAGTCGACCTGCCAGTGGGCGGGCTCGCAGTGCCATTGCAGCCGTGGGCTGAGCATGGTGTCGGCGAAGGTTTCGTGCAGCGGGGTGTCGCTCATCCGGTGTCCTTGTCTGGTGGTGGCCGTGCGTAGCTGACGGTGAGCATTTCCCATTGGTGGCCATCGGGCTCGTTCCAATAGACGATGCTGCCGCCGTGCTGCGTGTCGATGGCGAAGTCGGTCTGGCCATGCACGGCGCTGCGGTAGGCGATGCCGGCCGACCGGATGCGCGCGAGGATGGCGTCGAATTCGGCCTGGTCGACGCGGAAGCAGTAGTGTATCAAAGGAACGGGCTCGGCCCATTCATCGAAGTCGAGGGTCAGGCCGTCGTTGACGTAGACCGGGGCGAACGGGCCGATGCCGGTGGCCGACCACGGCACGCCGAGCAGCTCGGCCAGCAGTTTGGCCGCCGCGATCTTGTCGCGCGACGGCACCATCAGGTGATCCAGGGATATGGCCATACGCACCTCCTGCGGCCATTTTAAATTAACTTAGCGACAATAGGTGCGGATATCGTTGTTGGCAACGTCGCGGTCGTGCTGGTCGATCGGCAGGTCGTTGACGTGGCGTACGGCGCCCTCGGCGACGGCGCGCGCCAGCGCGCAACGGGTGGCGTCGGTTTCCGGCTCGCCGCCGCGATGGACGACCGTCCCCGCCCCGCCGCCGGCCTCGTCGCGCGGGCGGTAGGCTGGCGCCATCAACTTGTGCTGCTGGCGGCGCTGGAATTCGGCCTCGCGTTGTTGCCAGGTGCCGGCTGGATTGGCCGCCGGCGCGGCCGACGTTTTGAGCATCTGCACGCGCGCGCCGCCGGCCAGGTCGGGATTGTCGGTATAGTTGGTGACGCCGTTGGCGTCCACCCATTTGTAGATGTCGGCGTGGACGGCGCCGCTGGCGCCCAGCAGGGCCAGGGCCAGGGACAGCGACAAGGACAATGGCAATGCGGCGGCGGCGAAGTGGCGGGTCATGGCAGATTGTTCTCAAGAAGAATCGACCAGCCAATTCTACGGATTATTTCCGCGCAGAATCTATTGAAATGTCACTAACCTTGCAACAACACCACCGCGCCGCGCGAGATGACACGCGCCACCGTCCGCGCGTCCCAGTTCGTCAGGCGGATGCAGCCGTGCGATTGGGTCTTGCCGATCTTGCCCGGCTCCGGCGTGCCGTGGATGCCGTAGTGCGGCTTGCTCAGTTGAATCCAGACGGCGCCGACCGGGTTGTTGGGGCCGGCCGGGATATGGGCGGCGGTGTCGCCGGCCTTGGCGTCCCAGAACAGCTTGGGGTTGTAGCGGTATTCCGGGTTGACGGCGATGCCGCGCACTTCCCAGCGCCCTTCCGGCAGCGGATCGTGGGCGCTGCCGGTGCTGGCGGGGAATTGCGCGATCGGCATGCCGCCGGCGTCGAGCAGGGTCAAGGTGCCATCGCTGGCGTCGACCAGGATCGAGGTGGCCTTGGGCAGCGGCTTGGCCGAGGCCACGTTCGGCACCAGCAATTGATCGCCGGCGCGGGAAAACGATTTGCCGGGGTTGAGGCGGCGCAGCAGCTCGGGGCTGCTGTGGAATTTTTCGCCCAGCGCCTCGGCCACGCTGGCGTAGCCCAGCGCCGGCAGCTTGGCCTTGTCGGCCATCGTGGACGGCACCGGCCGGTAGGGGCCGGCTGCGTCCTCGGCGGTGACGGTGTAGACGTCGAGCACGGGCGCGGTGTCGGTCGACAGCACGGCCCAGGTGGCCGGGTCGAGCACGCCGGTCAGCGGCAGCTGGTGCAGTTTCTGGAAGCCGATGACGGCCTTGCGCAGGTTGCTGCCCTTGTTGCCGTCGATCTCGCCGGAGGAGAAATGGGCGCGGTCGAGCAACACCTGCGCGCGCAGCAGGTCGTGGCCGCCGGCGGCCGGGTTGGCTGTGGTGACAGGGGCTGCGGCGGCGATGCCGGCCAGCGCCAGCATGGTGGTTATCGTGGTTACAAACAGCGTCTTCAACAAATCAGGCCCGGGGAGGTGGTCGCGGTAAGGGAGCCGGATTCTACCAAATCGGCACCCACATCGCGCACTACTGCTGCTTGCGGTATTTCTGCATGACGTAGCCGAGCCGGTGGCGGTTGACGTCGAGCCAGGTCCACAGCGCCTCGACCTGGGCCGGGTGGGCGCGGTAGAAGTGGTCGTTGAAGGCGAGCCAGACGCGCGTGTTGATCAGCGGCTGCGGCAGTTGCACGACGGCGCCCTTGTAGCGCGACAGCATGGCCTTGAGGTGTTCGGGCGAGACGGCGGCGACGACCACGCCGTCGATGCGCCCGAGCCGCAGTTTTTCGAGGTTGCGCTCGAGGTCGCGCGCGCCGTCGTCGATGGTCAGGCCGGCGTCGCGCAGGCGGGGGGCGTAGCTTTGTCCTTGCGCCACGCCGAGCAGCTTGCCTTTGAAGTGCTGCATCGGCTGGGTGCCGGCCGGCAGCTTGTCGGCGGCGCGCACCAGCACGATCAGGGCGTTGTGCATGGCGCGGTCGAGGTCGATGTTGCCGGCCTTGTCGCGTGGTAGCGCTATCTCCGGCGGATAAGCGGGGAGTTCTCCCATGGGCGACATGTCGATGTCGCCGTTGGCCAGGGCCACGCGCAGGCGGGCGATCGGCAGGCGCACCCAGACCGGCGGACAGCCGAAGCCGGCGCCGAGCACGGCGTCGTGCATCAGGTCGACGGCGGCGCCGGCCGGCTCGGGGACGTCGGTGCCTTCGCCCAGCCAGTATGGGGGGCGGTGCTGGTCCATGTAGCCGACGCGCACGGGGATGCAGGTGGCGGTGGCGGCCGCTGGCGTGGGCGTGCTGGCTAGCAGGATGGCCGTCCAGGCGCAGGCGGCGGCGAGGCGGCCGGGGTGGCGGCGGGTCGCCGGCATGGCGCTGGCTGGTGCGGGGGCTTGGGTCATGGCGGTATGGTCACTTCGCTGGGGGCTTGTCGGTATCATACAATTTATTTCCACGTGGAAATCTAGCGAAATGTCACGGGGTGTTGGCGTGGCCGTCGGCGGAGCTTGGCCGATTACGCTGCGCTAATCCGCCCTACGTGTTTTAGAATTTTGCCGGGTTCGATGGTCATGGCCGGGTTCGATGGCCTTGCCGGGTTCGATCGGCGGCCGGGGTTACTGATCGGCTGGGGACGCTTCGGAGGCCGGAGGGGCCGCCAGCGGCACCGGTGGCGCGGCTTGGCCCTTGCCGACGATCTGGATGAAGATTTCGTTTTGCTTGATCATGCTGAGCTCGTAGCGGGCGCGCTCTTCGACCGCGCCGGTGCCGTCCTTGAGGTCGCGCACTTCGGAGTCGAGCTTGGCGTTGCGGGCCAGCAGTTCGGCGTTCTTTTTGTGCGCCGTGCCCACTTGCGCTTCGAGGTCGGCCACGCGCAGCCAGCCACCCTTCCCCAACCAGAGCGGGTACTGTATCAGCAGCAGCAAGACTGCCAGGGCGAGGGTGATCAGGCGCATGGTCGATTCGGTTCGAACGCGGCCGCCGGAAGCCGGCGGCCGCTTGCTGCATTACTTCAGGTTATAGAACGCGTCGCGGCCAGGGTAGGATGCGATGTCGCCCAGGTCTTCCTCGATGCGCAGCAGCTGGTTGTATTTCGCCATGCGGTCCGAACGCGACATCGAGCCGGTCTTGATCTGCAGCGCGTTCAGGCCGACGGCGATGTCGGCGATGGTCGAGTCCTCGGTCTCGCCCGAACGGTGCGAGATGACGGCCGTGTAGCCGGCGCGCTTGGCCATTTCGATGGCGGCGAAGGTTTCGGTCAGGGTGCCGATCTGGTTGATCTTGATCAGGATCGAGTTGGCGATGCCCTTGGCGATGCCTTCCTTGAGGATCTTGGTGTTGGTGACGTACAGGTCGTCGCCCACCAGCTGGATTTTCTTGCCCAGTTCCTTGGTCAAAATCGCCCAGCCGTCCCAGTCGCCTTCGTGCATCGCGTCCTCGATCGAGATGATCGGGTATTTGTCGCACCAGGTCGCCAGCAGGTTGGTGAACTCGGTGGCCGTCAGGGACAGGCCCTCGCCTTCCAGTTCGTACTTGCCGTTCTTGTAAAACTCGGAGGCGGCGCAGTCCAGGCCCAGCGCGATCTGGGTGCCCGGCTCGTAGCCCGCTTCCTCGATGGCCTGGATGATCAGCTTGATGGCTTCCTCATGGTTGGCCAAGGATGGCGCGAAACCGCCTTCGTCGCCCACGGCCGTGCTCAGGCCCTTCTTGTGCAGGATCTTTTTCAAGGTGTGGAACACCTCGGCGCCGTAGCGCACGGCTTCCTTGAACGACGGGGCGCCGACCGGGATGATCATGAATTCCTGGATGTCCAGGTTGTTGTCGGCGTGGGCGCCGCCGTTGATGACGTTCATCATCGGCACCGGCAGTTGCATCGCGCCCGAACCGCCGAAGTAGCGGTACAGCGGCAGGCCGGCTTCTTCGGCGGCGGCCTTGGCCACGGCCATCGACACGGCCAGCATGGCGTTGGCGCCCAGGCGGCCTTTGTTTTCGGTGCCGTCCAGATCGATCAGCGTGCGGTCCAGGAAGGCTTGCTCATTGGCGTCGAGGCCCATGATCGCTTCCGAGATTTCGGTGTTGATATTTTCGCAGGCTTGCAGCACGCCCTTGCCGAAGTAACGCTTCGGATCGCCGTCGCGCAGTTCGATCGCTTCGCGCGAACCGGTCGAGGCGCCCGATGGCACGGCGGCGCGGCCCATCACGCCGGATTCCAGCAGGACGTCGCATTCGACGGTCGGATTGCCGCGCGAATCAATAATTTCACGGCCGATAATATCAACAATAGCACTCATGTCATTCTCCAAAGTTAGACGAAAACGTGTTTGCCCATCGTGTGTTGCATGATGGACAATTTCAGGATAACGGGAATATAACCCGGCGCAGAGGTGTTTGCCAACGCGCGCCGGGCATTTTTGCCTGCGATTGCTTTAGTTGAAGCTAGTTTCCAGGAAACCGGCTTTTTTGGTGATGCGGTCCAGCTCGATCAGGGTCGACAGCAGTTCCTTCATGCGGCCCAGCGGCACGGCGTTGGGGCCGTCCGACAGCGCCTCGGCCGGGTTCGGATGGGTCTCCATGAACAGGCCGGCCACGCCGACGGCCACGGCCGCGCGCGACAGCACCGGGACCATCTCGCGCATGCCGCCGGACGAGGTGCCGTTACCACCCGGCAATTGCACCGAGTGGGTGGCGTCGAACACGACCGGGCAGTTCGATTCGCGCATGATGGCCAGCGAACGCATGTCGGACACCAGGTTGTTGTAGCCGAACGAGGCGCCGCGCTCGCACGCCATGAAGACGTCGTCCGGCAAGCCCTTGGCCTTGGCGGCCGCGCGTGCTTTGTCGATGACGTTTTTCATGTCGTGCGGGGCCAGGAACTGGCCCTTCTTGATGTTGACCGGCAGGCCGGACTGCGCGCAGGCCGTGATGAAATCGGTCTGGCGGCACAGGAAGGCCGGCGTTTGCAGCACGTCGACGACGGCCGACACTTCGGCGATCTCGTCGATCGAGTGGACGTCGGTCAGCACCGGCACGCCCAGCTCGCGCTTGACGTCGCCGAGGATCTCGAGGCCCTTGTCGCGGCCGGGACCGCGATACGAGGTGCCCGACGAGCGGTTGGCCTTGTCGAACGACGACTTGTAGATGAACGGAATGCCCAGCGCGGCCGTCATTTCCTTGAGCGCGCCGGCGGTGTCGAACGCCATCTGGCGCGATTCGATCACGCAGGTGCCGGCGATCAGGAAGAACGGCTGATCGAGGCCGGCTTCGAAGCCACAGAGTTTCATGCCGCATCTCCTTGCAACGCAGTACTCTCAGCGACGGCGTGCGGGCGGTTGCCGCCGGCTGCCTTGTGGGCCAGTGCCGCCTTGATGTAGGACGTGAACAGCGGGTGGCCGTCACGCGGGGTGGATTTGAATTCCGGGTGGTACTGCACGCCCATGTACCAAGGGTGCGAGTTGTCGCCGGTGCGCGGCAGTTCCATGATTTCGCACAGGTCCTCGGTCGGCGTGCGGGCCGCCACCACCAGGCCGGCCGCTTCGACGCGCGGCAGGTAGTGGTTGTTGGCCTCGTAACGGTGGCGGTGGCGCTCGGTCACGACCGGGCCGTAGATCTCGGCCGCCAGGGTACCCGGCTTGATCGCGCAGGTCTGCGCGCCCAGGCGCATGGTGCCGCCCAGGTCGGAGTTCGCGTCGCGCGTTTCGACCTTGCCGTCCTGGCCCTGCCACTGGTCGATCAGGGCGACCACCGGTTGCGGGGTTTCCAGGTCGAACTCGGTCGAGTTGGCGGTGGTCAGGCCGGCCATGTGGCGCGCGTATTCGATCAGCGCGACCTGCATGCCCAGGCAGATGCCCAGGTACGGAATCTTGTTTTCACGGGCGAACTGGGCCGCCATGATCTTGCCCTCGACGCCGCGCTTGCCGAAGCCGCCCGGCACCAGGATGGCGTCGTACTTGGCCAAGGCCGAGCAGCCGGTCGTTTCGATCTCTTCCGAGTCGATGTACTCGATGTTGACCTTCGATTCGTTGTGGATGCCGGCGTGGCGCAGCGCTTCGGTCAGCGACTTGTACGACTCGGTCAGATCGACATACTTGCCGACCATGCCGATCGACACTTCGCTCTTCGGGTTTTCCAGCGTGTAGATCAGGCGGCTCCAGACCGACAGGTCCGCCGGCGCCGGGTTGATGTCGAGCGCCTCGCAGATGATGGCGTCGAGGCCCTGGTCGTGCAGCATCTGCGGCACTTTGTAGATGGTGTCGACGTCCCACACGGAGATGACGGCCTGCTCTTCGATGTTCGAGAACAAGGAGATCTTGGCGCGTTCGTCGTCCGGGATCGGGCGGTCGGCGCGGCACAGCAGCGCGTTCGGCGAAATGCCGATCTCGCGCAGCTTCTGCACCGAGTGCTGGGTCGGCTTGGTTTTCAGTTCGCCCGCCGAGGCGATGAACGGCACCAGGGTCAGGTGGACGAAGGCGGTGTTCTTGCGGCCGGCGCGCAGGCTCAGCTGACGCGCCGCTTCCAGGAACGGCAGCGACTCGATGTCGCCGACGGTGCCGCCGATTTCGCACAGGGCCACGTCGTAACCCTCGGCGCCACGGCGGATGTAGTCCTGGATTTCGTTGGTAATGTGGGGAATGACCTGCACGGTCTTGCCCAGGTACTCGCCGCGGCGTTCCTTGCGGATCACCGATTCGTAGATCTGGCCGGTGGTGAAGTTGTTCACCTTTTTCATGCGGGTCGAGATGAAGCGCTCGTAGTGGCCGAGGTCGAGATCGGTCTCGGCGCCGTCGTCAGTGACGAACACTTCACCGTGCTGCATGGGGCTCATCGTGCCAGGGTCGACGTTGATGTACGGGTCGAGCTTGAGCATGGTGACTTTGAGGCCGCGCGATTCGAGGATCGCGGCGAGGGAGGCGGCGGCAATCCCTTTACCAAGGGAAGACACGACGCCACCGGTGACGAAGACAAATTTGGTCATTGCAGATAGTGCCGAACGGCACGTGCGGGAAATTGAAATTATACCCTAAAACGGTTATTTCTTCAGCATCGCCCCCGGAAAAATCCGCTACGGGCCGGAAAACTCCGGTTGCCTAACTTGCAAAAATGGACGGTTTGGCAATCCGACCCGACTGTGTTTCAGCGTACAGACCGTCACAAACAACGAAGTCAGAATAGCAACTCATTCTTAGAGGAGAACATCATGAGCTACACGGAACGCGATGCTTACGGTATGTATGTCGACAACGGCAACAAGGGTCCAGGCCCTGAACTGATGGGGGCGGACACGCTGATCGGCGACCACGTTCACAATCTGAAGAACGAACACCTGGGCGAGATCAAGGAAATCATGCTCGACATGCGCACCGGCAAAATCGCCTACGCGGTCATGTCGTCGGGCGGCATCCTGACCATCGGCGAGAAACTGTTCGCCGTGCCATGGGAGGCGCTGACCTTGGATACGGTCAACAAACGCTTCACCCTGAACATCGACAAGGAGCGCATCGACAACGCGCCCGGCTTCGACACCGATCATTGGCCGAACATGGCCAACCAGACGTGGGCCAGCCAGATCCACAGCTACTATGGCACCCGCTACGACAACCTCGACAGCGGTCCGCTGTGATGTCGGCCGCCCTGCTGCTGGCCGGCGCGGCCGTGTTGACCGCGACGTTGATGGTGCGGATCGCCCGCCGGCGCCAGACGGAGGCGCGGCCGCCGGCCGGCGTGCCCGTCACGCTGGCGAGCTGGTCCGACGGTCGTGAATACCAGGTGGCTGACCACCTGCGGCGCAAGAGGCGATGAGTTGGAGGGATAACCACCTCCCAAGCATCGTTGTAGTACGGCTTCGGCCGCCCGTGCAAACGGGCGGCCGAAGTCTTTTATGGTCATTAGATATTCTGCAAACCAGGCGATTCGGCGAGCGCAATAATTGAGGGGCACAGGGAGACAACCTCGGCCAAAAATGCGAATGGCCCACCAAGGTGGGCCACTCTAACTCTCATGTTTCCGGGGGGAGGCTCGCGCCAACAAGTCCCAGAACGCACCGACAAAGTATATACCTTTTGAAGAATACGTACAAAAATTTGCGGAAGCTGGGCCTATGGCACTCTCACGAAACCAAATTTCCGCTATCACCGTCGCCCTGTCCCCTGCACGCATGGGTACATATCTCAATGCCACCGGCTTTGGAACGAGCACGACAGCACTGGATATTTATGTATGGAACGCACTGGTGTCCGGTGCGTTCTTTTCCTCACTTCATATTGCCGAGGTAGTTGTACGTAATGCGATTTCACAAGCATTGGAACTGAAATATGGAAGCAATTGGCCTTGGGATACTGGCTTCGCGCGCTCCCTGCCGAAATGGTCTAAGGATGAGCTACAGTCGGCTAGGCAAGGTATGCCTTTCGGTTCGACTGGCAAGGTCATCGCTGAGCTGAAATTTTCCTTTTGGTGCAGGTTACTGACAAAAGCCCAAGACCAGCACATTTGGAATGCGTACTTGCATACGGTGTTTCCGTTCCTCCCTTTTCCTTTGACTGTGGCAGCGGGCAGGAAGATGCTTTACGACGACATGGAGGCGCTACGCGGATTCCGCAATCGTATCGCACACCATGAACCCATCATTGCGTACCCGTTATCACAGCTCCAGAATCGAATACAACGTTTGGTAAAAGCGCGCTGCGATAAAACCGCAGACTGGCTGTTGCACTGGGAAATCGTAAGCGTAACCCTGGCCGCGCGCCCCTAATCCACTGTGGCTAAACGCATTGGAATGTAGGCGATGCCGTCGTGCTCGGCGCGCGGGCCAGCGGGAACGAATCCCAGGTGACGGTACATTTCCAGCGCGAACGCCGACGAGTTGACGGTGAATGCGCCATCGACATTCTTGTTCAGCGCGCGCTTCCTGGCCGCCTGCCACAGCAGCCGGCCAAAACCCCTTCCCTGCCACTTGGCCGCCACGAACAGATGGTACAAATGCGCGTGGTCGCGCACCGCCACCACGCCGGCCAACTCATCACCGACATGGCCCAACTGGTAGTCGTAGCGCTCGTCCGTCAACACACGTCCGATCGCCGGCGGCTGCATGGTTTCGATAAATTTTTCGGCGCCGGCGCCGCTCGGCTCCAGGGTTAGCAACGGCAGCAGCGGGACGATCAACGCGCTGATGGCGGCCGCGTCGCCCGGCCGCGCTTGGCGTATGGTCAGTTTGTTCATCCGGCCATTCTGCCAGAACTTCTACCTCAACAAAAATCGCGGCTGATGGTCGGCAGGCGGCCCAGCAGATGGGACATGTCGACCAGTCGCTTGGCCACCAGGTGGCGCACGATGCCGTCCTGCTGCCAGACGCCGTACACGCCCAGCAGCGGCGCGCCCAGCACCTCGCGGCGCTGCTCCTCGACCAGCTTGGGCCAGATGATGACGTTGACGTTGCCGGTCTCGTCCTCAAGGGTGAGGAACAGCACGCCCTTGGCCGTGCCGGGCCGCTGCCGCACCGTGACCATGCCGCAGGCGCGCGCCAGCATGCCGTTGGTGTAGGTGTTCAGGGTGGCCGCCGGCAGGAAACGGTGCTCCAGCAACTTGGCGCGCAGCAGCGCCAGCGGATGGCGACCCAACGTCAGGCCGTGCGAGCGGTAATCGCCGAGGATTTCCTCGCCCTCGCTCGGCGGCTTCAATACCGGCGACTCCTCGTCCGGCGTGGTCGGCCGCAGCAAGTCCTTGTCCGGCGTGGCGCCGACGGCCTGCCACAGCGCCTGGCGGCGGTTGCCGGCCAGGTGGACCAGCGAATTGCCGGCGGCCAGCACTTGCAGGTCGTGGCGGTCCAGGTCGGCGCGCCGCGCCAAGTCGGCGACGCTGGCGAACGGCGCCTGGGCGCGCGCCGCTTCGATGCGCTGGGCGGCGCCGTCGCGCATCCCCTTCATCATCGACAGGCCCAGCCGCACCGCCGGCTGGCCGAGCTTGCCCACAGGCTCCTCCAAGGACGAATCCCAGCCGCTGATGGTGACGTCGATTTCGCGCACCACCACGCCGTGGCGCTTGGCGTCCTGCACCAGTTGCGACGGGCTGTAGAACCCCATCGGCTGGCTGTTGAGCAGCGCGCACAGGAAGGCGGCCGGTTCGTGGCATTTGAGCCAGGAGCTGGCGTAAGTCAGCAGCGCAAAACTGGCCGCGTGCGATTCGGGAAAACCGTATTCGCCGAAGCCCTGAATCTGCCGGAAGATCGACTCGGCGAACTCGGGCTCGTAGCCGCGCTCGGTCATGCCATCGACGATGCGGGCGTGGTATTTGTCGACGCCGCCCTTGCGTTTCCAGGCCGCCATCGCGCGCCGCAATTGATCGGCCTCGCCCTCGCTGAAACCGGCGGCGATAACGGCGATCTGCATCACCTGTTCCTGGAAGATCGGCACACCCAGGGTGCGGCCCAGCGCCTCTTCCAGCCCGTGCGGAAAATCGATCAGCTTGGGATTGATGCGCCGCTGCAAATATGGATGCACCATGCCGCCCTGGATCGGTCCCGGCCGCACCAGCGCCACCTCGATGACGAGATCGTAGAAGACCTTGGGCCGCAGGCGCGGCAGCATGCTCATCTGCGCGCGCGACTCGATCTGGAACACGCCGATGGTGTCTGCCTGGCACATCATCGCGTACGTGGCGGGATCCTCGGACGGAATGGCGTGCAGGGCCAAGGGTTCGCCGCGCCGGGCCGACACCAGGTCGAGCGCGCGCCGCAGTGCCGACAGCATGCCCAGTGCCAGCACGTCGACCTTCATCAGCCCGAGCTCTTCGAGATCGTCCTTGTCCCACTGGATCACGCAGCGCCCCTCCATCGTGGCCGCCTCGATCGGCACCAGCCGCGACAACTTCTCGTGCGAGATGACGAAGCCGCCCGGATGCTGCGACAGGTGGCGCGGAAATCCCAGCAGCATCATCGCCAGCGAGGCCCATTGCTGCGCCAGTTGCGAGTCCGGGTCGAGCCCGCACTCGGCCAGCCGTCCGACCAGGTCGTGCCGGCTGTCGAACCAGTGGTGCGACTTGGCCACTTTCTCGACGATGGCCAGGTCGACGCCCAGCGCCTTGCCGCTGTCGCGCAGCGCGCTCTTGGGCCGGTAGCTGATGACGACGGCGGCCAGCGCGGCGCGGTCGGCGCCGTATTTTTTATAAATGTACTGGATCACCTCCTCGCGCCGCTGGTGCTCGAAGTCGACGTCGATGTCCGGCGGCTCCTTGCGCTCGCGCGAGATGAAACGACCGGTCAGCATGTTGCTGCGCTCGGGGTCGACCGCCGTCACGCCAAGACAGAAGCACACCACCGAATTGGCCGCCGAACCGCGCCCCTGGCACAGGATGCCCTCGCCACGGGCGAACTTCACGATGTCGTAGACGGTCAGAAAGTACGGCTCGTACTCGAGCTCGGCGATCAGCTCGAGCTCGTTCTCGATCTGACGGCGCACCTTTTCCGACACGCCATTAGGAAAGCGACGCGCCGCGCCGTCATAGGTTTCCTGGCGCAGGTAACTGGCCGGCGTATGGCCGGCCGGCACCAACTCGCGCGGATATTCGTAGCGCAGCTCGGTCAGCTTGAAGGTGCACTCCTGCATGATGCGCAAGGTCTCGAACAGCGCCGCCGGCGGATACAGGTTGGCCAGCCGCAGGCGCGGGCGCAGATGCTGCTCGGCATTCTGCGCCAGCGCGTAGCCGCACTCGCCGACCGGCTTGCCCACCCGCACCGCCGTCAGGGTGTCGTGCAGCGGCTTGCGCGAGCGCACATGCATGCACACCTGCCCCAGCGCCACCACCGCCATGCCGTGCTGCAACGCCACCTCGTCGATGCTGAGGCGGTGCGCCTCGTCGAAGGCGCGCTGCAGCAGGTTCAGCCCCATCCATGCGCGGCCCGGAAAGGTCGCCTCCATCCACGCCGCCTGCGCATGCAGCCGGTCGACGTCGCCGGGCTGGTGCGCCGGGTAGTGCGGCAGCAGGATCATCAGGCAATCCGGCAAGCCTTTCAAATGCGCGTAGGCCGGCGCCGGCGCGGCCAGATCGGCCGGCGTGAGCAGGTAGCTGCCCTTGGCGACCCGGTTGCGGGCGATGGTGATCAGCTCGCACAAATTGCCGTAGCCCTCGCGGTTCCTGGCCAGCGCGATCAGCGACAGCGCGGCACTGCCGTCCGGGTTCTTCAGATGGAAGTGGCTGCCGATGACCAGCGGCAGGCCGGCCTCCTTGGCCGCCGCGTGCGCGCGCACCACGCCGGCCAGCGAGCACTCGTCGGTGATGGCCAGCCCCGCGTAATCGAGCTCGACGGCGCGCGCGACCAGCTCCTCGGGCCGCGACGCGCCCTGCAGGAAGGAGAAGTTGCTCATGCAGAACAGCTCGGCGTAGGCCGGCAATCCTTGCGACGATGGGGGTGACGGTGGCGGACTCATGATGGATACTGTGTTTATGTACAGTATTTTACACCCTAAGCGCAGGGTATACTCAAGTCATGATAATTCATCAACTTCTCTGCTTCGGCATCGTCCCCGGCGGCGGCAATGCCGCCCTCGTGGTCCAGAACGACACCAGCGACGCAGACCAGCGCCAGCGCTTCGCCCGCGAGCGTGGCCTGCCCGCCTGCGTGTTCGTCGACACCGCCCCCGATGGCGCCGTCGTGCTTGACTATTACTATCCCCACGCGCGCAGCCCCCTGTGTCTGCACGCCACCTTAGCGGCGGCGCGGGTGCTGCTGTCGCCAGAGCATCCGAGTCTGCCCGTGCGCACCGCCATGCGTGGCCAGCCGCTGACGCTCACGTTGCCCGAGGATGGCGACGACGTGTTCGTCGAATTGGCGCCGCAACCGCTGGCGCAGCCGGCGATCGCCACCGACTTGGCGGCGCGTCTGCTGGCCGCGCCCGGGATCGAACTTGCATCGGCGCCCGCCGTCGCCTCGGTCGGCAGTCCCAAATTGTTACTGGAGGTGGCCGACGGCGCCGCCCTGCAAGCGCTGCGCCCGGACCTGCAAGCCATCGCCGACTGGGGCCGCAGGCACGGCGTCAACGGCTGCTACGCCTGGTGTCGCCGGCCCGACGGCGCGCTGGAGGGCCGCAACTTCAACCACCTTGACCCGGCCATGGAAGACGCCGCCACCGGCGTGGCCGCCGGCGCCCTCGCCGTCCACTTGGGCGCGGACGTGACCGTGTACCAAGGCGCCAAGCTCGGACAGCCATGCCGCATCCGGGCCGCCATCCGCGCGGGCGGCATCCGCGTCCTGGTCGGCGGTGCCGCGTACCTGACCAATGGGGATGCCCGATGAGCAAGTCAAAACGCAGGCGCAAGCGCAAGCCCCGGGAGTGGGCGCCGGAGCCGTGGAAGCCGGTGATGTCGGACACGGCGTTTTTCACCCAAATTTTCCTGTTCGTCGCGACGATCGTCGCCATCGTCTATTTTTCGTACACGGAGGTGTACCGGCCGCTCGTCGGCGGGCCGCGGCTCGGCTTGCAAACCGATGGCATCGCCTTTTATGCCCAGTTGCGGCTCGACGAGCCGATGCCGGCGGGCGCGCTGTCGCCGTCCATCCTGACGCCCGAGTCGCGCGCCTGGGCAAGCGAGTACAAGCTTGCGCAGATGCCCGACGCGGCGCTCAGCCGCATGGTCGACATGCCGGCCAGAACGCGCTTCAAGCAAGACAAATTCGCACATATGGCCGCGTTGCGGCGCCTCGACCACGAGCCCGAGCGCGTGCTGAACGAATGGGGCGGCACGATCCAGGTCTATGTTGGCGAAGGCGGCGTGCTGGTCGCCTATGACGGCGTGCCGCGCCGTCTGTGCGAGTACGATTTCGAGCGGCCGACATTCTCGTTTGCATTCCAATGCAACGGCAAGTTCCAGTACAGATATTAATCACATTGGCGACATACGCCGGCGCGTCCGGCCGCCCCCCCTGCGTAGGATTACGTAGCGATGACAGCGTCCGGGACGCCGGTTGGCGCGTCAAAACAACACTAAATAGTGTTTAAACGCAAAATTGGCAGAAAACCCATATCAATATAAATTATTTGAATAGAATCAAATTTTTCATGGGAGCCGAAACGTGCCAGCCAACACCACCTTACGCAACGCCGTCTTATTCACCCTCTACGGCGCCGCCGCGCTGACCCTGAGCCCGGCCGTCCACGCGCAGACCGCCGCGCCGGCCGACGCCGCCGCCGCTCCCATGCAAACGGTTACCCTGGTCGGCTCGCGCCGCGCCACCTCGTCGGCCACCGACACCGTGGTGCCGGTCGATATCATCCCGATGAACAAGGTGTCCGAACAGGGCGGCCAGTTCGACCTGGCGCAGTCGCTGACCTACATCTCGCCATCGTTCAACTCGACCCGCCAAAGCGGCTCGGACGGCGCCGACCTGGTCGACTCGGCCGCGCTGCGCGGCCTGGGCTCGGACCAGACCCTGGTGCTGGTCAACGGCAAGCGCCGCCACACCACCGCGCTGGTCAACCTGTTCGGCGCGCGCAACCGCGGCAACACCGGCACCGACCTCAACGCCATTCCGATGCTGGCCATCAAGGACGTGCAGGTGCTGCGCGACGGCGCCGCCGCCCAGTACGGCTCGGACGCGATCGCCGGGGTCATGGACATCGGCCTCAAAAAGAGCCTGGGCTGCGAAGCCATCGCCGGCTACAGCCAGTACTCGGCCGGCGACGGCGAGAACTGGCTGGGCTCGGCCTACTGCGGTTTCAGCATCGGCAACGGCGGCGTCATCGGCATCACCGGCGAATACCTCGACCGTGGCCGCTCGAACCGCGCCGAGGCCGACAACCCGCGCATCATCGGCGACACCAAGACCGAGAACCAGACCATTTATCTGAACGGCGAACTGCCGACCACCGGCACGGGCAAGCTGTACTTCACGGCCGGCGCCCAGAAGCGCGACGGCTCGTCTGCCGCGTTCGCGCGCGGCGGCGTCGGCTCGGACGACATCCCGAGCCGCAACTCGGCCGCCATGTACCCGAACGGCTTTGTCCCGTTCATCAACGCCAAGATCGACGACCGCTACGGCACCATCGGCCACCGCATCAAGCTGGGCGAGTGGAACACCGACTTGTCGCAGACCTACGGCTACAACAAGATGATGTACAACATCAGCAACACGATCAACGCCTCGATCGCCAACCAGGACCTGCTCGGCGGCGGCCGCGGCGTCAGCGCCAGCGCCTTCGACGCCGGCGGCTTCTCGTTCCAGCAGCTGACCACCAACGTCGATCTGTCGCGCTACTACGACGGCGTGCTCGGCGGCGGCCTGAACGTCGCCTTCGGCGGCGAATACCGCAGCGAGGAATTCAAGATCTTCGCCGGCGAGCGCGGCTCGTACATCGACGCGGACGGCGTCGGCAACGGCGGCAACGCCGGCAGCCAGGGCTTCCCCGGCTTCCAGCCGGGCGACGAGACCAAGGCCAAGCGCCACAGCAACGCCGCCTACCTCGACCTCGAGGCCGACCTGACCGACGCCGTCAAGGCCCAGGCGGCGGTGCGCTACGAAAAATTCAGCGACTTCGGCTCGACCGTGACCGGCAAGCTGGCCGGTTCGGTGCGCGTGCTGCCAAGCACCCTGCTGCGCGGCTCGGCCAGCACCGGCTTCCGCGCGCCGTCGCTGCAGCAAAGCCACCTGTCGACCACCTTCACCGACTTCATCGGCGGCGTGCCGAAGGAAGTGGTGCTCGCGCCCAACGGCGGCGTCGTCGCCAACGCGGCCGGCATCCCGAAACTGAAGGAAGAAAAGTCGACCAGCTTCACCTTGGGCACGACCTGGACCCCGAGCGACGCGATCTCCGTCACGGCCGACCTGTACCGCATCAAGATCAAGGACCGCATCGTGCTGTCGGGCCGCTTCAACGCCGACAACTACCCCGACCTGGCCGACCGCCTGGCGTCGCTGGGCGTGGGCGAGGCGCAGTTCTTCGTCAACTCGGTCGACACCAAAACCCAGGGCCTGGACCTGACCGCCTCGCACAAGGCCAACTTCGGCGCCAACCGCCTGACCACCTACCTGGCGCTCAACGCCAGCAAGACCGAGGTCACCGGCATCCACGCGCCGGCCGCACTGCAAGGTTTCGAGGACGTGCTGCTGTCGGAGAAGGAACGCCTGTACATCGAACAGGGCGCGCCGAAATCGAAGGTCACGCTGGGCTTCGACTTCGTCACCGGCGCGCTGGAGACGGACTTCAAGATCATCCACTTCGGTCCGCAAACCCTGGGCACCTTCGACGGCACCGCCAACGGCGTGGCGAACCAGCGCTACGAATCGAAAACCTCGGCCGACCTGAGCTTCACGTACACGATCAACAAGAACATGAAGTTCACCCTGGGCGGCAACAACATCTTCAACGTCAAGCCGACCGCGCAGGACCCGGACCAGACCGACAACGGCTTCAAGTACGAGAGCGTGCAGTTCGGCCTGAACGGCGCCTCCTACTTCGGCCGCCTGTGGGTGCGGTTCTAATCCAGCCCCAAGCTGATTGCTGATTGACGACGGCGCCTTCGGGCGCCGTTTTTTATGGGCGTTTGGTTTAATCCGGCTCGACCCGCTTTACGTTTGCTTACATTTCACTAACGCAATTGAACCCGATCGCGGCCTACACTTGTCTTTATTCTAGGCAACGGAGTACGCCATGCGCCACGCGATCGCCCTCATGTTCTTCCTCACGCTGCTGCAGGGCGCGCTCGCCTATGCCGCGCTGGGCGGTTCGCCGTCCGACTTCGGCGGGGCCACGCCGCCGTCGACAGCCCGCCGGCTGGCAGCCAGCGGCGCCGCCGCCACTGCCGCCGCCACCACCGACGCCGTCTACACCGTCAGCCAGAGCACCCTCGACAGCGGCACCGTCGTGCGCGAATACAGCGACACGGCCGGCAAGGTGTTCGCCGTCAGCTGGCGCGGGCCGACCCTGCCGGACCTGCGCACCTTGCTGGGCGAAAAATTCGCCGTCATGAACGCCGCCGCCGGCCAGCGCGCCCGCGCCGGCCACTCGCAGCTGGCGCTCGACCAGTCCGACGTGGTGCTGGTCTCGAGCGGCCACATGCGCGCGTTCGCCGGCCACGCCTGGATCCCCAGCGCGCTGCCGGCCGGCTTCGACACCACCGCCATCGAATAGGACCGCCGCATGCCACGTCCGTTCCACCGCGCCACGGCGCGCCCGGCCACCGTCCCGCGCCGCATCGCCCAACTGGCCGGCGCCCTCCTCTGCCTGGTCTTGGTCGCCTGCGGCGGCGGCAGCGGCTCCTCATCCAGCGCCGCTTCGACTTCGATTTCGACCCCGACCTCGACCTCGACCCCGACTCCGACCACCACCCAGGCCACGCCGGTGGTCAGCATCGGCGCCACGCCGACGGCCACCACCAGCGGCCAGGTGGTCACCCTCAACTGGAGCGTGAGCAACCCGCCGGCGTCCGGCTGCGCCGCCTCCGGCGCCTGGAGCGGCGCGCGCGACGCCAGCGGCACGCTCACGGTCACCGCCGGCGCCGCCGGCACGGCAAACTACACGCTCACCTGCGGCGGCGCCAGTGGCACCGCCGCGGTGGTCGTGAGCACGCCGCCGCCGTCGCCCAGCACCAGTCTGGCCCTGGCGCCGGCCAACATCAGCACCGCGCAGACCTCGGTGCTGAGCTGGTCGTCGGCCAACGCCAGCGGCTGCGTCGCCAGCGGCGCCTGGAGCGGCGCGCGGCCCACCGCCGGCTCGGTGACGGTGGCCCCGGCCGGCGCCGGCAACTTCACCTACAGCCTCGCGTGCAGCGGCGCCGACGGCACGGCCGACGCCAGCGCCGTGCTGAGCGTGACGGCGGCGCTGTCGAACAGCACCACCATCAGCGTCGACAGCGGCCCGGCCGGCGTGGGCGGCGTCATCAACGTGCCCTATGTGAACGTGACGGTGTGCCAGCCCGGCACGGCCACCTGCCAGACGATCGACCATGTGATGCTCGACACCGGCTCCTACGGCCTGCGCCTGCTGGCGTCGGCGCTCGACCCCGCCCTGGCGCTGCCGGCCGTACAGACCGCGTCCGGCGCCGACGCCGCCGCCTGCGGCAAGTTCGTCAGCGGCTACACCTGGGGCGCGGTGCGCCGGGCCGACGTCAAAATGGCCGACGAGCTGGCCGCCGGCATCCCGATCCAGGTCATCGGCGACACCGGGGCCGGCTACGCCGTCGCGCCGGCCGACTGCAGCAGCGCCGGCAACAACCTCGGCTCGCTCGCCGCGCTGGGCGCCAAGGGCATCCTCGGGGTCGGCCTGTTCAAGCAGGATTGCGGCGCCGCCTGCGCGCGCACGGCCATCGCCGGCACGTATTACGCCTGCGCCGGCGGCGCCTGCACGGCCAGCGCCATGCCGCTGGCGTCGCAGATCGTCAATCCGGTGTCCGCCTTCGCCGTCAATAACAACGGCGTGCTGGTGAGCCTGCCGGCGGTGGGCGCGGCCGGCCTGACGTCGGTCAGCGGCAGCTTGATCTTCGGCGTCGGCACGCAAGCGAACAACGCCATCGCCGGCGCGACGGTGTTCACGACCGACAGCGGCGGCGACTTCAACACCACCTACAAGGGCAAGACCTACGGATCGAGCTTCATCGACAGCGGCTCGAACGGCTATTTCTTCACCGACGCGACCATCCGCAACTGCTCCGGGGGCGACTTCTTCTGTCCGGCCGCGACATTGGCGCTGAGCGCGACCAACAGCGCCGCCGATGGCAGCGCCAGCGGCACGGTTGCCTTCAACATCGTCAACCTGGTGCAACTGGCGTCGACCGTCCAGGCGGCGCAAGTAGGCGGCCCGCTGACGGGCATCTCCACCGCCGGCAACGGCGACACCTTCGACTGGGGCCTGCCGTTCTTCTACGGGCGCCGCGTGTTCGTCGTCATCGAGGGCAACACCGTCAATGGCAAAACCGGCCCGCTGTGGGCCTACTGACCCAACAACGGGGGTCAGGTCCGACATTCGGACACGTGCTGATGCGTGATGCGGCTGTGTTCGTGTCCGAATGTCGGACCTGACCCCGGGGTTTGAGCCGGCAATTAAATGCGCTAACATTAACGCTTGTAATGGCGCGGTCATGTAGTTTCGTTAAAGTCGCCAGCTTGATTTTTATACATTTTCGAGGATGCGATGAGAACGAATTCGGTGATGGTGGCGGCGTTGGTGGCGGCGGGCGTAGTCGGGTGCGGCGGCGAGTCCAATCCGGTGCCGGCCATTCCTGAAGGTACCACCGTGACCTTGGCGTTGATGGAGACCACCGACATCCACGCCAACGTGATGAGCTATAACTATTACTCGCTGGCCGAGGACACCAGCCTGGGCCTCGAACGCACCGCCACCCTGGTGGCGGCCGCCCGCGCCGAGACCCCCAACAACGTGCTGCTCGACGACGGCGACACCATCCAGGGCACCCTGCTGGGCGATTTGCAGGCCGTCACCAAACCGATCCCTTGTTCCGAGACGATGGCCGTGCACAAGGCCATGAACGCCATGAAGTACGACGGCGGCGGCTTCGGCAACCACGAGTTCAACTACGGCTTGCCGTTGCTGAGCCAGATCACCAACACCGACTTCGGCATCCCCGGCGTGACCAAGCCGAGCGGCACCTGCGGCGCTCCGGCCTTCCCGCTGACCCTGACCAACGTCACCGGTGTGGCCAGCGGCAAGCCGATCGTGCAACCGTACGTCGTGCTGCCGCGCACCTTCTCGGCTACCGCGCCCGATGGCAGCAAGTTCGACGTCAAGATGAACATCGGCCTGCTGAGCTTTGTGCCGCCGCAGATCCTCGAGTGGGACCAGAAGAACCTGGCCGGCAAGGTCGCCGTGACCGGTGTGCAGGAGGCGGCCAAGCAATACGTGCCCGAGCTGCGCGCCAAGGGTGCCGACCTGGTCGTGGCGCTGTCGCACGGCGGCCTCGATCCGAGCCCGTACAGCCCGAAAATGGAGAACGGCAGCTACCACCTGACCACCACCGGCATCGACGCGCTGATGATCGGCCACTCGCACTTGATCTTCCCGAAAGGCAAGGAGCCGGGCGCCGCCGCCCTGGACGCCTCGTTCGCCGCCTTCCCGGCCAGCGCCAAGATCGACGCCGTCAACGGCTTCGTCAACGGCGTGCCGACCGTCATGGCGCAAAGCTGGGGCCGGCGCCTGGGCATCATCAAGATGACGCTGGCCTACACGGGCGGCAAGTGGGTGGTGCAGCCGGCCAAGACGACGGTCGAGTCGCGCGGCTTCAAGTACGCCGACGGCACCACCATCGTCAAGGCCGATCCGGCCATCGCGCCGCTGGTCGCCGCCGAGCACGCCGCCACGATCGCCTACGCCAAGCAGCCGCTGGGCGTGGCCACCGACTTCGAGATGTCGGCCTACTTCGCGCTGGCCGGCGACGTCAGCGCGATCCAGCTGGTCAACCAGGCGCAGCTCGACTATGTGAAGAAATTCATCGCCACCAGCACAGACGCCACCCTCGCCAGCTACAAGAACATTCCGGTGATCTCGTGCAGCGCGCCGTTCAAGGCCGGCCGCAACGGGCCGTCGGACTTCACCGACGTCGCGCCGGGCGCCAGCGCCGCCGCGCCGGTCGGCCTGCAGGTGCGCAACCCGGGCGACCTCTACCTGTACAGCAACAACAACCTGCAGGCGGTCAAGATCAAGGGTTCGGACTTGAAGGCCTGGCTGGAGACGGCCGCCAAGCAGTTCGGCCAGATCGACCCGGCCAAGACGGCCGAGCAGGACCTGGTGCCGAGCTACGGCACGATCTATAACTACGACGTGTTCTACGCCGAGAACAATGCGCTGACGTACCAGATCGACGTCACCAAACCGGCCGGCGCGCGCATCGTCAATTTGACGTACCTGGGCAAGCCGGTGGCCGACGGCGACGACTTCATCGTCGCCACCAACGACTACCGCGCCGGCGGCGGCGGCGCCGTGCCCGGCATCGACGGCAGCAAGACCATCATCAAGTCGCCGGACGCCAACCAGACCGTAGTCAGCAACTACCTGGCGGCGCTGGGCGCGTCGACCGGCAAGGTCACCCTGGCCGGCAACGGCAGCGCGCGCAGCTGGAGCTTCGTCAAGACGGCCACGGCCGGTCCGGTGATCCTGCGCTCGGCGCCCGGCCACCTGGCGCTGGCCAAAAGCAGCGGCATCACCGCCGTCACCGCCGAGGGCGCGCTGGACGCGAGCGGCTTCGCCAAGTACACGATCGATCTGAGCAAATAATCTGAGCAAATAATCTAAGCAAATAAGCAGGGAGCGCGGCGATGAAAAAACCTTCGATGACGATCTTGGCGGCGGTGCTGGCGTCGGCGCTGCTGCTCGGTACCCAGGGTTGCCAGATCCAGCGCGATCCGCCCGACCCGGCGCAGATCGAAACGGTCGGCATGAAAGCGCTGCAGCAGGCCGACGCCAGCGCCGAGCGCAAGCTGATGGCGTGGGCGCGGCAAGACATGCCGGTGGCCCAGCGCGAGCTGGCGCTGCTGTATAAAACCCGGCCGGAGCAGCGCGCCGAGGCGCTGAAGCTGTTCGAGCAGGCGGCGCGCGGCGGCGACGTCGAAGCCGCTTTCCAGCTGGGCGAGCTACTGCGGCTGGGCATTGCCGGCCTGCCCGCGCAACCGGCGGCGGCCGCGCCGTGGTACACGCTGGCGGCGCAGCAACAGCACGCGCGGGCGGCGCTGGTGCTGGGCCAACTGTACAAGAACGGCGACGGCGTCGCGCGCGACGACAAGCTGGCCGCGCGCTGGCTGGAGACCGCCAGCGACGGCGGCAACGCGCACGCGATGTTCCTGCTGTCGTACTTCTACAGCGAGGGGCGCGGCGTGGCACAGGACCCGGCCAAGGCGCGCGTCTTGCTGGAGGAAGCGGCCGAGCACGAATACCCGCCGGCGCTGCAAGAACTGGCGATGACGGTGCAGCTGGGCGACGCCCACAGTCCCAGGGACGAGCGCCGCGCCGGCTACCTGCTCAAGGAGGCGACCGAGCACCGCCGCAACAACTGGAACCGTTTTTGATCACGGTTTGATCCGGGCTTGATCTGGCTCATGGCCGGCGGTGGCTGCGTTGAACAACGCACAGACGCTCGATTTTGGCGGTCGTAACGTGGGCATTCGACACGGGGCGCATGGCGGGCTCCCCGCATGTTTTCCGCTGTTCACGTTCCGCCAATTTCATTAGCCACGCCAAGGAGCCGATATGAAACAGACGTCCCCATCCGAGGGCAAGATGCCCCAACCCATCCCCACCGAGACCGATCCGCAAGACGCCATCACCTTGCTGACCGAGGATCACGAGCAGGTCCGGTCCCTGTTCGAACAGTACGAGGAACTGGGCAGCCGCGCCCACGCCAGCAAGCAGAAACTGGCGCTGCAGATCTGCGAGGAGTTGACCAAGCACGCGACCATCGAAGAGGAAATCTTCTATCCCGCCGTGCGCAAGGCCGCCAAGGCCAACGAGGAGCTGGTCGACGAGTCGATCGTCGAGCACGCATCGGCCAAGGACTTGATCGCCCAGCTGATGGAGATGGACGCCGGCGACGAGCTGTTCGACGCCAAGGTCAAGGTGCTGGGCGAGCAGGTGATGCACCACGTCGAGGAGGAGGAAGGCGAGATGTTCCCCAAAGTGCGCAGCTCCAAGCTGGACCTGATGGAGCTGGGCATGCAGATGGCCCAGCGCAAGGAAGAGGTCACGTTGCCGAAGGCGTGACCACGTGAATCAGAAGACCGCGCAGACACGTAGGGCGGATTAGGCGGAACGCCGTAATCGGCCATTGATGAGCCGTCGGCGGCGCAACCATGGCCGATTACGCTGCGCTAATCCGCCCTACGTGGTTCCGGGGTTCGCATCGGCCCCAGGCCATTACATGAAGTTGCGCGTATGTAGCGACGACAGGTGTTGCGCCGCGTCCTTGCTGAAGCCCAGCCTTTCCAGCCGCGCCTGGCGTCCCTCGGCCATGTCGCGCATCAGTTGCTGCACCTTCAGGTAGCCGGCCGCGATGGCCGGCACCGTCAACTCGCCCGCCGCCAGCAGGATCAGCGCGTCGAACACCTCTTCGTTCAGGCCAGATGTCGCCGACAGCGCGTCGTTGCGCGACTGCACGGCGTTGGCCAACCGGGCGCGGAAGCCGGGGTCGTTCTCCAGCCGCGCGGCAAGGTGCGTCATGCCGAAGGCGACGTGGCGCGCCTCGTCGCGCGCTGCCAGCCGGGCGATCTGGCGCGTGACCGGGTCCGGCGCGTGCTCGTGCAGGAAGTGCAGCAGGCTGACGAAGGTGCCCTCCCCCAGCACCGACAATAAAAACTCGGCCACCGAGAAATCGGGCTCGTCGAGCAGGGTCTTGAGCGAGGCCTGGCCGCCGGCGGTCGACAGGCCCGGCTCGCGGCCCTTGAGCCGCACCCGCCGCGTGAAGACGTCGATGTGCCGGGCCTCGTCGGCGACCTGGATCGCGAGCACCGCCTGCACCTCGCGGTAGTGCGGATGCAATTGGCCGAGGAAGCGCGCCGGCACCACCAGCGCGGCCACTTCGTTTTCGATCATGTAGGTCAGCACCTGCACCACGGCGTCCTCGACGATGTCGGGCAGCTCGAACGGCGCGGCCCAGTCGATCGCCGTTTGCGGGTCCCACTGGGCGGCGGCTGCCTGCGCGTACAGGTCGGCGGCGCGCTCGCCCCAGACCTCGTCGCGCTCGGCCAGGCGGAAGGCGATCGCCGGCGAGCCGGCTTCCACCGTCGCGCCGCGCGCGGCCAGGCCCCAGCGGGCGTCGGCGCGTTCGGCCAGCGCGCCGGGCAAGGCCGGGTCGGCGTGGCCGGTGCGCAGCGCGCCGCGCCAGCGTCCGCCCGCGCCGGCGTGGGCTTGGTTGTCGGCGTCGGCGCTGTCGGCGTTGTCGGCGCTAGCGGCATGCCGGCGCACGGTGGCGATGTTGCCGCCGCCCTCCCCGCCTTCCTCGAAGGCGCACCGGTGCCCTTGCGTGCGGCACCATGCGATCAGCTGGCCTTCCCAGCCGTAGGCGCGGCCGCGCACCTGCAAGGTTTGCCCCGGCGGCAGCGCCGCCAGCGCGTGCTTGACCAGCACGTGGGCGCCGGCGTCAAAGCCCAGCTGCTCAATATCGATAGTCGCTTGCAATGATGTTCCCCGCTTCGTCATAGAAATGCTCGTCGTCGGCGGCGCGGATCAGCGCGTCGTAGCAGCTGGTGCGGCCGGGCAGCCATTGTTTGAGCCCCTCCATCTCCAGCAGCGGCCGGACGTCGGCGTCGTCCCAGCGCATCGCCAGCAGCAGCTCGGTGAACTGCTTGATCGGTTCGGCCGGCGCGCCCGGGCTGACGGTGAAGTTGCAATGATCGAAGGGTTGCGTGCGCGCCAGGATGCGCGTTGTACCGGCCGCCAGCAAGCCTTCGCGCGAGAACGCCATGTGGTTGCCGTCGATCATCCAGGCGGCGTCGATCTCGCCGTGCACCAACGCCTGCGCGGCGTCGCGCTCGCCGCCGATATGATCGCCATGCTTGCCGCCCAGGACGTCGAAGTGGCGGGCCATGAAGTCGCGTCCGGCCAGCAGGCCGTGGTGGCGCAGATGGTCGAGCGGGATCAGGCGCGCCTGCGGCGAATCGATGGCGCCGAAGCCGATCGTTTTGCCGGCCAGCCAGGCCAGCTCGGTCACCGGCGAATCGGCGCGCGTGACCAGCACCGACGTCAGGTCGCGGTCGGTGTCGCGCATCGCCACGGTGTCGAGGGTCAGGCCGCGCGCGGCGGCCATGCGCTCGGCGCGCACCCACGCCAGCGGCGAGTTCCAGGCCAGGTCGATGGTGCCGTCGAACTGCGCCTCGACCTGGCGCTCGTAGTTCGAATAGAGGATGTAGTCGAAGGCCAGGCCGTGGCGGCGGAAGTATTCCTTGAAGCCTTCCCAGATCGTCACGACCTTGGGCGCGTAGGCGACCGCGCCCATCATCAGTGGTTTGCTTGTCATGTGTCTCCCTTGTGTGATCAATTGTGTGATTAGCCGAAAACCGGCATGCCGCAGACGGCCTTGCCGATGAAGTCATACAGCACGTCCGACGTCGGCGCCATCACCGACGAGGCGCGGGCGTCGCGGAAGTAGCGCTCGATGCCCAGGTCCTTGCGGAAGGCGGCGCCGCCGCACACGCGCATGGCGGTGTCGCTGACCTCCAGCGCGGCCTCGGCGGCGGCGGCCTTGGCCTGCATCACGCGCAACATGGCGTCGGCGCGACCGGCAGCCAGCGCGGCAACGGTGTCGTCGCGCAGGGTGCGCACCATGTCGGCCTGGATGCGGGCGCGCGCCAGGTAGGCGCGTATCGTCGGCAGGTCGGCCAGCGCGCTGTCGAGGTGTTCGAGCTTGCTGGCGGTGACGTGGCCGCAGGCGGCCTCCAGCACGGCGTCCATCAGGCCCAGCGAGCACGACGCCGTCAGGGTGGCGAACACCGGCAGCACCTTGCCGACCATGATGTCGAAGCCGCCGCCGTCGGCGCCCAGCAGCGCGCCGGCCGGCACCCGCACCGCCCTGGCGCTCAACGGCGACGAGCGGTTGCCGCGCAGACCGAGGCCGTCGAAGAATTTGGCTTCGCTGAGGCCTTCGCTGTCGCGTTCGACCAGCCACAGGCTGCTGACGCCGGCGCCGTCGGCCGGGCCGGTCGACCACACGTAGGAGTCGGCTTCGGCGGCCGAGGTGACCATGGTCTTGCTGCCGTCGATGACGACGTCATCGCCGTCGCGTCGCGCCGTGCCCATCGGCGCCCAGAAATGGCTGCGCGAGCCGCTGTCGGACCACGCCAGGGTGCTCAGGTGGCGGCCGGCGGCGATGTCGCGGCGCACGGCCTCGGACCCGGATGCCTCGATGACGACGGTGGCGCAGTAATGCATGCACACCACCATCGCCGTCGACGGGCAGGCCCGGGCGATGCGCTCGACCACCTGGGCCGCCTCGGCCAGTCCCTTGCCGGCGCCCCCGACCGCCTCGGCGCTGATCAGGCCGAGCAGGCCGGCCTGGCCCAGCGCGCTGATGGCCGCGCGCGGAAAGACGGCGTCGCGGTCGGTGGCCTGCGCGGCCGGGGCGATGGTGGACAGGACGATGGAATCGAGTGTTTGCAGGTGGGGCATGGCATTCCTTCTAGGCGACGATAAAAGTCGCCGCCGGAAGGCCGCGCAAACAGACAGGCGTGCAAGCGTGTAACGGCCGCGCCAGCCGGGATCGGCGTGGGTGCGGCGTGCACGGCGTACCTCTCATGTTCCGCGGACCTGCACGACGGCAGCGCTGGGAAACGGTACTGCCGCCGGATCGTGCTCAAGCCAGCCTCGCGGGGCATCGGGATGCGCGGCCGTCGGACCCGCCCGCTCCTGACGGAGACGGGATCGGCGTTACGGCGGACCGGCTTGCGACAATCTTGACGGCGCGGCCAGTGTAGCAGAGAGCGCCACGCCACCGCGCCCCGTACCGGCGTCGCTAGCCGGCGCTGAGGGTCGCCATTTCCCGTTGCATGTTGTCGATGGCGCGCTCGTTGTAGGTGTCGGCGAAGTAGGCGTTGCCGAACAGCTGGCCCGCTTCGGCCTTGCGGCACAAATGGGCCAGCGCGCCGCCCCGGTCCTGACGGTATTTGACGTCCGGCAGGTGGCTGTATTCGCGCCGGATGCCGCGCGCGTAGTTTTGATAGACCTCGTCGTCCTGGCCGAGGATGGCCAGGTCGACGCTGAGCATGACGTCCTTGAGCCGGTGCGTGATCGATGCCTCCTGGAAGTGGTCGGTGGCGCGTATCAGTTGCGCCGTATCGTCCATCTCCTGCGCCAGGTGGCTGCCCAGCCACAATTGCGCGCTGGCCTCCTCGTTGGTCAGCTCGTCCGGCCCGCCGCGATGCCCGTACTCGGCGTCGTGGAACCAGAACGCCTGCTTGACGATGTCGACGTCGACCTGATCCGGCCCCGTGTTGGCGGCCCAGGCGCGGATCTCGCACAGGCCGTGCACCAGGTGGTCGAGGTTGTGGTAATGGCGGTCGGCGCCGCCGTAGGCGGTGGCGCCGGTCAGGCGCACGAACCATTGGTCGGCGTGGGCGATGGCGGGCACGTCGGCGTGGGCATAGTCCCACAGGGTTTCCCATTCCTTGCGCAGCCAGCTGAGCACCCAGGCGTGGTAGGCCGGGCCGGGCACGAATTTTTTCATGATCCAGTTCCAGCCGATCGGCCCCTCGAGCGCCTTGACGAAGCTCGAGCTGACCGACCCCAGGTCGCGCGGCGGCATGACGAAGATGGTCTTGGCGCCCTGCAGCACGTCGACATTGGTCTGCTGGATCAGGTTTTCATAGTCGAAGTCGGCCGTGGTGCGGATGCCGCGGATCAGGCAGTCGGCGCCGTGTTTCTTGGCCGCGCGCGCCGTGTAGTCGCCCTTGACGATGACGACCTGCACGTTGTCCCAGCCCTGCTCGGCGCAGCTGAGCGCGATGATGCTCTTGCGCTCCTCGGCCGTGAACTTGGGTTTTTTGGCGGTGTTTTCGGACAGGAAGACCACCACCTCGTCCGCGATCGAGCGGGCCTCGTTGATCACCCACATGTGACCGTTGGTGATCGGGTCCAGGGTCCCCGAAAAGCCGATCTTCTTCATACGCCGCTCCAACCTGTGTCAAAGGGGCATTTTAGACCGGAGTGGGCTTCGCAGTCTCGGGAAAATCGACTTTGACCTGCAAGCCGCCCAAACGCTCCGACTGGTCGAGGGTCAGCACGGCGCCGTGGCGCTCGGCGATGGACTTGATGATGGCCAGCCCCAGGCCGCTGCCGCCGGCCTCGCTGCCGGGCACGCGGTAAAAGCGGTTGAACACGCGCTCGCGCTCGTCGGCCGGGATGCCGGGGCCGGAATCCTCGACGCTGAGGACCACCCTGCCCGGCGCCGACTTGGCGCCCGGCACGCGGCGCAGGTCGAGGTCGACCGTGCCGCCGGCCGGCGTGTACTTGACGGCGTTGTCGACCAGGTTGCGCAGCAGGATGATGAGCGCGTCGGGCTGGCCGTCGATGCCGGCCTCGTCGGCGTGATGCAGGCCGAGGTCGATCTGGCGCGCCTGCGCCAAGCCGGCCATGTCGCCCAGGGTGCGCTTGACCAGGTCCGACAGGCTGAGCGCCTCCATGGTCGTGCCGTCGACCGAGCCCTCCTGGCGCGCCAGCACCAGCAGTTGCTCGACCAGCCGGGTGGCGCGCTCGATGCCGGCAGTGACCCGGCCGATGGCGACGTTGCGCGCGGCCTCGTCCTGGGCGCGGCCCAGGCTGAGCACCTGCAGTTTGAGCGCGGCCAGCGGCGAGCGCAGCTCGTGGGCGGCGTCGGCCACAAAATGTTGTTGCGCCTCGAAGGCGGTGCGCACGCGGCCGAACAGCAAGTTAAGCTCGTGCACCAGCGGCAGCACCTCGTCCGGTAAATCGTTTTCCGACACCGGCGACAAATCGTCAGCCTGGCGCGCGGCCACCTGGCGTTTTACGCGGGAAACGGGCGCGAGCGAGCCGCTGACCACCCACCACACCACCAGCATCAAAATCGGCGCCATGACGGCGATCGGGCCGACCGTGCGCAACGCCAGGGTGCCGGCCATGCGCTGGCGCACCGCCATGTCCTGGGCGACCTGCACCGTCTGGTTGCTGGTTTGTACGGAGAAGATGCGGTAGGTGGTGTTGTTGGCCTTGACGTTGGAAAAGCCCAGCACGGCGCGCTGCGGCAGCGCCGCGCGCGACAGCGAGCGGAACACCTGGGCGCCGTCGGGGGTCCAGACCTGCACCACGAGGTCGTCGTTTTCGGGGTCGGCCACGGCGTCGGCGGCCTTGTTGGTCAGGGTCGCGCTCGAGCGCAGCGACATGGCCATTTGTTGCATGTGATAGTCGAAAATCTGGTCGGCGTCGCTCAGCGCGCTGCGGTAGGCGATCAGCGCCTGGGCGATGGCCGCCATGGTGATGGCCGCCAGCAGAAACCACAGCAAGCGGCCCCGCAGCGAGTGCGTGACCACCGGCACCCGTGGCAAGGATGGCAAAGACGGCATCTTCACCTTCACCTTCATAGCTTGGGCACCATGTAGCCGAGGCCGCGCACATTCTGAATCAGTTCGGCACCGAGCTTTTTGCGCAGGCCGTGGATGTAGACCTCGACGGCGTTGCTGTTGACCTCATCCTTCCAGCTGTACAGTTTTTCCTCCAGCTGGTGCCGCGACAGCACGATGCCGGGCCGGGCGATCAACGCTTCGAGCACGGCCCATTCGCGCGCCGACAGGTTGACCGGCTTGCCGTCGGCGATCACTTCGCGCGTTTGCGGGTTGACCGAGACGTTGCCGTGTTCAAACACCGGCTCGGCGCGGCCGGCCGAGCGGCGCAGCAAGGCGCGGATGCGCGCCAGCAGCTCGTCGAGGTCGTAGGGTTTGAGCACGTAGTCGTCGGCGCCGGCGTCGAGGCCGGCAATGCGCTGCTCCTTGGCGTCGCGCGCGGTGGCCACCAGCACCGGAGTCAGCTCCTTGCGCGCGCGCATCGAGCGCAGCACTTCGAGGCCGTCCTTGCGCGGCAGGCCCAGGTCGAGCAGCACCAGGTCGTAAGTTTGCGTTTGCAGCGCGGTGTCGGCCATGTCGCCGTCCTTGACCCAGTCGACCGCGTAGTGCTCGGCCCGCAGCAGGTCGAGCACCACTTCGCCGATCATCGTGTCGTCTTCTACCAGCAGAAGTCGCATGGTGTGTTTCCTTTCTTGTTATTGTCGAATTCCGCCAGAGGTGTTGCAAATTACCGGCCTGGATTACCCCAGTCGCACCGGGATGAAGATTCTCTCATCTCCGCGCTGGATCAGCAACGCCACCGACTTGGGCGACTTGTCGACCACCTGGCGCACCTGGTCGACGGTGTTGACCGCCAGCCCGTTGACCGACAGCAGCACGTCGCCCGGCTGGATGCCGGCGTTGGCGGCGGCGCCGCCGGCGTCCTCGATCACCAGGCCGCCGGGAATGCCGGACTGGCGTTTTTCCATCTGGTCGAGCGGACGCAGCGACAAGCCCAGCTTCAGCCTGGCGGTGGACTGGTCGGGGCGGTCGAGGGCGACGGCGGCAACCTTGTCGTTGGCGTTGCCCAGGGTCGCCGTCAGCGGCACCAGTTTGCCGTTGCGCCACACCTCGAGGTTGATCCTGGAACCCGGCTCGGCCAGGCCGACCATGGCCGGCAAGTCGATCGAGCTGACGATCTTCTGGCCGTTCATCGTGCGCACCACGTCGCCCGGACGCAGGCCGGCCTTGTCGGCCGGGCCGCCGCGCTCGACGTTGGCCACCAGCGCGCCTTCCGGCGTGGCCAGGTTGAACGACTCGGCGAAGCTCTGGTCGATCTCCTGCACCGTCACGCCCAGCTTGGCGTGTTCGACCTTGCCCTTGGAGACGATCTGGTCCTTGATCTTGGTGGCGACATCGATCGGGATCGCGAACGACAGGCCCTGGTAGCCGCCGGTCTGGCTGTAGATCTGCGAGTTGATGCCGACCACCTCGCCGCGGGTGTTGAACAGCGGCCCGCCCGAGTTGCCGGGATTGACGGCGACGTCGGTCTGGATGAACGGCACGTACGAATCGTCCGGCAGGGTGCGGCCCTTGGCGCTGACCACGCCGGCGGTGACGGTGTTGTCGAGGCCGTATGGCGAGCCGATCGCCAGCACCCACTCGCCCACCTTCAGGTTGTCGGTCTTGGCCAGCGGCACGACCGGCAGGTTCTTGGCGTCGATCTTGAGCACGGCGACGTCGGTTTTCGGATCGGAGCCGAGCACCTTGGCGCGGAATTCGCGGCGGTCGGTGAGCTTGACGACCACTTCACGGGCGTCGCGCACCACGTGGGCGTTGGTCAGGATGATGCCGTCGGCGCTGATGATGAAGCCCGAGCCCATGCCGTGGGTCGGCATTTCGCGCTGGCCGCGCGGCTGCTGCTGGCCCTGGAAGCGGCGGAAGAATTCCATGAACGGATCGTCGCCGAAGGCGTCGCCACCCCGGCCTTGCGGTCCGCCGTCGTACGAGGTCTTGACGCTGCCGGTGACGTTGATGTTGACCACGGCCGGGCCGTTGTGGGCGGCCACGACGCTAAAGTCCGGCAGCGAGATGCTGGGGGCCGGCACGGGCTGCGGCGCGGCCTGGGTGGCGGCGGGCGCAGCGGTTGTTACGGCGGCGACAGGAGCGCCGCCGCCGGCGGCCGTCGCGCTGTTCTGGTGGACCACCACCGCACCGCCCGCGCCGATCGCGGCCAGCACGGCCACGGCCGCGACGGCGCGCTTGGCGGTCTTCGATCCGGACGAAGTAGTTTGGGACATATGCACTCCTGAATTGAATGAGGTTTTGTAGATGTATTCAATATGAGGCAAAAAACTTAGACGCCACTTAACATATGTTATCGATACAAATTCTTACAAACAATATTATTTAGACAAGATCAGGATGAGCGCGACGGACGTGCAACTGGCCGGATAAACCGGCCAGTTGGTCCTACTCGTGTGCCACCGAAGGCGCACACCCTACAACCGGATTACGCCGCCTGGCGTTGCTCCAGAGCCGCGACGTTGTCGCTACCGTCGATGACGATTTTACGCGGCTTGAGGGCTTCCGGAATCTCGCGCACCAGTTCGATGGTGAGCATGCCGTTGTCGAAGGACGCGCCGGTCACTTTGACATGGTTGGCCAACTGGAAGCGCTGCTCGAAGTCGCGCGCCGCGATGCCGCGGTGCAGATAGGTGCGCTCGGTGGCGTCCTTCTGCTTGCGGCCGACAACCTGCAGCGAATCGCGTTCGAAGGTGATGTCGATTTCCGACCGGTCGAAACCGGCGAGCGCCATCACGATCCGATACTTGTCTTCGGAAACCAGCTCGATGTTGTACGGTGGGTAGCTTGGTGCGGAATCTCCCCGCTGGGCATCGTTCAGCAGTTGTGCCAGACGATCAAAACCGATAGCGGAACGATACAGAGGAGTGAGGTCAAAAGTACGCATGATAAATATCCTTTTCAAGTTAAGCGATATGGAATCGTGGCCCCCATCTGGGCGACCACTGAGTCCGATATAGGTCGTTTTCCGGGGCTTTCAAGGCCTTGAAAAACGCCTTCAACATCCCCAGCGGCCCACTTTTTTTGAAAAAATTTGGATTTTTTGCGCTTGCCGGCCGCCCCGCCCGCTTAGTCAAACGCTACGTCTTCCAGTCGGAAACGCATTGAGCGGCGCTCGGGCAAGGTCCATCCGAGACCGGGCGTCGGATCGCGCGGCGGCGCCGACGGCGCCTCTTGGTGCCCGGCTTGCGGCGAGGCCTGGTGCGGCTGTGCTTGCGCCTGAGCCTGCATGGCAGCGATCAGCGCCATCACCGTGGTTTCTGGAATCGTCGTGGGCACGCCGGGGGGCGGCGCCGGGTCGGCCGGGTTCGCCGCTTGCTCGGCAAGTTGCTGACGCAAGCGGCATGCCATCGTGAACCGCTTGTCGCCAGGACGGCGGATATACAAATCGGTCCAGGCGTTGCGTGTGGTACGCGCAAACGATTGCGCGAACTGGTTCGGCGACACCGGCTTCCCTTCGTGAATGATCTGATCCCCCTCAACCCGGGCATAGTTGTGATCACCGTAGCTCCATGAGCGCAGCACGGTTCCCTCGGGCAAAAACAGCGTTTTCCATTGGTAGCCACGCACGCTCGCCGGATCGCAGCCGGTGGCCAGTTTGGCTTGTTCGGCCAGCCAGAATTCGATCGCCGACGACACGCCCTCCGATACATCCTGCGTGCCGCCAAGCTCACTGAGCCGGTTGATTAGCTTGAGCAGGGTGCTGGTTTCCAGCTGCACGGTCACTGTGGATTTCATTCGATTTTCCCTTCTATTTTGTTCTGCTTTCTTCTAGTTAGACCTGCTAAGTCCATAACGGTTCTCGGGCCGAAAGAAGCAGAGAAAAATAGAAGGAAATAGAAGTCGGAATCGAAGACTTCCTACAGGGGACTGTGGGGGCAGACCCCTCCATGTATTCCGGGAGCATTTGCCAGCTTGCCCGCGTGCTAAACTCTTTCTCTTGCCCAACCTTTGCCCAACCTTTCAACCTTCTTTCACGCCGCCCCATGTCCCCTATCCGTGCCGCACTTGCCGTCCTGTTGGCCACCGCCTTCAGCGCCCAGGCAGAAACGATCTCCGAGCAGCCCTACCCGGGCACCATCGTGCTCAAGGTCGACGCCAGCAACTTTGCCCAGCAAATCTTCCGCGTGCGCCAGACCATCCCGGCCAAGCCCGGCAAGCTGACCTTGCTGTACCCGCAGTGGGTAGTGGCCAACCACGGCCCCAGCGGCGCGCTCAACCAGTTCGCCGGCCTGAAGGCCAGCGCCAACGGCAAGCCGCTCGACTGGAAGCGCGACCCGCTCAACGTCTGGGCCTTCGCCATCGACGTACCGGCCGACGCCACCGCCGTCGACGTGGAATTCCAGTATCTGTCGCCGATCGAGGCCAACCAGGGCCGCACCACCTTCACCGCCGACATCCTGGGCGTGCAGTGGCAGTCGCTGGCGCTGTATCCGGCCGGCTACCGCAGCCGCAACATCACCGTGCAGCCGAACCTGACCGTGCCGCCCGGCTGGCAATTCGGCAGCGCGCTGGAGACGGCCGCGCGCAACGGCGACGAGATCGCCTTCAAGCCGCTCGACCTGGAAACCCTGCTCGACTCGCCGCTGTTCGCCGGCCGCTATTTCCGCCGCATCGACCTCGATCCGGGCGCCAAGGTGCCGGTGCACCTGAACATGGTGGCCGACAGCGCCGAGCAACTGGCGGCGACGCCGGAACAGATCGCGCCGCACCGCGCGCTGATCCAGCAAGCCTATAAACTGTTCGAGTCGAAGCACTATCGCCACTACGACTTCCTGTTCGCCATCAGCGACGAATTCGGCGGCATCGGCCGCGAGCACCACGAGTCGAGCGAGAACGGCGTCAAGCTGGGCTACTTCACCGAATGGGCCAAGTACGAGGCGCGGCGCGAGCTGCTGTCGCACGAATTCGTGCACTCGTGGAACGGCAAGTTCCGCCGCCCCGACGGCCAGGACGTGCCTAACTTCAACACGCCGCTCGACAATTCGCTGCTGTGGGTCTACGAGGGCCAGACCCAGTACTGGGGCGCGGTGCTGGCCGCGCGCTCGGGACTGATCAAGCCGGAGAACACGCGCGATCTGTTGGCCGCGTCGGCCGCGCGCCTGGACAACGTCAAGGGCCGCGAGTGGCGCGCGGTGCAGGACACGACCTACGATCCGATCGTCAACGCCCGCCGCCCGCAGGTATGGAACAACTGGCAGCGCGGCGAGGACTACTACCAGGAAGGCCAGTTGATCTGGCTCGACGCCGACACCCGCATCCGCGAGCTGTCCGGCGGCAAGCGCTCGCTCGACGATTTCGCGCGCGCCTTCTTCGGCGTCGACGACGGCGCCCGGGTCGCCAAATACTATACGTTCGACGAGCTGGTGGCGGCGTTGAACGCGGTGCAGCCGTCCGACTGGGCGGCGTTCCTGCGCAGCCGCGTGGACGGCCACGGCCCCGGCGCGCCGCTCGACGGCCTGGCGCGCGCCGGCTGGAAGCTGGTCTACGCCGAGCAGCAAACCCCGTTCCTCAAGGCCCAGGAAGAGTTGAGCAAGTCGGCCAACTTCCAGTATTCGCTGGGTTTCTCGGTGGGCGCCGAAGGCAAGCTCGAGGCGTTCATGTGGGAAGGCGTCGGCTTCAAGGCCGGCATGTCCGGCGGCTCGACTCTGCTGGCCGTGAATGGCCGCGCCTACAAGCCGGAAGTGCTGCGCGCGGCCGTCACCGCCGCCAAGGACGGCAAGGAGCCGATCCAGTTGCTGGTCAAAAAGGGCAATCTGTACCAGACCTACGCGCTCGACTATCACGGCGGCCTGAAGTACCCGCGCCTGGAACGCATCAAGGGCACGCCGGACCGGCTGGACGCGATCCTCAAGCCGCTGCAGTAAGCCGCTGCAGTAAGCCGCCGAAGTACGCCGCCGAACCAGCGCGTTGACGGGATGGCGGCGGCGTGTTTTTCCGGCGCCATCCCGGGTTATACTGGCGCATCCCCTTCGCGATGGATGCCCATGACCGACCGCCCGCAAAGCGCCGCTTCGAGCACCGAACCGCCTCCCGCTCAACCGCAGCCGGAACTCGAGCGGCTGCGCGCCTCCGACCGCGTGTTCCAGGCCCTGCTCGACCATGCCCCCGTGCTGATCTCGACTAAGGATTTGCAAGGCACGGTGCTGATGGCCAACCGCCATTTCGACATCCTCGACGGCTACGATCCGGACAAGTTCATCGGCGCCAACCTCTTCGACCTGTTCCCCCGCGACATCGCCGAGCAGCTGTGGCGCAACGACCGCCGGGCGGCGCTGGAACAACGCGCGGTGCATGAGGAGGAATCGGTCTACCACCGCGACAAGACCCTGCACACTTATATGACGGTGAAATTTCCGCTGTTCGACGACAACGGCGAGGTCTACGGCACCTGCGCCGTCTCGACCGACATCACCGAGGCCAAGGCGGCGCGCTACGACAGCGTCACCGACGAGTTGACCGGCCTGAAGAACCGGCGCTACTTCAACATCCGCTTCACCGAGGAACAAAAGCGCGCCCACCGCGACCGCCGCATGCTGACCCTGCTGTTGATCGACGTCGACCGCTTCAAGCAGTACAACGACACCTACGGCCACCCGCAGGGCGACCAGGTGCTCAAGGCGGTGGCCGACACCATGCGCCGCACGCTGAGCCGGCCGGGCGACCTGTGCTTCCGCATCGGCGGCGACGAATTCGCCTGCCTGTTCGCCAGCGGCGGCCCCGACGAAAGCGCCGCGCTGGCCGAGCAGATCCGCGCCGACGTGGCCGCGCGCATGATCGCGCACGTGGGCAACCCGCCGGGCGGCCACGTCACCTTGTCGTTGGGGCTGGCGTTCATCGACCCCGACTCCACCTTGGGCCAGGGCGCCATCTACGAGCTGGCCGACCAGGCGCTGTACCGGGCCAAACACAAGGGGCGCAATACCGTCTCGCGCTGAAAACCGGTGCGCTTTGGTGTATGCTGGCGGTATGAACAAAGACACCGACATCCAACTGAGCGGCCCCTTCAAGGCCACCGACGGCTCCGGCCGTGCCCACGACGCCAAGGCGATCCGCATCTTCGACGAAGGCTACGGCGCCATCGACGTCTACGTCGACTTCGCCGGCTCGATCAGCGGCCTGCACAAGGACAAATCGCTGATCGACGCCGTCGTCGCGCAGCTGCGCACGGTCGGCTACAAGGGCCCGGCGCTGACGGCCGGCGATCCGGTGCTGCAGGAAAGCAAACTGCTGGTGCTCGAATCGCCCGACGAATTCAACACCTTCGCCGCCGGCAAGGGCTGGAAAGACCTGGCCGAGGAATTCGGCGACGAATGATGAGCGAATGACTAGTTAAACAGGCTTTTGAGGGCGTCGTTGAGTTTGATTTTCTTCGGCCCCTGTTGCTGTGCCGGTGATGGAGCCGGTGCCGATTCGTCGGCCAGTTGCGGCGCGCCCGCCTCCAGCCAGCGTTGCGCGTTGGCCGGCGCCTGCGCCACGCCGGCCGGACCGAAGGCCTGGCCGATATAGGCCGCATCCATGTCGATCCGGTTGTTGATCACCGTGCCGTCCTCGCGCACCATCGACGGCGTGCCCCGCACCGGCACCCCGGCCACCCGCAGAATTTCCGTGAAATACGTCCTTTGCGCATCGGCCGTCTTCGGATCGAACGCGCACTGCCGCGACGACTGGGTCGGCGCCTTGAGCGTGCTCCAATAGGTTTTCCAGGCTGCCGCGCTGTCGTCGGCGCACCAGATCTTCGACACCGTCTGCCACTGGGCCATGCCGCCCGCCTCGATTTGCTTCAACCCGGACGGCAGCACATAGAAAGTCGTGTTGGTTTTGGCGCCGTGCTTGGCGAACTCCTGTTCGAAGCGCTGGCAATAGCCGCAATCGACCGCCGACAGCATGATCAGCTTGCGGCCGCCGCCGTCGCCGTAGGCGACCTTGATCAGCTTGTCGTACTCGATGGCGTTCATCACTTCGCCGCGCCATTCCGTGATCTCGGCCGGCGTCATCAACCGCATGTTCTCGCCGGCCTTGGCCGGCATCACCCGCATGCCTTGATAATCGCCGCGCAGGGTACCGGCCTCGTTGATGTAGCCGGCGAACGCGCCGTTGCGGTCATGCATCGCGTACATGCCGCGAATCAAGGTCGGCTCGGCCCGCACGTCCTGTTCGGCCAGGCCGATGCCCAGTCCCGCGCGTTTGAGGTTGCCGAACAGGCTGCGCACGGCCGACTGTCCGTCGGCATGCGCCGGCGCGGCCGTCACCAGCATGGCTGCCAGAGCGCCGGCCGCGCACCTCTTGAATGCAATCCCCGTCGACGACTTCCGCATGGCATATCCCCAATTGATTAAAATAAAATCAATTATTGCATATCTGGCAAAAGGTTGTCATCCAATACATGCCGCTGGCGCGGCGGGTCAGGCGAGGTAGCGCCCGCTCCAGACGGCGATCAGGTCGGCCACGTAGACGGCGTCCTCGCGCCGGGTCAGCAGGTGGTCGGCGCTGTCGAGCGAGATGAAACTTTTCGGATGCTTGGCGGCCGTGAAGATATCGACGGCGTTGCTGATCGGCACCGTGTCGTCGCCCGGCGCGTGCATCACCATCAGGGCGCGCCGCAGCGCGGCGATCTTGCCCTTCAACTTGTGCTCGCCGGCGTCCTCGACGAATTGCCGCTTGATGCGGAACGGCCGCCCCGCCAGTTGCACCTGCGCCTCGCCGTCGCGCGCGATCTGATCCAGGTGCGCGCTGAACAGGCCGGTCACGTGCGATGGATCGCTGGGCGCGGCCACGGTGACGACGGCGTTTACTTCCGGCATCCGGTCGGCGGCGGCCAGCACGGCCGCGCCGCCGAGGCTGTGGCCGATCAGCAGGCGCGGCGCCGCGAAATTGTCGCGCAAGAAGTCGGCGGCGGCCACCAGGTCGGCCAGGTTGGACGAGAAATTGGTGTTGGCGAACTCGCCCTCGCTCGCGCCCAGGCCGGTGAAGTCGAAGCGCAGCACGGCGATGCCGTGGCCGGTGAGCGCCTGGGCGATGCGGCTGGCGGCGAACACGTCCTTGCCGCACGTGAAGCAGTGGGCGAACAAGGCATACGCCTTGATGTCGCCCTCGGGCGCGTCGAGGCGCGCGGCCAGCTTGGCGCCGTCGGCGCCGGGGAATTCCTGTCGTTGTGATCGCATATGGGCTCCCTGGATGAGTTCCCCCAAGAATACATCAAACGCCGCCCGCCCTATCACCCGAACAAGCCATGCAAATACCAGCGCATAACGGGGTCGCCCTGTGCCTGGGCCTCGGCGTCGTTGCCGCTCCGCTCCCGGTACAACCAGTAATGCGCGTGGTCGCGCCCCTCGGCCATGAAATAATCGCGCGTCTGCATCTCGGCCCACCAGCCCGCCTCTATGCGCTCGCCGGTCGACACGATCTTCAACGGCGAACCGTAGAACGGCCGGTGGTCGCGCATCAGCAGGGCGATCGGCTTGGCCAGCAGCCACGCCGGACGCGGCAGGCTCGGCATGTCCGGCGGCAGCTGCGCGCGGGCATCGGCCGGGCGCATTTTTTCCTGCACGCCGACCCAGGCGTTGGCGTGCTCGGGGCGGTAATCGGCGCGCGGCGCCGCCCGCAGCACGTTCTCCGGCCCCAGCCGCGCGGTCAGCAACTCCAGCAGGCGCTGCCAGTCCTCCTTGCTGCCGCCCGGTTCGGGGAACAGCGATTCGCTCGGCGGCGCCATCGGCCGCACCTGCGGCGCCTCCAGGCACAGGCCGATCACCGGCGCCTCCAGCGTCTGCTTGGCCAGCCGCTCCTTGAGCAGGCGCACCAGGTGCTCGTCGCGCCAGGTCGGCTCGGCCAGCACCACCTCGATCGCGGTCGGCGGCCGCGCCACCCGGCCGCGCTCGTGCTCCATCAACAAGACGATGCGCTCGACGGCGAACTGGTGCGCGCTCAGCCACCCGGTCAACTGCAGCAGCAGCCGGTGCGCGCCGAACAGCAGCGCCTCGGCGTTCTCGACCCGGTCGAACAACTCGAGCTTGGCGCGGAAGCTGGCCGGCGCCGCCAGCCACTGGTGCATTTCGGGCCGCTCGCCGTGGGCGTCGTCGAGCATGTCAAGCAAGGCGCGCCCGCAGCGCCGCTGCAGACCCGGGCGCGGCAACGCGCGCGCTTCTCCCACGGTCAGACAGCCGATGCCCTCGAACCAGTCCAGGTAGGGCCGCGCCGGCGGCAGCAGGCCCACCGGCAGGCGACGCAATCGCCGCAGCATCGACGCCACCGTCAGCGCGCGCCCGGCGTTGGCGCGCGCCAGCAGCCAGGCGCCGCGCGCGGTCGGCGCGCACCCGAGCGTGGCGGTGAAACCGAGCGCGCGCAGGCTGGCGGCGATTTGCCGGCACAATGATCTGACGCCGCCGAACAGGCGCAGGCTGGCGCCCACGTCGAGCAGCAAGGTGGCCTCCTCGGCCATGGCCAGCTGCGGCGTGAACCGCAACAGCGCCATCGCCACCGCCTGCAGCGCCTCGGCCTCGCGCTGCGGGGCGCGCTGCTGCAACTGCGCGTGCGGCGCCAGCATCAGCGCGCCGCCGCGCCGCATGCCCGGCTCGACGCCGGCCGCGCCCGCCGCCGCCGACATCGCCGCCACCCGCTCCTGCTCGAGCACGACGGTGCAGTGGTCGTCAGACCAGCGCGGGCAAAACACTTCGAGCGGCAGCCGTGGCAGGTGTAGGGCGATCCAGAGGCGCATGGCGTTGTAGCAAAGAAGGGGTCAAAGGGAGGAACAAGGGGGTGTCGCGCTGCGGCCCGCGCCGCTTGACGAAACCGATGTCGACGCCGCCGGGCGCCGCCGTCAGCGACAGGCGCAGCGGCGCCGGCGAGGCGTCCTGCGCCGCCGCCAGCGGGCGCAGCATGCAAAACAGGGTGTCCGCGCTTTGCGCGGCCAGGTGCAGCCGGCGCAAGGTTTCGCCGCGCGCGTGGTTCTGCCACAGCAGCAGCGCGCCGCAACAGCCGCTGCGCAACACCTGCTCGGCCGCCCACAGGGCGTCGCCGCCGCCCTTGCCACCGGCCCCGCCCCGTAGCCAGATCAATTGCGACGGCTCGATGCCCAGCGCGGCCAGCGCCAGCGCCTGCGGCGGATGCGGCGGCTGCAACAGCACGATGGGGCGCTTGCCCAGCGCGGCCAGCGCCGGCCGCAGCAAGCGCAACTCGCCGATGCCGTGCTGCTGCAGCAACAAGTCGATCAGGGTGCCCAGCGGCCAGCCGCCGCCGGGCAGCTGCGCCGACAGCGCGGCGAAGCCGGTGTCGACGCAGCGCGTGGCGCTGTGCGCCAGTTGCGACGCCCGCCATAGCGAAGGATGGACGGTTTCCGGCGCGGCGATAAGGGGGGAAGGATTCATGATGTCACCAGCGCATTGTAGCGCAAATACTGTACAAATACACAGTACTATTTCGCCCCCGTTTTGGCAAGGCCCAATATGTTTGGCGCGCGGCATGCTGTAACATGACGCCAGGGAAACATCACCAGGAAAACATTTTGCACACAATACAACTGGTCGGCGCGGTCATTTTCGGCCTCGCCCTGCTCCACACCTTCACCGCCAAATCCTTCGAGGTGCTCTCGCGCCGCCATCCGCGCCACGCCGGCCTGTTCCACCTGCTGGGCGAGGTCGAGGTCGTGTTCGGCTTCTGGGCCTTCATCCTGATCACCGTGATGGCCTTCCTCGACGGCCCCGACGCCGCCATCGCGTATGTCGAAACGCGCCACTACACCGAGCCGCTGTTCGTCTTCACCGTGATGGTGGTGGCCGCCTCGCGCCCGGTGCTCGACGTCGTCCGGCGCGTGCTGCGCACCCTGGCCAGGCTGCTGCCGGTGTCGACCGACCTGGCGCTGGCCTGGTTCGGCCTGGCGCTGGTGCCGCTGACCGGCTCCCTGATCACCGAGCCGGCCGCGATGACCCTGGCGGCCCTGATGCTGGCGCCGCTGATCTTCCGCCAGGGCATGCCGGAATGGCTCAAGTACGGCGCGCTCGGCGTGCTGTTCGTCAATGTCTCGATCGGCGGCACACTCACCGCCTACGCCGCGCCGCCGGTATTGATGGTCGCGTCCACCTGGCAATGGGACAGCGCCTACATGGCGAGCCACTTCGGCTGGAAGGCGGCTGTGGCCGTCGCGTTCAACGCCACCGTCGTCGGCTTCCTGCTGCGCCCGCACCTGCGCGCGCTGGCCGGCGCCGCCGCGCCGGGCGCCGACGCGGACGCGGTCGCGGTCGATACACCGCTGCCGGTGCCGTGGCCGGTCACCCTGATCCATCTGGCCTTCCTGGCCGGCGTGGTCCTGCTCAGCCACCATCCGGTGCTGTTCCTCGGCCTGTTCATGCTGTTCCTCGGCTTCACGTCGGCCTACCAGCGCTACCAGAATCCGCTGATCATCAAGGAAGGCTTGCTGGTGGGCTTTTTCCTGGCCGGCCTGGTGGTGCTCGGCGGCATGCAGCAATGGTGGTTGCAGCCCATCGTCGAGAGCCTGTCGCCGGTGGCCTTGTTCTTCGGCGCGCTGGGGTTGACGGCGATCACCGACAACGCCGCGCTGACCTACCTCGGCTCGCTGATCCAGGGCATCTCCGAACAATCGCAATACATGCTGATGGCCGGCGCCGTGGCCGGCGGCGGCCTGACGGTGATCGCCAACGCGCCCAACCCGGCCGGCGCGTCGCTGCTGCGGCGCGGCTTCAACGACGAATCGATCGGCGCCGTCGGCCTGCTGCTCGGCGCGCTGGGACCGACCATCGTCGCGGCGGCCGCCTTCCTGCTGCTGTAAGCCGGACGGTGCCGCCTGACGGTACTTGTCAAAAAGCGATGCCGGAACATTAAAATTATCCTAGTATCTCACTTCCCGGGCGCAACCTTGCCGCCTGCCAACTGTTAGGGAGGGGATCGATGATGAGAACAACACCACTGGGTGGCCTGCTGCTGGGCGCCGCCGTCTGCCTGCCGTCGTTCGTCCTCGCGGCCGAGGCGGGGGCCAGCGACAGCGCCTTCGCCAAACCGCAGCTGCGCGTCGACATCGGCGGGCGCAAGCTCAATTTGTACTGCAGCGGCAGCGGCAAGACCACCGTGCTGTTCGACGGTCCGGCGGGCGATGCCGGGTGGGCCTGGTTCAAGGTGCAACCGGAGGTGGCCAAGCACACGCGCGCCTGCACGTTCGACCGTCCCGGCTACGGCTACAGCGACCCGTCCAAGCGCCCCAACACGTCGCAAAACGTGGTCGAGGACCTGCACAAGGGCCTGACCGCCGCCGGCGTCAAGCCACCGTACCTACTGGTCGGCAACTCGATCGGCGGCGCCAACGCGCAGGTCTTCGCCTACCGCCATCCCGGCGAGGTCAAGGGCATGGTGCTGGTCGAGCCGCAGACCGAGGACGAAACCACGCGCACCAACAAGGCCTCGGGCGGCATCATCGACAAGGTCTACGCGATGGTGGCCGGGCGCAACGCCGAGTGCCTGCGCGAAGCGGGCAAAGGCTTCAAACCGGGCGGCAAGGCGATGGCCGACTGCATCGGCGATCCGGCCGACTTCTATGGCCCTGTGCTGGGCCCGCAGGTGCTGGCGTCGATGAAGAAGAAGTCATACTGGAGCACGGTAGTGGGCGAATACCAGGGCTTCGGCGCCAGCGACGATCAACTGCGCGCCTTGCGCAAGCCCTTCGGCGACCTGCCGCTGCTGGTGCTCACGCGCGGCGTGAGCCCGTACGCCATCCCCGACAAACCGCAAAGCGCCATCAACAAGGCCATTGAGGACGAGAACGAAAAGATCCACAAGGAGCTCGCCGCGTTGTCGACCAAGGGTACGCAACGCGTGGTGCCGGGGGCCCCGCACAACATTCAAAGCGAGCAGCCGGCCGCCGTGACGGCGGCCGTGCTGGAGGTGTTAAAACAAATCGACTAGGTCAGAACGGCGCGTCCCGGCGCTCGCGGCGGCGGGCCACCAGGCCCACGCACGCCAGGCCGGCCAGCAGCATGGCATAGGTGTCGGTTTCCGGCACGGCGGACACCGTCACCTGGTGCAGGAAGGCGCCGCGGTTGTCGCCGCCGAGGTTGTGGAAGCTGAGGCCATAGACGCCGGAGGTGGTCGGCGCGAAGGTCAGCGTGCGGGTCGTGATCGGATCGGACGCGCCGATCACATAGGTCTGGCGCGAGGTGCCGAAAATGACCTCGACCGTGTCCGAACCCCAATTGCGCTGGTTGCCGGCCAGATCAAAACTCATCGTATAGATGCCGCCGGCGCCGGCGGTGAAGCTGTTGCTCAACACGCCCGCGCGCTTGGTCGACCCGTCCAGGTCGACGTAGTGGCCATTGCCCGGCATCTCGTTGTGGACGAAGCCGGTGCCGTCGACATCGACGGTACCGTCGCTGACGGTCCAGCCGTGCACGAACTTGGTGGCGTTATTGGTGGTCTTATCGGCGTCGAAATTATCCGAGAGAATAGTGACGGCGGCGTGGGACGAAAGGCTGGCGGCAAGCATGGCGGCGGCGGCGGCGAATTTACGGATAGACATTGGCATCCTTATTTTTATCAACATGACAATATGACCGCGAACGCGAGCACACAATCATTGTACCAGTGAGAAACTATTATTTCAATATAATAACGAATATGAACCAAGAACAACATTTCGCTGTTGTTTTGGCCTACCAAAGGCGGGGGTCAAGTCTGTCATTCGGACACAAACACAACCACAATGCGGTTCAGCCCGTGTCCGAATGACAGACTTGACCCCGGGGTTTACGGGGTTTAGGCGCGCTGGTGGCGGTTGAAGAATTCCATCATCATCTTGCTGGCGTCCGGGCCGGCCTTGGTGTTGTAGGCCAAGGTTTCGTCGCCGCCGCTCCAGGCGTGCTCCAGCTGCTCGATCTGCGCCACGCGCAATAGCAACTTTCTGCCGTCGTAGAAGTCGTGGATGCGGTGGGCGTTGTGGCGCCCGCCCCTCCCCTGCGATTTGAGCGTGGTCTTGGGCTGGGCGACGGCGACGATGCCGTTGAGCGCCTGGCTTTGGCGGACCAGTTGCGTTTGATTGATCGGGCGCACCACGCTGTCGCCATCGCCCTGGATCAGGATCGTCGGCATGCCGGGGAACTGCGGCTGGCGCATCAGCACTTCCCGCACCGCCATGTCCGCGCGCATGCCGCCGCCGTGCTGCATGACGCCCAGCGCGCCTATCTGGCTGTGGCCGGCGCCGAACACCGGGCCGGAATGCATGCCGACCGCCGCGAACAAACGCGGATGGTTGAGGGCGACGATGTTGGCCATGCCCGCCCCCGCCGAGATCCCTGCGATATAGATACGGGAACGGTCGATCGCGTATTCCGTCATGACCTTGTTGACCATGCCGACGATCATCGGCACCTCGCCGCCGCCCTCCTGCGTCGCGCGGTCGTACCATTTCCAGCAACGCTGCGCGTGCGCGCTGACCGATTGCTGCGGATACAGCACGGCGTAACCCATCTGCTCGGCCCACTGGTTCATGCGCGTGCCCTGCGCGAACTGGGTGGCGGTCTGCTGGCAGCCGTGCAGCATCACCACCAGCGGCAAGCCCCTGCGGATCGCCTGGGCGGGAATATTATTCGGCAGGTAGAGCCAGTAACCGAGGCGCTGGGCGCGCGTGCCCACGCCGGCCGGCATCGCATAGTGCGAGGCCAGCCACTTGCCCGGCGCCGGCGGGGTGTTGGAAGCGGGCGTGGCGGGTTTGGCGGCGCGGGCCGGACGTTGAACCCGCACCCCGGCATCCGGGACCGCCCGCGCTGCCGGTTTTGGGGTCGGACCCCGTACGGGGTCCAACCCCTTTTTGGCTGGGGGTTTGGCGACCTTGGCCGCCGGCGCCCGCTTGCGCTTGGGCGCGGGCGGCGTGGCGGCCTTGAACAACGCCGTCACCAATTTGTTGACGGACTTACTCTGACGTGTGCCGGTACGCACCAGACTACGCAGCAAACCAGCAGCACTCTTCATCGGGTCGACCTCCTGTTGCCATAAAGTCTACCCTGAAAACCCCATCCGCTTGCGTTCGCCACCTCGCTTACCGGACGATCGATGCGGCATCAACGCAACATCGACTCCCACACTTTCTGCAAGCGCTTGGCCGACACGGGCATCGGCGTGCGCAGCTCCTGCGCGAACAGCGACACGCGCAACTCCTCGAGCATCCAGCGGAATTCGACCATCTTCGGATCGGTGTTCTTGCCGGCCGATTTGTCCTTGTTGGCGCGCTGGTACAACGCCGCCGCCGACTGCCATTCGGCCATCAGTTTGGCGTCGCGCGCGGGGTCGCCGCGCAGCTTTTCGATGCGCACGTTGATCGCCTTCAGATAGCGCGGGAAGTGCGCCAGCTGGCTGTAATCGTTGTCCGACAGGAAGCGTTTGTTGACCAGCGCCTGCAACTGCTGCTGCATGTCGGCGGCGGCCGCCGCCGGCAGCCCCTGCAAGCGCTTGGGCAGGCCGTGGAACTCGGTGAGCACCTGCGACAGCAGGCGCGCGATCTCGTTCACCAGCAGCACCAGGCGCGACTTGCCCTCGTCCTTGCGCTTGGCGAAACTGGCGGCATCGAGCGGCAACGGATCTTGCAGGCAGGCGATATCGAGCGCCTTGTTGATGATCTGTTCGCGCAATTCCTCCTGCGTGCCCATGCTCATGAACTGCATACCCATCTGCTGCAGGCCGGGGATGCCCTTTTCGATGAACTTGATCTGGTCTTTCATCTGCAGCGCGAACAGCCGGCGCAGGCCGATCCGGTGCGTGCGCGCCGCCACCGTCGGGTCGTCGAAGACCTCCAGGTCGCAGTGCGTGCCCTTGTCGACCAGCGCCGGGAAACCGATCAGGGTCAGCTTGCCCTGGACGATCTCCAGCAGCTCCGGCAGCTCGCCGAAGGTCCAGCTGGTCAGGCCCGTCAGGGTGATGCCGCTGGCGGCGCTGGCCGCTTCCTTGGCGCCGCCAGCCTTGTCATTGCCCTTGCCCGGCGTAGCCGCCGCCCCGGCGTTGCCGCCGCCGGAACGCGACGGCGCTGCCGAAGGCGATGCGCCGCCACCGGTCCCCAGCGCCCGCATGGTGACACCCTGCGTGCCCGACGTCTCGGCCATCTTCTGGAAGCTCTCGCGCGCCTGCGCGCCGAATTCGGCCTGCAGGGTGGCCAGGTTGCGGCCCATCTCCAGCTGGCGTCCGTGCTCGTCGATCACCTTGAAGTTCATGAAGTGATGCGCCGGCAAGGTCTCCGGCTTGAAGTCGGTGGTCAAGACCGAGATCGTGATCTGCGACCGGATGTCGGCGATGATCGCATCGATCAAGTCGCCCCGGCCGAAGATGCCCGCCTCGTGCACCCGCTCGCAGAACTTGGCCGCGTAGTCCGGCAGCGGCACGCAGTGGCGGCGCAGTTTTTGCGGCAGGGATTTGAGCAGCAGGTGCACCTTCTCTTTCAACATGCCCGGCACCAGCCATTCGCAGCGCTCGCGCGGCAACTGGTTCAACGCGAACAGCGGCACCGCCATCGTCACGCCATCGCGCACGCTGCCCGGTTCGAAGTGGTAGGTCAGCGCCATTTCCAGCCCCGTCACCGACATCATCTTCGGGAACAAATCCGTGGTGACGCCGGCCGCCTCGTGGCGCATCAATTCGTCGCGGTTCAGATATAGCAGCTTCGGCTCGGCCGCCGTGGCGTCCTTGTGCCACTTCTCGAAGCCGGCGCCGTTGACCACGTCGGCCGGTATCAGCTTGTCGTAGAAGGCGGCGATCAACTCGTCGTCGACCAGCACGTCAAGGCGGCGCGACTTGTGCTCGAGGTTCTCGATCTCCTTGATCAACTTGTGGTTATGCGCGAAGAACGGCGCGCGCGTGTCGTAGTCGCCGCCGACCAGCGCGTCGCGGATGAAGATCTCGCGCGCCTCGGCCGGGTTGTGCAGCGCGTAGTTGATGCGGCGCTGGCTGTACACCACCAAGCCGTACAAGGTGGCGCGCTCGGACGCGCTGACCTGCGCCCCGCGTTTTTCCCAGCGCGGCTCACCCCACGATTTTTTCAGCAGGTGGCCGCCGACCTTCTCCAGCCATTCCGGCTCGATGCGGGCCACGCAGCGCGCGTACAGGCGCGTAGTGTCGACCAGTTCGGCCGCCATGATCCACTTGCCCGGTTTTTTGAGCAGCGAGGAGCCCGGCCAGATATTGAACTTGATGCCGCGCGCGCCCAGGTAGCCGGCGCCCGGCTCGTCCTCGCTCTTGAAGCCGATGTTGCCCAGCAGACCGGTCAGCAGCGCCAGGTGCAGGTTTTCGTACGTGGCCGGCGCCTCGTTGATGCGCCAGCCCTGCTCCTTGACGATGGTGAGCAGCTGCGAATGCACGTCGCGCCACTCGCGCAGCCGCAGTTGCGACAGGAAGTTGGTGCGGCAGTTGTCCATCAGCTGGCGGTTGGTTTTTTTGTGCTCGATGGCGTTCTCGAACCACTGCCAGATTTTCAGATAGCTGATGAACTCCGACTTCTCGTCGGCGAACCTCTTATGCGCCTCGTCGGCCGCCTGCTGGTGCTCCATCGGGCGGTCGCGCGGGTCCTGCACCGACAGCGCCGAGGCGATGATCAGCACTTCGTTCAGGCTCGCGTTGTCCAGCGCGGCGAGGATCATGCGGCCCACCCTCGGGTCCAGCGGCAGCTTGGCGAGCTTGTTGCCCAGTGGCGTCAGCTGGTTGTATTCGTCGACCGCGCCCAGCTCCTGCAACAGCTGGTAGCCGTCGGCGATGGCGCGCGCCAGCGGCGGCTCGATGAACGGGAACGTCTCGACATCGGTCAAGTGCAGGGACTTCATGCGCAGGATGACGGCGGCCAGCGACGAGCGCAGGATTTCCGGCTCGGTGAACTTGGGCCGCTGCAGGAAATCCTGTTCCTCGTACAGGCGGATGCAGACGCCGTCGGCGACGCGGCCGCAACGGCCGGCGCGCTGGTTGGCGGCCGACTGCGCGATCGGCTCGATCTGCAGCTGTTCGACCTTGTTGCGGTAGCTGTAGCGCTTCACGCGCGCCAGGCCGGCGTCGACCACGTAGCGGATGCCGGGCACCGTCAGCGAGGTTTCGGCGACGTTGGTGGCCAGGACGATGCGGCGCGCGTTGGTCAGCTTGAACACGCGCTCCTGCTCCTCGGCCGACAGGCGGGCGAACAGCGGCAGGATTTCCACGTGCGGCGGATGGTGCTTGCGCAGCGCCTCGGCGGCGTCGCGGATTTCGCGTTCGCCCGGCAGGAACACCAGCACGTCGCCGGAGCCGAGGCGGCACAGTTCATCGACGCCGTCGACCACCGCGTCCATCAGGTCGCGCTTTTCGCGGGCGGCGGCGGTGCGCTGGCCCTTGCCCTCGGCGTTGGCCACGGCGGGATTCTGGACGTCGCTCTCGATCGGGCGGTAGCGCACTTCGACTTTATACAGGCGGCCGGAGACCTCGATCACCGGCGCCGGCATGTCCGGCGTGCCGAAGTGGCGCGAGAAGCGCTCGGCGTCGATGGTCGCCGAGGTGATGATCACCTTCAGGTCCGGACGGCGCGGCAGCAGCTGCTTCAGGTAACCAAGCAGGAAGTCGATGTTCAGGCTACGTTCGTGCGCCTCGTCGATGATGATGGTGTCGTAGTTCTTCAGCAGCGGGTCAGTCTGGGTCTCGGCCAGCAGGATACCGTCGGTCATCAGCTTGACCGAGGCGCCCTTCATCAGGGTGTCGGCGAAGCGCACCTTGAAGCCGACGGTCTCGCCCAGCGGCGTGCCCAGTTCCTGGGCGATGCGCTTGGCGGTGGACGAGGCGGCGATGCGGCGCGGCTGCGTGTGGCCGATCAGGGCCTTCTGGCCGCGTCCCAGCTCCAGGCAGATTTTCGGCAGCTGGGTGGTCTTGCCGGAGCCGGTTTCGCCCGAGACGATGATCACCTGATGCTTTTGCAGCGCCTCGGCGATTTCGTGGCGGCGCCCGGAGACCGGCAGGTCTTCCGGGAAGGTAATCGGCGGCAGCGGGTTGCGGAATGCGCGTTCGGCGGCGCGGGCGGCTTGCTCCTCGGGTGTCAGGCGTGGCTTCGGCGCGCGCTGTCCAACCCGCACACCGGAGCCGGGGGTCTGACCCCGTACGGGGTCAGACCCCGCCTTGGCTCGGGGTTCGCCTCTGGGATTACGCGCCTGCTGGCCCTGCGCTTGTGGAGCGCGGGACTGAGCGTTTTGCGGTCTGCGGGGCTGGCCAAGGGTGCTGGACGAGCTGTTGGCGGCGGTTTTCGGTTTATTGCTGGCTTCTGACATTGTTTTTTACAAGATTGGAGCGCGGAACTCGCGCACCGAATTATAATGCGGCTAATGGAAAACCCTACCCAATTCGTCCAATGGCTGCGTTCCGTCGCGCCCTACATCCACGCCTTCCGTGGCAAGACCTTCGTGGTCGCCTTCCCTGGTGAACTGGTCAGCGCCGGCGCGCTGCAAGTGCTCGCGCACGATTTGTCGCTGCTGCACGCGCTCGACATCAACGTCACCGTGGTCTACGGCTCGCGCCCGCAGGTGGCCGAGCAGTTGGCCCTGCGTAACGTCGAGGGCCGCTTCCACAACGGCGTGCGCATCACCGACACGGCCGCCATGGAGTGCGCCAAGGAGGCCGCCGGCGAGCTGCGCCTCGACATCGAGGCCGCCTTCAGCCAGGGCTTGCCGAACACGCCGATGTCGAACGCGGCCATTCGTATCATTTCCGGTAACTTCATCACGGCCCGCCCGCTCGGCGTCATCGACGGCGTCGACCTCGAACTGACCGGCGTCACCCGCAAGGTCGACGCCGAGACGATCCACTCGATCCTCGGCTCCGACGGGTTGGTCCTCCTCTCGCCGCTGGGCTTCTCGCCCACCGGCGAGGCCTTCAACCTGACCATGGAGGACGTCGCCTGCAGCGCCGCCATCGCGCTGCACGCCGACAAACTGGTGTTCATCACCGAGACCGACATGATGGTCGACGCGGCCGGCACCGAGATCCGCGAGCTGTCGTCGCACCAAGCCGAGGCCGTGCTGCAGGCCGGCTTCCTGCCCGATTCGACCGCGTTTTACCTGAAACACTGCATCAAGGCCTGCGACAACGGCGTCGAACGCTCGCACATCGTGCCGTTCGCGATGGACGGCTCGGCGCTGCTCGAGCTGTTCACCCACGACGGCGTGGGCACCATGATCTCGCACGAGAACCTCGAATCGCTGCGCAAGGCCACAATTGAGGACGTCGGCGGGATTATCAAGCTGATCGAGCCGCTCGAGGCCGACGGCACCCTGGTCAAGCGCGGACGCGAGCTGATCGAGCGCGAGATCGATTATTTTTCCGTCATCGAACACGATGGCGTGATCTTCGGCTGCGCGGCGCTGTACCCGTTCCCGGAGCAGAAAATGGCCGAAATGGCATGCCTGACCGTCAACCCCGAGGTCCAGGCCCAGGGCGACGGCGAGCGCATTCTGAAGCACATGGAGAACCGCGCGCGCGCCATCGGCGTGACCAAACTGTTCGTGCTCACCACGCGCACCTCGCACTGGTTCCAGAAGCGCGGCTTCGTGCCGACCACGGTCGACTCGCTGCCGAAGGACCGTCAACGCATGTATAACTGGCAGCGCAAATCCCAGGTCCTGATTAAATCTTTATAATCACGGTTTATCGAACCGTTTTAGGAGCAACACAGATGGCCCGCACCGTGCAATGCGTCAAACTCAACAAGGAAGCCGAAGGACTGGACTTCCCGCCGTATCCGGGCGAACTGGGTAAGAAGATCTACGAATCGGTCTCCAAGGAAGCCTGGGCGGCCTGGCTCAAGCACCAGACCATGCTGGTCAACGAGAACCGCCTGAACCTGGCCGACCAGCGCGCGCGCAAGTACCTGGCGCAGCAGATGGAAAAGCATTTCTTCGGCGACGGCGCCGACGCGGCCATGGGCTACGTGCCGCCGACCGAGTAAATCTTAAAAACCCCGAACCAGCGTTGTGGCCAGCGGCCGCCGCGGGTTCGGGGTCGTACCCAGTTGGGTACGACCCCGGTTTGGCCGGGGGTCTGCCTCTTAAAACTTCAACGTCTTCACACCCTCGGCCGTGCCCAGCAGGCACACATTGGCGCCGCGCGCGGCGAACAATCCCACCGCGATCACGCCGACGATCTGGTTGATCTGCGCTTCCAGCGCCACCGGATCGGTGATGGCCAACCCGGCCACGTCGATCAGCATGCCGCCGTTGTCGGTGATGAAGGCCTCGTCAGTGCCCGGCTTCAGGCGCAGCTTCGGCTCGCCGCCCAGCTTGGCCAGCTCGCGCGTGACCGACGCGCGCGCCATCGGCAGCACCTCGACCGGCAACGGGAACTTGCCCATCACGTCGACCAGCTTGGAGCCGTCGGCGATGCAGACAAAGCTTTTCGCCACCGAAGCGACGATTTTTTCGCGCGTGAGCGCCGCGCCGCCGCCCTTGATCATCGCGCCGGTGTGGGTGATCTCGTCGGCGCCGTCGATGTAGACGGCGATCTCCGGCACGTCGTTGAGGTCGAACACCTCGATGCCGTGGCCGCGCAGGCGCGCGGCGGTGGCTTCGGACGACGCCACGGCGCCCTTGATGTCGGCCTTGATCTTGGCGAGCTCGTCAATGAAAAAATTGGCGGTCGAGCCCGTGCCCACGCCGATGATCTCGTGCTTGACCACGTAATCGATGGCGGCGCGCGCCACGGCTTGCTTCAATTCGTCTTGAGTCATGATGCTATTTCTATAATAAAAGGGAAAGCGGTGTGGCCGCGATGCGACCACCAATGCCGCCATTTTAACGGATCGTCCCTGCCCGCCGCCGATTTCCGCTAAAAATTGCGCACGGACAACATCGACCCGGACCCGGTGTCGCAGACTTGCACAAGGGGGGCGCGGACGGTACGAACCTCGCCAGCGGCGCCGCCGATTGTGCGAGAATGAAACCAGCAGATCCCATCCAAACGCTCGTCCGGGGAGTTCCATGCCGCAAGCTAAAACAGTCTTGATCGTCGACGACAGCCGCGTCTCGCGCCTGATGGCGCGCCAGTACATCAACGGCCTGCACCCCGACTGGATCGTCGAGGAGGCCGGCACCGGCGAGGAATCGCTGGTCAAATCGCGCGACGTGCACCCGGACCTGGTGCTGATGGACGTGAACATGCCCGGCATGGGCGGCATCGCCGCCGCCGAGCAGTTGCGGCGCGAAAACCCCGACCTGCCGATCTCGCTGCTGACGGCCAACGTGCAGACGGCCACGCGCGAGGCGGCCGAGGCGATCGGCGTGGGCTTCGTCGAAAAACCCATCACCGAGGCGCGCATCGCCCGCCTGCTCTCGCCGCTCGAAGAGGCCAGTCCATGATCGTGCTGTCCGAGCTGGAGAACGACGCCCTGATCGAAATCTTCAACATCGGCGTCGGTCAGGCGGCCGCCTCGATGAGCGCCATCGTCAACGAGGCGGTGCGCATGTCGGTGCCGTCGATCACCTTCATCCACCGCGCCGACGCCGCGCGCCTGCTGCGCAACCGGGTGTTCGAGCCCGAGCGCATCTGCGGCGTGAGCCAGCACTACGAGGGCGCCTTCGAGACCGAAGCGATCCTGATGTTCCCCGAGGACAAAAGCCTGGAGATCGTGCGCCTGATGGTCGGCGAGAGCGTGCCGCTGGCCGAGCTGACCGACATGGAGCAGGAGGCCATGTGCGAGATCGGCAACATCATCCTCAACTCCTGCGTCGGCACCCTGGCCAATATCTTCCAGCGCGAGCTGCGCGGCTCGCTGCCGGCCTACCACGTGGGCACCAGCGACGAGATCCTGACCGCCTCGGGCAGCGAGCCGGACGCCGTGGTGCTGATGCTGCACATCGACTTCGTGCTCGAGAAGCACCAGATCCAGGGCTATGTCGCCTTCGTGCTCGACCTGTCGGCCATGCACGACCTCAAGGCGCAGATCAACCAGTACATCGCGCGCGCGATGGGGCAGGCCTGAGCCGTGCGGGCGATGGACGCCAGCCTGCCGGCGGAGCATCGGCTCAAGGTGCTGCGCAGCGTGCTCGGCGCCGTCAACCTGGGCGTGGTGGTGGTCGACGCCGACGGCCGCGTGGTGCTGTGGAACGCCTGGATGAGCCGCCACTCGGGGCTGGCGCAGGAGGGCATCGTCGGCGCCGAGCTGCTGGCCGCCTGCCCGGAACTGCGCGGCGGCCGGGTCGACTCGGCGATCCGCCAGGCGCTGCGCGACAACTTCCCGTCGCTGCTGTCGCAAAGCCTGAACAAGGCGCCGTTCGCGCTGCACGCCAACGCGGCGGCGGCCGCGCGCGGCGAGCGGTTGCAGCAGGCGGTGGAGGTCACGCCGATCGAGGTCGAGGGCGCGCCGCGCCACTGCCTGGTGCAGATCAGCGACGTCAGCGTGGCCGTCGCGCGCGAAAAGCTGCTGCGCGAGCAGGCCATGGTGCTGCGCTCGCAAACCTTCGCCGACGGCCTGACGGGCATCGCCAACCGGCGCCACTTCGACGTGGCCATGGAAAAGGAGCACCGGCGCGCCAAGCGGGGCGGCGCGGCGCTGTCGCTGCTGATGATCGACATCGACCATTTCAAGGCCTACAACGACCACTACGGCCACCAGAAGGGCGACCAGTGCCTGATCCAGGTGGCCGCCGCGCTGGCCGGCGAGCTCAAGCGCCCGTGCGACCTGATGGCGCGCTACGGCGGCGAGGAGTTCGCCGTCATCCTGCCGGAGCTCGACATCGAGCAGGCCGGCCAGATCGCCGAGACGATACGGGCCAACGCGCTGGCGCTGGCCATCCCGCACGAGCGCAACGGCGCGGTGCCGTACGTGACGGTAAGCATCGGCGTAACCTCGCAGCGGCCGGAAGCCCCGGTCGACGTCGAAGCGCTGATCGGCGCGGCCGACCGCGCGCTGTACGACGCCAAGAACGCCGGCCGCAACCGCAGCGCCGCCCGCCTGCCGTAAGACGCTCCAAGCCACGCGAATCGCCTGCGCCGCACTCACACCTGGACTCAAACCCCGAGACACCACAGCGACACGTAGGGCGGATTAGGCGGCACGCCGTAATCGGCCAAGCGCCGCCAACACCGTCACATCCAAATCCGATAAATCCAATACCGCTCATCCCCCGAGCCCAGCACCCGCGCCAACTCCAGCGGCGTATGCCCGGTAATCTCGCGCGCCTCGCGACAAAAATGCGCCTGGTCCGAATACCCGCCGCGCGCGGCCACATCCGACCACACCACCCTGCCGGCCAGATAATCGTCGCGCGCCTCGAAGAACGACTGCTCCGCGCGCCGCAGCCGCAGCAATTTGCGCAAAGGCTGCCCGGCACGCGCCTTGATGCGCCGCTCGACGCTGCGCAGGCCGCGCCCGAGCGCCGAATCGGCGGCCTGCCAGGCCAGGTGCCGCACCCAGTCGCGCGCCATGTCGCCCATGCCGCTCGGCCGCGTGGCGCGCCACAACGGCGCCAGGAACGCCTCCAATATGGCCATCCGCGCCTCGTCGTCGGCGGCGTCCAGCACCGCCCCGGACATCGCCGCCCATCGCGGGCCAAGCGCCTGCTCCACCGGCGCGACGCGGTCGACCCACCCGGCGATGTCGATCCCGCCCAGCGCGTGCATGGCCTGCGGGTAGAACAACACCATGAACAGCCGCACCGGGCCGGGGTTATAGGTCAGCATGGGCCGCGTTTGCGGTCCGCAGAAGGCTGCCCGCACGTGCCCCTTCGGCAAGTCCGCCGGCCGCACCACCTCCGCCCCGCCCTCGATGTAAAAACTGATGGAGCACAGCGGCGTTGCAGGAAAATGATTGAAGCGGTCGCCCTCGGCCAGCGGCGCCTCCACGGTGCTGCGCGTGACAAAGGCGCGCACGCAGGAAGCCAGGGCCAGGGGCGGCACGATCAGGCGCGTGGGGTCGGTGGTGGCGGCGATGGCGGGCATCGCTAAAGTTTATACCAAGCGTGGCAAACGCGCCGCGTTGTCGCAAACGTTCAATACACCTCGCCGGCGGCGCGGCATAGTGGGACAATGCCGAACCATGGAGACACCGATGATGGAACACACCTTACCACTTGCAGCGCGTGAAATCGCCGACCTGCCCGGCCCGGCCGCATGGCCGCTGGTGGGCAACCTGCCGCAGATCAGGCCTCTGCGCATCCACCAGGACGTCGAAGCCTGGAGCCGCCAATACGGCCCGCTGTTCAAGATCCGCTTCGGCCGCACCGACATCGTGGTGCTGGCCAGCCACGAGCTGGTCGGCGCCGCGCTGCGCGACCGGCCCGACGGCTTCCGCCGGCCCGCGATCACCAGCGACGTGGGCGAGGAAATGGGCGGGCGCCCGGGCGTGTTCGTGGCCGAGGGCGCAACCTGGCGCGAGCAGCGCCGCATGGTGATGGCGGCGCTGTCGCCGCACGCGGTCAAGGCCTACTTCCCGGCGCTGGTGGCGGTGGCGCTGCGGCTGCGCGAGCACTGGCGGCGCGCGGCGGCCGGCGGCCAGACGATCGACCTGACCGACGACCTCAAACGCTTCAGCGTGGACGTCATCGCCGGGCTGGCGTTCGGCACCGACGTCAACACCATCGACGGCGGCGAAGACGTCATCCAGCGCCACCTGGACATCATCCTGCCGGCGGTGGCGCGCCGCACCATCGCGCTGGTGCCTTACTGGCGCTACGTGCGCCTGCCGCAGGACCGGCAACTCGACACGAGCGTGGCCGCGCTCAACGACTCGATCGACGCGCTGATCGCCTCGGCGCGCGCGCGGCTGGTCGCCGAACCGGCGCGGCGCGAGCGTCCGGCCCACTTGCTCGACGCGATGATCTGCGCGGCCGACGAGGGCGGCGGCATCGACGACCGCGCCATCGCCGGCAACGTCATGACGATGCTGCTGGCGGGCGAGGACACCACCAGCCACACCCTGGCGTGGATGCTGTATCTGCTGCAGAAAAATCCGGCGGCGCTGCGCAAGGCGCGCGACGAGGTGGCGCGCGTGGCGCCCGATCCGGCGGCGTTGACGATCGCGCAGATGGACGGCCTGGATTACCTGGACGCCTGCGCGCAGGAGGCGATGCGCCTCAAGCCGGTGGCGCCGTTCATTCCGCTCGAAGCCTTGCGCGAGACCGTCATCGGCGGCGTGCGCATCCCCAAGGGAGGATTGGTCTGGTGCGTGATGCGCAACGACAGCGTCGACGAGGCGCACGTGCCGCGCGCCGACGCCTTCGATCCGGAGCGCTGGCTGCGCAGCGGCGACGAGGCGATCGACAAGCACCTGTCGATGCCGTTCGGCGCCGGCGTGCGCACCTGCCCCGGGCGCTACCTGGCGCTGCTGGAGATCAAGCTCGCCAGCGCCATGCTGCTGAACAGCTTCGCTATCGCGTCGATCGACACGGTCGACGGCAAGGAGCCGGAGGAATTGATGGGGTTTACGATGTCGCCGATTGGATTACGCATGCGTCTTCGGCCTTAGACAATCTGCGTGACCACGCTATTGCGCGGCGTCGCATCCTCGTGAAACAGATCGAACAGGTATTCGCACAACTCCTCGTCGGCGACGTCGTCGGGAACGATGAAGTCCGCCGGGCGACGCTTGCCCTCCGCGCCCAGCTCGAACGTCCGCCGTTCCCCCGCCTCGCCGCGTATCGCGATCAGCCGCCCGAATACATTGAACCGAAACTCCTTCATTGCGCCCTCCCCTTTGATCAAGGAAGTATATACTCGAGCGTCGCCCAGTATGATTCAAAGGATAGTATGAAGATGTTGTCTCGCGTTGACGCGAACCTTGCAGAACAAATAAACCAGCAATTTCCCGGCCTGAAAGACATCTGGCAGCTCGGCGCCGATGGCGGCATGCAGCGCGTGGCGATCTCAGTGTTCGACCACTGGCTCGACGACGAATCGGAATGGCACCTGATGGCCTGTTTCGAAGGCGAGGAGCGTGAACGCCGGAATCAGAAGATGCTGGCCCACTGGGCGGCGCTGTACGACCTGACGCCGGTGTACACGCTGCGCTACCGGGGCCGCTGGCCCGCCAAGGCCAACACCGTCATCAAGCGCTACACCAACCGCGACGGCTTCCTGATCCAGTCGCGCTACGACAAACACCATCCTCCATCCCAGTTCCTGATCATGCCGGAACTTGGCTGCATCTGTGCCGCCGGTTGGGACGACACCAACATCCTGTACTTCCACGACAAGGCGCAGGCAGCGCCGGTGCTGGAACTGGCCAGCAAGGCAGGCCTGTTTGTCCTTGAGGGCGACGCTGCCTGATTTAGGCTTTCCGGTGCGCGGCGAATCCGGTGCGGCCGGGCGCCACGTCGTCGCGCAAGGTTAGCTGCGGAATGTCATAGTCGCCGCCGTTCTGCGGACGGAAGGCGATCGGTGTGGTCGTCGCCAGCGTGTCGAGACGCCGTCCCAGATCCTCGCGGATGGTGTCGAAGCGCGCCTCGTCCACCCTGCTGGTGCGGTACACAACGAACGGCGGCAGCACGTCGAAGCCCGGGTAGTACAAAATGCCATGCTGGATCGGGAACAGGATGTCGTCGATCGGGCCGTTGATGCCGCGCGGGCTGTAGTGGGGTTCCCAACCGCCGGTGGTCACAACCAGCATCGCGCGCTTGCCCGCCAAACTCCCCTCGCCATAGCGGTCGCCCCAGCGGCGGTCCGAGTGCTCCCCCACGCCGTAGGCGAAACCATGGGCATAGACCCTTTCGACCCAGCCCTTCAAAATCGCCGGCATCGAGAACCACCACATCGGAAACTGCAGGATCACGGTATCGGCCCACATCAGCTTTTGCTGTTCGAGGGCGATGTCCGCGCTCTGCCGGCCGGCGTCGAAGGCGCGCTTGGAATCGAGCGCGGCGTCGAAGCGCCCGGTCGCCGGGCCATCGAGGCTGTCGTCCGCGTCCAGCGCGGGTTTCCAGTTCATCGCATACAGGTCGGACACCTGCACGGCATGGCCGGCCGCTTCGAGACGTTCGACGGTGAAGTTTTTGATTGAGCCGTTCAGGGACTGTGGCTCGGGATGGGCGTAGACGATAAGGACGTTCATGATGGTGCCTCCTGATGGAAAGCACACAGCGTGGGCCCGCCTCAGGTATATTGGAAATGAATTCCCGACATAGCAGGTATCAACAGGAATAATTTCGATGGATAATTTGCGGCGGCTCGACCTCAATCTGCTGGTGACGCTCGACGTCCTGCTCTCGGAGCACAACGTCACGCGCGCGGCGCGGCGGCTCAATTTTTCGCAGCCGTCGATCAGCGTGCATCTGGCCAAGCTGCGCGACATCTTCGGCGACCCGCTGCTGCTGCCCGGACCACGCGGTATGAAGCCGACCGCCAGGGCCGAGGAGCTGCGCGAACCCTTGCGGCAGGCGTTGGAGGCGCTCGGGCGCGCGGTGTCGCCGGCGCAGCCATTCGAACCGTCAAATGCGGACCAGACCTGGCGCGTCGCCGCCACCGACTACGGCGAATCGACGATCCTGCTGCCAGCGCTTTCCGGCCTGAGGGCGCTGGCGCCCGGCACCCGGCTGGCCGTGCTGGAGATGAATCCGGCACGCATCGCGCGGCAAGCGGAGCAAGGCGAAATCGACCTCGCCTTCCACACCACCGAAGGCTCGCCGCCGGTTATGCGGCGGCGCACGCTGTTCGTCGAGCGCTATGTGCTGGCGGGCCGCGCCGACCACCCGCGCCTGAAGCGCAAGCCGACCCTGAAGCAATATTGCGCGCTGGAGCACGTGTTGGTGTCGTCCGACGGCGGCGGCTTTCACGGCGTCACCGACGCGGCGCTGGCGCAAGTCGGCCTGTCGCGCCGGGTGGCGCTGTCGGTGCCGCATTTCCTGTTTATGGTGTCGGTTTTGCACAGCACGGACATGGTGGCGATGCTGCCGGAGCGTCTGGTGCGCGACAACCACGGACTCAAAGTGGTCGAGCCGCCGGTCCACGTCCCCGGCTACGAGATGGCGATGCTCTGGCACGAGCGCTCGCACCGCGACCCCGCCCACCAATGGCTGCGCGAGCATATCCAAAAATCGGTCTAGGCGCACCAGCCCCGGCGGTTGACCCCGGCGGTTTATCACCGAGCAAGCACTAGAATCGCTCACAAATTTGCTTATTGGGCGAGTTTGATCAACGCACGCGAGCCATCTTGACTGTATATGCATACTATATGCATAATCACACTCACGAAATCGAGTTCGATCCTGTCAAGGCAAGGTCAAACCTCATCAAGCATAAAGTCAGCTTCTCTCAGGCGGAGGACGCGCTGAACGACCCGATGTGCATCACAATCGAAATTTTCGATGAGAATGGGTAACAGAGATTCTGCACAGTGGGCGCTGACGGCATCGGCAGAATTCTAGTAGTCATTCACACTCAGCGCGGGAACCGGACAAGAGTAATCTCCGCGCGCAAGGCCAGCAAAGGCGAAGCGGAGCAATACCATGGATAAGGAATACGATTTCAGCAAAGGCAAGCGCGGGCCGATCATCGACCCGACCGGAAAGACGCGCATCACCATTATGCTGGACGACGATGTCATTGCCTATTTCCGCGATGAGGCCGAGGCACAGGGAACCGGCTATCAAACCATGATTAACGCCACACTCCGCGACGCCATAAAGAACATCGACAAGCGCAACAAGGACAATCAGCCACTGACCTTAGCCGGACTACGCAAGGTGCTGCGCGAAGAACTCGATCAGCGACTGCTTGGCGCCGCGCCATAAAAAAACGACGCCGAGGCGTCGTTCCGGTTTTAGCGCAAACCGCTGGCCGCCTTGGCCAGGTCGGTGATGCGGCCCCAGTCGCCGGCGGCGATGGCGTCCTTCGGCGTCAACCACGAGCCGCCCACGCAGGCGACGTTCTTCAGCGCCAGGAACTGCGACGCCGTCTCCTGCGAAATGCCGCCGGTCGGGCAGAACGTCACATCCGGCAGCGGGCCATTGATCGCGTTGAGCATGCCGATGCCGCCGGCCGGCACCGCCGGGAAGAGCTTCAGTTGACGGAAGCCCTGCTCGCGCGCGGCCATCACTTCCGACGGCGTCATCACGCCAGGCAGCAGCGGCAGGCCGCTGCTCTTGGCGGCGGCGATCAGCGCCGCCGTCAGGCCCGGCGAGACGCCGAACACCGCGCCGGCGTCGCGCGCGGCGGCGAATTCTTCCGGCTGCGTCAACGTGCCGACGCCGACGATGGCGCCTTCCACTTCCGACATGGCGCGGATCGCGCCCAGGCCGTGCTTGGTGCGGAGGGTCACTTCGAGCACGCGGATGCCGCCGGCTACCAGCGCGCGCGCCAGCGGGACGGCGTGTTCAGGTTCGTCAATCGCGATCACCGGGATCACGGCCGAGGTACGCATAATTTCGAGCAGGGTCATCGTCATGGCTTAGGCTTCTTTCTTCATCGAGAAATCTTCATCGGAACCCGGCACGGTATTGCCGACCGGGTCTTTGTCATGCAGGCCGACGATCGTCGGAATCGGCGACGGCAGCGGGAACGTGGTCGCGCCCTTCTCCGCCTCGCACACACTGTTGCGGAACATGGCGAACAGCTCGCGGCCCATGCCCACGCCGTTCGGCGTCAGGTCGGCCGTGGCCTGTTCGCGCGCGGCCCAGACGCCCGGCTCCACCAGCGCTTCCAGCGCGCCGTTCTTGGCGCAGACGCGGATGATGTCGCCGTCGCGCACGCGGCCCAGCGGACCGCCGGCCAGGATCTCCGGCGACACGTGGATCGCCGCCGGCACCTTGCCGGAAGCGCCCGACATGCGGCCGTCGGTCACCAGCGCCACGTGGCGGCCGGCGTCCTGCAGGTTGGCCAGCGCCGGCGTCAGCGCGTGCAGTTCCGGCATGCCGTTGGCGCGCGGGCCCTGGAAGCGCAGCACGGCGACGAAGTCGCGATCGAGCTGGCCGGCCTTGTAGGCGTCCATGAAATCTTCCTGCGAGTTGAACACCAGCGCCGGCGCTTCCACCGTCTGGTGCTCCGGCTTCACGGCCGACACCTTCATCACCGCGCGGCCCAGGTTACCCTTGACCAGCACCGTGCCGCCGTCCGGCGAGAACGGCGCGGTGATCTTGCGCAGTACCGCTTCGTCGCCCGATTCGGCCGGCGCGTCGCGCCAGACCACGCCCTGGCCGGCTTCGCCCAGGAACGGCTCGGTGCAGTGCGCGCGCAAGCCCTTGCCCAGGATGGTGGTGACGTCGTCGTGCAGCAGGCCGCCGTTGAGCAGTTCGCGGATCACGAAGCCGGTGCCGCCGGCGGCGTGGAAGTGGTTCACGTCGGCGTTGCCGTTCGGGTAGATGCGCGTCAGCAGCGGCACCACTTTCGACAGCTCGTCGAAGTCGTCCCAGTCGATGACGATGCCGGCCGCCTTGGCGATGGCCACCAGGTGCAGCGTGTGGTTGGTCGAGCCGCCGGTGGTCAGCAGCGCGACGATGGCGTTGACGATGGACTTCTCGTCGACCACATGGCCGACCGGCAGGTACTCGCTCGACTGCGCCGTGATGACGGCCGCGCGGCGGGCGGCGGCCTTGGTCAACTCGTCGCGCAGCGGCGTGTTCGGGGTGATGAAGGCGGCGCCCGGCAGGTGCAGGCCCATGACCTCCATCAGCATCTGGTTGCTGTTGGCGGTGCCGTAGAAGGTACAGGTGCCGGCGCCGTGGTAGGACTGCGATTCGCCCTCGAGCAGCTCGGCGCGGCCGACCTTGCCCTGTGCGTACAGCTGGCGAATTTTCGCTTTCTCGGAATTCGACAGGCCGGTCGTCATCGGGCCGGCCGGCACGAACACGGCTGGCAGGTGGCCGAAGTGCAGCGCGCCGATCAGCAGGCCCGGCACGATCTTGTCGCACACGCCCAGGTAGACGGCCGAGTCGAACATATTATGGGACAGCGCGATGGCGGTCGCCATGGCGATGGCGTCGCGCGAGAACAGCGACAGCTCCATGCCCGGCTGGCCCTGCGTGACGCCGTCGCACATGGCGGGCGTGCCGCCGGCGTACTGCGCCACGGCGCCCACTTCGCGCACGGCGTCCTTGATCAGCGCCGGGAAGCCCTCGAACGGCTGGTGCGCCGACAGCATGTCGTTGTAGGCCGAGACGATCGCCACCGAGGGCTTTTTCAATTCCTTCAACGACAGCTTGTCGTTGGCGGGGAAGGCGGCAAAACCGTGCGCCAGGTTCGTGCACGCCAGGGCGCCGCGCTGCACGCCCTTTACACGAGCCGCCTCCAGGTGCGCCAGGTACGCGCCGCGCGAAGGTTTGCTACGCTCGATGATGCGAGCGGTGACAGTTTCCAAGACCGGATGCAACGCCATGATTGTTCCTTATGAATGAATTCCCTGAAATTTTACTACAAAATCTCAAAACCGACCGTTTTTTTCTATCTTTAGCTGGCAAACGCTGGCGACCGCCGGCACCGGAAAAGCATCCTGGCATGCAGGAAAAACCACCTCCAGGGCGATAAAAATTCTATTCTTTCAATAGTGTCGTAGTGAATTTACCGGGTTTTCCTGTATTATTCACGCATCCCCTCCTACCCATCAGACGAAGACGCCCGACCATTATGCGCCAGCCCGCCCTGACCACCCTCGCCAGCTTCAAAGCCCTCGAATCCCACGCCGCCGACGCCAAACACTGGCAATTGCGCCAACTGTTCGCGCACGACGCCAAGCGATTCCCGACCCTGACGGTCGATGCGGCCGGCCTGTTCCTCGATTATTCCAAGAACCGCCTGACCGGCACCACCGTCGACCTGCTGCTCGACCTGGCCCGCGAGCGCGGCGTCGAAGCCAAGCGCGACGCCATGTTCAATGGCGAGAAGATCAATATTACAGAACATCGCGCCGTGCTGCATACCGCGCTGAGATTGCCGCGCGGCAAAAATTTCACCGTTGACGGCCAGGATGTCAGCGGCGACGTCCACGCCGTGCTCGACCATGTCAAGGAATTCACCGACCAGGTCCGCTCTGGCGCCTGGCTCGGCCACACGGGCAAACCGATCACCGACGTCGTCAACGTCGGCATCGGCGGCTCGGACCTGGGCCCGAAAATGGCCGTGCTGGCGCTGCGCTCGTACGCCCACCCGCGCCTGAAGATGCACTTCGTCTCCAACGTCGACGGCCATGACATGGACGCCGCGCTGGCCCAGGTCGATCCCGAAACCACGCTGTTCATCATCGCCTCCAAGACCTTCGTCACGGCCGAGACCATGCTCAACGCCGGCACCGCGCGCACCTGGTTCCTCAAAACGGCCAAGGAAGAAGATCTGGCGCGCCACTTCGTCGCCGTCTCCACCAACACCGAGGCGGTCAAGGCCTTCGGCATCGACCCGGCCAACATGTTCCCGTTCTGGGATTGGGTCGGCGGCCGCTATTCCGTCTGGTCGGCGATCGGCCTGGCCGTTGCGCTGGCGGTCGGCTACGGCTACTTCAGCGACTTCCTGGCCGGCGCCCACGCCATGGACGAGCACTTCCGCACCGCCCCGTTGGAACAGAACATGCCGGTGCTGCTGGCCATGGTCGGCTTTTGGAACCGCCAGTTCCTCGGCGCCGGCTCGTTGTCGATCGCGCCCTACCACCAGGATTTGAACCGCTTCCCGGCCTACCTGCAGCAGCTCGACATGGAAAGCAACGGCAAGCGCGTCACCCGCGACGGCGCCGAAGTCGACACGCCAACCTGCCCTGTCGTCTGGGGCGAATGCGGCACCAACGCGCAGCACGCCTACTTCCAGCTGCTGCACCAGGGCACCGACGTCACGCCGATCGACTTCATCGCCACCTTGCGCGCCACGCACGACCTGCCGGGCCACCACGACTCGCTGCTGGCCAACTGCTTCGCCCAGTCGGAAGCGTTCATGACCGGCAAGACCGCCGACGAAGTGCGCGCCGACCTGACCGCGCAAAAGCTGGGCGCCGAGGAAATCGAGGCGCTGGTGCCGCACAAGACCTTCCCCGGCAACCGCCCGTCCAACACCATCCTGATGGATCAGTTGACGCCAACGACGCTGGGCGCGCTGATCGCGCTGTACGAGCACAAGACCTTCGTGCAAGGCGTGCTGTGGGACGTCAACAGCTTCGACCAGTGGGGTGTGGAGCTGGGCAAGGTGCTGGCCAAGAACATCCACGCCGAATTGACGGGCGACGTCCAGCCGGAGCGCCACGACAGCTCGACCAATGGCCTGATCGTCATGGCCAAAGCGGCCCAGCACATTTAATCCGAGGATGACCATGAGCGCACCGCACATCGAAGTGGCCTACGACGCCGTCATGCAAACCGGCGAATGCCCGCTGTGGCACGAGGGGGAGCAGGCGCTGTACTGGGTCGACATCCCCGCCTTTACCGTGCACCGGCTCGACCCGGCCAGCGGCGAGCACCGGTCGTGGCGTTTGTCGAGCGAACCGGCCAGCCTGGCCGTCAGCGACAACGGCGGCTTGATCGTCGCCATGCGCAGCGGCTTTTACCACCTCGACACCGGCAGCGACGAAGTCCGCATCACCGAGATCGCGCCGGCGCCGTACGACACCTCGCTGGCCCGCTTCAACGACGGCCGGGTCGATCCGGCCGGGCGTTTCTGGGTCGGCACCATCTACGAGCCGCGCGACCGGCCGGCCGCCGAGATGTTCGTGCTGGAACAGGGCGAGATCCGCAAGGCCTGGTCGGGCGGCATGACCAACTCGAACGGCCTCGCTTTTAGCCCGGACGGCAAGACCATGTACCACGCCGATACCACGGCGCATTTGGTGCGGCGCTTCGACTTCGACGTCGACGCCGGCACCGTGGAAAACCAGCGGCCGTTCATGCAGTTCTCGGCCGACAAGGCCATTAATTACGGCGGCCGTCCGGACGGCGCGGCGGTCGACAGCGACGGCAACTACTGGAGCGCGCTGTTCGAGGGCGGGCGGCTGGTCAAGCTGTCGCCCGAGGGCGAACTGCTCGACGAGATCAAGCTGCCGCTGCGCTGCCCGACGATGCTGGCCTTCGGCGGCGCCGATTTGCGCACCTTATATGTCACCAGCGCCGGCGAACGCCCGGCCGCCGAGCTGGAACAGTACCCGCTCAGCGGCAAGCTGCTGGCGATCAGGGTGGATGTCGCCGGCCGCGTAAATCCACCGTACCGGAATTAATTTGTGCCGCAGACGGCTCGCACATGGCGGATTACGCTGCGCTAATCCGCCCTACGTGTTTCCGATGTCGCGCATACGGCGTGGCCAGGCGCCACGTGGCCTGGACAAACCACGGATCCACGTAGGGCGGATTAGGCGGCACGCCGTAATCCGCCAACGCGCCGCCACGGCCTCCGCCACACCCCGGCAAAAACCGGCGCGACACTGTATAGTAGCTTCACTCCCAAGACCGCAAACCCATAACAAAAACACCAACGAAATGTAGTAAAATTACTTGCATTTCACCGCTTACCGTAGTAAATTTACACAATGAAAAATCGCCTCCGGTTATAGTGTCAAGCCGGCGGCGGCGCTCTGCAGCGACCTCCCATTCAGGCACACCCTACTCTTGCGACGACTCTCAATTATGGCTCTTACCGATTTTGATCTGGTTCTGTTCGGCGGCAGCGGCGATCTGGCGATGCGCAAATTGCTGCCGGCGATGTACGCCCGCGACGTGGCCAACGACTTGCCCCCGACCGCGCGCATCATCTGCGTCGGCCGCGCGGACGCCAGCCAGGAGGACTTCCTGCATACGGTCGAAACCACCTCCAAGCCCCACGTCAAGTCGCCGGCCATCACCCCGGCCGCCTGGACCCGCTTCACCGCGCGCATCGTCTACGTGTCCTTGAACGCCACCGACAGCGCCAGCTACAAGAACCTGGTCGAGGCGCTGCGCAAGGACGACGCCATCACCCGCGTCTACTACCTGGCCACGCCGCCGGCGATCTTCTCGCAGATCTGCGACAACCTCAAAGAGAACGGCCTGGTCACCAAGAACTCGCGCGTGGTGCTGGAAAAGCCGCTCGGGCGCGACCTCGCCTCGGCCAAGCAGATCAACGCCGAAGTGGGCAAAGTCTTCGAGGAATCGCAGATTTACCGGATCGACCACTACCTCGGCAAGGAAACCGTGCAGAACCTGCTGGCCCTGCGCTTCGGCAACATCCTGTTCGAGCCGCTGTGGCGCCGCGAATGGATCTCCGACGTGCAGATCACCATCGCCGAAAAACTCGGCGTCGGCAACCGCATGGGTTACTACGACACGTCGGGCGCGCTGCGCGACATGCTGCAAAACCACCTGCTGCAACTGTTGTGCATCGTCGCCATGGAGCCGCCGACCTCGATCGCCCCGGACGCCGTGCGCGACGCCAAGCTGCAAGTGCTGCGCTCGCTGAAAAAATTCACGCCGACCACCCTGGCGCAAAACATCGTGCGCGGCCAGTACCGCGCCGGCCACGTGGACGGCAAGGCCGTGCCGAGCTACCGCGACGAGCCGGACGCGCCGGAACACTCGCGCACCGAAACCTTTGTCGCCATGAAGGCGGAAATCGACACCTGGCGCTGGGCCGGCGTGCCTTTCTACCTGCGCACCGGCAAGCGCATGGCCGACGGCCTGGCCGAGATCGTCGTGCGCTTCAAGCAGATCCCGCACTCGATCTTCGCCCAGCCGACCAACAGCTTCCAGCCCAATTCGCTGGTCATCCGCCTGCAGCCCGACGAGGGCCTGCGTATGAACCTGATGGCCAAGACGCCCGGCGACGGCATGCGCCTGAAACAGGCCGAGCTGGAACTGGACTTCCGCGAATCGTTCAAATCGCCCCGCATGGACGCCTACGAGCGCCTGCTGCTGGACGTGCTGCGCGGCCAATTGACCCTGTTCATGCGCGGCGACGAACTGGAAGCGGCATGGGAATGGGTCGAGCCGATCCTGAACAACTGGGAAAGCGACGACAGCTATCCGATTCCGTACGCCTCCGGCACCTGGGGTCCGGCCGCCGCCTCCGCGCTGATCGGCCGCGACGGCCTGCAGTGGCGCGAAGAAGCGCTGCCGGAAGACTAAAAGCCCTAACGCTCCGATGCTGCTCGACTCCATCCGCACCCAGCTCGACTCGCTCTCCAAATCGGAGCGCAAAGTCGCGTTGGCCGTGCTCGACCACCCCGGCCAGACGGTCAGCCAGAACATCACCGCGCTCGCCAAAAGCGCGCAAGTGTCCGAGCCGACCGTGGTGCGCTTTTGCCGCACGCTGGGTTACGACGGCTGGCACGAGTTCAAGCTGAAACTGGCGCAGGGGCTGGCGCTGGCCCTGCCGGGCCTGAACGAGCAGCCGACCCAGGACGACCTCGCGGCCGACCTGGTCAACAAGATTTGCAGCCGCTCGATCAACACCCTGCTCGACCTGCGCAACAACCTCGACCCGGACGCCATCCAGAAGGCGCTCGACATCCTGGCGAAGGCCAACAAGATCGAGTTCTACGGCCAGGGCACGTCCGGCATCGTCGCCGCCGACGCCCAGCACAAGTTCTTCCGCTCCGGCGTGCCGACGGTGGCCTACGCCGACCCGCACATCCACAGCATCGCCGCCGCCCTGTTGCGCACCGGTGACGCCGTGGTCGCCATTTCCCAGCGCGGCAACAGCCCGTCGCTGGTGCGTTCGATCAAGCTGGCCCGCCGTGGCGGCGCCGACGTCATCGTGCTGGCGCCGTCCGGCACCCCGCTGGCCGACCTGGCCACGGTGCTCATCCCGATCGACCTGATCTTCAACATCGACCCCTACACGCCGATCTCGGCGCGCCTGGCGTATCTCGTCGTCATCGACGTGCTGGCCGTCGGCCTGGCGCTGCAGCGCGGCCCCGAATTTCGCAAGAAGATGCAGAACGCCCAAAAGGCGCTGCAAGAGTTCGACTTGCAATTCGACTCCTTCATCGGCTAAGCTCTCGGCTTACAAAAAAACCACTACCTGCTCCCGTGGGTGTGCTGGCGTACGCGGGCTTCGCGCGAGGCCTCCTATAATTGTTGCTGTGCTACAGTGTGTCTGTTTTTTACGCAGGCAACATTGCCGTTTGCACATGCAGTACGTTCGTGGCCGACGAGCCCCCGAGAGTGGACATGACTACCTTTACCTCCCATACCGCCCAACCCGCAGTGCGCATGCCGCTGCTGCAGACGGGCGTGTCCGGTTTCGACCAGATCCTCGGCGGCGGCTTTCCGGCCCACAGCCTGTATCTGATCCAGGGCCTGGCCGGCAGCGGCAAGACCACCCTGGCCTGCCAGATCGGTTTCCAGCACGCCCACCAGGGCAAGAAGGTGCTGATCCTGACCCTGATCGCCGAAACCCACGGCAAGATGCTCAACCACCTGAGCAGCTTCTCCTTCTTCGACGAGAAACTGGTCGGCGAGCGCATCATCTTCCTCGGCGCCTACAACGAACTGCTCAAGGGCGGCCTGCGCGAGCTGCTCAAGTCGATCGCCTCCACCCTGGCCGACCAGCGCCCCGACATCATGATCATCGACGGTTTCCGCACCGTGCGCGAGGCCAAGCCGTCGGACGTGGCGCTGTCGGAGTTCATGCTCTCGCTCAATTCGCTGGTGGCGACCATGCAGTGCACCACCTTCCTGCTCTCGCCCACCGAGGGCAACGTGGCCGACTCGGAAAACACCCTGGTCGACGGCTTGATCGAACTGAGCCAATATGAGCAGGGCTTGCAGCTGATCCGCGAGATCAAGGTGTTTAAGTTGCGCGGCAGCAAGCACCTGCTGGGTCGCCACGTGTTCGAGGTCGGCGTCGACGGCGTCGCCATCTACCCGCGCCTGGAGGCCGTCAGCACCGTTTCCGGCGCCACGCCGGCCGTCTCGCGCCAGCGCCTCGGCTTCGGCATCGCCGGCTGGGACAAACTGACCAACGGCGGCGTGGCGCGCGGCTCGACCACGGCGCTGCTGGGCAACCCCGGCGTCGGCAAGACGCTGATGGGCCTGCATTTCATCTACGAGGGACTGAAACGCGGGGAAAATTGCTTGATCGCCGGCTTCTACGAGTCGCCGCTGCGGCTGCTGGAAAAGTCGGTCAGCGTCGGCATGGACATGCGCCCGTATTACGACAGCGGCGCGCTCGAGATCATCTGGCACCCACCGCTCGAGGTGCTGGTCGACGCCATGGCCCAGGAAATGCTGCGCAATGTCGAGCGGCGCGGCGTCACGCGCCTGCTGATGGACGGCCTCGACGGCCTGCGCGAGATCGTCATCCACGACGGCCGCTCGCGCTCGTTCCTGGCCGCGCTGGTGAACGAACTGCGCTGCCGCAACGTGACGAGCTTCTTCACGCAAGAGCTGCCGTACTTCGGCACCGGGCCGGCGCACAGCGAAGTGTCGGCCTCGATGTTGTTTGAAAACATCATCCTGATGCGCTATGTCGACGTGCGCGGCATCAACCGGCGCCAGATCGGCGTGCTCAAGCTGCGCGAGAACAGCTACGACGCGGCCAACCACATCCTGCTCATCACCGACGAAGGCATGACGATCGAGGGCGCCGTGTTCGGCCCGGTCGTGCCGCCGCAGACGCTATAGCGAGATGACATGAGCGACTCCCCGGCTATCATGGACGCCAACCCGGATGGAAAAATCATCCTGGTGGTCGACGACGAGTTCGACGTCCTGTCGGCGTACACGATGCTGTTCGAATACCGCGGCTACCGCGTGCGCACCGCCGGCAACGGCGCCGAGGCGCTGGAGGCGGCCGCGCGCGAACGCCCGGACATCATCGTCTCCGACTACATGATGCCGGTGATGGACGGCGCCCAGCTGTGCCTGCAATGGCGAGCCGACCCGCACTTGGCCGCCATCCCCTTCATCCTGGCCAGCGCCGGCATCCCGCGCAAGGACGAAGTGGTGCCTTACGACACCTTCTTCCGCAAGCCGATCCGCTTCGAAGTGCTGCTCGAGGAAATCGCCCGCCTGATCGCCGCCCGCGCGGGCTGAGAGTAAGCCCGCCGAACCATGCCCCCCCCCCGGGAGACACGTAGGGCGGATTAGCGAAGCGTAATCCGCCATGCATGCGTCTCGACGGCTCATGCATTGGCGGATTACGGCGTTCCGCCTAATCCACCCTACGTGGAACCACGCGATGCACACACCGTTCCTACGATCGAATCCCAATATAACCACTATCGCGCACGCTTGCTTTCTCTCTGCGGCTGGCTTGAGTACAATAAGACAACGCAATCCCCTTACCTCTGATTGGCAGCGCACATGAACCAACTCGAACAGCTCAAGCAATTCACCACCGTGGTCGCCGACACCGGCGACTTCCAGTCGATCCAGGCCTACACGCCGCGCGACGCCACCACCAACCCGTCGCTGATCCTCAAGGCGGTGCAAAAGGACGAATACAAGCCGCTGCTGGAAAAAGCCGTGCGCGACAACCTCGACCGCTCGATCCCGGACACCATCGACCACCTGCTGGTGGCCTTCGGCAAGCAGATCCTGCGCATCATCCCGGGCCGCGTGTCGACCGAGATCGACGCCCGCCTGTCGTTCGACGTCGAGGGCTCGGTGGCCAAGGGCCGCGACCTGATCAAGCTGTACGAGGCGGCCGGCATCGGGCGCGAACGCGTGCTCATCAAGATGGCCGCCACCTGGGAGGGCATCCGCGCCGCCGAGATCCTGGAAAAGGAAGGCATCCGCTGCAACATGACCCTGCTGTTCTCGCTGGGCCAGGCGATCGCCTGCGCCGACGCCGGCGCCCAGCTGATCTCGCCGTTCGTCGGCCGCATCTACGACTGGTACAAGAAATCCACCGGCCTTGACTACACGGGCGCCGAAGACCCGGGCGTGCAATCGGTCAAGCGCATCTACAACTACTACCGCAAGTTCGGCTACAAGACCGAGGTCATGGGCGCGAGCTTCCGCAACACCGGCCAGATCCTGGAACTGGCCGGCTGCGACCTGCTCACCATCAGTCCGGAGCTGCTGCAAAAGCTGGCCGACACCGACGGCCCGGTCGAACGCAAGCTCAGCGCCGACAAAGTGCCGTCGTCGGGCATCATCAAACTGACCCAGGACGAGAAAACCTTCCGCTTCCAGCTCAACGAGGACCAGATGGCGTCCGAGAAGCTGGCCGAAGGCATCCGCGCCTTCTGCGCCGATTCGGGCAAACTGAAACAAATCATCTCCGGCATGCGCTGACCCCGGCATGACGGGCCGGGTCTGACCGGAAGGGGCGGGAGCACGGCGTTGGCCGTCCTCCCGCCCTTTGCCTTTTATGACGACTTCTCGGCAACCAATGGTCAAAATCCGGCCACCGGCCCACGGCCATCTTGCACCAAAATGCGGCAATTTCGCGCAACTCGCCACAAACGGATATATACAAAACGTTACATAACTGACTGTATTACAATGTTGCAGCCTCAGCCGGCAACCGCTCCGGCTGGCAAACGTCCAACACTATTCTTTCAGAGACCATCCAATGAGATCCGTCCCTCGTTCCACCGTATTCGCCTGCGCCGCCCTCACTCTCGCCGCTGCAGGGCTGAGCGCCTGCGGTAAGAAAGACGCCGCGCCCGCCGCCCCGCCGCCGCCGAAGGTGGCGGTTGTCACGGTCGCGCCGGCCAGCATCACGCTGACCAGCGAACTGCCCGGCCGCACCGAGGCCTCGCGCATCGCCGAGGTCCGCGCGCGCACCGCCGGCATCGTGCTGAAACGGGTGTTCAAGGAAGGCGGCGACGTCAAGGCCGGCGAGGTGCTGTTCCGCATCGATCCGGCCAGCTTCCAGGCCTCGTTCGACAGCGCCCAGGCCGCCGTCGGCCGCGCCGAGGCCAACCTGGCCCAGGCCGACCTGCGCGTCAAGCGCTACACGCCGCTGCTGGCCGCCCAGGCCGTCAGCCAGCAGGAATACGACGACGCCGTCACCTCGCAGAAGCAGGCCCGCGCCGACCTGGCCACCGCCAAAGCGGCGCGCACCAACGCCGGCCTGACCCTGGGTTACGCCACCGTCACCGCGCCGATCGCCGGCCGCATCGGCCGCGCGCTGGTGACCGAGGGCGCGCTGGTGGGCCAGGGAGAAGCCACGCCGATGGCCACGGTGCAGCAGCTCGATCCGATCTACGTCACCATCACGCAATCGTCGACCGAGCTGCTCAAGCTGCGCCGGGCGCTGGCCGACGGCAAACTGAAAAGCGCCGGCAAGGACGAAGCCCGCGTCTCGCTGGTAACCGAGGACGGCCAGACCTATCCGCAAACGGGCAAGCTGCTGTTCGCCGACGTCTCGGTCGACCAGACCACCGGCTCGGTGTCGATGCGCGCCGAGTTCCCGAATCCCAACCGCACCCTGCTGCCGGGCATGTACGTGCGCACCCGCCTGGAGCAAGGCGTCAACGAGGCCGCCATCACCGTACCGCAACAGGCCGTGGTGCGCGGCACCGATGGCGCCTCCGTGCTCATCGTCGGCGCCGACAACAAGGTCAGCGCCCAGCCGGTCAAGGCCGACGCCGCGCAGAACGGCAGCTGGGTCATCAGCTCCGGCCTCAAGGGCGGAGAACGCGTCATCGTCGAGGGTTTCCAGAAGGCCAAGCCCGGCGCCACCGTCACGCCGGAAGCCTGGAAGGGTCCGGTCGGCGCCGCCCCCGCAGTTGCCCCCGCAGCCGCTCCCGCCGCCGCCACCAAATAATCGGGAGACCAGATGGCAAAGTTCTTCATCGACCGCCCCGTTTTCGCGTGGGTGATCGCGTTGTTCATCCTGATCGGCGGCGCGCTGTCGATCACCCTGCTGCCGGTGGCGCAATACCCGACCATCGCGCCGCCGTCGATCGTCATCGACGCCAACTACCCGGGCGCGACCGCCCAGATCCTCGACGACGCCGTCACCAGCGTGATCGAACAGGAAATGAACGGCGCCGACGGCCTGCAATATGTCGAGTCGGTCAGCGACGGCAACGGCGCGGTATCGATCACCGTCACCTTCCTGCCCGGCACCAACCCCGACCTGGCCTCTGTCGACGTGCAAAACCGCATCAAGCGGGTCGAATCTCGCCTGCCGCAGGCGGTCACGCAACAGGGCGTCAACGTCAACAAAGCGCGCAGCAACATCCTGATGTTCGTCGGCGCCTCGTCGACCGACGGCAAGATGGACACGGCCGCCATCGGCGACTACCTGGCGCGCAACGTCGTCAATGAAATCAAGCGCCTGCCTGGTGTCGGCCAGGCCCAGCTGTTCGGCACCGAGCGCGCCATGCGCATCTGGATCGATCCGGCCAAGCTGCTCGGCCTGCGCCTGACGATGGCCGAGGTCACCGCCGCCATCCGCGCCCAGAACGCGCAAGTCACCGCCGGCACCCTGGGCGACCTGCCGTCGCCCGAATCGCAGGCCTACGCCGCGCCCATCGTCGTGCAAGGCCAGATGACGTCGCCGGAGGAATTCGGCAAGATCGTCCTGCGCGCCAACACCAACGGTTCCTTCGTGCGGTTGAGCGACGTGGCCCGCATCGAGATGGCCGGCGCCAACTTCAGCCGCAGCGCCCGCCTCGACGGCAAACCGTTCGTCGCCGTCGCCGTGCAGCAATCGCTGACCGGCAACGCGCTGGCCACCGCCACGCTGGTGCGCGCCAAGATGGACGAGCTGTCCAAGTTCTTCCCGCCGGGCCTGAAGTACACCGTGCCGTACGACACCTCGACCTTCGTCAAGATCTCGATCGAGGAAGTGGTCAAAACCCTGTTCGAGGCGGTGCTGCTGGTGTTCATCGTCATGTACATCTTCCTGCAGAACCTGCGCTACACCCTGATCCCGACCATCGTCGTGCCGATCGCGCTGATGGGCACCTTCGCCGTGATGCAGCTGGCCGGCTTCTCGATCAACGTGCTCACCATGTTCGGCATGGTGCTGGCGATCGGCATCCTGGTCGATGACGCCATCGTCGTCGTCGAAAACGTCGAGCGCATCATGAGCGAGGAAGGCTTGTCGCCGCGCGACGCCACCCGCAAGGCGATGTCGCAGATCACCGGCGCCATCGTCGGCATCACCCTGGTGCTGATCGCCGTGTTCATCCCGATGGCCTTCTTCGGCGGCGCCGTCGGCGCGATCTACCGCCAGTTCTCGCTGGCGATGGTGTCGGCCATGGTGTTCTCGGCGCTGATGGCGCTGACGCTGACGCCGGCGCTGTGCGCCACTATTTTGAAACCGGTCGAGGCGGGGCACCACATCGAGAAGAAGGGTTTCTTCGGCTGGTTCAACCGCAAGTTCGCCGTCACCGCCACCGGCTACCAGGGCATGATCGCCAAGATGCTTACGCGCACCGGCCGCTTCATGATCGTGTTCCTGCTCATCTGCGGCGTGGTCGGCTGGCTGTACGCGCGCCTACCGTCGTCGTTCCTGCCGAACGAGGACCAGGGCTACATCATCGCCAACGTCCAGCTGCCGCCGGGCGCCTCGCGCAGCCGCACCGAGGCCGTGCTGGCCCAGGTCGAGGACTACCTGCACAAGCAGCCGGCCGTGGCCCGCACCATCGCGGTGGCCGGTTTCAGCTTCTCCGGCGCCGGCCAGAACGTCGGCCTGGTGTTCGTGCCGCTCAAGGACTGGAGCGAGCGCGGTCCGGACGACGCCGCAGACAAGGTCGCCGCGCGCGCGCTGCGCGCCCTGTCGGGCATCGCCGACGCCGTGGTCTTCCCGCTCAGCCCTCCGCCGATCCGCGAACTGGGCAACGCCACCGGCATCACCGCGCGCCTGCAGGACCGCGCCGGCGCCGGCCACGCCGGCCTGCTCGACGCCCGCAACCAGTTGCTGTCCCTGGCCGGCAAGAGCGAGATCCTCAAGGGCGTGCGCCCCGAGGGCCTGGAAGACGCGCCGCAACTGCAGATCGACGTCGACCGCGACAAGGCCAACGCGCTGGGCGTGGCGTTCGCCGACATCAACAGCCTGCTGTCGGTGGGCCTGGGGTCGAGCTATGTCAACGACTTCACCAGCAGCGGACGCCAGCAGCGCGTCATCGTGCAGGCCGATGCGCCGCAGCGCCTGCAACCGGAGGACCTGATGCGCCTGAACGTGCGCAGCGCCTCGGGCGGCATGGTGCCGATGTCCGCTTTTGCCAGCACGCGCTGGATCAACGGCCCGGTGCAGCTGGTGCGCTACAACGGCTATCCGGCCATCAAGCTGACCGGCGACGCCGCCCCGGGACGCAGCACCGGCGAGGCCATGGCCGAACTGGAACGCCTGGCCACGCAACTGCCGCCCGGCTTCAGCATCGAATGGACCGGCCAGTCGCTGGAGGAGAAAACCTCCGGTTCGCAGGCGCCGGCGCTGTTCGCGCTGTCGATGCTGGCCGCCTTCCTGGTGCTGGCCGCGCTGTATGAAAGCGAATCGATCCCGGTCGCGGTGCTGCTGGTGGTGCCGCTGGGGATCCTGGGCGCGCTGCTCGGCGCCCACATCCGCGACCTGCCCAACGACGTATACTTCAAGGTCGGCCTGATCGCGATTATCGGCCTGTCGGCCAAGAACGCGATCCTGATCATCGAATTCGCCAAGGACCTGCAGGCGCAGGGCATGGGCCTGATCGAGGCGACGCTGGAGGCGGTGCACCTGCGCTTCCGCCCCATCATCATGACCTCGCTCGCGTTCATCCTCGGCGTGCTGCCGCTGGTGATCGCCACCGGCGCCGGCTCGGCCAGCCAGCGCGCCATCGGCACCGGCGTCATGGGCGGCATGATCACGGCGACGGTGCTGGCAGTGTTCCTGGTGCCGGTATTCTTCGTGGTGATCCGCAGAATCTTCAAGGGCAGCGAACGCCAACGCAAGTTGGCCGCTCACGAAATGGACGACAAAAAGCATGAGACTTATGACTAACCCGGCCCGCGCCTCCCTCCCCGCCGCGCGCGCGAGCTTGCTGGCCAAGCAGTTGGCAACCGCGATGCTGGGCGCGACGCTGCTGTCGGCCTGCTCGCTGGCGCCGACTTATAAGCGTCCCGACGCCCCGGTGGCCGCCGCCTTCCCGGCCGACGACGCCGGCAAGGCCGCAAAGACCGGCGCGGCGCCATCCGCCGCAACCAACCAGCGCGATGCCATCGACACCGGCTGGCGCGAGTACTTCAACGAGCCACGCCTGCAACAGCTGATCGCGGCCGCGCTGGAGAACAACCGCGACCTGCGCACCGCCGCGCTGCGCATCGAAGAGGCGCGCGCGCTGTACAACGTGCAGTCGGCCGACCGCCTGCCCAACCTGAACGCCAGCGTCGGCGCCACCCGCGCCAAGACGCCCGCCACGGTATCGCCCACCGGCGAGAGCACGATCGGCCGCCGCGTCGACGCCGGCCTGTCGATCTCCTCGTTCGAGCTCGATTTCTTCGGCCGCGTGAAAAGCCTGAACGACGCCGCGCTGGCGGCCTACCTGGCCACCGATGAGGCGCGCCAGGCGGCGCAAATCAGCCTGGTCGCGCAAGTGGCGCAGGCTTACTTCACCGAGCGTGCCTACGCCGAGCAGTATGCGCTGGCGCAGCAAAGCTACGAGGCGCGCGCCCGCACCTACAAGCTCACGCAGCAGCGCGCCGAAGTGGGCGCCTCGTCGCGGCTGGACCTGCGCTCCAACGAAACGCTGATGGAGACGGCGCGCGCCGCCGCGCTGACCCTGGCGCGCCAGCGCGCGCAAGCCGAAAACGCCCTGACCCTGCTGGTCGGCCAGCCTTCGGCCACCGGCGCCGCCGGCACGAATGCCGGCGCCATGCCGACCGACAGCCAGATCGATGCGCTCAGCGCCGTGCCGGCCGGGCTGCCGTCCGACCTGCTGGCGCGCCGGCCCGACATCCGCGCCGCCGAACAGCGGCTCAAATCGGCCAACGCCAACATCGGCGCCGCGCGCGCGGCCTTCTTCCCGCGCATCAGCCTGACGGCGGCGATCGGCAGCACCAGCCCGACCCTGGGCGGGCTGTTCGACAGCGGCACCGGCAGCTGGTCGTTCGCGCCGCAACTGGTGCTGCCGATCTTCGACGCCGGCCGCAACCGCGCCAACCTGACCCTGACCGAAGTGCGCAAGAACATCGCGGTGGCCGACTACGAGAAGACCATCCAGACCGCCTTCCGCGAGGTGGCCGACGCGCTGGCCGCGCGCGACTACCTGGGCGAACAGGTCGCCGCGCAACGCGCGGTGCAGGATGCGCAGGCGGACCGCCTGAAGCTGTCGCAACTGCGCTTCGACAACGGCGTCGCCAGTTCGCTCGATGTGCTGGACGCGCAGCGCGAGCTGTTCAGCGCGCAGCAATCGCTGGTGCAGGCGCGCTTGTTGCGCACGACCAGCGCGATCGACCTGTATCGCGCCTTGGGCGGCGGCATAAAATAGCACCCGGAACCCCGGCACACCGGGGTCGTACCCGCTGGGTACGACCCCATGCGGTTCACGCCGTGCGGGTTAAAACCCTCCTACTTAACGCATACACCGCATGTCGTCGCCAATTACTATCCGCCTCGGTCAACGCGCACGCCAACGCATCTCCGCCGAGGGCATGCAAGCGGCCGACATCGCCATCATCCCGGCCGCCGCCGGCGGCCCCAAAGGCCTGATCCTCAACGGCCTCGATCAATGGCTGTTCGGCTCCTGGCTCAAAGCGGCCCCGCGTCCGCGCAAGCTGGTTGGCGCCTCGATCGGCGCCTGGCGCATGGCCGCTTCCGCCTTCGACGATCCGGCCGCCGCCCACAAACGCCTGGCCCACCTGTACGCCCACCAGCGCTATCCGGCCAGGGTCACCGCCGCCTACGTCAGCCAGACCTGCCGCGCGCTGCTCGACGAACTGCTCGACGGCCGCGCCGCCGAAGCGGTCGACCATCCCCACCACCACGTCAGCGTGCTGACCGCGCGCGGCACCGGCGCGCTGGCGCGGGCCAACGGCGTGCGCTGGCGCGAGATGGCCGGCTTCCTGCTGGCCGCCGCCGGCAACGCCGTCTCTCGCGACCGCCTGGCCGGGGCGATGGAACGCGTGATCTTCCACAACCGCCGCGACGACGCGCACTGGCTGCGCGACCCGTTCGACGCCTTCGCCGGCCATTTCGTCGATCTGTCGGCGGCCAACCTGCGCGATGCGCTGCTGGCCTCCGGTTCCATCCCGCTGGTGCTGGAGGCGGTGACGGCCATCGCCGGCGCGCCCGACGGCGCCTACTGGGACGGCGGCTTGATCGACTATCACCTGCACCTGCCCTACCAGCGCGACCCCGGCCTGGTGCTGTACCCGCACTTCAGCGACTACATCGTGCCCGGCTGGCTGGACAAGTCGATGCCGTGGCGCCGCGCCGGCGAAGGCGACCCCGCCCTCGGCAACCTGATACTGGTCTCGCCGTCCGCATCCTTCGTCGCCACGCTCCCCAACGGCAAACCGCCGGACCGCAAGGATTTCACCGCCTACGGCCAGAACCACGCCGCCCGCATCCGCGACTGGACGCGCGCCATCGCCGAGAGCGAACGCATGGCCGAAGCCTTCGCCCGCTGGTGCGAAAAGCCCGATATAAAGGCAACATTGTCTTTTTAGATAAGACACATTGTTTCATATCCGCAACAGAACGTCACGGATCACATGACCGGCCGCAAGGCGGGGCGCATACTTGCGCCTATCAAGCCGCGCCGCCTCGGCGCGGCTGTCGTCTATTGCTATTGGAGTAAATCATGAACTTTCTGTCGCATACGCGCATCGGCACCCGCCTCGCCATCGCGTTCGCCATCGTCCTGCTACTGGCGGTCGTCGCCACCACGGCGGGCCTGGTCAACGCCCGCAGCAACGCCGCCGCCACCAAACAGATGATGGAGCAGCCGCTGGCCAAGGAGCGCCTGGTCTCGGACTGGTACGTGCTGATCTACTCCGCCGTCGCCCGCACCGAACTGATCGCGCGCAGCAAGGACGACACCTTGCCGGTGGTGTTCGCCGACACCATCGCCGCCAGCACCAAGCGCGGCGGCGAGTTGCTGGGCAAGGTCAAGGAACTGCTGGCCAGCGACGACGAACGCAAGCTGTACGACGCCACCATCGCGCTGCGCGCCGCCTACCAGAAGGCCAAGAACGAAGTCGGCGACATCCGCAAAGCCGGCGACGACGCCGCCGCCGAAGCGGCCTACCGCGACAAGTTCCTGCCGGCCGCCGAGGCCTACAAGAACAAGGTCAACGAGCTGCTGGCCTACCAGCGCAAGGCGATCGACGATACCGCGCACGCGATCGACGACGCCAACGCCCGCAGCAACACGCTGCTGTTGATCCTGACGGTGCTGATGGTCGCGATCGGCTCGCTGGCGGCGTGGATCATCTCGCGCTCGATCACCGCGCCGCTCAAGTCGGCGATCGACATCGCCGCGACGGTCGCCAACGGCGACCTGACCACCCGCTTCGACGGCCCCACGTCGCGCTCCGAAATCGGCGAACTGATGACCGCCCTGAAGGGCATGAACGACTCGCTGCGCAATGTCGTCAACCAGGTGCAGGTCGGCACCAAGACCATCGCCAGCGCCTCCAACGAAATCGCCGCCGGCAATATGGACCTGTCGCAGCGCACCGAGGAACAAGCCAGCTCGCTGGAGGAAACCGCGTCGTCGATGGAGGAACTGACGTCGACCGTTCGCCAGAACGCCGAAAACGCGCGCCAGGCCAACCAGCTGGCGCACGCCGCCTCCGACGTGGCCGAACGCGGCGGCTCGATCGTCGGCCAGGTGGTCAACACCATGGGCACGATCAACGACTCGTCGCGCAAAATCTTCGACATCATCAGCGTCATCGACGGCATCGCCTTCCAGACCAACATCCTGGCGCTGAACGCGGCGGTGGAAGCGGCGCGCGCCGGCGAACAGGGACGCGGCTTCGCGGTGGTCGCCTCGGAGGTGCGCAATCTGGCGCAGCGCTCGGCGGCGGCGGCCAAGGAGATCAAGGAGTTGATCGGCAATTCGGTCGAGCAGGTCGACATCGGCTCCAAGCTGGTGCAACAGGCCGGCAGCACGATGAACGAGGTGGTGGACAGCGTGCGCCGCGTGACGGACATCATGGGCGAGATCACCTCGGCCAGCAGCGAGCAAAGCATCGGGATCGACCAGGTCAACACCGCCATCACGCAGATGGACCAGGTCACGCAGCAGAACGCCGCGCTGGTCGAGGAAGCCGCCGCGGCGGCGGCCAGCATGCAGGAACAGGCCGAGCGCCTGGCGGATGTGGCGTCGTCGTTCAAGCTGGATGACGATGGTGCGCGCCAGACATTGGCCGCGCCACCGGCCGCGCGCAAGATCGCCGTCAAGGCGCCGGTCCGCTCCGCGCCCGCCGCCCCGAAAAAGCCGGCCGTCCGCCTGGCGTCGTCCAGCGCCAGCAGCAACGCCCGCAGGCCCGCCACGGTCGGCAACGACAAGGATTGGGAAGAGTTCTAACCCCAAGCCACGGCTGGGGTCTGACCCCTTGGGGTCAGACCCCGAACTTCCGGGTCAGGTGGTCAAAAACATCTGCTGCAAATCGTTGAGGAAGCGCTGGCCCAACTCGGTGGGCCGGATCACCTTGTAATCCCGGTATAGCAAGCCCTTGGCCTCGGCGGCGTTGAGGCTTTTCTCGATCGCGTTCAAACTCAATCCGGTGCGCTCGCTGAACAGGTTCGGATCGAACCCGCCGTGCAGGCGCAAGGTGTTGAGCATGAACTCGAAGCCCATGTCCTCACGGGCGATCTCGTACTCCTCCTGCACCGGCGCGCCCAGCCTGACCTGCTCCATGTAGGCCTTCGGCTGCTTGTAGCGCGCCTGCCGCAGTATGCGATGCGGGAACGATATCTTCGAATGCGCCCCGGCGCCGATGCCCAGATAATCGCCAAACTCCCAGTAATTCAGATTGTGGCGCGCGCGGTGGCCGTCCTTGGCGTACGCAGACACCTCGTACTGCTGGTAGCCATTGGCGGCGGTGAGTTCGGCGATCATGTCCTGCATGTCGGCGCTGGCGTCGTCGTCGGGCAACGACGGCGGATACTTGGCGAACAACGTGTTCGGCTCCATCGTCAGGTGGTACAGCGACAGGTGCGGCGGCTTGAACGACATCGCCGTCTCCACGTCGAGCCTGGCCTCCTCCAGCGTCTGCGACGGCAGCGCGTACATCAAATCCAGATTGAAGTTGTCGAAGTTGGCCAGCGCGATATCGACCGCGCGCCGCGCCTCATTGTCGTCATGGATGCGGCCCAGCGCCTTCAGGTGGCGCGCGTTGAAGCTCTGGATACCGATCGACAGGCGGTTGACGCCACTGGCGCGGTAGGACTTGAACTTCTCCGCCTCGAAGGTGCCCGGATTGGCCTCCATCGTGATCTCGACGTCGCTGTCGAGCGGCAGCAAGGTGCGCACGTCCGACAGCAGGCGGTCCAGGCCCGCCGCCGACATCAGGCTCGGCGTGCCGCCGCCGATGAAGATCGTGTAGATCTTGCGGCCCCAGATCAGCGGCAGCGCCATTTCCAGGTCGGCGCGCATGGCGTCCAGGTATTCCTGTTCAGGGAAGGCGCCCCCCTCCTTCGCCTCGTGCGAGTTGAAGTCGCAATACGGGCACTTCTTCACGCACCACGGGAAATGGATGTACAGCGACAGCGGCGGCAGCGCCGACAGGTTCAGCGAGCCGCTTTGCAGATACTTGAGCGCGACGCCGGCCGCGTCGCCCAGATCGGCGCTGTGGGCCGGCGGAGATGCCGGTGCAGCCGCCTTGCCGCCGGCGCCGACGATTTTGATCGGGATCATTTCAGTTTCTCTACCAGCGCGCGCAATGCCTGGCCGCGATGGGACATGGCGTTTTTCTCGTCGGCGGTCAGCTCGGCCGCGCACTTGCCCAACGCCGGGATGAAGAAGTACGGGTCGTAGCCGAAGCCGCCGTTGCCGCGCGGCGTGGCGATCATCTCGCCGTTCCAGCGGCCGTCGGCGATGACCGGCTGCGGATCGTCGGCGTGGCGCACGAACACCAGCACGCAGTAGTAGTAGGCCGATTTGTCGGCGTGCGCGGCCAGGTCGGCGATCATCTTCTCGTTGTTGCGGGCGTCCGACTTCGGCTCGCCGGCGAAGCGCGCCGAGTACACGCCCGGGGCGCCGCCCAGCGCGTTGACGCATACGCCGGAATCGTCCGCCAGCGCCGGCAAGCCGGTCAGGCGCGACGCGTGGCGCGCCTTTTGCAGTGCATTTTCGACAAATGTGTGAAAAGGCTCATCCGCCTCGGGCACGCCGAACTCGCCCTGCGCGTGGACGGAAAAGCCCACCGTGGACAGCAGTTCGTTGAATTCCTTGAGTTTGCCGGCGTTGTTGGAGGCGAGGATCAGGCGTTGGGTCATGGTATGGGCTGCGATCGAGTCATGCGGAGAAGGCGACATTGTAAACCTTTTGCATGGAACCCACCCGCCGGCGATCCACGGCTAGGGCACCAGCAACGACTGGATCTCGGGCCGCAGATGGTTTTCCAAGGTGACCATCACCGCCTCGGTCACGACGTCGCGCCCCTTGACGGGGGCGCCTTTGGCGGCGGCGATGGCCGCCTTCATGCCCTGATAGCCCATCTGGCGCGTGTTCTGCAGCACCAGGCCGTGGATTTCCTGCTTTTTCAGGCCTTCCAGCAGAAAATCGCTGGTGTCGAAGCCGATCAGTTTCTTCTTGCCGGCCTCCCCCGTCTGGCGCAGCGCGCGCAGCATGCCGTCGGTGGCCGATTCGTTGACGGCGAAGATGCCGTCGATCTGCTTGTGTTTTGTCAGCGCCGCCAGGCCGGCGCGGGCGATCTTGCCGCGCGTGCCGCCGCCGTATTCGTCGATGACGATGATGTGTGGGGCGTGCCTGGCGAGATAGTTGACGAAGCCGTTGGCGCGGTCCTCGGTCGATCCGCTGCCGGCGATGGTGCGCATCACCAGCACGGTGCCGTGCCCGTTCAGCAGCGACGACAGGCGCTCGGCGGCGAGCCGGCCGGCGGCGTGGTTGTCGGTGCCGACGAAGTTGGTGTGCCAGTCGCCACCCAGCGCCGAATCGACGACGACGATCTTGACGCCCATCGCCGCCGCCTTGCGGACCGGGTCCATCAGGCGCACCCGGTCGGTCGGCACGATGATGACGGCGTCCACGTCGGCCCGGGAATACAGGCGCAGGATATCGATCTGCGAATCGATATCGTCGTTGTAGGCCGGGCCGCGCCAGGTCAGCTTGACGCCGCCCTCTTCACGCACCGCCTTGTCGACGCCCTGGCGCATGAAAGTCCAGAAGTCCTGGTCGCGCGACTTCGGGATGAAGACGATATTGAGGTCCCTGGATAGCGCGGCGAGCGGCCAGCCCGCAAGAAAGAAAGCCCACAACAGCAGCATTAACGGCCACTTTTTCATGAAAGTCTCCCCCACCAGGGCGGTCGCCATGCTACGGAACCACGTAGGGCGGATTAGGCGGAACGCCGTAATCGGCCAGTGCGTGAGCCGCTGGCGGCACCTGCATGGCCGATTACGCTTCGCTAATCCGCCCTACGTGGATTTGTGGCGACCCGGCGTCCGTCAGGCCACGCCCAGCACCTGCTTCTGCAACTTGATCAAATCGGCGATGCCGCCCTGCGCCAGGTCGAGCAGGCGGTTCATGCCGGCGCGGTCGAACGCCGCGCCCTCGGCCGTGCCCTGCACTTCGATGAAGTGGCCGGCGTCGTTCATCACCACGTTCATATCGGTATCGCAGCTCGAATCCTCGACATAGTCCAGGTCCAGCACCGGCACGCCCTGGTACACGCCGACCGAGATCGCCGCCACGAAACCCTTGAGCGGAATGGCCGGCACCGCGCCGCGCGCGACCAGTTTGGAGAACGCGTCATGCGCGGCGACCATGGCGCCGGTGATCGACGCGGTGCGGGTGCCGCCGTCGGCCTGGATCACGTCGCAGTCCAGGTGCAAGGTGCGCTCGCCGAAGGCCTGCAGGTCGAAGGCGGCGCGCAGCGAACGGCCAATCAGGCGCTGGATCTCCTGCGTGCGGCCCGACTGCTTGCCGCGCGCGGCCTCGCGGTCCATGCGCGTGTGGGTCGAACGCGGCAGCATGCCGTATTCGGCCGTCATCCAGCCCTGGCCCTTGCCCTTCAGGAAGCCGGGCACCTTGTCCTCGATGCTGGCGGTGCAAATGACCTTGGTGTCGCCGCATTCGATCAGCACCGAGCCTTCGGCGTGCTTGGTATAGTCGCGGGTCAGGCGCAGCGTGCGCAAGGCATCGACGGTGCGGCCGCTGGGACGGGCGAAGGTGGGTGTTGCTAAGGTCATACGGTGTCCTTGTGAATTGTGTGGGGATTATTTGAGAATCTGGGAGGATTTTTCGATCGCGCCGCGTATCTCGGCAATGGCTTTTTCAATTTCATCGTCATCGAAGGCGCTATCCATGGCGGCCGCGGATGGTTCCAATGGCTCCTGAACCGGCCCGCCCTGGATGGTGGTGCTATGCAGGTCCTGCGGCAGCGCCTCGGTGGAAATCACCGTCGGCATCCCGCCCGCCGTCGTCGCGCCCATGCCGTCGACCACCGAGCTGCCCTGCCACATGATGGCCAGCGCGGTGACGTTGTCGCTGCCGTCGCCGGCCGCGCCCAGCGCCGCCCGCAGCAGATCCGGCACGGCCCGCACCACCGTGTGCGCGTGCATGCGGCGCGCCATTTCATCGTCCGGCAGCATAGACCACAACCCGTCGGAGCACAACAGCATCTGGTCGCCCGGCAGCAGGCCGCCGCCGCCCGACACCTCCACCTTCGGCAGGCTGTCGGCGCCCAGGCAGTTATACAGCTTGTTGCGGTCCGGGTGGGTGGCGCGCTCCGACGCCTGCGCCAGCCCCTTGGCGATCAGGCTTTCGATATGCGAGTGGTCGCGCGTGCGCGCCAGGATGCGGCCGTCGCGCAGCCAGTACAGGCGCGAGTCGCCGCAGTGCGCCCAGGTCGCCGTGCCGTGCTGGATCAGGCAGGCGACGATGGTGGTGCGCGGCGTCTCCGGCATGGCGTGGGCCTTGCGGTAGGCGTGGATGTCGTTGTGCGCGGCCATGAAGGCCTCCTCGAGGAAGCGCTGCGGCTTTTTCACGTACGGCGTGGCCTGCTGCTGGAACATGGCCGAAATGGTTTGCAGCGCGACGGCGGCCGCGACCTCGCCGCGCAGGTGGCCACCCATGCCGTCGGCCAGCACCAGCAGCAAGGCGTCGCGCGTGAAGCTGTAGCCCATGCGGTCCTGGTTGACCTTGCGGCCGCCGATGTGGCTTTCCTGATACACGGAGAATTGCATTGTTTGCCTTCGCAGTCGCCTTGTTTAACGTACCCGGTCCGGCTCAGACCAGGGTATCCGGCCCGGCCTTCGCCTTCGGTTTGGCCGCGCCGCCCAGCCGTCCGACCAAGCCGCGCAGGCCGCCGCCCAGCCTTTCGATGATGCCCCGCCCTGCCTGCGCCGGGGGTGGCGGTTCCGGCGTGGGCGCCACCGCCGCCTGCAGCACCTTCTGCAGCGCGAACAGGCTTTGCGGCCGCGCCAAAGGATCGACCATCAGGCACCAGCGCACCAGCCGCACCAGCTCCGGGGTGTAGGCGCCGGCGAGCTTGTCGAAGTGGCCGGCCATTTTATCCTCGGTCTTGCGCTGGTCGGCCGGCTGCGGCGGCGAGCCGACCATGCAGGCGAACATCGACGCGCCGATGCTGTAGACGTCCGACCACGGCCCCAGGCCGCCGGTTTTGGAGTACAGCTCCGGCGGCGCGAAGCCCGGCGTGTACATCGGCGTCAGGGTCGGCAGGTCGTTGTTGACGGTCTGGCGCGCCGCGCCGAAGTCTAACAGCATTGGCGTGCCGTCGGTGCGCAGGTAGATATTGGCCGGTTTCAGGTCCAGGTGCAGCAGCTTGTTGGCGTGGACTTCGCGCAGTCCCTTGAGCACCTGAATAAAGATCGTTCGGATGAACGCCTCGCCCACTTTGCCGCCCTTGGCGCGCTGGCCCTGGATATGCTCCTGCAGCGAATGGCCCGATTCGTAGGCCATCACCATGTAGACGGTATCGTGGGCGCGGAAGAAGTTGAGCACGCTGACGACGTTGGGATGGGAGATGCGCGCCAGCGCCCGGCCCTCCTCGAAGAAGCATTTGAGGCCGATCCGGAACACCGCCAGGTTGGCGCGCGAGACGGTCGGCACCAGCTCGCCGTCCTGGCGCAGCGCAAGCGAACTGGGCAAATACTCCTTGATGGCGACGGCCACCCCGTCGGGGTCGTACGCGAGGTAAACAATACTGAACCCACCGGACGCAATTTTCTTTACAATGCGATATCCAGCAATTTCCAGACCATCGGGTAACGGGGCGTTGTTTTGTGCAGCCATAGGATTCCTCGCCTCAACACATCGGATTGTGTGGATAAATCACTGTTTTGTAAAGATTAAATCGGGGACATCCATTGAGCATTTCCAGCATGACGGGCTACGCAGTCGCCACCAGTGAAAGCGCGGCGGGCACACTGACGATCGAAATCAAGAGCGTCAACTCGCGCTTTCTCGACCTTCAGTTTCGAATAAACGACGATTTGCGCGCGCTCGAACCCGATTTGCGCTCGGCGGTCATGGCCGCCATCACGCGCGGCAAGGTCGAGCTGAGGCTCAGTTTCGGCCGGAAGGCGGCCACGGCCGGCACGCAGGCGCTCAACCTGCCCCTATTGACCGAATTACAACGACTGCAACAAGAAGTCGGCGCGCACTTCCCCGCCGCGCCGACCATGTCCGTGGCCGAACTGCTGCGCTGGCCCGGCGTCATCGAGGAAGCCCAGATCGGCCAGGAGTCGCTGCAGGCCGACGTCGCCGCGCTGACCGCGCGCACGGTCGAGGCCTTCGTCGTCAGCCGCCAGCGCGAAGGCGCCGCGCTCGAAGCGATGCTGACCTCACGCATCGAGGCGATGGAGGTGATCGTCAAGCGCATCACGCCGCTCATTCCGCAGGTGGTCGCCGCCTTCCAGCAAAAAGCCGTCGAGCGCATGCAGGACGCGCTGGGCCTGGCCTGCCAGGGCTCGAATTCGGCGCTGTCGCGCCAGGACGCGCTCGAACGCATCCGCCAGGAAGTGATCCTGTACGGCATCCGCATCGACGTCGCCGAGGAGCTGGGCCGGCTGTCGGCGCACCTGACCGAGACGCGCCACATCCTGAAAAAGGGCGGCCAGGTCGGCAAGCGCCTGGACTTCATGATGCAGGAGCTCAACCGCGAAGCGAACACGCTGGGCGCCAAGGCCTCCGTCAAGGAGCTGGCCGACGCCTCGATGGAGCTCAAGTTGCTTATCGAGCAGATGCGCGAGCAGGTGCAAAACCTGGAATAACAGAAAGGAGCGGCAACGCTCCTTTTTTTCGGCCCTCCTGGCAGCGTCCCGGGTCAATTCGATGGCGCGGCACCGATTTGCTGTAACAAGCCAAGCATATCGGGCTGGCCGCGCTCTTCGACGAACTTGCCGCCGGAGAGACGGTAGAGGTTCATGGCTTGCACGGTGATCTTTTTCCCGGTTGGCGCTACACCGAAGAATGGTCCTTGATGTGTGCCGCGCATCGTAAACCGGGCGGCCACTTTATCGCTCTCGGCCACCATCTCTTCCAGGGTCCACTGAATGTCGGGGAATCCTTCGCGCATCATGCCGATGATGGCGAGATAACCAGCTGGCCCTTTCATTGGCTCCGGACGTCCCGGCACATGAAAGATTGCCTCCGTGGAGATGAGTTCGTCGGCCAATGCTTCGCTGGCGGTGTTGATGAACTCGACAAACTTCTGCATGGTGAGTTTGTTTGCTTCTGATGTCATGGTAATGCTCCTTTATCGAAACCGTTAAACCGGCGGATCTTTCGCGATGTGCTACCTGATGTTGAAACCAACCGCCGTGGCGAACGACATCCCCTCGGGCACGGTGATGACGAGCGCGTCATCCTCCTGCTTCCAGCGCAAGGGCGCGCCGGCGTGGCCGAGCAAGGTGACGGAGGCGACCGGCTTGCCCAGCAGCTTGGCGGCGCGGCCAAGCGAAGCGATGCGGAGTTCGCTGCCGGCGGCGGGAACCGCCATGCTGTACGCGTAGAGCGAACCGTCGCCGCCCACCGTGAAGCGGAAATCCTTGGGACCGAAGCGGAACTCGGCCTGCTCTTTTCCGATCTTGCCTCCAGGCAGAGTGCGCAACTTCCCGCCCGCGCCCTCGCCGGGCACGGCCCAGGCTTTGCTGCCGTAGATGCCCTGGCCGTTCAGTTGCATCCAGGCGCCGACCTCCTCCAGCATGCGGGTGCTGCCGGCGTCCAGCGAACCATCGGGCAGCGGCGAAATACAGATGGCGACATTGCCGTCGCGCGACACCTGCTCAAGGATATAGCGGATCACCGCGCCCGAATCGTAGGTGAAACCGGGCCCGTAGTACCAATCCCCCACCGGCGTTTCCGCGATCCACGCCTGGTCGGACTTGATGCCGTCCGGGACGCTGCCCTCCTCCGTATTCACGGTGCCGTTGGTGGTTGGCCGGAATTTGATGATGCTGAAGGTGTCGACCTTGCCACGCTTTTTCAGGGTCTGGTTGTAGAAATCGGCGATCACGCGCTGCGTCGCATCGGACTTGATGCCGGTGCCGGTGTGGGTTCCGCTAAACGGTTGCGGCCCCGTGCCATCGGTATAGATGAAATCTGGATCGTAGCGCTCCACCACGTCCATCATGCGCAGCGCCCATTGGGTGGCATACCACTTCGTATACGCGGTGTGACGGCTGAACAGACCGGCCGGCGGGGGATTCCAATCCGTCTGGGCCGCCGCTGCGACGCCCTTGTATTCGCGCAGGTCGACGTTGTAGAGCCGGCGCGGATCGAGCCCTTCCCACCACTTTCCCTTGCCGTCGGCCATGGTCAGGGCTCCATCGTAGGGAACGCCGGCCAGCGGCCCCTGCTTGTCGCTGCCGAAGGCGGTTTGCCACCACCACCACGAATATTCATGATGGAAGGCCACGCCATAGCGCATGCCGGCCTCCCTGGCCGCCTTGGACCACTCGCCGACCAGATCGCGCTTTGGACCCATGCGGGTCGAATTCCACGGCTGGTAGCGCGAGTCCCACAAGTCGAAATTATCGTGATGCACGCCCTGGACGATCAGGAAGCGCGCGCCCGCCGCCTTGTACAGCGCCGTCAACTTGGCCGGATCGAGCTTGCTTGGATTCCAGTCGCGCAGCATTTCCTTGTAGCCGACGCGCGAAGGATGTCCCTGGTTCTTGAGGTGGTTGTCGTAGGCCGGCGTGCCGGGCGCGTACATCCGTCGCGCGTACCAGTCGCCGCTCATGCCGGCCGCCTGCGGTCCGAAATGCACCCAGATGCCGAATTTCGCTTCGCGCAGCCAAGCCGGCGTGCCCGGGTAGTTTTTCTCGATCGATTCCCAGGTGGGTTCGAAAGGGCCTGCCGTAATCGGCAACGCCAGCTTCACTTCCGGCGCGGAATCGTGGGCGGCCATGTCCACACTGTCCTGCGGCAGCGGCGACGGCAGCGCCGGCATGGGCGGCATCGAAGGCAACCGCGACGGCGGGGCTGCGTGGGCGGCGATCGTGGCTGCGAGCATGCCTGCCAGGAGCACTCGCCCCGGGACTTTCTTCGTGTGCAAAGATTTCATTTATAAGCGTCTCGAATGGGTAGTTTGGCTAGATGATAACCCAAATTGTTCCACATATATAATGAACATTTACTACAAAGTCTTCCAGGTTGTCTCGGTGTTTTGTGTAACCGCCGCCGTCGGCGATCGCCGACGCCGGCGTCCCCTTCACTACGCCAGCGCCAGGGTTACGGCCGGCCCACCACGATCCCCCTGCCCGCCGTGCTCATGTAGACCACGCCGAAGGTGTTCATGTCGCCGACGACGAACCTGCCGTTGCCCGGGCCACCGTACTGGTGGGCGTTGTCGTTGATGCGCGTCCACGTCTGGCCGGTATCTGTCGAACGGAACAAGCCGCGCACGCCGCCGACCGTGCCCCAGATGAAGACGGTCGGATAGGTCGCGCCCGCCGCCGCCTTGCCGAAGCCGACCGCGCCGCAGTAGCTGACGTTGGCGAAGGTGGTGAATTGCCAGCCGGAGCTGGTGGTGCGCGCCAGGCCGCCACCGTAGAGCGGCACCCAGATGTCGCCCTCGCGGCCGGGCGCCGCGCGGATCACGTCGCTGCCGCCGGCGGCCAGCGTGTTGTACTGCCAGAACGACGCGCCGCCGTCGGTGCTGATCATGAAGGCGCCATTGGCCGGATTGTGCACATAGAACTTATTGTTGTTGACCGGATCGCCCAGCGGACGCGCGTTGCTCACGCCCAGTCCGCCGACGGCCGTCCAGTTCGTGCCCAGGTTGGTCGAACGGTAGGTGGTGGAAGAGTTTTCCGGGCTATGCAGCAACACGCCGCCGCTGGCCGACAGCGCCACTTGGCCCTTGGCGCCGTTGATGGCGGCCTGCGTCCAGTTGGTGCCGCCGTTGGCGGAGCGGTACATCGCGTTGCCGACGCGAACCACTGTGCTGGTGTTGGCGTCCGCCACCGCCAGGCCGGTGGTCGTGCCCATCGTCGGCGTGTACATCGGGTTGGTGTAGCTCTGGGTGTTGTAGTGCTGGAAGCCGTCGACGTCGCCCAGCGCCGACAGCAGCGGGCCGCCGGCGATGCTGTTGATGTTCAGCGGCACCGTCTCCTCCAGTCCCTTGGTGTTGAAGGTCCAGGTGGTCGTGGTGGCGTCGATGTCGCTGGTTTTGAAGATGCCGTTGCCCGACGTGACCCAGACGGTCTTGGTGTTGAACGGATCGAACGCCACCGTGCCGGCCCAGTGGATCGACGAGCCGGCGATCCAGTTGATGCCGCCGGTGTCCTTGGCGAAGCCGCGCGCGACGACGTCGGTCCACGCCGCCCCGCCGTTGGTCGAGATATACACCCGGTCGCCCCAGCTGTTGCCCTGCTGGGCGTACTGGTTGACCGACGAGGCGATCAGGCGCTGGGCATTGTTGGGGTCGACGCTGATGCCGCTGAACGCGACCGTCACGCCGGCCGGCGTGACGTTGGTCCAGGCGCCGTTGGCGATCGTGTATTTCCAGATCTGGCCGCTGTTCATCGGCTCCGTGCCCGACTGGTTGCCGTGCGGGCCGGCGCCGTTGGCGTAGGTGATGTACAGGTTGCCGGCGCCGTCGAAAGCGGCGCGCTGCGGCATCAGGTTCGACGGGCCGCCGGAGACGGCGCTGAACGAGCCGCCGGCGTTGTCGCTGCGATAAAAGTTGGCGCCGGCCGAACCGTAGCGCGACACGCCGACGAACAGGCGCTGCGCCACGCCGCCGGACACGCTGGCCGGATCGGCCATGACCACGCTGATGCCGTTTTCGTTGGCCGTGGTCGTCACGTTGAGCGCGTTCACCTTTGCCCAGGCCGCGCCGGCGTTGGTGCTCTTGAACAGGCCGTTGGCGCGCGTGCCCAGGTACAGCACGTTGCTCGAACCTGGATCGACCACCATGCGCTCGCCGTTCTGGCGCCCCATGCCATTGCCGTGCGCCTTGAACTGGGCGGTCACGTCGGTGGTGGAGAAGGTGGCGCCGTAGTCGGTCGAACGCAGCACGGCGCTCTTGCCGCCGTTGAAGTAGCTGATGCCGACGTACAAATAGACGTTGGCCGCGTTCTTGGGATCGACCGCCAACGATTCGACGCCGAGGTAACCGGTCTGGTCATCGGCCACCCAATCGAGCATGGACACCCAGCGCGCGGCTGAATTGTCCCAGCGGAAGGCGCCTCCGACGTCGGTGCGCGCGTACACCACGCCCTGGGCCTTGCTGGGAATGACGGCCGAGACGAACCCTCCGCCGCCCATGGCGACGGTGTCCCAGGTATAGGCGGCGGCCGGCTGCTGGGCCGCCACGACCATCGCGCCGGCGGCCACCAGGGGCCGGGCCGCAACGAGCACTGCTTTGATCCATTTCATCTTACTTGTCTCCTTATGATTTGTTGTATATATGGATGACAGCGAAGCCGCCTTCCCCGGGCGGGGCCGACGGCTCCGTTTCCGCGCCGGCCGCCGACATCCCTCCCCCGGCGGCAAACGTGAAAACCTAATAAACATATATCAAACAATTCAGAAGGCGAACCGCAAACGTGTTGTGCACGCGAAATCATTCCGCCGTTTGATGAATTTCATAATGGCGTAAACTTGCAAAATTCAAGGCTGTAAACTACCGCCGCGACACGCGAGCGCCGATCGTGGTGTATTCTATGTATTCAATACACTACGCCGCCACGACGGCGCCCCGCACCACAAAACATGGCCAAACTTCCCATCACCACCCGGCGCAGCATCAACCTGCTGCTGGATCACGCCGCCAACCACCTGGCCGTTGGCGATCCCCTGCCCACCGAAATGCGCATGACCGAGATCGTCGCCAGCAGCCGCACCGCCGTACGCAGCGCGCTGGCCCACCTGGTCGACCATGGACTGGTGGCCGGCATGAAGCAGCGCTATCTGTTGCGCAAGCCCCGGCCGGACGACTACTTCGACGTGGCCGAACTGCACAGTGCCACCGAGCAGCTGCAGCAAGTGCTGATGGAGCGCATCTACGAGCGCGACCTGCCGCCGGGCGCCGAGTTCACCGAGGTCGAGCTGTCGCGCGCGGCCGGGGTCAGCACCATCGCCGTACGCGAATTCCTGATCGGCTTCTCGCGCAACGGCATGATCGAAAAGAACCCGCGCGGCGGCTGGCGCCTGTGCGCCTTCGACACCAAATACGCCCAGGAGCTGGGCGAGGTGCGCGAGATGTTCGAATTGAAGGCGATCGAAAAGATCGCCGAGCTGGCGCCGGACGACCCGGCCTTCGCCAGGCTGCGCGAGCTGCTGGCGCGCCACGAGGCGCTGGGCCGCGAACCGGCCGAGAGCCACGCGGAATTCCCCGCGCTCGACCGCGAATTCCACACCTTCCTGATCGGCCTGCTGGACAACCGCTTCGCCGAGAGCCTCAACGACGTCGTCTCCATGGTCTACCATTACCACTACCAGTGGGACAAGCGCGACGAGATCCCGCGCAACCAGTACGCGCTACAGGAGCACCTGGCCATCCTGCGTCCGCTGGCCGAGGGCGATGTCGCCGCCGCGCTGGCGGCGATGCGGGTCCATCTGGGCTCGTCGCGCTCGACCATGCTCAACGCGCTGCGCAAGCGCGACGCCGGGCACGGCCGCGATCAGGCGGCGCCGCCGGCGTCAATGGGATAGCCCGCCTAAATACGTCCCCATGCGCACTTTCAGGACGGTGGGACGGGCCGGCAGGTTCAGGCCGGAATCGACCTGGTCGCCGTTCCAGTTGCGCTGCATGATCCATTTTCCCGCCGCGTCGAAGCGGCCTTCCTCGACGCGCAAATACATGGCCGGTTTGTTGGCGTTGGCGCCGGCGCCGCCGAAGTGCAGGCGCACCTGCTGGCCGATCACGATGAACTCGTTGTCGCCGGTTTGCGCGAAGGCGGCGCCGCCGGTGGGGAACTCGGTTCCGGGCGGGAAATCCTGCTTGTTGGCCGAATGCGCGACGGTGCCCATGTGCCATTCACGGAAGATCGCGTTGACGCTCCAGTTGCCCATGGTGATGGTTTGCGGCGTGCGCTCGTCGCTTTCGGCGATGCCGTGGGTGCGCCCCTCCAGCGCCCAGGTCGCCCACATCCGCTCCATCGGCCGGAACGCCGCGTAGATCTTGCCGAACGGCGCGGCCATGGCCTTGTCGGCCGTCCGCGCCCCCAGCGGATAATTGGTGTAGTCGGCGTAATCGACGCCGAACGGCGCGACACCGATCGCGCCGCGTCCCAGTATCTGGTAGATGTAACGCGCGAAGTAAGGCGCGTTGGCCATCTCAGGGATAAACAGGGCGTTGTCCGGTCGCTGGTATTTGGCCAGGTTGCCCGCGACCTGCTCCGACTCCTTGCCGTACAGGTCGGCGGCGGAGATGTCGATATGGGGGGCCGCCGCCTGGTAGATGTCGATCACGTCGTAGGTCGGGCCGCCGGCGTTGAAATTGTTCTTCCACGGCGTGGCCGGCGCGACCGAATCGCGCACGGCGGCGTTGACGAACATCGGCAGGTTGTAGACCGCGCGCCCGGCCTTGGCCATCTTGCCGATGTAGCTGGCCATCGAATACGCCAGGAAATACTCTTCCGCATATGGGCCGTAGACCTCAGACCAGGTCCCGCTGGGGGCGCCGGGCACGGGCGGCTTCTTTTTCGCCAGCACGGACGCCGGCACCGGCTGGCGGAACGCCGCCTCCGCCTTCGGACTGTAGTCGCGCGTGCTGTTGAACGTGCCGACCTCGTTCTGGACCTGCACCATGATCACGGTGCGGTCGGCCTCGTCGATCTTCTTCAGATGCGCCATGAAGGCGACGAAGGCCCTGGTGTCGGCCGTCAAGGTCTCCTCGCCGTAGGTCGACAGGCAGTAGGTCGGCTTGCCCTCCTTGTCGAGCATGCGCGGGAAACGCTGGTTGTCGGTCCTGACCCACTCCGGCGCGTACTGCGGACGCGTGTTTTTATAGGTGCCGAACCACAGCAGCACCAGGCGCACCTTGTTCCGGCGCGCCTGCGCGACCAGCGTGTCGACGTAGCTGAAATCGAATTTGCCTTCGACCGGCTCGACCTGCTCCCAGGCGACGGGGATTTCAAGCGTGTTGGCATGCGCGTCCTTGACGGCGGACCACACGGGCTCCAGCGCGCCGGGATAGTTGCTCGAATTGTGGGCCTGCACGCCAAGCATTGTGAACGGCTGGCCGTCGACCATCAGCGCGTGGCGGCCGTTTTTTTGAACGAGCTGGGGAATGGCGGCGGCCCTGGCGTCAAGATGGGCCGACGAAAGCAAGAGCATGCACATGGCGGTGACCAGGCGGCTGGGACTTTTCTTCATGGGGTGGATACCAAAAATGGACAAGGGGTCCGAGCATAGGACAGCGCGCCGGGACGTTCTTGCGCCTTGGCCGAAATCTCTTTCACTAAGCGGAAATGGCAAGCGGTCCTGCGAAAAGTACAAGCGGCCGGGAGGCAGGAACCGATCAGGAAGGGAGGATCAGGAGGGGGTGAGCTCGGCCGGCTGTTTCTGCTTGGTCGACAGGGACCGGAAAGCCTTTGGCGCGCAGCCGTATTCTTCTTTGAACAGCCGGTTGAAATAAGAGACGTTGCCGTAACCGACCGAATACGCGATCTCCGAAACGGTCGCGCCGTTGTCCTCGGCCAGCAAACGGCCCGCCTCCGTCAGCCGCAATTTATTCAGGTAACCGGTGAAGGTCATGCCCAGTTCTTTTTTGAGCAGGTCGTTGACTTTGGAGCGATTCACCCCGGTCCCGACGACCACGGACTCCAGATCCAGTTCCGCATCGGCGTAGTTGGTCGCGACGAACTGCAATACCGAAGCCTTTTCCTTGTCCTTGGAGGACTCCAGGATCAATTGGCGGTAGGCGATCAGCGGCAGATCGTTCTTCTTTTTCGACTCCAGGCTGGCAATCAAGGCCCGCGCGTGGCTGCGGAAAAACCACAGGGCAAACGCGCTCCAGCTGGCCAGCAGGACGACGGCCAGCGCGGCGATATAGCGGTAGTCGCGGCCATGCAGCGTGAATTCGCTGATTTCCACCCGGGAAGCGACGTCGCGGGGACTTTGAAAACTGGTGCCGAAGACGATTTTCGATACCTTGTCCAGCTTGTAGTCCTGCAGCGATACCGGCAGCTTGTGCAAGGAGAACCACCACTCGGGCATGGTCAGCCGGGTCAGGTCCACCGTCACCGGCACGCCGGCCTCGTTACAGGAGAAAAAGCTTTGCGGCGTTCTATAGGTCGGGAAATCACCCACCCTGGAGATCTTGTCGTCGAAGGCCAGCACGCCGAAGATGAGCGAATTGGCCGGCGCGCACTTGGCGAGGAAGGTGGCGCTGGTGTACTTCGACCAGTCGACCTGCGCCAGCCGGTCCTGCCGATCGTTCAACAACAGCGTCGCGGCGGCGAATGGATAATCGATCGCAGTGGTCAGGTGGAAATCGTATCGCAGCCGCTCGCCGTCGGGATCATGCATCCGGATGGTCGACGTTCCGCGCCAGGGGGCGTCGGTTTCGCCGACGCTGCGCCAGTGCGTGCGGTCTTGGAGCGGCGCCAGCACGGTCACCGACAGATAGCTCCGGTAAATGAACAACGCCGCCAGCAAGGCGTCCGCCACCACGAGGAATATCAGCGCGAGGAGCGCCTTCTTATAAAACGTCTGCATCTGCCTTGATTGGTTGTTGGTCTCGAGGCAATACATCATATGCAGCCGATTAAATAAATGCAAACTGTTCTCAATATATCACATACAATTGATGCGCATAAAGTTCCACCTGCGTGACTGAACGCAGCTTTTTAACCAATTGTGATGACGACATGATGAACATAAAGATAGTGAGCGCGTTGCTGGGATTGAGCTTGGCCAACGGCGCTGCGCTGGCGCTCCAGAGCCCCGACAAACAACTGGATGTTGCGGTACAAATCAATCCGGACAGTACCTTATCGTATAGCGTGCACCGCAACGGCCAACCGGTGCTGCTGCCATCGCCGCTTGGCCTGACGTTGGCGGACGCGGATTTCTCGCGCGGCCTTCGTCTGGTGAAAACGTCGGCGGTCAAAGCGATTTCCGACAGATATGCAATGGCGGTGGGCAAGCGCTCCGCCATCCACTACCGCGCCAATCAGCAAGTGTTTTCCATCGTCAATTCCGCCGGGTACAAGATGGATGTGGCGTTCCGCGTGTCCGACGATGGCCTGGCCTTCCGCTATGTCGTCGCCGATGCGCGGATTCCCGTCAAGCGTTTTCTCGGCGAAACGACCGGTTTCGCTTTCAATCCGAAGGCGCGCGCCTTCCTCCAGCCGATGGCGGTGGCCAAGACCGGGTTCGGTAAAACCAACCCGTCCTACGAGGAGCGTTACCAGGTCGACATTCCGGTGGGCCAGCCCGCGCCGTTGAAGGCAGGCTGGGTGTTCCCGGCGCTGTTCAAGAGCGGTGACACTTGGGTGGCGCTGACCGAAGCCAACATGAACGGCAGCTTCCACGCCTCGCGCCTCGCCACCGAGGCGCCCGGCGGCGTCTACCGCATCGATGTGCCGACGCCACCGGAGGTCTTCACGAACGGCAGGCTGCTGGCGGAAACCGCCGGCACCCTGGTCACCCCTTGGCGCGTGGTCGCCGTGGGATCGCTTAACGCCGTGATGGACTCCACGCTCGGCACCGACCTGGCGGCGCCGGCCGTCGCGTTCGACCGAAAATTGATCCAGCCCGGACACGCGTCCTGGAGTTGGCCGCTGTTGAAGGACGAGTTCACCGTATTCGACGTGCAAAAGAAGTTCATCGACTACGCGGCGGACATGAAATGGAACCACACCCTGGTCGACGCGGAATGGGACCGGCAGATCGGCTACGAGAAGATGGCCGAGTTGGCGCGCTACGCCGGCACCAGGGGCGTGAACCTGCACGTCTGGTACAACTCCGCCGGCGCTTGGAACGACGCGCCGCAGACGCCGCGCGACAAGCTGCTGACGCACGATGCGCGCGTGAAGGAATTCGCGCGCCTGCGCGGGATGGGCGTCAAGGGGGTGAAGATCGATTTCTTCGGCGGCGACGGCGTCTCGATGATCCGCTACTACGTCGATATCCTGAAGGATGCGGCCGACGCGGGGCTGCTGGTGAACTTCCACGGCGCGACCCTGCCGCGCGGGCTGCAGCGCACCTACCCCAACCTGATGACGGTGGAGGCGATCCGCGGATTCGAATTCACCACCTTCGACCAGGGCGACCATGACGCCGTGCCAGCCCACGCGGTGAACGCGGCCATGATCCGCAACCTGTTCGACCCGATGGACTTCACGCCAATGGTGTTCGGCGACATGGGCAAGATCAAGCGCATCACCCGCAACGGCTTCGAGCTGGCCCAGTCGGTGCTGTTCCTGTCGGGTATCCAGCATTTCGCCGAGATTCCAGAGGGTATGGCCACGGTGCCCGAGTATGTCAGGACTTTCCTGCGCTCGCTGCCGCGCAAATGGGATGACAGCCGATTCCTCGCCGGCTATCCCGGCACCCATGTCGTCGTTGCCCGCAAGGCCGGCGCCAGCTGGTATGTGGCGGGGATCAACGCCGATGAAAGCGAGCGCACGGTCGAGCTGGACCTGTCCTTCATCGGCGACCGCAAGGGCGCCATGATTACCGATGGCGCCGGCCAGCGCGAATTCAGCCAAGCGGAGCTGCGGAGCGGCCAGGCGCGCGTGACGCTGAAACCACGCGGCGGCTTCGTCGCGGTCTTCCGCTGATCTTGAAGCGACTGCGGCGCGGCGGCAATGGATGCCGTCGCGCCGCGCAGGGAACCAGCGCGCAATAATCAGCGCCTGTGGAAAGTATGTCCGCCCCGCTCAATCCATATGAAACACGGCGGGCATCATCGCCCAGTGCTCGCCTTCGGCGCGGCTGGCCAGCGGAAGCTGGCAAGGCTCGCAGAAGGTCCACCAGCGCCGGGTCTCCGGGTCGGCGGCGATGGCGCGCATGTCGGCATCGAAATCGTCGCCGTGGTACTCCCAATAGCCGAACAGCAGGTTCTCCGGCTCGCGCAGGAAGATCGTGTAATTGCGCACGTTCGCGGCGGCCAAGGTGGCCAGCACCTGCGGCCACACAGCCGCGTGCAAAGCCTTGTATTCGTCGATCTTATCGGCCGCTATCCCGATTACCATGCCCATGCGTTCCATCGTCCGTCCTTGTTCCGTATTGATTAAAAATGCCGCGCCGTGCTGCGCTCAGGCGTTGAGCGTGATGAAGCCGCCGTCGATCGGATAGTCGCTGCCGGTGATGAAGGAAGCCTCGTCGCTGCACAGGTACAGCGCCAGCGCGGCCACCTCCTCCGGCCGCGCCATGCGGCCGATGGGCTGCGTCTTCGACAGCCGCTCGAACATCTCCGCCTCCTGGCCCGGGTAGTTCTTGGCCAGGAAGCCGTCGACGAACGGCGTGTGCACCCGTCCCGGCGAGATCGAATTGCAGCGGATGCCGTCGCCCAGATAGTCCTTGGCCACCGACAGGGTCATCGCCATCACCGCGCCCTTGGCGGTGGAATAGGCGAAGCGCTCCGACACCGCCACCCACGCCGCCACCGACGCCATATTGAGAATGACGCCGCCGCCGTTCTCCTTGAGCAGCGGTATCGCCGCGTGCAGGCAGTTGTAGGCGCCCTTGACGTTGACGCCGATGACGCGGTCGAAGTCCTCTTCGGCGGTATTGTCGGCCTTGCCGACATGCGCGACGCCGGCGTTGTTGATCAAAATGTCGATCGGCCCGATCGCGGCGAAGCAGGCGCGCACCTGCGCCTGTTGCGTCACGTCGCAAGTTTGCGCGGCGGCGCTGCCGCCCTCCTCCGCGATTTCGCGCAGCACTTGCGCGCCCGCGTCCGCGCCGATGTCGAGGATGTGCACCGACGCGCCGCGCCGCGCGAACAGCATGGCGATGGCGCGGCCGATGCCGCTGCCGCCGCCGGTGATGACGGCCGTTTTGCCGGTCAGTTCAAACATGTGCAATGCTCCCTGTCGATGTGGTGGCGACCTGCGCCGGCGCTTCCTGGAGCACGCTGCGCGCGAACCAGCCGATCACGAGGAAGCACAATAGCGGCGCGGCGTAGCCGTATTGAAGATTGTGGGTCATGTCGCTGATGGCGCCGAACAGCAGCGGCAGCACCGCGCCGCCGACGATGGACATGACGATCAAGCTGCTGCCCATCTCGGTGTCGGCGCCGGCGTCGCGGATGCCGAGCGAGAAAATGGTGGGGAACATGATCGACATGAAGAACGCGATGCCGACCACCGCCACCAGGCTGACGGTGCCGCTGGCGAACATCGCCACCGCGCACAGCGCCACGCTGGCCAGCGAATAGACCAGCAGCAGGCGCGCCGGCGCGATGTATTTCATCAGCCACGTGCCGGCGAAGCGGCCGACGACGAACGCGGTGCCGCAGCCCCAGCCCAGGTAGTCGGCCGCCGCGATCTGCGACACGCCGGCCGCCCTGGTCGCGTACAGGATGAAGAAGCTGAACACGCACACCTGCGCGCCAACATAGAAGAATTGCGCGACGACGGCGCGCCGGATCGACGAACGCCGCCACGCCCGCATGACCGCGCCCTTGGCGGGCGCCGGCTGGACGTTGTCGGCGGCGGCGCCGATGGCCGGCACCTTGAGGAAGAAGAACACCACCGCGATGGCGACGATGACCAGCGCGATCGCCAGGTAGGGCCCCTTGACGCTGGCCGCCTCCGCCGCCAGCGCGGCCTGGCGCGCGCCCTCGGACATGGCCTGCAGCTGCGCGTCGCTATGGCCGTCGACCAGGATCAGGCGGGCGCCGGCGATGGGCGCGAGCATCGCCGCCAGGCCGTTGAACGATTGCGCCAGGTTCAAGCGCTGGGTGGCACGCTCGGGCTTGCCCAGCAGGGTGACATAGGGATTGGCCGCCGTTTCCAGCACCGTCAGCCCGCAGGCGATGACGAACAAGGCGCCCAGGAAGAATACATAGCGGTGCGTGTCGGCGGCCGGGATGAACAACAGCGCGCCGACCGCGAACAGTCCCAGGCCGCACAGCATGGTGTTCTTGTAGCCGGCCTTGCGGATCAGCAGGCCGGCCGGCAGCGCCATCACGAAATACGCGATGAACACCGCCGAATCGACCAGCGCGGCCTCCAGCACGGTCAGGCTGAACGATTTCCGCAGATGGGGAATCAGGATCGGATCGAGGTTATGGACGAAGCCCCACATGAAAAACAGCGAGGTGATCATCACGAAGGCGAACTTGTAGGTCTGCCGGTTGGATTGTTCGGTCATTGCCTTGTTGTCTCCATCTTGTATCCCTGCGGCGCCTGGTTTTTTTGTGCGCCGTGGTCTTTAGGCCATTAGTTGTCGATCAGCTCCGGGTTCCAGGCGTGGACGGTCTGGTTTTGCTGGCCCAGGCCCTCGATGCCCAGCGCCATGCGGTCGCCCGGTCGCAGGTAGATCGGCTCCGGCTTTTGTCCCAGGCCGACGCCGGGCGGCGTGCCGGTGCTGATCACGTCGCCGGGGTTGAGCGTCATGAAGCGGCTGATGTAGCTGACCAGATGGGCCACCGTGAACACCATCGTGCGGGTGTTGCCGGTCTGGTAACGCTTGCCGTTCACGTCCAGCCACATGGCCAGGTTCTGCGGATCCGGCACCTCGTCGGTGGTGACCAGCCACGGTCCGACCGGACCGAAGGTGTCGCAGCCCTTGCCCTTGTCCCACTGGCCGCCGCGTTCGAGCTGGTACTCGCGCTCCGACAGGTCGTTGACCACGCAATAGCCGGCCACGTGGTCGAGCGCGTTTTCGATGTCCACATAGCGCGCGCGGGTGCCGATCACCACGCCCAGCTCCACTTCCCAGTCGCTCTTGACGGAGTCTCGCGGCAGCACCACCGGATCGTTGCAGCCGATGATGGCGCTGGTGGCCTTGGTGAACAGCACCGGCTCGGCCGGCACGTCCATGCCCGATTCGGCCGCATGGTCGGAATAGTTCAGGCCCACGCAAATGAGCTTGCCGATATCGGCCACGATGGGCGCCAGGCGGCCCGGTTCGGCGACCAGCGGCAGCGACGCCGGATCGATCGAGGCCAGACGGTCAAGGGAAGCCTTGCCCAGATGGGCCGAGGTCAGGTCCGGCAGCACCGAGGACAGGTCGCGTACATTGCCCTGGGCGTCGCACAGGCCTGGTTTTTCGTGGCCTTTGGGGCCGAAGCGCAGCAATTTCATTGGTTTCCTTTATACGTCACGTCAGAACAGCTTGAAACAAACGGGTAAAAACGGGTGAATGTGGCGAAGCTCACGCGCCCTTCGGCGTGGGCGCGCCGGCGGCGATCAATCCATCGCGCGCCAGCGCGTCCCACACGGCGGCGGGCAGCGGCTGCCCGAACCACTGCGCGTTCTGGCGCAGCTGCGCCGCGCTTTGGGCGCCGGGAATGCACGACACCACCGCCGGATGCGCCATGGGGAACTGCAGCGCGGCCGCCTGCAGCGGCACGCCTGCCTGCGCGCACACCGCCGCGATGGCATCGACGCGGTCGACGATATGTGCCGGCGCGTCCTCATAATTGAATTTGCGGGTGCCGGCCAGGATGCCGGAGTTGAACGGACCACCGATCACGATGGCGACGCCGCGCTGCGCGCAACGGTCCAGCAGCGCCAGCGCGCCCTGTTCGAGCAGCGTGTAGCGCCCGGCCAGCAGCGCGCAATCGAGATCGCACACCTCCATCGCTTCGGCCACCGCCTCCCATTCGTTGACGCCAAGGCCGATGGCGCCGACCGCGCCTTGGTCGCGCAGTGCCGTCAGCGCGCGGAAGCCGCCGCCGTCCGTCAACTGCTCCCAATAGCGCGCGTGCAGGTCGCCGTGGGTGGCGCGGCCGATATCGTGCACGTACAGGATGTCGACGCGGTCCATGCCCAGGCGCTGCAGGCTGTCCTCGTGCGAGCGCATGACGCCGTCGTACGAATAGTCGTAGTGCGGCCGGAACGGGAGCGGTTCGGCCCAGCCGGATTCGCCCGGCGTCACGCCGGCGTCGGGCCGCATCAGGCGCCCCACCTTGGTGCTGAGCACATAGCTGTTGCGCGGGCGCGCGCGCAGCGCGGCGCCCAGCCGGCGCTCCGACAGCGTGTAGCCGTAATAAGGCGCGGTGTCGAAGTAGCGGATGCCCAGGTCCCACGCGGCATCGACGATGGCGCGGGCGTCGGCCTCGCCGACGGCCTGGTACAGCCCTCCCAGTTGCGCGCAGCCCAGTCCCAGGCCGGTCAGCGCAATGTCGCGGCGCGCCAGCTTGCGCGGCGCGCCCAGGTGCGGATTGGCCTCCATGCTAGGCCGCTTTCAAGGGGAAGCATCCGGGGCCGGATGCTTCGAACTGTTTGTAGGTGAGGATGAACTCCTGGTGCCCCAGCGCCTCCGAGCAGCTTTGCGCGCCATTGGCCACGCCCACCACCAGCTCGACGATCTCGGTGCCGACCTGCTCCAGGGTGGCCTCGCCGTTGAGAATGCGGCCGGCGTTGACGTCCATGTCCTCGGCAAGGCGTTCGTAGGTGGCCGGGTTGGCGCACACCTTGATCACCGGCGCGATCGCCGAGCCGACCACCGAGCCGCGCCCGGTGGTGAACAACGTGAGGTGGGCGCCGCAGGCGATCAGTTCCACGATTTCGGCGTTGTCCGAGATGTTGGGAAAGCCGAAACGCACCTCGCCGTCCGGCACCACGTCCAGCAGATACAGGCCGCCGCCTTCGGGCTGGTCGCCCGGTTTGAGGATGCCGCTGATCGGCGAGGCGCCGCTTTTGGCGTAGGCGCCGAGCGACTTTTCCTCCTGCGTCGTCAGGCCGCCGTCGGCGTTGCCGGGGGCGAAGCTGCCGTGGCCCAGCACCGTGTAGTAGTGCGCCGCCTTGTTCACGCAGGCGACGATGGCGTCGCCCAGCTCCGGCGTGGCGGCGCGCCGCTTCATGTGGAACTCGCAGCCCACCAGTTCACCGGTCTCCTCGAAGATGCAGGCGGCGCCGGCCGCGACCAGCTGGTCGAAGGCCACGCCGACCGCCGGATTGGCGGTGATGCCGCTGGTGCTGTCGGAGCCGCCGCAGATGGTGGCCACCACCAGTTCGTCGAGCCGCATCGGTACGCGCTGCTGCGGCACCAGCGCCTCGCGCGCCCAACGCACCCATTCGATGCCGTCGGCAACGCTGGTGCGCGTGCCCCGGTTCTGCTGGATGGTGAGGGTGTGCACCGGCCGGCCGCTGGCGGCGGCCTCCTCCTCCAGGCCGCGCCGGTTGAAACTCTCGCAGCCCAGCGAGACGATCAGCGCGGCGCCGACGTTGGGATGGGTGACCAGGCGCCGCATCATCTTGTCGGCGTAGTCGTTCGGATAGCAGCCGGGGAAGCCGATCAGGTGCACCTCCTCGCCAGGAAACGCGTTGACGATCAAGCGCGCCACGTGGTGGGCGCATTCGACGGTGTAGGCCACGACGACGACGTTGCGGATGCCCTTGCGGCCGTCGGCGCGCGGATAGCCATGCAGCGCCGGCAGGGAGGTGTTGGTCATCAGTGGGTGCTCCCGATGAAGGAATGGGCGTCCGACGCCAGGGTGTAGGTCGGAATGTAGTCGCTGACCAGGTTATGCGTGTGCAGCATGGCGCCGGACGCCACGTCGGCCGTCACGGTGCCGATGATGGCGCCGTAGCGCAGCACCTTGTCGCCGGCCTTGAGCGCGCCGCGCGCGACCTTGTAGCCCAGCGGGACGTCCTCCGGCAGGATGACGGGCGCGCCGTCGATCTCCAGCGCTTCGCCGGCGGCCAGCGGCGCGCGCGCGATCAGGCAGTTGTCTTCCGGGGACATCAATAGCAGGCGTGAAGCCTGGGTATCTGGCATGGGTGCTTCCTCCGGGTCGATACGGGATGAGGAAAAATCAAGTGTTTTCAATATATCGCAAACCAATAGGGTGTTGTCAATAAATATGTGAATCACTCAAAAATATAAGCAAAAGTACAGGATTTAACACTCGATTGTACTTGATATATTCTATACAATTGAAGTATAACTTAGCATATGACTATCCTTACCTGGAAAATATCATGATGAAAACCGTTGTCTGCCTGTCCCCGGGCGCGCTGGAACTGGTGGAGCGTCCGCTGCCGCAAGCGGCGGCCGGCGAGGTGCTACTGCGCGTGCGCCGCATCGGTCTGTGCGGCACCGACATGCATATCTTCCGGGGCACCCAGCCCTTCCTGCAATATCCGCGCGTGATGGGCCACGAGCTGTCCGGCGAGATCGTCACCGCGCCCGAAGGCAGCGCGCTGGCGCCCGGCGACCAGGTGTACGTGATGCCCTACCTGTCCTGCGGCACCTGCGTGGCCTGCCGCCAGGGCAAGACCAATTGCTGCACCAACATCCAGGTGCTGGGCGTGCACCGCGACGGCGGCATGGCGGAGTACCTGGCGCTGCCCGAGCGCTTCGTGTTCAAGACCGACGGCATCTCCCTCGACGACGCGGCCATGCTGGAATTCCTGGCCATCGGCGCCCACGCCGTGCGCCGGGGCGGCGTGCGCGCCGGCCAGAAGGTGCTGGTGGTCGGCGCCGGCCCGATCGGCATCGCCGTGGCCCTCTTCGCCCGCCTCAACGGCGGCGACGTGACGGTGCTCGACGGACGCGCGGACCGCCTGGCGTTTTGCCGCACCGCGCTGGGCATCGAACAGACGGTGGCGGTCGACGACGAAGACAAGGCCCGCCTGTCGGCGCTGACCGGCGGCGAATTTTTCGACGTCGTGTTCGACGCCACCGGCAACGTCAAGGCGATGGAGCGCGGCCTGGAGTTCGTCGCCCACGGCGGCACCTATGTGCTGGTGTCGATCGTGCTGGACCGCATCTCCTTTGCCGACCCAGAATTCCACAAACGCGAAACCAGCCTGCTGGGCAGCCGCAACGCCACCGCCGAGGACTTCCGCACGGTGCTTGCGGCGATGAAGGCGGGCCATGTACCCACCGGTTTGATGAACACGCACCGCACCACCCTGGCCGAATTCATCGACGTGCTGCCGCGCTGGATGGAACCGGCGGCCGGCGTCATCAAAGCCATCGTCGAGGTGTAAATGCCGTCGCCCATACTGCAATTCGGCACCAGCCGCTTCCTGCAGGCGCACGTGGACCTATTCGTCCACCAGGCGCTGGAACAAGGACAGGCGCTGGGCAGGATCACCGTGGTGCAAACCACCGACAGCCGCGCCAGCGCCAGGCGGGTGGAGGCCTTCAACGCGCCGGGCGGCTACCCGGTGCGCATTCGCGGCCGCGCCGGCGACACGGTGATCGAGCAGGAGCAGCGCGTCACGGCGATCGAAGCGGGACTGCACGCTGACCGCGACTGGGCCGCGATACGCGAACTGGCCGCCACCTCGGTGCAGGTGATCGTCTCGAACACCGGCGACCGTGGCTACGAACTCTCCGACCACGACGGACCCGCGCTACTGGGCGCACCGACGGCGCCGCGCGGTTTCCCCGCCAAGCTGCTGGTGCTCCTGCACCAGCGCTACATGCGCGGCGCGGCGCCGGTGACGCTCTACCCGTGCGAGCTGGTGGCCAACAACGGCGACGTGCTGCGCGACCTGGTGCGCCAGCTGGCCCGCGCCTGGGGGCTGGACGGCGGCTTCATCGCCTATCTGGGCACGGGCTGCGTGTGGGTCAATTCGCTGGTGGACCGCATCGTCTCCGAGGCGATCGAGCCGGCCGGCGCGGTCGCCGAGCCTTACGCCATCTGGGTGATCGAAGCGAAGAGGAAAATGGTCCTGCCATGCACCCATCCGCAAATCGTCGTCACGGACAAGCTGGAGCCGTACGAGCGGCGCAAGCTGTTCCTGCTCAACCTGGGCCACACCTTCCTGGCCGAGCACTGGCTGCAGTACCAGCGGCCGAAGGACGAGACGGTGCTGCAGACCATGTCCGATCCCAAACCGCGTGCGGAGCTCGAAGCGCTGTGGGAACAGGAAGTGCTGCCCGTGTTCGACGCGCTGGGCGAGGCCGACACCGCCCGGGACTACCTGGCGCAGGTGCGCGACCGCTTCTGCAATCCCTTTCTCGCCCACCGGCTGGCGGACATCGCCCAGAACCACGAGGAAAAGAAACGCCGCCGCCTGCGGCCCGTGGTGGCGCTGGCCAACGAGCTACAATTGCCGCTGGCGCAGCCGCGCCTGCGCGCGGCGCTGAGACTGGCGGCGGCATGAGCGGGCGCGATCCAATTCGATCCAGGTCCGGGCGCGTCGACGCCCACCAGCATTTCTGGCAACTGGCCGCGCGCGCCGGCGCCTGGCCGCCGCCGACGCTCGCCCTCATCCATCGCGATTTCCACCCGGACGATCTGGCCGACCTGCTGCATCAAAACGGCATCGCCACCACGGTGCTGGTGCAATCCCTGCCCGACGAAGCGGACACCCGCTTCCTGCTGGAGCTGGCGGACTGTCACGATTTCATCGGGGCCGTGGTGGGCTGGGTGGACCTGAAGGCGCGCGACGCCGTCGGGCGCATCGCCGCCTTGGCCGCCCATCCCAAGCTGCGCGGCCTGCGGCCGATGTTGCAGGACCTCGACGACGACAGCTGGATCGACGATCCCGCCGTCACGCCGGCGGTCGACGCCATGCTGCGTCACGGCCTGCGCTTCGACGCCCTGGTGCTGCCGCGCCACCTGCCGTCGCTGCTGGCGTTCGCGCGCCGCCACCCCGGGCTGCCGATCGTGATCGACCATCTGGCCAAGCCGGTCATGGGCGCCGTTCCGGACCCACGCTGGCTGCGCGACATGGAACGCCTGGCCGCCGAGCCGCAGGTGGAATGCAAGCTGTCCGGCATGGTCACCGAGGCGGGCCCCGGCTGGACGGTGGAACAACTGGCGCCTTATGCGCGCCATGTGCTGGAGGTATTCGGGCCGGAACGCGTGATGTGGGGCAGCGACTGGCCGGTGCTGCGGCTGGCGACAGACTACACGGCGTGGGTGGATGCCAGCGAGGCGCTGCTCGCCCATTTGGACCCGGCGCAGCGGGACGCCGTGTTCGGCGGGAACGCCATGCGCTTCTACGGCATCGCGCGGACGGTGGCGGCATGAACGACTTTCAGCCACAGGCCACGCGCCCGGCCGAACCGCGCATGTACCGCGTGGTGGCCGAGCGCATCCAGGAACTGATACGGGAACAGCAAATGGAGCCTGGCGCGCGCCTGCCGTCCGAGCGCGAATTGGCGGCGTCGCTGCGGGTCAGTCGCGCCTCCCTGCGTGAAGGAATGATCGCGCTGGAACTGGGCGGCGTGGTCGAGGTGCGCGGCGGTTCCGGCGTGTATGTCTGCGAACATCCGGCCGCCGGCGCCGCCGTGCCGGAGGCCGGCCCGGGACCGTTCGAGGTGCTGTCCGCGCGTGGCGTGATCGAGACCGAGGTGGCTGCGATGGCGGCGAAGAACGCCTCCCCCGCCGCGCTGCAGGCCATCCTGGCGGCGCTGCTGGAGATGGAGCGCAGCCACGAAGACCGCTCCAGCAACGAGCAGGCCGACCGCAATTTTCACCTGGCGATCGCGCGCGCAACCGGCAACACGGCGCTGGTGGGCGTGATCGACTATCTTTGGCGCCAGCGCAGCAGCCTGTGGCACCGCTTGAAGCAGCACTACCGCACCGAGGAACTGCGCACCTCGACCTTGCTGGACCACCGCGCGATCCACGACGCCATCGCCGCCCGCGACGCGCCCGGCGCGCGCAAGGCCATGCGCCTGCACCTGGAACGCGTCACCCGTACCTTTGCCGGTGGCGGCGCCTAAGTACGCTGCCGCTATCAGCCGCCGACGGAGCTTGGCCGATTACGCTGCGCTAATCCGCCCTACGTGTTTCAGATATCCGGCACGTGTTGCAGTCGCCGCATGCGCTTGAAATATCCGGTCATGGCATTGTCTGCAAACCACGGTTCCACGTAGGGCGGATTAGCCGGAACGGCGTAATCGGCCACGAGCCGCCAGCAGCTCATGAAAAACTCACAGTAACTGATTCAACTTGGTGATCTTGACGTCGGCCACCTCGCCGATGGTCTTGACCAGCTCCAGAAAATGCGGCGTGGTTTCGTGCAGCGCATGCGCTTCGGCGTCGTCCCAGGCTTCGAGCATGACGAAGGTCGCGGGATCGCCCAGATCCTGATGCAGGTCGTAGCGGATGCAGCCCGTTTCGGCGCGGCTCGGCGGCACGATTTGGTCCAGCGCGGAACGCACCAGCAGCTCGGAACCCGAATGGGCGGTAATGGTGGCGACGATGATCAGGTCTGACATGTTCTAATCCTGTGGAAATGTTGAGACTCCTATAATTGGGGCGGTTTGCCAAACCAAAAGCCCTCGCCGCGACGATCGGCCCAGGCCGGAGTGCCAATAATTTGTGGTATCTTGGAAAGTTATCGATAACAAAACCAATCGGAGACTGAATGAGCTACGCAGGAAAATTCACGCGGGGCGCGCTCGCCATCGCCGCCGCGCTGGCATGGTCGCCATCGGCCGCCATCGCCGCGCCAAAACTGCCGGAAACGGTGCTGTTCGGCGTCGCCTACTACGACGAATACACCCCGGTCGACCGCATCGACGAGGACGTGCGCATGATGAAGGAAGCCGGCATCACGGTCGTGCGCATCGCCGAGTCCACCTGGGGCACCCTGGAACGCAGCGAAGGCGTGTTCGACTTCACCCATGTCGACCGCATGCTGGCCGCCTTCGACAAGGCCGGCATCAAAGTCATCGTCGGCACGCCGACCTACGCCATCCCCACCTGGCTGGCGCGCCAGCATCCCGACGTATTGGTGACCGCCCCGAAAGGCCGCGCCGACTACGGCCCGCGCCAGAACATGGACATCACCAACCCGGACTTCCGCCGCGCGGCCGAACGGGTGATCGTCAAGCTGATCGACCACGTCAAGGACCACCCGGCCGTCATCGGCTACCAGGTCGACAACGAGACCAAGGCCTACTTCACCAGCGGGCCGAACGTTCAGGCCGCCTTCGTGGCCGCCATGCGCAAGAAGTTCCCGGACCTGGAGCAACTGAACAAAGCCTTCGGCCTGGATTACTGGAGCAACCGCATCAACAGCTGGGAGGATTTCCCGTCGGTGAACGGCTCCATCAACGCCAGCCTGTCCAACGCCTTCGCCGACTTCCAGCGCGGCCTGGTCACCGAGTACCTGACCTGGCAGGCCGGACTGGTGCGTGCCCGCGCCCGCCCCGACCAGTTCATCACCCAGAACTTCGATCTGGGCTGGAAGGACCATTCGTACGGCGTCCAGCCCGAGGTCAACCACTGGGAGGCCGCCAAACCGCTCGACGTCGCCGGCATCGATATCTACCACCCCAGCCAGGACAAGCTGACCGGCGCCGAGATCGCCTTCGGCGGCGACCTGACCCGCTCGCTGCGCAACGGCCAGAACTATCTGGTGATGGAAACGCAGGCGCAAGGCTTCCCCAACTGGACGCCCTACCCCGGCCAGTTGCGCCTGCAGGCGTTCAGCCACCTGGCCAGCGGCGCCAACATGGTCGCCTACTGGCATTGGGCAACCACCGCCAACGCCATCGAAACCTACTGGCGCGGCGTGCTGTCGCAGGACTACCAGCCCAACGAGGTATACGCCGAGGCAAAGACCATCGGCGCCGACCTGCAACGGCTGGGGCCGAAGCTGGTCAACCTGCGCAAGAAAAACCAGGTCGCGCTGTACGTCAGCAACACCGCGCAGGCCGGCTTCGACGCCTTCAAAGTCCACACAGGGGGCAAGGCCTTCACCTACAACGAGGCGGTGCGCCCCTATTACGACGCGCTGTACCGGATGAACATCGAGGCCGACATCCTGTCGCCATCGTCCACCGCCGCGCTGTCGGACTATAAGTTGATCGTGGTGCCGTCGCTGTACGCGGCCAGCGGCGCCGAGATCGCCAAACTGAACGACTACGCCAAGGCGGGCGGACGCGTGCTCTACACCTTCCGCAGCGGCTTCTCCGACGAGAACACCAAGGTGCGCTACGCGGTGCAGCCGGGGGCCATCAGCGAGGCGGCGGGTGTGCGCTACAGCCAGTTCACCAATCCGGCGGATGTGACCCTGGACGGCGATCCGTTCAAGGTCGGCAAGCAGGACAATCAGGCGCGCTGGTGGATGGAGTTCCTGACGCCGACCACCGCCAAAGTGCTGGCGCGCTACAAGCATCCATCATGGCCGAACTACGCCGCCGTCACGCGCAACAGCTACGGCAGCGGCGAGGTAACGTACGTCGGCTTCATGCCGACCGACGCGGTAATCGGCAAGATCGTGGCCGAGCAGGTGGAACGCGCGGGCATCGCGCTGCCGCAGGCGCGCTACCCGCTCATCGTCCGTGGCGGCACGCTACAGAACGGCAACCGGGTGCGTTACTTGCTAAACTATTCGGCCAAGCCGCAGCGCGTCAGCTACACCTACGCCAACGGCACGGAGCTGCTGTCGGGACGCGCGGTGAAGCGCGGCCAGGCGCTGGAGCTCAAGCCCTGGGGCGTGGCCATCGTCGAGGAGCGCTGACCTTAGTCGGCGCGGCACCGATTCCGGCCACGATCTCGCAACGACTTTCGAGGAGCACGCATGGCCGCATCGAACGCAAAATCGACACTCCGGGTAGGCATAGGCGGCTGGGATTTCGCGCCGTGGCGCGAGACGTTTTATCCCAAAGACGTGCCGCAAAAGAAGGCGCTCGAATACGCCAGCCGGCACGTCACCAGCATCGAGATCAACGGCACCTTCTACCGTACCGCCAAGCCCGAACACTTCGCCTCGTGGAACGCGCAAACGCCGGACGATTTCATCTTCTCCGTCAAGGCCAGCCGCTACGCCACCAACCGCAAGGTACTGGGCGAGGCGGGCGAATCGATCGAGCGCTTCATCGGCAGCGGCCTGGCGGAACTGGGCGACAAGCTCGGTCCCCTGCTGTGGCAACTGGCGCCGACCAAGCAGTTCGATCCGGACGACCTGGAAGCTTTCTTCAAACTGCTGCCGACCAAACTGGGAACGCGCAAGCTGCGCCACGTGCTCGACACCCGCCACGACAGCTTCATGTGCGCCGACTACGTCAAGCTGGCGCGCAAGTACAAGGTCGCCAGCGTGTTCACCGACTCGCCCAAATTCCCCTCCTTCGCCGACGTCACCAGCGATTTCGTTTACGCCCGCTTGATGAACGCGCAGAGCGAACAAGTGACCGGCTACACCAAGCCGGCGCTGAAGAAATGGGCGGCGGTCGCGCAGCAATGGCAAGCCGGCGCGCTGCCGCCGGAGCTGCCGTATGTGGAGCCGCCGCCGTCATCGGCCAAAGCCGCCGGCAAGGCGCGCGCGGTGTTCGTCTACTTCATCAACGGGGCCAAGGAACGTGCCCCCGCCGCCGCCCAGCACTTGATCGGACTGCTGTGAACGCGACACGATTGAACGCAAATTGAAAGCCGAATTGAATGCCGAGCGTTGCTCTTGGTAAAATACGTCTTTGGGCGCTGCCCGAACAAGTATTTGAACCGCATTTGAAACGCATTTGAAAGTTACACACATGAGCTCATCCAACGCATTCGCCGGCAGCCTGTTCATGGTGGTGGCGCCATCGGGCGCCGGCAAGTCGACGCTGGTCAACGCGCTGCTGGCGCAGGAACCGACGATCAAACTGTCGATTTCGACCACCACGCGCGCGCCGCGTCCGGGTGAAACCCACGGCAAGGAATACTACTTCACCAACGCCGAGGATTTCGTCGCGCGCGCCGACGCCGGCGAGTTCCTGGAGTGGGCCGAAGTGCACGGTAACTACTATGGCACCTCGCGCATCATGGTCGAACAGCAGATGAAAACCGGCACCGACATCCTGCTCGAAATCGACTGGCAGGGCGCGCGGCAGGTCAAGAAGCAGTTCCCGCAGGCGGCCGGCATTTTCATCCTGCCGCCGTCGATCGACGCGCTCGAACAGCGGCTCAAAAAACGCGCCACCGACGAGGCCCACGTGATCACGCGCAGACTGCTGGCGGCCGGCGGCGAAATCGCCCACGCTCCCGAGTTCGAGTATGCTATTATCAATGAAGAATTCGCGGTCGCCCTGTCTGAATTGACGGCGATTGTCAGAGCGGCCCGTTGCCGGTTTGCGCAACAAGCGGCACGCAACACCTCGCTATTTGCCCAATTGGGTATCCACGCTGAATAAATACACAAGATTTTAGGAGTTAAGATGGCCCGTATTACTATTGAAGATTGTCTCAAAACCATTCCAAACCGTTTCCAGCTGACCCTGGCCGCGACCTACCGCGCCCGCCAACTGCTGCAAGGCCACACCCCGAAAGTGGAAGCCAAGGACAAGCCGACCGTCGTCGCGCTGCGCGAAATCGCCGCCGGCAAGGTCGGTCTGGAAATGTTGAAAAAGGTCCCAATGTAAGTTGGGCCCGCGTTCCCGAACAATGTGAATGATGCGCGTTGGCAGCAATTGAGCAGCGGTTGAGCAATAGCGCACGCCATCAGGTAGTATTTACATTGACATTCTCATGACGACGGAACGCACACGTATGAATCTGATCCCCGCCGATCCGACATTAAGCGGCAAGCCCCGGTCCAAGCAACCGGGCAAGCAGCCGGCCAAAGCGCCGGCCGCAGCCACGTCGGGCGCCAACGCGGGCGACAGCACTGTCTCCACCATCGCCTCCTCCGCACCAGCCCCCGTTCAACCAGTGATTTCCTCGTCGCCCCTGGCCACGCCCACCCTGACCGCCGGCGTCGCATCCGTCACGCACCTGACCGAAAAACTGGCCGAGTACATGACACCCGCCGACCTCAAAAAGGTCAAGGAAGCGTACCGTTTCTCGGACGAGATGCACCTCGGGCAGGTGCGCAAATCGGGCGAGCCGTACATCTCGCATCCGATCGCCGTGGCCGAGATCTGCGCCGACTGGAAGCTCGACGCGCAAGCCATCATGGCCGCGCTGCTGCACGACGTGATGGAAGACCAGGACGTCAAAAAGGACGAGTTGATCGAGCGCTTCGGCGCGCCGGTCGCGAACCTCGTCGACGGCCTGTCGAAGCTGGAAAAAATCGAGTTCCAAAGCCAGATCGAGGCGCAGGCGGAGAACTTCCGCAAGATGCTGCTGGCGATGGCGTCGGACGTGCGCGTCATCCTCATCAAACTGGCCGACCGTCTGCACAATATGCGCACGATGGAGGTCATGGCGCCGGCCAAGAAGGCGCGCATCTCCAGCGAGACGATGGAAGTGTACGTGCCCATCGCGCACCGCCTCGGCCTGAACAACATCTACCGCGAGCTGCAGGACTTGTCGTTCTCGCATCTGTATCCGCTGCGCTACCGCACCCTGGCCAAGGCCGTGAAGGCGGCGCGCGGCAACCGCCGCGAAGTGGTGTCGAAGATCCTCGACTCGGTCAAGACGACGTTGCAGATCGCCGACATCGAGGCGGAGGTCTACGGCCGCGAAAAAACCCTGTACGGCATCTACAAGAAAATGCGCAGCAAGCACCTGTCGTTCTCGCAGGTGCTCGACGTCTACGGCTTCCGCGTGGTGGTCGACAGCTTCCCGAACTGCTATGTCGCGCTGGGCACCCTGCACTCGCTGTACAAGCCGATGCCGGGCAAGTTCAAGGACTACATCGCGATCCGCAAGTTGAACGGCTATCAGTCGCTGCACACGACCCTGATCGGCCCATACGGCACGCCGGTCGAGTTCCAGATCCGCACCCAGGAAATGCACCGCACCGCCGAATCGGGCGTGGCCGCGCATTGGCTGTACAAGAACGGCGAATCGAACCTGTCGGACCTGCAGCAGCGCACGCACGCGTGGCTGCAGTCGCTGCTCGACATCCAGCAGCAGACGGGCGACTCGGCCGAATTCCTCGAACACGTCAAGGTCGACCTGTTCCCCGATTCGGTGTACGTGTTCACGCCGAAGTCGAAGATCATCGCGCTGCCGCGCGGCGCCACGCCGATCGACTTCGCGTACTCGATCCACACCGGCATCGGCGACCACACGATCGCGGTCAACATCAACAACGAGCCGGCCTCGCTGCGCACGGAACTGCGCAACGGCGACATCGTCGAAATCGTCACCGACTCGTCGTCGCGCCCCAGTCCGACGTGGCTGTCGTTCGTCCGCACCGGCAAGGCGCGGTCGGCGATCCGCCACCATCTGCGCACCATCAACCTGCCGGAATCGATCACGCTCGGCCAGCAGCTGCTGTCGCAGGCGCTGACGTCGCTGGGCATGAGCGCCGACCTGGAAGACCACCTGATCGACCGGCTGCTCAACGAATCGAGCGCCAAGTCGCTCGACGAACTGTATGCCGACATCGGCATCGGCAAGCGCATGGCCGCGCTGGTGGCGCGCCACATCTTCGGCCTGCGCGGCGGCGAATCGGCCAGCGCGCCGGTGGACCACAACAGCGCCGCCGAACTCGATCCGGTGACGATCTGCGGCAGCGAGGGCGTGTCGGTGCAATTGGCGCCGTGCTGCCTGCCGATCCCGGGCGACTCGATCGTCGGCCAGCTGCGCCGCGACCAGGGCCTGCTGGTGCACACCAACGACTGCACCTTGGCCAAGCGCCAGAAAATCAAGGAACCGGACCGCTGGATCGCCGTCAAGTGGGGCGCGGAATTGAACCGTCGTTTCGACAGCCGCATCAAGCTGTTGATCAACAACGAAAAAGGCATCCTCGCGCGCGTCGCGGCGGAGATCGGCGAGTCCGACGCCAACATCACCTACGTCGGCATGGACGAGGACAAGGAACACGTGCTGCACCAGTTGCGCTTCACGATCCAGGTCAAGGACCGCGTGCACCTGGCGGGGCTGCTGCGCAACGTGCGCCGCGTGGTGGGCGTCAACCGCATCCTGCGCGAGCGCAGCTAGGTTCTAACCCGCACTGCAAAGTGGGGTCGTACCCCTTGGGGTACGACCCCTAAGCGGTGGCGCACGCGTATCACAATAAGCTGACGGGTTTGACTTACAACGTTTCCTCAGCATTGATGGCGGACCGTATCGGTCCGATCGCCAATTCGGTCATTTTCTCCCTGAACAGACCAAGGTATGCTTGGCGGCGCGCCGCCGGCGCCATGCCCAATCGTCGATACAACTGGTGCGGCGTCACGATTCTGTCGTCCCGCCCTTCAGCATTGCAGCGATAACTCGACCACCGATAATTTCCCGGATAGTCAACCATACCCGCGCGCACCGGATTCAATTCAATATATCGCTGGCACGCAAGAAAATACTCCTCCGTCTGCACGACGCAACTCTTATATCGCCCCTGCCATACCGCGCCGCAACGTCGGTAGCGATGGTTGAAATACTGGGAATAGTCTTGCGTAGTCGATTTCATCAGACACGCAAGTGATTTGACGTCGATGACCGAAAGCAGAAGGTGCACATGATTCGTCATCAAAACATAGGCGTGGACCTTGGCTTGAGTGGCGCGAGAATGCAGTTCTAGCCAGTTCAAAAACTTCCGGTAGTCATCGTCGACGAGGAAGCACGGCTGCCGATCATGGCCGCGCTGGATGACGTGAAGCGGCACCCCGGGCAGTACCAGTCGATGGCGACGTGGCATGTAGGTCTCCCTGCAGGTTTAACCCAGCAAAGGTATCAGCCCGGTGGATGAACTAGTGTGACTTTTATCAAACAGGGCGAACCCGCAGGGCCATACGGGGTCGTACCCCTACGGGTACGACCCCTAAGTGGTGACGCAAGCGTATCGCTAAAGTTGGCGGGGTTTCATCAATGCGCCACACGAATTATTTCGCCACCAACGGATCGTACCAATACGCCTTGTTGGCCAGCGGCGTCTGCGGCGGGAGCAACGGATTCTCCAGCCTGAAAATGCGCCGCTTGCGCAAGCCGACCTTCTCGATCAACCCGTCGTAAGCCTGGTGAAACAACCGGTCCAGGCGACCATCGGCGCTCAGCGCCCGCATGCCGTATTCGAGCCGCTCGGCCAGCCTCCGCTCGCCCGGCGCGACAAAGAAATAACGCGCCAGCGGCATATACAACGCCAGTTCCTCCTCGATGGCCAGCGTCGGGAACGCCGGCGCGTACGCCTCGCGCTCATAGACCGCCTCCTCCACCGAGCGCGGGAAAAACAAGAAGCGCTCGGCCGCCAGCATCGCCTGCAGGTTGTGCACCGACGCCCCGGTCATGACCTTGAAACCGTTTTGCAGAAGCACCGGGGTCGAGCTCCACTGCCGGCCGGACCCCATCGCCAGCTCCTTCAACTGCGGCAACCCGGCCACTGCGCTGAACCGTGCCTGACGGCGGCCGTCGATCAGGAAGATGCGGTAGCCTGAAAACCCCTTGTCGATGGGAATGCGGATCGGGACCAGCTTGCGCTCCCACTCTTCGGAGGTGACTTGCGCGGTCAGGTTGACCATGCCGCCCTTGGCCATTTCCTGCATCAAACGGTCCCGCTCCATGATCAGCGGCGAGAAGGTCAGCTCGAACGGGCCGTACTTCTCCGTGGACGCCTCGAGCGCCGCCCTCAATACGCCGAGCGCGTACCGGTCGCGGAAATCGGGGTTGTTGAAGACAAAATCAGCACGGTAGGAATCGAGCGCGCGCGCCGGCAGCACCGCTCCCAACAGCGCCAGCGCCGCCAGCGCGCCCGCGATCAGGCGGCGGACCCTCGCGGCCGCGCCGCCGCCCTCCCCGTTCCTGACAATCGTCGTATTCATCATCCCATTGTAGCGGCTTCCGCCTGCTGTCCTCAGCGTAATACGCGACCTCATCCGGTGCGGCTTACTTGTGAGGGAACGGGTCGTACCAATACGCCTTGTGGGCCAGCGGCGTCTCCGGCGACAGCAGGGGGTTGTCCACCTTGAAGACGCGGCGTTTGCGCAGCGCCACTTTCTCGATCACGCCATCGTAGGCTTGGTGAAACATCTTGTCGAAGCTGCCATTATTGATGAGCAAATGCAGGCCGTATTCCAGCCGCTGCGCCAGTCGCTGGTGGCCCGGCGCGACAAAGAAATAGCGCGGCAACGGCATATAAATGGCCATCCCGCTTTCGATGGCCAGCGCCGGGAACGCCGCCACATGGCCCTCGTGCTCGTAGACCACCTCCTCCACCCCGCGCGGGAAATGGACGAACCGGTTCGCCGCCAGCATGCTATGCAAGCCATCGGTCGAGTTGCCATGCACTACATCGAAGCCGGCGATGCTGAAAACCGCCGTCGAGCTCCATTGTCGCCCTGCGCCCATCGATAAAGCCTTCAACTGCGACAAACTGGTGATCGCGCTGAACTGCGCCTGGCGGCGGCCGTCGATCAGCGAGATCCGGTAGCTGGACAGTCCCTTGTCGATCGGAATCCGGATGGGTATCAGCTTGCGCTCCCATTCCAGCGACGAGATTTGCGCGCTCAGGTTCACCAACTCGCCCCGGACCATTTCCAGCATTAGGCGGTCGCGCTCCATGACCAGCGGGGAAATGCTGAGCTCGTATGGGCCGTATTTGGCGCTGGAGGCCTGCAACGCCGCCCGCAACACCTGCAAGGTATAACGGTCTCGGTAATTGGGCCGGCTGAAGTTGTAGTCTATCGTATAAGAATCGACCACGGCCGCGTGCAGCGGGGAGCAGAACAGCGCCAGCATCGCCACCACCGCCAGCCCGCGCCTGACCACTTGGCGGGCGATCCCAAGCGCCCCCTCGTGATGCATGTGGTGCGAATTTTTAACAATTGCCATGTTCATTTTGGCATTGTAGCGGCTTTCCAGCCGCTTGCTTCCACAGGACAACAACGACTAGTCGAAAGCTGACGCCGACGCCACATGGTATCGATAAAACAGGGTAGCCGGGGCCAGCTTGGCCGATTCCACCGATCGCAATGCTATTGAAATGACTATGAATTTGGCCTGCAATCTAATCAGCAGTGGGCGCCGGATAACTCACCTCCATAATCTCAAGCTCCTCCACCCCATGCGGCGCCTGGAAGGTGATGACATCCCCCTCGCGCGCCTTGGTCAGCGCGCGCGCCACCGGCGCCACCCAGCTGATCTTGCCATTCAGTGGATCGAGCTCGTCGATGCCGACGATGGTGATCGTGCGCGTCTCGTCGTTCTGGTTGCAATAGGTGACCGTGGCGCCGAAGAAGATCTGGTCGCTGCCATGGTGCACGCTGGGGTCGACGATGGCCGCCGAATCCATGCGCTTGGTGAGGAAACGGATGCGCCGGTCGATCTCGCGCAGGCGCCGCTTGCCGTAGATATAGTCGCCGTTCTCGGAGCGGTCGCCGTTCGACGCCGCCCAGTGCACGATGCGCACCACCTCCGGCCGGTCGACGTCGATCAGCTGCAGCAGCTCATCCTTGATGCGCTGATAGCCCGCCGGCGTGATGTAGTTCTTCGACCCGGCCGGGATGGCCAGCGCCAGCGCGGCGGCTTCCTCGTCGTCGTCCCCGTCCGATTCTTTGACAAATGCTTTATTCATGCGGGTCATTGTAACCCCTGTCACCCCCGCCACGCCCCGCCGCACCGCACGCGTGACGACATTCCCCGCGCCGGCGATGCTTTCACGTATCATGCTGTCAGAGGAACAACATAACAAACAATGAAACCCTTCCGACGATACGCACGCAGACTGTTCGCGCCGCTGGTGTATCTCGCCGCCGTGTTGCTGCTGCTGGAAGACTGGCTGTGGACGCTTGGCGCGCGCTTGATGGCAAGACTGACCGCGTGGCCGCCGCTGCACCGGCTCGAGGCGTGGATCTGCCGCCTTGGGCCGTACGCGGCGCTGGTGTTGTTCGCGCTGCCGGCGGTGCTGCTGTTTCCCGTCAAGCTGCTGGCGCTGTGGGCGATGGGAAACGGCCACGCGCTGACCGGCTTGATCGTCATCGTCGCGGCCAAGATCATCGGCGCGGCGGCCGTGGCGCGGCTGTACCTGCTCACGCGGCCGGTGCTGCTGACCATCCTCTGGTTCGCCCGGCTGTTGCACTGGTTCCTGGATTTAAAGCAGCGCTGGATAGCAACCCTGCGCGCCACCGCCGCCTGGCGCCGGGTCGATGCCGTGGCGGCCAGGTTCCGGCGCTGGCGGCAGGCCCTGCCCATGCCGGCGCCCGGCAGCTGGACGGCGCGCTTCCGCCGCCTGCTAAAACGTTTCCGCGCGCGCTGACGCGCCTTACACCGACACCATGATCGACGGCCTACCAATGAACGCACCATCCGACAATCCCAACGACAGCGCAGCGCTGGCGGCCGAGCTGGCCGAGGTGCGCGCCCGCTTTGACGCCATCGTCTCCAACACGCCCGGCCTGGTCTACCAGTTCGTGTTGCACGCCGACGGCACCGTCTCCTTCCCCTACCTGAGCGACGGCTGCCTGGCCCTGCTGGGCGTGACGGCGCCCGAGCTGCACGCCGAGCCCGGCCGCTTCCTCGACCTGATCCTGCCCGACGACCGCCGCGCCTACCGCGACGCCATGCAGGCGTCGGCGTCGGCGATGTGGAGCTGGAACTGGGAGGGCCGCATCTGGGTCGACGCCTGGAAAGACGTCAAATGGATCAACCTGCGCGCCACGCCGCACGCGCTGCCCGGCGGCGACGTGCGCTGGGACGGCATGATGACCAACATCACCGAAAGCAAACTGGAGCAGATGGAAGTGCGCCAGTCGCGCGCCCGGCTGGCCGAGCTGAGCGCCCACACCGACCGCGTCAAGGAACAGGAGCGCACCCGCATCGCCCGCGAAATCCACGATGAGCTGGGCGGCAACCTGACCGCGATCAAGATGGCGCTGGCCATGCTGGCGGCCCGCCTCGACGACGCCGATCCGGCGCTGCGCGAAAAAACCGACTACGTCGACGCGCTGGTCGACCGCACCATCGACGCAGTGCACCGCATTTCGCTGGACCTGCGCCCCGCCCTGCTCGACCTTGGGCTGGTGGCGGCGCTCGAATGGCAGGTCAAGGAGTTCGAAAAACAGGCCGGGGTGCCGAGCACCTTCTGCGCCAACCAGCGCGACATCGCGCTCGACAACGACCAGGCCACGGCGCTGTTCCGCATCGCCCAGGAGGCGCTGACCAACATCGCCAAGCACGCCAACGCCACGCGGGTGACGGTCAAGCTGGCGCGGTTGCGGCACCACGTGTCGCTCAAAATCACCGACGACGGCCGCGGCATCCGCCAGGCGGACCGCGCCAAGGCGGCCTCGTTCGGGCTGCGCGGCATGGCCGAACGGGCCCGCGCCCTGGGCGGAACGTTGACGCTGAGCCACGCCGCCGGGGGCGGAACTGTTGTTGCCATCAAGATTAAACAAGAGACCGCGCGCGAAACGCTCATTGCGGCTGCGGCCGGCACTACAATAGCTGGAGAAAACGTTACCACTGTGAAATAATGTCACAGCGGGCATCGCGCAAACGTAAAGAAAACAATAATGACAGAGAAAGCCATCATCAAGGTCTTCATCGCCGACGACCACGCCATCGTGCGGGAGGGCTTGAAACAAATCCTGGCGGAGACGCGCGACATCGTGGTGGCGGGCGAGGCCGAGAACGGCCTCGACGCCGTCAAGTTGTTCCGCAAGTCCGAGTGCCAGGTGATGCTGCTCGACATTTCGATGCCGGACCGCAGCGGCATCGAGGTGCTCAAGCAGATCAAGAAGGAAAAGCCGGAGCTGGCGGTGCTGATGCTGTCGATGCACCGAGAGGACCAGTACGCGATCCGCTCGCTCAAGGCCGGCGCGTCCGGCTACCTGACCAAACAAAGCGCGCCGCGCGAGCTGGTGACGGCGATCCGCCAGGTGGCCGGCGGCCTCAAATATATCAGCCCGGCCTTGGCGCAGGAGCTGGCCAACCACGTCGGCGAGGACCACGAGGCGCCGCCCCACGACACCCTGTCGGACCGCGAATACCAGACCCTGACGATGATCGCCTCCGGCAAGACGGTGGGCATGATCGCCAAGGAACTGTCGCTGTCGGTCAAGACCGTGAGCGAATACCGCGCGCGCCTGCTGGTCAAGATGAAACTGAAGAATAGTGCCGAATTGACGCACTATGCGATCAAAAACCAACTGATCGAGTAATCGGACGCGGTCGCCCCTGCGGCGCGGGTAAGATAGTGGCTGATCGATAAGCTGAACCACTGGCTGCGCACCAAGGCATGGTTGACGGATTACACATATTTAATGCCCTGATGAAAGGCATCTTCCGCCCCCTTATCCGGGCATGGTAATGCGGCACACGGTCTTATCATGGTGTAATCAGAAAACCTTTTAAAAGGCCGCGTGTCATATATGTCCAAACCATCCACTCCCGAGCAGAATCCGGCCGACATCGCGCGCGAGGCGTTCAAGCGCCTGGCCGTGCGGCGCATCGCGCCGACGCCGGAAGCGTACCGGGATATCTATAACGAGATCGCCGGCATCACCGAGCCGGCCGCCGCCGCGACCCCGGCCGCCCAGGCACCGCTTGGCAGCGTCGATCCCGGCCCGGAATCTGTGCTGAGCCAGTTCGCCACCCGCCTGACCGAAAACACTGGCGACCTGGCCGACTTCGGCCGCCGCTTCAACCGCGCCGTCAAGACGCGCGACTGGGAAGGCTACGCCAAGACGCTGTCGCAGCTGGTCGAGCGCCATTTCGTCGCCAAAAAAGGCATCGAGATCGCCGGCGTCGACACCGACGACGACCAGAGCCGCGTACTGCGCGACCTGCTGAGCCGCACCCTGACCTTCGCCGTCGCCTCGCTGCTGAGCGGCGCGCCCGTGCTCGTGGCCGAGGCCGAATCGCTGGGCGCGGCCACCAAGCTGGCCCACAGCGAGGAGGCGCTCTCCGAGATCGGCCTGCGCCTGAAACAATTGTGCTTCCAGATCGAACTGCGCGGCGGCGACAGCGGCGAGCAGCAGGAATTGCTGCTGCGCCTGTTCAAGCTGCTGCTGGAGAACGTCAGCGAGCTGCTCGACGACGACAGCTGGCTGCGCGGCCAGATCGAATCGGTGCAGAACCTGATCGCCGGCCCGCTCGACGTGCGCGCGCTGGAGGAAGCCACGCGCAGCCTCAAAGAAGTCATCTATAAGCAGGGCCAGCTCAAGCACAGCCTGTCGGACGTCAAGCTCACCGTCAAGAACATGATGATGACCTTTATCGACCGCCTGAGCCAGGTCGCCGCCTCGACCGGCGACTTCCACGAGAAAATCGGCGGCTATTCGGAAAAGATCAGCAAGGCCGACAATATCTCCGAGCTCAACAGCATCCTCGACGAGGTGCTCAAGGAAACCCGCCTGGTGCAGAGCGAAGCCCTCAAGGCGCGCGACAAGATGGTATTGGCGCGCCAGGAGGTGCAGGACGCCGAGACGCGCATCCACGCGCTCGAAGCCAAGCTGCAGCATTTGAGCGAACTGGTGCGCGAAGACCAACTGACCGGCAGCCTCAACCGCCGTGGCCTGGACGACGTCTTCGAGCGCGAAACCGCCCGCGCCGACCGTCGCGGCACGCCGCTGTGCATCGCCATCCTCGACCTGGACGATTTTAAAAAGCTCAACGACACCTACGGCCACATCGCCGGCGACGCGGCGTTGAAGCACCTGGTCAAGATCGTCAAGGACACCCTGCGTTCGATGGACGTGATCGCCCGCTTCGGCGGCGAGGAATTCCTGATCCTGATGCCCGAAACCTCGGTCGAGGCGGCCGCCACCACGATGACCCGCCTGCAGCGCGAGCTGACCAAGCACTTCTTCCTGCACGATAACGAGAAGGTCTTGATCACGTTCTCGGCCGGGGTGGCGCTGCGCCGCCCCAACGAGGAGCAGACCGAACTGGTCAAGCGGGCCGACAAAGCGATGTACACTGCCAAACAGACCGGGAAGAACCGGGTGGTGACCGCAGAATAGTGGTTGATTCAACCACGAACGGGCGGCGGTGCCCGTCAAAAAACCTCCAGCCCGGCCTTCGCCGGGTTTTTTTTCATCTAAAACAGGGTGAAAAATAATTATTTTGGCCCTAAAGATTCTGGTTTCGCGGTCGTTTAAGCGGGCACACGGGACGAACTTGAGGGTGGAAAATGAAAATATCCTGCTGTTTCCCACCCTAAAGCTTCCCATAGGGCAACCGTTAATCATTACAACAGCGGTTTGATTGTCTCGGAACGTGGAGACAGACCAAAGTGAAATGAGCATCTAGCCCAAATCGAAGTAATCTGGAGAAACATCATGGCACAAGTCATCAATAGCAACATCGCATCGCTGAACTCGCAACGTAACCTGAGCACCTCGCAAGCGTCCCTGTCGACCTCGTTGCAACGTCTGTCTTCCGGCCTGCGCATCAACAGCGCCAAGGACGATGCCGCCGGTCTGGCCATTTCCGAGCGCTTCTCGTCGCAGATTCGCGGTAACCAACAGGCTGCGCGTAACGCCAACGACGGTATCTCGCTGGCTCAAACGGCCGAGGGTGGCTTGAGCACTGCTGGCGATCTGCTGCAACGTATCCGCGAACTGGCTGTCCAGTCCGCCAACGGCACCAACTCCGATTCCGACCGCAAATCGATCCAGAACGAAGTATCGGCCCTGTCGCAAGAGCTGGACCGCGTTGCCAACACCACGCAGTTCAACGGCCAGAACGTGCTGGACGGCTCGCTGACCTCGGCTCAGTTCCAAGTCGGCGCCAACGCCAACCAAACCATCAACGTTGGCGTGCAATCGGCCCGCGCCACCGATATCGGCAACAACACGCTCAAATCGGTCATGGACGGCACCGCCACTAACTCGTCGGCATCGACCACCACGGGCGCCAACGTGATCGCCCAGCAGGATATGACGTTCACGTCGGGCACGGGCACCAGCACCGTCGTCAAAGTCGAAGCCGGCCAAAGCGCCAAGAAGATTGCTGCCAGCGTCAATGCGCTGTCCAATTCGAGCGGCGTCAAAGCCGAGGCAAGCACCACCGCCACCATCGCCGGCGCCGCTGGCGCCAAGATCGCCGACGGTTCCATCCAGTTCCAACTGCGTGGCGACAACTCGGTCGAGAACGACGCCAATTCAACCGCCGTCACCATCTCGGCCAACGTCAAAGGCGGCGACCTGTCGGCCCTGGCACAGGCGATCAACGCCCAAGTCGGCACCACCGGCGTCAGCGCCTCGATCAAGACCAATGCGACGACTGGTTTCAAGGAAGTCCAACTGTCGAACTCGTCCGGCGCAGACATTCAGATCACCAACACCAACGTGGTCTCGGGCACCAATGTCGATTCGCTGTCCGGCGCATCGCTGCGTGGCGCAGACAAACCAGCCAGCGGCGCAACCGCTGCGGTCGAAGGCAACGTCTCGACGATCGGCGCCGGCGCTACGACCAATGGCGCGCAAGCGACCGTGGGCGGCAGCCTGAAGTTCTCGTCGGATAGCGGCTTCACCTTGGCCTCGACCGGCACCGACATCGTTGCCACGTCGGCTGGTTCGGAACTGCAGTCGGTGTCGAAGATCGACGTCAGCACGGTGGCCGGTTCGAACGCCGCTCTGTCGACGATCGACTCGGCGCTGAACCAGATCAACAGCAACCGCGCCGCGCTCGGTGCGATCCAGAACCGTTTCGCCTCGACCATCGCTAACCTGAACACGACGACGGAAAACCTGTCCGCTTCGCGTAGCCGGATTCAGGATACCGACTTCGCTGCGGAAACGGCAACCCTGACCCGTGGTCAGATTCTGCAACAGGCTGGTACCGCGATGCTGGCCCAGGCCAACTCGCTGCCGAACGGCGTGCTGTCGCTGCTGCGTGGTTAAGATCCGGGGATGAGTTGACGTCGTACAGTCGCTCTGACTAGGTTCCCCGGCTGATTTTCGTCAGCCGGGGATTTTTCGTAAAGGAAAGTATCATGACTATCGATACCATAGGCTCCGCCACTTCGGCCCGCCAAGCCGATCGCGCTGCCGTCGCCAGCGATGCCGCAACGTCGCTGGGCGCCCCGCGCGCGCCGGCCACCACCGTCGAAACCGCCAGCGCCGTCAAGGGTCCGGCCAACGTGCCGAGCGCCGAGCAGCTCAAAGAGGCCGTGTCGCAGCTTAACAAGGCGTCCCAGGACAAGTCGCAAGGCCTGGAGTTCTCCATCGACAATGACAGCAAGCGCACCGTCGTCAAGGTGATCGACCAGACCACCAAGGAAGTGTTGCGCCAGATTCCGACCCCGGAAGCGCTGGAAATTGCCAAGGCGCTGGAATCGAAATCCAGCACAGCCGGCTTGCTGATCCAGCAAACCGCATGAAGCGGCCGCGCCGAGCGCGCGCCGCTTTTTCTTTTTTTCAGGCATGCTTCCTAGAGGCAATGTCCAGCATTCCCCCTCGCGCCGACATGGTTGGCGCCCGCCGACGCGGCGCTGCCGCCTGTTTTTCCCGCTTTGCCTGAACAGGCCGGTAATCTCCCCTCTCAAGTCCGGTTTGATTCTGCCGATATTGTCTTATATTATTGCTTTACTTAGGAGCGCATTGTGGCTATCTCATCACCCGGCATCGGCTCGGCTCTTCCCGTCAACGACATCATTAGCAAACTGATGGTGGCGGAATCGGCGCCACTGGCCCAGTTCGACAAGAAGTCTGCCAGCTATCTGGGGCAGGTGTCGGCTTTCGGCAACCTGTCGAGCGCCTTGAGCACCTTCCAGTCCGCGCTGTCGGGCCTGTCCTCCCTAAGCGGCTTCCAAACGATGAGCACGGCCCCGGGCGACCCGTCGATATTCACCGCCAGCGCGACTAGCGCCGCCAAGGCGGGCTCGTACCGCGTCAACATCACCCAGATCGCCCAAGCGCAGACGCTGGCCTCGGGCGGCTATAAATCGACCACCGCCGCCATCGGCGTGGGCGCCAAAACCACCATCAACTTTTCGCTCGGCACCGCCAGTGGCGGCACCTTCGGCATCACCGGCACCGCGCTTGGCGCCAGCCTGAGCAGTGGCGGTCTCACCCCGGGTGCGCTGAGCATCAACAACACCGCCATCGCCACCGACGGCACCACGCGCAGCGCGCGCCTGCTGGCCGACGCCATCAACGCCAAGAGCACCACCACCGGCGTGTCGGCCAAGGCCTCGGCTACCGTCACCAGCGCCACCCTGTTCGGTGTCGCCGGCGCCTCGAGCTTCGGCAATGTCAACACCAGTGGCGGCGGCACCTATTCGCTGTCGGTCGGCGGGGTGGAGATCGCGCTCCAGGCCGACGGCGTGGCCGGCGGCGCGGGCGTGACTGCCGCCTCGATCGACGCCGCGCTGGCCGGCAACACGGCCACCGCGCGGGCGCTGGCCGACGCCAACATTACCTACACCGGCAGCGCCGCCGACGGCACCTTGCAATTCACCAACGCCGACGGCAGCAATATCGCCATCGCCGAAGCGGTGTCGGGCACCGTCACGGGCGGCATAGGCAACAGTGGCGCGGCCAACATCGGCTCGAACATCACCGCCGTGGGGGCGATCACCCTGGTGTCGGCCGATGGCAGCCCAATCACCGTGGGCGGCACCAATCCGGCCGGCGCCGGACTGACGGCCGGCACCGGCGGCGCCTACATGGGCGGCACCTTCGCGGCCGACTCGGACCGCACCAGCGGCAACATCGTCATCGACAGCTCCAACAATACGCTGCAGGGCATCATGGATGCCATCAACAAGGGCGGATTTGGCGTCACGGCGACCATCGTCAAGGACGGTTCGACCGGCCCCGACGCCACCCCCAACCGCCTGGTCCTGGAATCGACCGCCACCGGCCAGAGCTCGACGATGAAAATCACGCTGGCCGGCTCCGGTGGCGAACCGCCCGACCCTGCGCTGGTGAGCCTGCTCGGCTATGACCCGGCCGGCGTGCAAAACCTCAGCCAGAAGGCCGCCGCCTCCGATACCAAGGGCACGGTCAACGGTATCGCCATCACCAGCGCCGGCACCAGCATCGACGGGGCCATCGCCGGCGTGTCGATCAACGTGCTCAAGGTGGGCAGTTCGACCTTGAGCGTGAGCAAGGACACCGCCTCGCTGACCAATTCGGTCAACGGCTTCGTCAAAGCGTACAACGAACTGAGCACACAGATCACGACCTTGGGTGGCTACAATCCCGAGACCAAGACCGGCGGTCCGCTGCTGGGCGACTCGACGCTGCGCAACTTGCAAGCCTCGATCCGGAAACAGTTGTCCAGCTCGATCACGGGACTGCAAGGCTCGAGCCTGACCAATCTGGGCCAAATCGGTATCGCGTTCCAGAAGGACGGCACGCTGGCGCTGGACAACGCCAAGCTGCAAAAGGCCATCAACAGCAACTATAACGACATCGCCGGTCTGTTCGCCGCCGTCGGCCGCAGCACCGATCCTGATGTCACGTTTGTCAGCTCCACCGGCAAGACGCAGGCGGGCGACTATCCGGTCAATATCACCCAACTGGCCACAAAGGGGGTATTGCAAGGCGCCGCCGCGCTGCCGGCCGAGACCGTGATCGAAGCGGACACCACCTGGACCATCACGCTCAACGACACGGTGCCGGCCACACTGGCCAACACCGCCACCGTGACCATCCCGGCCGGATCCTACAACCCGACACAGCTTGCCACGATGTTGCAGTCGTCGATCAACGGGGTGAGCGCGTTCTCGACGGCAGGTGCCACGGTAGCTGCCACCATCGGCGACGACGGCAAATTGAAACTCGAATCGACCCGCTACGGCTCGAAATCCAATATCACGGTAGCGAACGCGACCGGCAGCGACATCGCCGCCGTCTTCGGTGGCGCCACCTCGGTCGGCGGCAAGGACGTGGCGGGCACCATCGGCGGCTATACCGCCACCGGCGACGGCCAAACACTCACCGGCGCGGCTGGCGCGCCGATCGAAGGGTTGAAGCTGACGGTGGCCGGCGACACGATCGGCTTGCGTGGCAGCTTCGGCTTTTCGCAGGGCTACGCTTACCAGCTCAACACATTGGCGGCCGGCTACCTGGGCTCCACCGGCGCGATCAACAGCCGCACCAAGGGCCTGAACGACACGGTCAAGGACATCACCAAGCAGCGCGATGCCTTCAGCGTGCGCCTGGTCGATATCGAGGCGCGCTACCGCAAACAGTATTCGTCGCTCGATGTTCTCATTTCAAATATGAACACGACGACGTCATTTTTGACGCAACAATTGGCGGCCTTGTCGGCTAACCGCTAACGCGAACTTCTTCACAGGAGACAGAATATGTTCGGATCTCGACAAACTGGCGTGCATGCCTATGCCAAAGTCGGCATGGAAACAGGCGTTGTGGCCGCCAGCCCCCACAAGCTGATCGTCATGCTGTTCGACGGCGCGCTGGTGGCGCTGAACACGGCGTTGAACGGCATACGCAGTGGCAATATCGCCGAGAAGGGAAAATCGATCTCCAAGGCCATCATGATCATCGACAGCGGCCTGCGCGCCGCGCTCGACAAAAAGGCCGGCGGCGAGATCGCCGAGGGGCTCGACTCACTGTACGAGTACATGAGCGGACGCCTGCTGACGGCCAACATCAACAACGACCCGGCCATCGTGGAGGAAGTGCAGCGTCTGCTCATCGAGTTGCGCGACGCCTGGAACGCCATCGCCGACACCCCCGCCGTCACCGGCATCAAACAACCCAACCTCGCGAGCGCCTGATCCATGATGACGAGCCAAGAAATTTTATCCGTGTACGCCGCCATGGCCGCCCTGACCGAGCAGATGGTGCAGGCCGCCACCCGCAGCGACTGGGACATGCTGGTGTTGCTCGAGGAGCGCGTGGCCGTGCACGTACAATCGCTGCGCGAGCAAGAGGCGCCGGCGCCGATGCGCGGCGCCGAACGCGAACGCAAGATCGAACTGATACGCCAGATGCTCAACGCCGACCGCCAGATCCGCGATCTGACGATGCCGTGGATGGAGCAATTGTCCAAACTGATCAACTCGACCGGCACGGAACGGCGCGTGGTTAGCGCCTACGGCAGCGTTTAAAGCAGGCCGGCGTCATGTTGCCGCGCTTTGACGCCGCCGTCATGCCCGTCCGGCCGGCCGACGGCATCGGCGCCGGCGCGGCCGTCGGCGACGAGCGCCAGGTCGCCTTCCAGCGCGCCATGCAGACCATGGTGGGCAAGTCGGTGACGGCCGAGGTCATGTCCCGCTTCAACGACGGCAGCTCGCTGGTCAAGGTGGCCGACAACGCGGTGCGGATGATGTTGCCGCCCGGCGTCAACGTCGGCGACCAAGTGCCGTTGACGGTGCTAACCGCCTCCCCCCGTCCGACTTTCCAGCTCGGCACGGGCACCCCCGGCGCCTCCCCCGCCGTGGTCTACAGCGAAGGCGCCGCCGCCGATGGCGGCGAAGCCCTATATTCGCCGTCACTGCCGTCCCAGCAAGCGGCCGGCCAGCCCGCCGGCACCGGCCGTCCGCCGGCCGCCACCGTGCCCGGCCAGCCGGCCCAAGCTGAAACCGGCGCCGCCGCCGACCCGGACGCCCTTCCCGGCCAGGCGCGCCCCGGTGTCGCGCCCGGCGCTCCCGCCGCCCAGCCAGGCACGCAGCCGGCGGTGGCACGGCCCGGTGCCGAGGCGGCCCAGGCCGCCGCAGCGCAGGGGAAACCCGCCGACGCCGCAGCGGCCGGACCGGCGGGACGCCCACTAGCGGCCGCCGCCGGCCAGCCCGCCGCCGCACAAGCGGCATCAGCCGCATCAGCCGCCGGCACGCCGCTGCCCGCCGACGCCGTCAAGCCGCAGAGCCTGGCGGCCACCTTGCTGGGCAAGGCGCCATTGACACCGTCCAGCGAACTGCCCGAACTCGACCACACCACGCCACAATCGACCTTGAGCAACACCGCCCGCGTGCTGACCACCGTGCTGACGACGGCCCAAAGCGGCCAAGTGGCGCAACTGGCGCTGATCGGCAAGACTGCGCTGTTCGGCAACAGCCTGCCGGCCACCGACGCGCTGGCGCAGAAGCTGCAGGACACCATCTCCAAGAGCGGCCTGTTCTACGAATCCCATGTGACGGAATGGGTCAAGGGGGAGCGCACCTTGCCCGATCTGATGCGCGAACCGCAGATGCAACGCATGGCGCAAGGCGGCGATCAGGCGGCCGCGCGCGCGGCCGCCAATGGCCCCGACCTGACGGCCGCCCAGATGATCAACCAGCAACTGCACACCCACGAGCAGGGCCGCGTGCAGTGGCAGGGCGAGGCGTGGCCGGGCCAGCCGATGCAGTGGGACGTGCGCCGCGAACAGCGCGAAAAAGACAAGCAGGACGGTGGCGCGGGCGACGAGACGCAGGAACAGATCTGGCGCAGCGGCGTGCGCTTCCGCTTCCCGCTGCTGGGCGAGGTGTCGGCCTCGGTCACCCTGGTCGGCGGCCAAGTCCACATCCAGGTGCAGGCCGGCAGCGACGACGCCGCCGACACTCTGCGCATCCACGCCGGCCGGCTGGAACAGGCGATGGAGGCGGCCGGGGCGCCGCTGTCGTCGCTGCTGATCACACAGGATAGCGGAGGCGGCGATGGCGGATGACACCCCGCGCCGGCCGTTGCAGCAGGCGGTGGCCCTGGCCTACCAGGATGGCGCCCCGGCGCCCAAGGTCGTGGCCAAGGGACGCGGGCTGGTGGCCGAGCAGATCATCGGCGTCGCCAAGGAGGCTGGCGTGTTCATCCACGAGTCCAAGGAACTTGTTTCTTTGCTCATGGATGTGGATTTAGATCAACAAATTCCGCCCACGCTCTATAGGACGATTGCGGAACTATTGGCATGGCTATATCATATTGAATCAGCGCAAAAGTCCGGTTTGCCGCTTCCCGAAGCGCCGGACACCAGCCTCCCACTCACCGAAATTTGACGCCGGCCCAGATGTATCCACACTTTCAGGATGTCGAATTGGAAAACTGGCATGACTATGAAATCGAGTCACGCAAGGAGATCGTCTCCCTGCTGCGTGGCATCGGTGAGAAAAACCAGCTGATCCGCATGCTGATCCAGGGCGAGTCCGACGTTTGCGTCACTTCCATCCTTGACGTCGACGACCAGCTCGACACGGTCGTGCTCGACACCTCGATCGACCCCGAGCAAAACAAGCGCATCCAGGCCGCGCAAGGCTTGTCGTTCGAAACCACGCTCGACAAGGTACGCATCCTGTTCGCTGCCGAAAGAGTCGAAGCGACCGTGTTCGAAGGCAATCCGGCCTTCAAGATCGCCATTCCCCCGACCCTGATCCGCCTGCAGCGGCGCGAGTACTACCGCATCGCCACGCCGGTGACCAATCCGGTGCGTGTGGTCGTCACGCTGCCCGAGGAACTGGGCGGCATCACCACCTTCCCGCTGGCCGACATCAGCTGCGGCGGCATCGCCATCCTGGACAACAAAATGATCCTGGGCGACGCCATCGGCAAAGAGTACCCGAACTGCCGCATCGACCTGCCGGAGATCGGGCAAGTCACCACAGCGCTGCAGGTGCGCAACTCGCTCGACCTGACCCTGCTCAACAACAAGACCAATCGCCGCCTCGGCTGCGAGTTCGTCAACATCCAGCGCAGCACCCTGTCCTACGTGCAGCGCTACATCACCAAGCTCGAACGCGAACGCAACGCCCGCATCGCGGGCATGATGTAGTCACTGTCGGCGGCGGGTCAGCGGCGGTAAGCACCACGGTAGGCCGACGGCGACGTCTGCAACACCGCGCGGAAATGCTGTCGCAACGACAACGCCGAACCGAATCCCGCCTCCTGCGCCACCACCTCGATCGACGCGTCGCCGCTTTCGAGCATCCATTGCGCGTGCGCCAGCCGCTGGCCCAGCAGCCACTGCTTGAACGAGGTGCCGGTGGCTTGCCGGAAATGGCGCGTGAAGTTGCGCCGGCTCATGGCGGCGCGTTCCGCCAGCGCGTCGATGCTGTGGGGCTGCTCCAGACGCTGCGTGACCCACTCCAGCACGTCGGCGAAGCGGCCGTCGCTGCTGGACACGGGCAACGGCCGTTCGATGAACTGCGCCTGCCCGCCCTGCCGGTGCGGCGCGATCACCAGTTGGCGGGCCACGCGGTTGGCGGCATCGGCGCCGCGTAGCTGGCGCAGCAGATGCAAACAGCAATCGAGGCCGGCGGCGACACCCGCCGACGTCAGCACCTGGCCGGCATCGACATACAGCACGTCGGGATCGATGGCGATGCGCGGATGGCGCGCGGCCAGCGCGGCGGCGAATTGCCAGTGGGTGGTCGCGGTTTTGCCGTCCAGCAGACCTGCCTCGGCCAGCGGAAACGCCCCCAGGCACAGCCCCACCACGCGGGCGCCGCGCGCATGGGCCGTACGCAGGGCCTCCAGCAGCGCGGGCGGCGCGGCCCGGCAATCGTTGTGCCACGAAGGCATGATGACGATATCGGCGTCGTCGAGCGCGCGCAGGTCGTAGTCGGTGGCGATGGCGAAGCCGGCGGAGGTGCGCAGCGGCGTGCCGTCGGCCGCGCAGACACGCACGTCGAAGCCCGCCTGCCCGATGTCCTGGCCCGCTTCGAACACCAGGCACGGCACGGACAGATGGAAAGGCGTGATGCCGTCGTAGGCGATCACGGCGACGCTGATGGGCCGGTCGGTGGTATTCATGGCCCGATTATACCGCAACGGTGCCTTCGGGCCACTGGCTGGGGGCGCCGGATGGATCGACAATGGACTCATCATCCACCTCCAAAGGAATCCACCATGTCCACCACCCCGCGCCGCGCCCTGCTCGTCATCGACGTGCAAAACGAATATTTCACAGGCCAGTTGCCGATAGAGTTCCCGCCAGTGTCGACCTCGCTGCCCAATATCACCTTGGCGATGGACAGCGCCACGGCGGCAGGGATCCCGGTGATCACGGTCCAGCACGACGCGCCCGCCGTGTCCCCGGTGTTCGCCGTCGGCTCCCCGGCGTGGCAGTTGCACCCGGGCGTGGCAGGCCGCCACGCAGACCACCACATCCACAAGCAAGCCTCGAGCGTGTTCGCCGGCACCGACCTGGCGCAATGGCTGAAGGACAAGCGGATCGACACCCTGACGATCGCCGGCTACATGACGCACAACTGCGACGCGGCGACCATCTACCACGCGGCGCACGACGGTCTGACGGTGGAGTTTCTGGCCGATGCGACCGGCTCGCTGCCCTACAAAAACGCGGCGGGCAAAGCCAGTGCTGAGGAAATACACCGGGTCTACAGCACGGTGTTCCATTCGAACTTCGCGGCGGTTGCTAGCACCGCCGACTGGGTAAAAGCCGTGCAGGAAGACCAGTCCCTCAAGCGCGACAACATTTATCTCTCCAACCAACGCGCCCGACACCAGGAATAACAACAAAATTGTGGTAGTCGGGACTAACAACAGCGGGGTCAGGTCCGACATTCGGACAAACCAAGTCGGACGCCGAACCTTTTACCATCAAGAGAGTTCCGCAATGTCCGAATGTCGGACCTGACCCCGGGGTTACGGGGTTAGACTTGCATATTCATGATTTCGTGGTACGACGATACGAGCTTGTTGCGCACCTGAATCGTTGCCTGGAAGTTAATACTGGCCTTTTGCATGGCGATCATCGTGTCCGACAGGCTGACGCTGTCGTCGCCCATGGCGAAGCGCTTGCCCATGTCGGCCGCCTTGACCTGGCTGGCGTTGACCGCCGCCAGCGACTTTTCCAAGGCGTCCGAGAACTGCGCCTTCGGTACGGCCGGCGCCTCGGTCTGGATCACCGGCGGCGTCAGGCTCGGGCGCGTGGCGTGCGCCTTCAACTGGGCGATCATGGCCTGGATCTGGCTGCTGTCGATGCCACCTGTTTTCATTTGAATACTCCTATCTGTTGCTGTCGCGAAACAAATTCGACGACATGGCCGAGCCCGGCGTTACAATACGGAACGGCTCTATCAGTCCTGCCAGAATACCAAGCCCGGCGCAACAGCACATGGACGAGCAGGACGGTAAAGGGCGCTCTATTCCAAGCATTAAATTTCCGGACGACAAGCAATAATCTGTTCTGCCCTCCCCCATTTCAGACCCAGTTACCCGGAACCCAACCATCATGGCCGCAGCCGAAGCAATCGACAACGACACAGCAGCCCCGCCAGCACCCGGCGACGACGGTGCGGAACGGCTGCCCTTTATCCGGACCCCGATGGGCCGCAACTTCATGCGCGCGGCGGCCGCCGCCGCGATCGTGGCGGTGCTCATCGGCCTGTACATGTGGAACAAACCGCCCGATTACGGCGTGCTGTTCTCCAATTTCACCGACCGCGACGGCGGCGCCATCACCGCCGAGCTGGACAAGCTGAACATCAAGCACAAGTTCTCGGAAAACGGCGGCGCCATCCTGGTGCCGACCGAGCAAGTCCACGACGCCCGCCTGAAACTGGCCGCGCAAGGCTTGCCCAAGGGCGGCAACGTCGGCTTCGAGCTGATGGAAAACCAGAAACTGGGCGTGTCCCAGTTCCTCGAACAGGTCAACTACCAGCGCGCGCTCGAAGGCGAGCTGGCGCGCTCGATCCAGTCCTTGGCCGCCGTCGAGAACGCCCGCGTCCACCTGGCGCTGCCGAAGCCGTCCGTGTTCGTGCGCGACCAGCAAAAGCCGACCGCTTCGGTCCTGCTGACCCTGCACCCGAACCGCATGCTCGACCCGGCCCAGACCGCCGCCATCGTCCACCTGGTCGCTTCCAGCGTGCCGGAACTGATGCCGGCCAACGTCACCGTGGTCGACCAGGCCGGTAACCTGATCTCGGACCAGAACAAGAACGGCAGTGGCGGCCTGAACGCCAAGAACATGGATGAAACCCAGCTCAAGTATGTCAAGGACATGCAGCTGCAGGTCATCAAGCAAGTCGAATCGATCATCGTTCCCATCGTCGGCGAGGGCAATGTGCGCGCCGAGGCGACCGCCGACGTCGATTTCTCCAAGGTCGAACAAGCCGCCGAAACCTACAAGCCGAACTCGCCGCCGGCGGCGTCGGCCATCCGTAGCCAGCAAAGCAGCGAAACCAGCGGCGACGCCAACGCCAATCCGGGCGGCATTCCGGGCGCGCTGTCGAACCAGCCGCCGGGCACCGCCACCGCACCGCTCGACCAGGCTGTCGCCAACGGCCCCAACGCGCCGGCGCCGGGCACGCCGCCGGGCGGCGTCAACGCCAACGCAACCGGACCGAAACACAAGGAATCGACTACCAATTACGAAGTCGACAAGACCGTGCGCTACGAGACGCGCGGCATGGGCGGCCTGCGCCGCATGACGGTGGCCGTTGTGGTCAATTACAAACGCCTGGTCGACAAGGACGGCAAAGTCACCATTAAAGCCTATACTCCGGAAGAGATGGCCAAGATCAACGATCTGGTCAAGCAGGCGATGGGTTACAACCAGGACCGGGGCGACGCCGTCAGCGTGGCCAACTCGCCGTTCGACGGCGTCGACCGTCCGTTCGAGCCGGCGCTCGACTGGTGGCGCGATCCGGCCAACCTGCCGATGGCCAAGGACCTGGCCAAGTTCCTGATCACCGCGCTGATCCTGCTGTACATCGTGCTGCGCATCGTGCGTCCGATGATGCGTCCGGTCTTCAAGAAGATCGACGAGATCAACGCGCCGGAGCCGGAGCCGGAAGAGCCGGAGGAAGTCGTCGAGGAAGGCCCCGACGAGGCCCTCATCGCCGAGGAAGAACTGCGCAAGATGGAAGAGAACACCGTCAAGACTTACCGCGAAAATCTGGCGATGGCGAAGAAGCTCGCCGTCGAGGACCCACGCATCGTTGCCAACGTCATCAAGGAATGGATAGGCGCAAATGACTGAGAATACCGGACTCCAAAAAGCCGCCATCCTGATGCTGGCGATGGGCGAGAGCGAAGCGGCCGAAGTGATGAAATACCTCGGCCCGCGCGAAGTGCTCAAACTCGGCGCGGCCATGGCGACCATGAAGAACGTGCCGCACGAGGAAGTCGTCGGCACCCTGGACAACTTCCGCGAGATGGTCGCGGCCGCCTCCACGGTCGGCCTCGACTCGGACGAGTACATCCGCCAGGTGCTGACCAAGGCGCTGGGCGACGACAAGGCCTCGGTGCTGCTGTCGCGCATCCTGGGCGGCAAGGACGCCTCCGGCATCGAATCGCTGAAGTGGATGGATTCGCAGTCCGTCGCCGAGCTGATCCGCAACGAGCACCCGCAGATCATCGCCACCATCCTGGTCCACCTGGAGCGCGACCAGGCGTGCGAAATTTTGAGCCACTTCACCGACCGCCTGCGCAACGACGCCGTGCTGCGCATCGCCACCCTGGACGGCGTGCAGCCGGCCGCGCTACGCGAGCTGAACGACGTGCTGACCAAGCTGTTGTCCGGTAACGAAAACATCAAGAAATCGTCGCTGGGCGGCGTGCGCACGGCCGCCGAGATCCTCAACTTTATGAGCGGTGAGCAGGAAGGTTCTGTGATGGACAACATCAAGAACTACGACAACGACATGGCGCAGAAGATCATGGACGAGATGTTCGTGTTCGACAACCTGATCGATATCGACGACCGTGGCATCCAATTGCTGCTGCGCGAAGTGCAGTCGGAGATGCTGATCATCGCACTCAAGGGCGCGTCGCAGGAATTGCGCGACAAGATCTTCAAGAACATGTCGGCGCGCGCCAGCGAGATGATGCGCGAAGACCTGGAATCGAAAGGCCCGGTGCGCCTGTCCGAAGTGGAAACCCAGCAGAAGCAGATTTTGCAGATCGTGCGCCGCCTGGCCGACGAAGGCCAGATCGTGTTAGGCGGCAAAGGCGAGGATTCGTTTGTCTAATTTGCCCAAAGAGCAGCAAACCGCATTCCAGCGCTGGGAGATGCGCTCGTTCGGCGACGAGCGCCCGAGCGTGGTGGCGCTGCGCGACGCCGAGCAGCGCGAACGCAACGCCGAGCACGCCCGCGTCGAGGCCGAGCAGCGCGTGCACGAGGCGCTGTTGGAGCAGCAGGAACTGGTCGAGATCGGCCCTCCGCTGCCGCCGCCGCTCGAATACCCCACCGTCGAAGAACTCGAAAACATCCGTGAAGAAGCGCGCCAATCCGGCTACGAAGAAGGCCGCGCGGCCGGCCACGCCGACGCCCTTGCCGCCGGCGAAATCGCCACTAAGGAAGAACTGCAACAGATGCGCGCGCTGGCCGACGGCTTCAGCGGCGCGCTGCGCGACGCCGACCAGCTGATCGCCAACGACGTGCTGGACCTGGCGCTGCAACTGGCCAAGGGCATGCTCAAGAACGCGCTGCAGGTCAAGCCGGAATTGATCTTGCCGATCGTGCGCGACGCCATCGATTACCTGCCGGCGCTGCAACAGCCGGCGCAGTTGCACCTGCATCCGGACGACGCCGTCAGCGTGCGCGCCGCCATCGGCGAGGAGCTCGACAAGGGCGGCTGGCGCGTGATCGAGGATACAAACGTCGGTCGCGGCGGCTGCAAGGTCGATACCGCCAGCAACCAGATCGACGCCACCGCCGCCGCGCGCTGGCAACGCCTGAGCCATGCGCTGGGCAAGGAAGTGGATTGGCTGGACTGACATGAACGCCGCCCGCGACAAAAAACCCGACGACGCCCAAGCCCCCAGCCCGCACGCCGGCCGCTGGAAGTCTTACCTTGGCGACTGCGGCGCGCTGGTCGGCTTCGTCGAACCGATGCAGATCTCCGGCCGCGTCACCCGCGTCGCCGGCCTGGTCATGGAGGCGGTCGGCCTGCGCCTGGCCGTCGGCGCCGCCTGCACCGTGCCGCTGCCCGGCGGCGGCAAGATCGAGGCGGAAGTGGTCGGCTTCGAGGGCGACCGATTGTTCCTGATGCCGCAAAGCGATGTCGAGGGCGTGGTGCCCGGCACCCGCGTGTTCCCGGTCGAACCGGCGATTCCGAAACCGGGCACCGTGGCCCATCCGCGCCGCCGTCCCAGCGACCGCGCGCGCCACCTGCCGGTCGGGCCGGAGTTGCTGGGCCGCGTGCTCGACGGCGCCGGCCGCGTGCTCGACAACCTCGGCCCGCTCAACGCCTCCGACAGCGCGCCGATCAACACCCGACCCGCCAACCCGCTCGGCCGCGCGCCCATCGTCGACACGCTCGACGTCGGCGTGCGCTCGATCAACGCCATGCTCACCGTCGGACGCGGCCAGCGCATGGGCCTGTTCGCGGGCTCCGGCGTCGGTAAATCCGTCCTGCTGGGCATGATGGCGCGCTACACCGAGGCCGACGTCATCGTCGTCGGCCTGATCGGCGAACGCGGACGCGAGGTAAAAGAATTCATCGAGCAGATTCTCGGGCCCGAGGGCCTGGCCCGCTCTGTCGTCGTGGCCGCCCCGGCCGACACGCCGCCGCTGATGCGCCTGCAAGGCGCGGCCTACGCCACCGCCATCGCCGAGCACTTCCGCGACAAGGGTCAGAACGTGCTGCTGATCATGGATTCGCTGACCCGCTACGCCATGGCGCAACGGGAGATCGCACTGGCCATCGGCGAACCGCCGGCCACCAAGGGCTATCCGCCGTCGGTGTTCGCCAAGCTGCCGGTGCTGGTCGAACGGGCCGGCAACGGCGAGGTCGGCGGCGGCTCGATCACCGCCTTCTACACCGTGCTGACCGAGGGCGACGATCAACAGGACCCGATCGCCGATTCGGCGCGCGCAATTTTGGACGGCCACATCGTGCTCAACCGCCGCCTGGCCGAGTCGGGCCACTACCCGGCCATCGACATCGAACAGTCGATCAGCCGCGCCATGCACTCGATCACCACGCACGAGCACCAGCAGCGCGCGCGCCACCTGAAACAGTTGTTTTCCCGCTACGAGCGCAGCCGCGACCTGATCAGCGTGGGCGCCTACGCGCCCGGCACCGACCCGGTATTGGACCAGGCTATCGTGCTGCACGATCGGATAGAAAACTTTCTTCAGCAACAAATCACCGAACGGGTCACCATGGACGAGAGTTTGGGCCAACTTACCTCTCTGTTCGACTGATGGACGCGGTACGCCGCCACCTATAATTGATTCACTATGGCATCCAAAGCGCAACTTGAAACATTGATCGACCTGGCCCGCCGGGAAACCGACGATGCGGCCAAGCGGCTCGGCGCGTCCCTGAAAGCGGTGGACGAAGCCACGCAAAAGCACCAGATGCTGGTCGGCTACCGCGACGAGTACGTCAAACGCTTCGAGGAGGCGCAGGCGGCCGGCATCACGCCCATGGCCTACCGCAATTTCCAGGCCTTCATGGAGAAGCTGGACGTGGCCGTCAAGGGCCAGCTGGAGATGATACGGCACGCCGAATACCGCGCCGACCAGGAAAAAGCCGCGTGGCAGACCGCAGAGCGCAAGCGCATGTCCTACTCCACCCTCAACGAGCGGGCGGACGCCGAGGCGCTCAAGCTGGAAAACAAGCGCGACCAGAAGCAGATGGACGAACACGCAGCACGACAAGCTTATTACAAGCGTTGACCCGAACCCTACCGACACGGCGCGATCATGCAAACCACCAATCTCCAACTTCCGACGCTGAACGCCAACGCGGTCTCGGCACCCAAGGCCAACCTGAACCTGGGCGCGGGCGGCGACAACAACGCGTTCAAGAAGGCGCTGTCGCGCGAGATGGATCAACGCCAGGCCAACAACACGAATATGATCGCCAAGACGCCGGACCGCCCGGCGCCGGCGTCGCGCCCGTCGGCGCCGAAACCAACCGTGCCGGCCAAACCGGCGCAGCCACAGAACCAGCAAGCCGACGCGGCCGACAAAGCCGCGCAGTCGGCCGTGCGCGGTGAAACGACAACGGCTGCCGCGCCGACCGCTCCCGCTAAAACCAGCACTGCCGACAGCGGCACCGATGGCGCCAGCGACAGCGCGACCAGCGACGCCGAGGCCGCCAAGTCGGCCGATCCGGTGGCCGATATGCTGGCACTGGTGGCGGCGTTCAATCAACCGCCCGCCCCGGCCGCCAGGGCCGGCAACGATGCCTCGGCCGCGATAGGCGGCAACACCGGCGCCAGCGCCGCCGCGCTTGCCGCCGAAGCGGCCGCCCTCGCCGCCGAACTGGCCGCCGCCAAAGCAGCCGATGCCGCCATCGGCGCCGATACCGCCGCCGATGCCGATCCGACACTCACCGCCGCCGACACCGCCGCGCTCGACGACGCCGCCCTGCTGGCCGCCAAGGCCGGCGCCGGCGCCGACGCCGCCGCCGACTTCAAGGCCGCGCTGACCAACGCCGGCGCCACAGCGCAGGCGGTGGCCGACGCCGCAGCGGCCGCAGCAGGAGCCAAGGCCGCCGCCGATGCCGCCAACGCGGCCGGCAAGCTGACCCCGGTACCTGCCAGCGCCTTGTCCAACCTCACCGCCACCACCAATGTCCCGGGTGCGGCCAGCGTGGACGACAAGGCCGACGCCACCGCCGTATTGAAAGACACGACGGCGACCACCGCCGACGCGGCCGCCACCGGCAAGGCCGCGCCGGCCGCCGACTTCCAGCAGCAACTGACCCAGTCACAGCAAGCCCAGCAACATCAATCGGACGCCGCGCTGGCCGCCGCCGCGCCGCGTGCCGGCGCCGCCAGTGCCGCAAGTGCCGAATCTTTGCCTGTGCCGAGCGAGACGGCGACGGCCGCCATCGCGCCGACCGCGCAGGCGGCGCTGGAGACCGCCAAGGCGGCCGTCGCCGCGCCGACGGACAAGCTCACCAGCCGCGTCGGCACCCAGGCATGGGACCAGCAGCTGGGCCAGAAAGTCATCTTCATGGCCGCAGGCGGCGAACAAAGCGCCACCATGGAATTGAATCCGCCGGACCTCGGTCCGCTGCAGGTCGTGCTGAGCGTGAACAAGGACCAGGCCACCGCCGCCTTCAGCTCGGCCCAGCCGGAAGTGCGCCAGGCGCTCGAGGCGGCGCTGCCGAAGCTGCGCGAAATGATGAGCGAGGCCGGCATCCAGCTCGGCAGCGCGACGGTCTCGGCCGGAATGTCGGACCAGAACAACGGTTTCAACCAGCAAGCCACGTCTATGCAAAACGATAACAACGGCCAGCGCGGCGGACGCGCCGGCGGCAGCGGTCTTGCCGGCCGTGGCGACGACGGCGGCGACGCCGCGCGCGCCGGCCCCCCGGCGCGGCGCGTGCCGGCAGGCGCGGTCGACACCTTCGCCTGAACGGCGGCGGGCGGCGGGCGGCGTGCCGGAAACGGCAACGCGGCCCTCCCGGTTTTGTTGTCGGTTCAACTATGGAAGCGTCAAGCAGCCACTGGATCACCGTTCTTTTCGGCATTTCCAACCGCGCAGGCACAACCGATAATGACATAATGGCGAAATGATCCATTCGTCCCATACGGGCAAAGGCAAGGGTAATTTTGAAAGCGAATCCAAAAGTGAAAGCTGATCAGAAAGTTGAAGCGCCTGCGGGCGGCGGCAGCAAAAAACTGATCATCATCATCGTCGCGGTGGTGCTGTTGCTCGGCGCGGCCGGCGGCGGCGCGGCCTGGTTCTTCATGCACGGCAAGGAAGAGGCGCACGAGGAAGACGAGAAGCCGGTCAAGAAAAAGTCGGCAAAAAAGGCCGGACCGTCGGAGTACATTCCGGTCGAGCCGTTCACCGTCAACCTGCAGCCCGGTGAAGCCGGCACCGACCAGTATTTGCAACTGGCGTTCACGCTGGAGGTGGGCAGCCTGGAAGAGGCGGACAACCTCAAGAAGAATATGGCCAAGGTGCGCAACCGCGTGTTGCTGCTACTGTCGAGCAAAAAAGCCGCCGACATCAACACGCCCGAGGGCAAGGTCCAACTGTCCAAGGAAATCACCGAGCAGTTGTCGGAACCGTTCGAACATCGCGGCGACAAGCAGGACATCATCGATGTGCTGTTCACGTCGTTTATCATCCAGTAAGCAGCAGTTGACAGGTAAGTAATCCACCATGGCCGATAATTTTCTCTCCCAGGAAGAAGTCGATGCCCTTCTGAAGGGCGTCAACGGCGACCAGGACGACGCCCAGCAGCAAGAGGACGTGGCCGGCGTACGGACCTACAACCTGGCCACGCAGGAACGCATCGTCCGCGGCCGGATGCCGACCCTGGAGATTATCAACGAGCGCTTCGCGCGCCTGCTGCGCGTGGGCCTGTTCAACTTCCTGCGCCGCAGCGCCGAGGTCTCTGTGGGCTCGGTGCGGGTCTCCAAGTACAGCGAATTCATCCGCAACCTGGTGGTGCCGACCAACCTGAATCTGGTACACATGAAGCCGCTGCGCGGCACGGCGCTGATGGTGTTCGATCCGGGCCTGGTGTTCCTGCTGGTGGACAACCTGTTCGGCGGCGACGGCCGCTTCCACACCCGCGTCGAGGGCCGCGACTTCACGCAGACCGAGCAGCGCATCATCCTGCGCATCCTCGATATCGTGTTCGAGGCCTACACCAAGTCGTGGGAGCCGGTTTATCCGGTCGAGTTCGAGTACATCCGCTCGGAAATGAACACGCAGTTCGCCAACATCGCCACCCCGAACGAGGTGGTGGTGGCGTCGACCTTCACCGTGGAGCTGGGATCGGTCTCCGGCCAGATCCACTTTTGCATGCCGTATTCGATGATCGAGCCGATCCGCGATTCGCTCACGTCGAGCCTGCAGGGCGAGGCGCTGGAAGTCGACAAGCGCTGGATCCGCCTGATGACGCAGCAAATCCAGATCGCCGAGGTCGAGGTGGTCGCCTCGCTGGGCACGGCCAAGGTCAATTTCGACGAGATCCTCAACATGCGGGTGGGCGACATCATCCCGCTGACGATCCCGGAGCTGATCTCGGCCACCGTCGACGGCGTGCCCGTGATGGACTGCAGCTACGGCGTGATGAACGGACAATACGCGTTGAAGGTCGAGAAATTGCTCGCCAATGCCGATAACCTTAAATAAATAAGACCGCGGCGTTGGCCGCCGGTAACCGCAACACAGGAGAGAAACATGTCGGATAATCAAGACGACGATCAAAGCATGGACGACCCTTGGGGCGCCGCGATCGCCGAACAAGCCCAGGCTGAAGCGGAAGCCCTGCAGGCGCAGCAAGCGCAGCAGGCCGCCAGCGCGGCCGTCTTCAAGGACTTCTCCGGCACGCCGAGCAAGACCGAGACCCACAACGACATCGACTTCATCCTCGACATTCCGGTCCAGCTGACGGTCGAACTGGGCCGCACCAAGATCGCCATCAAGAACCTGCTGCAACTGGCGCAGGGCTCAGTGGTCGAGCTCGACGGCATGGCCGGCGAGCCGATGGACGTGCTGGTCAACGGCTGCCTGATCGCCCAGGGCGAGGTGGTGGTGGTCAACGACAAGTTCGGTATCCGCCTGACCGACATCATCACGCCATCCGAACGTATCCGAAAACTGAATAAATGAAGCACGGACCAACCTTCTCCCTGATCCTCGCGGCGGCCCTGGCCGCCGCGCCCGCGATGGCGCAGACCACCGCCGCGCCGGCCGCCGACAAGGCGGCCACTTCCGCACCGGCCGCGGCCACACCGGCCCCCACCGTGACGCCGGTCGTCCCGGCCGCCGCCGAACCCGCTACCACCGCCACCACCGCCCCGACCGCCCCGGCCACGACGGCGCCGGCGGCGACACCGGCGACCACCCCGCCCGGCCCGCTGGCAATGACGATTCCGACGCCGCCGCCGGCGGCTCCGGGCGCCGGCAGCCTGATGCAAACCACCTTCGCGCTGCTGTTCGTGCTGGCGTTGCTGGTGGGCGGCGCCTGGTTCCTCAAGCGCTTCGGTCCCAAGAACCTGGGCGGCGCCGGCGGCACCGTCAAGCTGGTCGGCTCGCTGAGCCTGGGCACGCGCGAGCGCATCCTGGTGGTCGAGGTGGGCGATCAATGGATCGTCGTGGGCGCCTCGCCGGGCCGCATGAACGCGCTGGCGACGATGCCGCGCCAGGAAAACGCCGAAGCGGTGCCGGCCACCCTGCAGACGGCCAACTTCGCCGAGTGGTTCAAACAAACGATCGACAAGCGCAATGCGAAATAATCAGCCTGGCGCCAAGTCGCGCGCGCTCAAAGCGCTGCTGCTGGCCGGCGCGCTGGCGCTGCCGCTGCTGGCGGCGGCCCAATCGAACATCGGCATCCCGGCGCTGAACGCCACGCCGGCGCCGGGCGGCGGCACCAACTACACCCTGCCGCTGCAGACCATGCTGTTGATGACGGCGCTGTCGTTCATCCCGGCAGCGTTGTTGTTGATGACTTGTTTCACCCGCATCATCATCGTGCTGTCGCTGCTGCGCCAGGCGCTGGGCACGCAGTCGGCGCCGCCGAACCAGGTCATTGTCGGCCTGGCGCTGTTCCTGACCTTGTTCGTCATGGGACCGACCTTCGACAAGATCTACAACGAGGCCTATCTGCCGCTGCAGGAAAACAAGATCACCATGACCGACGCCATGGACAAGGGCGCCGCGCCGCTCAAGGCATTCATGATGAAACAGACCCGCCAGGCCGACCTCGCGCTGTTCGTCAAGCTCTCGCGCAGCCCGGCGCTGCAGGGGCCCGAGGACGTGCCGCTGCGCATCCTGGTGCCGGCGTTCGTTACCAGCGAACTGAAGACCGCGTTCCAGATCGGCTTCGCCATCTTCATCCCCTTCCTGATCATCGACATGGTGGTGGCGTCGGTGCTGATGTCGATGGGGATGATGATGATGTCGCCGGCGGTCATCTCGCTGCCGTTCAAGCTGATGCTGTTCGTGCTGGTCGACGGCTGGCAGTTGCTGCTCGGCTCGCTGGCGCAAAGTTTCTACTAGGAGGCCGCGATGACACCCGAAAGCGTCATGACCCTGGGCCGCCACGCGATGGAGGTCACGCTGATGATCGCCGCGCCGATGCTGCTGGTGGCGCTGATCATCGGCCTGATCGTCAGCATCTTCCAGGCGGCCACGCAGATCAACGAGGCGACCCTGTCGTTCATCCCCAAACTGGTCGGCATCTTCGTCGCGCTGGTCGTGGCCGGCCCGTGGATGTTGTCGGTCATGCTCGACTATATGCGCGAGGTGTTCAGCGGCATTCCCAACCTTGTTGGCTAAATGCCATTAGTTCCAGAGGGAAATGTAACGCTTGGTAACAAACCCTAACAAACCCTCATGATTACCATCGCCAGTGCCGATATCAACATGTGGATCGCAGGATTGCTGTGGCCGCTCACGCGCATCCTCGGCCTGCTGGCGGCCGCCCCGCTGTTCGGCAACAAGGCGGTGCCGGCCAGCGTCAAGGTGATGCTGGGGGTGATGCTGGCGGCGATCGTGGCGCCGGCCGTGCCGGCGCTGCCGGCGACCGATCCGATGTCGCTGGCCGGGCTGCTGATCCTGGCGCAGGAGATGCTGATCGGGCTGGCGATGGGTTTCAGCATCCGCATCATCTTCGCCGCGGTCGAGATGGCGGGGGAAATCTCCAGCCTGACGATGGGCCTGGGCTTCGCGACGTTCTTCGATCCGAACACGCAGGGGCGCTCGTCGGCGATCAGCCAGTTCCTGGCGCTGGTGGCCACCCTGGGTTTCCTGTCCGTCAACGCCCACCTGGTGCTGCTGTCGGCGCTGGTGGAGAGTTTTTCGTCGTTGCCGGTGTCGGCCGCACCGATCTACAGCGGCGGCTTCAAGCAGTTGGCCGACTGGGGCGGACGGATCTTCAGCACCGGTGTCCAGCTGTCGCTGCCGATCGTGGCGGCGTTGTTGATCACCAACGTCGCGCTCGGGATTTTGACGCGCGCGGCGCCGGCCTTGAATTTGTTTGGCATCGGTTTTCCGATCACTTTAGGTGTGGGTTTGCTGGTGGTCGCCATGACACTGCCGTACCTGGCGACGCCGGTACAGAACCTCTTTTTGGATGGCATTGAACGGGCGCGGCTGATGCCGCGCACCTGGTCCCAGCGGCCCCCTCCCGTCGCCCCGGCAAACGTGCCGGTTCGACAACCGGGCTCGGCGCCATAGCGAAGTTCAATCGTCGTTCGGCAGTAATTGGTTTCCATGTGGCAATTTAGTGCGTATCATGGAAGCTCCCCGGGAGACCCAGCAATGACTTCGATTATTACAGGCATGACAACAGAGGTGATCGCCAGTCTGTCGACCGCGCGCATCGCCAGCCTGACGGCCGAAGACATCGCAGCGTTCAGCTCGGACCAGTTCAGCGTGCTGAACACCGACCAACTGCGCGCCATCGGCACGCGCCAACTGGGGGCCCTCACCGCCGACGGCCTCGCCGGCATGACCACCGACCAGGTGCCGGCGCTGTCGCTGCCCCAGGTGGCCGCCTTCACCACCGGCCAGATCGCCCTGCTGAGCACCGACCAGCTCGTCGCGCTGAGCACGCGCGAGATGACCGCACTCACCAGCCGCCAGCTCAACACCCTCAACCACCTGCAGGTCGCCGCGCTCGAGACCGACGACCTGCGCGCGCTGCAAACCCTGCAGATCGCCACGCTCGGCTCCAACCAGGTCTCCTACCTGACCACCGACCAGCTCAACGCGCTGGTCACGCGCCAGCTGGTGGCGCTGAGCACCGGCGCCATCCGGGCGCTGGGCGTCGACCAGCTGACCTCGCTGGCGACGGCCGCTATGGCGCGCCTGTCCACGCAGCAAATCAACGCCTTGACGGCCGAACAACTGGCGCTGGTCTCCACCGACCAGATCGCCGGCCTGAGCACCTTGCAGGTCAGCGCCCTGGCCACGGCCTCGCTGGCCGTGCTCACCAGCGACCAGATCGCCGCAATCGAAACGCGCGACCTGGTCTGGATGAGCAGCGCCCAGATCGCCCTGCTCAACGGCGAACAGCTCGCCGGCCTCACCACCGACCAGGTGCACGCGCTGCGCAGCAACGCCGTCGCCGCCCTGACCATCGACCAATTGCCGGTGCTCACGACCGACCAGATCGTCGCGCTGGCGTCGTTGGCGCCGCTGAACTCGGCGCAGATGGCCGCGCTGACTACCGACCAGCTCGTCGCACTGACGACCAGGACCGTCTCCTTGCTGAGCAGCGCGCAGCTGGCCGCGCTGCTGCCCGAGCAGGTGCAAGCGCTCACCACCGACCAGGTCGCCGGTCTGACCACCGCCCAGGTCATGGCGCTGACCACCGCCATGCTCGCCCAGTTGACCACCAACCAGGTGGCCGCGCTGGAAACGCGCGACGTCGCGCGGCTCACCAGCGGCCAGATCCGCGTATTCAACAACGACCAATTGGCCGCGCTGACCACCGACCAGATGGTCGCGCTCAGCAGCGACAACCTGGCCGCGCTGTTGCCCGAGCAGCTCGCCGTGCTCAGCACCGACCAGATCGCCGCGCTCAAGAGCCTGGCGCCGCTGGGCACCTTGCAGATGACGGCGCTCACCACCGACCAGATCGTTTCCTTGGAAACGCGCGACCTGGTCGGCCTGACCAGCACCCAGCTGGCGGCGCTGACCCCCGAACAGGTCCAGGCGCTGACGGCCACCCAGATCATCGACCTGACCGCCGCCCAGTACCGCGGCCTGTCCACCGCCATGCTCAACGCGCTCACCAGCGCCCAGATCGGCCAGATCGAAACGCGCGACATCGCCGCGCTGCAATCGACGCAGGTGGCGCGCCTGTCGACCGACCAGATCGTCGCCCTCAATTCCGACCAGTTCGGCGCGCTCGCCAGCGCCGCCGTCGCCGCCCTCGACACCGACCAGATCGGCGTGCTCACGAGCGACCAGGTCAACGCGCTGTCGACCCTGTCCATGCTGTCGAGCGCCCAGATCACCGGCGTCACCACCGGCCAGCTGGCGTCGCTGACGACGCGCCACGTCGGCACGCTCACCAGCGGCCAGCTGCGCGCGCTGTCGCTGGAACAGGCGCAATCGCTGACAACCGACCAGATCGTTGCGCTGAGCGCCGCGCAACTGCGCGGCCTGGGCTCGGCGACGATGGCCGCGCTCTCGACCGACCAGATCGCTGCCATCGAAACGCGCGATATCGCCGGCCTCGACACCGACCAGATCAACCAGCTCACCAGCGACCAGATCGCCGCGCTGGGCACCGCCCAGGTCGCCGCGCTCGACACCGCCGGCACCGTCGCGCTGTCGGCCGACCAGATCGTCGCGCTGTCCACCGACCAGATCGACGCGCTGCGCTTCATCGCCGCGCTCTCCACGCGCCAGGTGCGCGCGCTCACGACCGCCCAGGTCGCCAGCATCACGACGCAGGACTTCAGCGCGCTGGCCACCCGCCAGTTCGGCGCGCTCGACAGCGACCAGTCGGCCGCGCTCACCACCGACCAGATCGTCGCGCTCAACAGCGCGCAACTGGTGGCGCTGAGCACCGACGCCATCGCCGCGCTCACCACCGACGCCATCGCCGCCATCGAAACGCGCGATTTCCGCGCGCTGCGCACGGCGCAACTGGCGCGCCTGGGCACCGCCCAGATCGTCGCGCTGACCACCGCCCAGCTGGCCGTGCTGGGCACGGCGGGCATCCGCGCGCTCGACGCCGAGCAGTTGGCCGTGCTCAACAGCGACCAGATCGCCGCCTTGAGCGCGCTCACGCCGCTGACCTCGCGCCAGATGGCGTCCCTGACGACCGACCAGATTGCCCAGATGGGCACGGCCGACTTCGCCTCGCTGCAAACGACCCAGATCGCCGCGCTCAGCGTCGATCAGGCCGCCGCCATGACTAGCGACCAGGTGCAGGCGATGACGACGGCGCAACTGCGCGCGCTGGGCACCGACCGTATCGCCGCGCTCGGCACGGACCGCATCGCCGCGCTGCGCCTCGACGAGATCATCGCGCTGAGCACGCGCCAGATCACCGCGCTGGGCAGCGACCAGCTCGACGCGCTGAGCAGCCGCCAGTTGCGCGCGCTCACGACGGCCGAGGTGGCCGCGCTGACGGCCGCCCAGATCGCCAGCCTGGACGACGCCCAGATTGACGCGCTGGCCACCCTGGCCGCGCTGTCGACCCGCCAACTGGGCGCCTTCAGCACCGACCAGCTGTCGCACCTGAACCTGGCCGACCTGCGCACCTTGCGCTCGAACCAGATCGCCGCCCTCAACAGCGACCAGCTGATCGCGCTGACCACCGACCAGATCGCCGGCCTGGCCACCGCCCAGGTGCGCGGCGTGTCCACCGCCAACATCGGCCTGCTGACCACCGACCAGATCGTCGCGCTCAGCTACGCGGTGCTGGCCAGCCTGTCGACGCGGCAAGTGGCCGCGCTGTCGACCGACCAAGTGGCGTCGTTGACGACCAACCAGATCACCGTGCTGACGACCCAGGAGATCGCCGCACTGACGGCCGAGCAAAAGGCCGCCCTCACCACCGACCAGATCGGCGCGCTGTCGTCGCTGGCGAGCTTCTCGACGGCCTCCATCGCCGCGCTCACCACCAACCAGATCGCCTCGCTGTCGCTGGGCATCCTGGCCAGCCTGACGACGCGCCAGATCGCCGCCCTCACGACCGACCAGATCGGCGCCTTGACCACCAACGCCGTGGTGGCGCTGACCACCGCGCAGATCCGCGCGCTGGGCTCGGCCCAGATCGCGGCGCTGAACTCCGACCAGGTACCGGCCATCGAGCTGGCCGACGTGCTGGCGCTGTCGACGCGCCAGATCGCCGCGCTGACCACCGACCAGCTGGGCCGGCTGACCAACACCCAGTTCGCCACATTGAGCACGCAGCACATCGCCGCCTTGACCACGCGCCAGATCGCCGCGCTCACGACCGACCAGGTGGCCAGCCTCGCCAACCTGGCGCCGCTGACGAGCCGCCAGATCGCCGCGCTGACCACCGACCAGATCGCCAGCCTGGCGCTCGACAAGATCACCACCCTGCGCACCAACCAGATCGCCGGCCTGACCAGCGTCCAGGTGGGCGCGCTGACGACCGACCAGATCGTCGCGCTGAGCACGGGGCAAGTGCGCAGCCTCAACGCCGCCACCCTGGCCGCGCTGTCGACCGACCAGGTGGCCGCGATCGAGGCGGTCGACATCGCCGCGCTCGGCACCAACCAGATCACCATCCTCAACAGCGATCAGCTGGCCGCGCTCACCGCCGGCCAGTTCGCCGCGCTGAGCACGCGCGCCATGGCCAGCCTCAAGAGCGCGCAGATCGCCGCGCTCTCGACCGCCCAACTGGGCAGCCTGGCCTCGCTGGCGCCGTTGACCACCTTGCAGATCCGGGCCTTGACCAGCACCCAGATCGACAGCCTTGGCCTGGGCCAGATCACCACCCTGAGCACGCGCCAGCTCAACGCGCTGGCCAGCGCCCAGCTGCAGGCGATCAGCACCAACCAGATCGTCGCGCTTGAGACGCGCCAGGTGCGCGGGCTGTCCACGGCCGCGCTGGCGGCCTTGACGACCGACCAGATCGCCGCTATCGAACTGGCCGACATCGTCGTGCTCAGGACCGACCAGGTCGCCGCGCTGACGACCGACCAGGTCTCCGCGCTGACCCTGGTGCAACTGGCCAGCATGACCAGCCAGGAGATCGGCGCGCTGACGACCCGCCAGATCGCCGTGCTCTCCAACGCGCAGTTCGCCGCGCTGGGCAGCCTGGCCAGCCTGAGCACGCGCCAGGTGGCCGGCCTGTCGAGCGACCAGATCCTTGCGCTCACGCCGGAGCAGTTCGCCGCGCTGCGCACCGCCCAGATCGCCGCGTTCACCACCAGCCAGATCCAGTTCTTCACCACCGACCAGATTCCGGCGCTGACCACCGCGCAAATACGGGCTCTGTCGAACGCGGCCATCGCCGCGCTGACCACCGACCAGATCGCCGCGCTGGCCGGCGACGACCTGGCCGCGCTCAAGACCAGCCAGCTCGTCGTGCTGGGCAGCGACCAGCTGGCGGCGCTGTCGGCCGACCAGTACAACGCCCTCACCAGCACGGAAATCTCGGCGCTGACCACGCGCCAGATCGGCTACCTGACGGCCGACCAGCTGGCCGCGCTGTCGAGCCTGAAACCGCTGACGAGCGTGCAGATCGCCGCCCTCAGCACGGACCAGCTCGGCGCGATGACGGCCGAGCGCTTCGCCACCCTGGGCACGCGCCAGCTGGCCGCGCTGACGAAAAACCAGGCCGGCGGCCTGACCGCCGCCCAGCTGATCACCCTGTCGACCGGGCAGATCCGCGCCATCGCCACCGCCCTGCTGTCGCGCCTGGACCCGACCCTGATCGCGCAGATCGAGGTCGAGGACCTGGCCGCGTTCACCACCGCGCAGTTGCGCTCGCTCACGACCGACCAGATCGTCGCGCTGACCCTGGACCAGTTGCACGCGCTCAGCAGCGCCGACATCGCCGCCTTCTCGCAAACCCAGCTGGGCGCGATGACGCCCGAGCAGGCCGCGGCGCTGGGCAACCTGGCCGACTACACGACGGCGCAGATCGCCGCCATGTCGCTGGCGCGCATCGCCGCGCTGACGGCGTCCGACCTCGAACTGCTCAACTCGCGCCAGATCGGCGCGCTGCAGACCGAGCAGATCGCCGTGTTCAGCGCCGAGCAGCTGGTCGCGCTGAGCGCGGCCCAGGTCGGCGCGCTGAGCCTGGCGGCCGTGCGCGCCCTCACCCCCGAGCAGATCGCCGCCATCGAGGCGGCCGACATCCCGGGCATGAAGACGGCGCAGATACAGGCGCTCTCGACCGACCAACTGCTGGCCTTCACCGCCGACCAGATCGGCGCGCTGACGAGCCAGGAAGTGGCCAGCCTCAAGTTGCAACAGCTGAACGCGCTGAGCGCCGACCAGTTGCGCGCGCTGACCAACATCCGCGCGCTGACCACGGTCCAGGTGCGGGCGCTGACCGGCGACCAGCTGCAGGCGCTGCTGCCCGACCAGATCGCCACCCTGCGCACCGCGCAGATCGCCGCGCTGAGCAACACCCAGGCGGCGCTGCTGACGACCGACCAGATCGTCGCGCTCACCACCGCCGAACTGCTGGCGCTGACCACGCGCGCGCTGGCCGCGCTCACCGCCGAGCAAATCGTCGCGATCGAGCTGGGCGACATCGCCGCGCTGCGCTCGACGCAGCTGATGTCGCTGGCGACCGCGCAGATCGCCGCCCTCAGCCTCGACCAGATCGGCGCCATCACCACCGGCGCGCTCAGCGCGCTGACGGTCAACCAGGTGCGCGCGCTGAGCGTCGACCAGATCATTAATCTGAGCCCGGGGCAGGCAGCCGCGCTGTCGACCAGGGCCATCGCCTCGCTCAGCATCGACCAGTTCACCGCGCTCGAGCCGCTCGACCTGGCCGCGCTCAAGACCGCCCAGATCCGCGCGCTCACCTCGGCCGAGGTCAGCAGCATGACCAGCAGCCAGTTGCTGGCGCTGACCGCCGCCCAGGTGGCCGCGCTCAGCCCGGCCCAGCTGGCGTACCTGACGCCGGAGCAGTTCGCGCTGCTCGATGTGATCGGCTCGCTCAACACGGCCCAGGTGGCGGCGCTGAGCACCGACCGCATCCAGGCGCTCAACGACACCCAGTTGGCCGCGCTCAGCAGCAGGCAGGTGGGCGCGCTCACCAGCAAACAGGTGCAGGCGCTCACCACCCACCAGATCCAGGCGCTGTCGGTCAACCAGTGGCGCGCGCTGGGCACCGCCGCGCTGCGCGGCCTGTCGGGCGAGCAGATCGCCGCGATGGAGATCGAGGACCTGTCGGGCTTGCGCACCACCCAGTTCTCGACCCTGACGACCCTGCAAATTTCGCAGTTGAGCGTCGACCAGTTCGGTGTGCTGTCGACGGCCGAACTGGCGTCGCTGACGGCGGCCCAGATGAAGGCGGTGTCGAACGAACAACTGGCCGGCCTGACGACCTTGTCGCCCTTCACCACCGCCCAGGTCAGCGCGCTGACCACGGACCAGCTGGTCGCGTTCGGTATGGACCAGCTCGCCACGTTGCGTGCCGCACAGGTCGGCGCGCTGACGCTCACGCAGATGCGCGGCATCACCACCGACCAGTTGGCGGCGCTCAGCACGGCCCAGGTGCGCGCCATCAACCTGACCGCGCTGGCAGGGCTCAGCACCGACCAGATCGCCAGCATCGAGATCGAGGACATCGGCGCGCTCAGCGACGCCCAGGTCGACGCCCTGACCCGGCCGCAGATCGCCGCGCTGACCCTGGCGCAGGTGGCCACCCTGAACACCTCGCAGATCGAAGCGATCAGCGTGGCCGACATCGGCGCGCTGTCGACCGGCCAGATCAACAGCCTGCGCACCTTGGGCGCGTTCAACGGCGCCCAGGTGGCGGCGCTGACCACGCAGCAGATCGGCGCCATCGATGGCGAGCACTTCGCCACGTTGCGTTCGGCGCAGCTCAACGGGATGACCCTGACCCAGGTGGCGCAACTGACCGCCGGCCAGCTGGGCGCGGTGAGCACCCGGCAGTTGCCCGGCCTGAATCTGGTGGCGCTGAGCACGCTACAAATCGGCGCGCTGAACGTGGCGGCGGTCGCCGGCCTGAACTCGGCGCAACTGAGCTCGCTCAAAACCAGCCAGCTCGGCGCGCTCACGATCGAGCAGTTCACGGCGCTGACGACGCGCACCTTGGCCGGGCTGGACGTGACCAAGGTGCGCGGCCTGACCACTACCCAGCTCGGTTCGCTCAGCTCGCTGAACACCTTCACCGCCGGCCAGATGACCGGCTTCACGTCGGCCCAGATCGCCGGCCTGGGCGCCGAGATGATCGGCAACCTGCGCACCAACCAATTGGCCGCGCTGGGCGCGGCGCAGGCGCTGGGCCTGACCACCGGCCAGATGGCGACCCTGGAGGCGCCGCAGGTGGTGGCGCTGAACGCGTCGGTGTTCAACGCGCTGAACTCGGACCAGATCCAGATGCTCGACGCCAACGACATCGTCGCGCTGCGGACGGCGCAGGTGGCCGCGCTGTCGGGCGCCACCATCGCCAACATGAGCGCGCAACAGGTCGCCGCGTTCACCACGGCGCAGGTGCGCTCGCTCAAGGCGATCCAGATCGCCGCGCTGACGTCCGACCAGGTCGCCGCGCTGACGGTGGCCGAGCTGTCGGCCTTCACGATGACGCAGGCCGGGGCGTTCACCGCAGACCAGCTCGCCGCGCTGAGCGACGAGCAGCGCGCGGCATTGCTGACCAGCCCGCTCATCCTCGATCTCGACGGCAACGGCGTGCGCACTCTGGCGCTGGAGGCCGGCGTGCGCTTCGACCTGCACGCCGACGGCCAGCAGGTCGCCACCGGCTGGGTCGGCCAGGGCGACGGCCTGCTCGCGCTGGACCGCAACCATGACGGCACGATCAACGACGGCGGCGAGCTGTTCGGAACCAGCACCGGCACATCGACCGGCGGCGGCGGCAAGGCGCGCGACGGCTTCGCCGCGCTGGCCGACATCGACGCCAACGGCGACGGCGTCGTCGACGCAAAGGACGCGCAGTTCGGCGACCTGCGCGTGTGGGTGGACGCCAACGCGGACGGCATCAGCCAGAGCGGCGAATTGCGGACATTGGGTGCGCTGGGCATCACCGGCATGAACGTCGGCGCCACCAAGGCCAGCGAGCTGGACAACGGCAACTGGATCGGGCTTCGCTCCAGCTTCACCACCGCCGACGGCGGCGTCCACCAGGTGGCCGACGTCTGGTTCCGGGCCGAGCGCTCGACCCAGGCGGGCGCCGGGGTTGGCACCCAGGTAAGCGCGCTGGCACAGGCGCTGGGCGGCTACGCGCAGGCGCAGGCCACGGTGGACACCGCGGGCGGCCAGTTGACGATGCCGGCCGACATGACGGCAAGTGCGCTGGGCGGCAGCGTCGCCGCCCTGGGCGAGCAGATGAGGCAGTACCAGGCAAGCACCGGCTTGAGCGGCGGCGCCACGGCCCACACCGACGAGTGGTTCCGCAAGCCGGCTCAACCGGGCATGCTGGCCGCGAAGTAAGGCGGCGCCAGCCGACCCGCAAAGCCAAACAGGGTCGGACCCATCGGGTCCGACCCTTAAGCGTTGACGCAGGCATCTCGGCAAACCACGCGGGGGTTGGGCGGGCCCCGTAGAATTGGTCATTTACACAACGTTGATTCCTTCGTAGACTAGCGTCGATACCTCAACCGGTCGACCAGCATGCCCACGCGAAATATCAAGATCGGCGCCAAAACCGTCCAACTGGACGCGCGCCCTGACCGGCTCGACCTGCGCGACCGTCCCTACGCGCCGCCGATCGCCTCGCTGCCGCCGCGCTGGCCCGACGACGCCGCGCTGCGCAAGCTGCTGCCGGCTTATATCAAGCAGGGCCTGGTGCTGGATCAGCGAAAGGATGGCGCCTGCACCGGCTACGGCTTGGCGGCCACCGTCAATTTCCTGCTGTGGACGAACGCGAAAAACAAAAAGGATTTCACCGGCGTCAGCCCGCACATGCTGTACGACCTGGCGCGCTTCTACGACGAATGGCCGGGCGAGGATTACGACGGCTCGAGCTGCCGTGGCGCCATGAAGGGCTGGAACAAGCATGGCAGCTGCGCCGGCGCGCTGTGGACCCGCAGCGTGCACGCCGCCGGCGCCAGGGCCTACCGCCCCGCCGCCGACTGGGCGCGCGACGCGCTGGCGCGCCCGCTGGGCACCTATTACCGGGTCGACAGCGCCTCGGTGACCGACATGCAGGCGGCCATCCACGAGATCGGCGCCATCTACGTGTCGGCCGCCGTACACGACGGCTGGGCGCTCGACGCCAGCCCGCCACAGGCGCCGGCCAAGGGCCACGCCGGCCTGCCCGACATCGCCTGGCGCGAAGGCGCCGCAACGACCGGCGGCCACGCTGTCGCGCTGGTCGGCTACAACGAGCGCGGCTTCGTGGTGCAGAATTCCTGGGGCACGGACTGGGGCGCGGGCGGCTTCGCCGTGCTGGGCTACCCCGACTGGCTCGCCAACGGCACCGACGCCTGGGTCGCCGCGCTGGGCGTGCCGCAGGCGGAACAGGCGCTGCCGCCGTCGCGCGCGCGGCGCATCGGCCACTCGCTGGTGTCCGGCGAAGTCCGTCCCCAGGCCGGCGCGGCCGCAGCGGCGGCCCACCCATGGACCACCGAGGCCGCCTACGAGCACGCGCTGGTGGCCGGCAACAACGGCGCTGTGCGCATCGGCCGTCCCGACATCGGCCGCGCCGAGGACCTGGTCGAGCGGGTGGCGCTGGACAACATCGACCGCTGGCTGCGCGGCGCCGGCGCCGCCAGCCAGAAAATCGTCATCTACGCGCACGGCGGCCTCAACGCCGAGAACGACGCGATCCAACGCATCCGCGTCATGGGGCCCTACTTCCAGGCCAACGGCGTCTATCCGCTGTTCTACACCTGGCGCACCGGCATTCTCGACACGGTGGCCGGCGCGCTGGACGACGCGCTCGGCATCGCGCCCGGCCAGGGCCTGTTCGGCGGCCCGGCCGGCGGCCTGGTGGCCGAGGCCCGGGACAAGCTGCTGGAGGCGGCCGCCCACAACATCAGATGGTCGTGGAACGAAATGAAGGCCAACGCCGCCGAGGCGGCGCTGACCGGCGGCGCGCTGCACCTGCTGGCCGCCGCGCTGGTGCGGCTGCGCGCCGCCCACCCGGGGCTGGAGCTGCACCTGGTGGGCCATTCGGCCGGCGCCTTCGTGCACGGCCACCTGCTGGACCTGTGCCAGGCCTCCGGCGTGCCGGTCGCGTCGGTGACGCTGTACGCGCCGGCCTGTTCGCTCGACTTCGCGGCGCGCCACTACCAGGCCCGGGTGGCCGACAAGTTCGTCGCCGCCGACCGCTTCTGGCTGCATCTGCTGTCGGACGTGAGCGAGCGCGCCGACACGGTCGGGCCGTACGGCAAGTCGCTGCTGTATCTGGTGAGCCGGGGCTTCGAGAACCTGCGCAAGACGCCGCTGGCGGGCCTGCAGCGCCTGCTATACCGTGGCGCCAACCAGCACGACGACGATCTGTGGAAGCCGGCCGACTGGCCGCAAGTGAAGGCGTGGCGCGCGTGGGTGGCGGCGCTGCCGCCGCAGGCCGACGGCGCGGCCGCCTGCGAGGTGACGAGCGACCGCATCAGGGTGTCGGCGACGCGCACCGAGCACGCCAGCCACGGCGGCTTCGACAACGATATCCGCGTACTCGGCCGCACCATCAACCGGGTGCTGGGACGCTCGCCAGCCGCGCCGCTGGCGGTGCCAGTCGCGGACCTGGGATACGATTAGGTGATGTAACTAAGTGATGTAATTAAACAGCGACAGCCCGGCCATGGTCTTGAACGACTTCTGCGCCGCGTCCAGGTTGGTCTGCTGCTGCGTGAACAACGAGATCGCCTTGACCACGTCGACGTCCTGCAGGCCGGACAAGGTGGTCGCGTATTGCAGATTCAGGTCGTCGCCCGAGCTGTCGAGGTAGTCGAGCTCCTTGAGGCGCGAACCGACCGCCGACTCGATCGACAGCATGTTGTCGTAGGCGTTGTCGACGTTCAGGTGCGCCTGGTTGAGCTTGTTGGTCAGGCTGGCCTGGCCGGCCGGGCCGTCGCCGGGCGCGCGCAACGCGCTGATGATGTCGGTGACGGTGGTGAACACCGATTGCTTGGTGCTGGGCTCGACGCTGAAGCTGTCGAGATCGGCCGGATCGCCCTTGATATCGAACTGCAAGCCGTCGAAGGTGATGTTTTGTCCGCTGACATAGGGCTGCGGAACGGCCGGCACCGGCGTGGCCGGCACCGGCTGGTTCAAGGTCAGGTCGGTGACGGTGTAGGTGGTCACCTTGGGCACGCCGGGCGTGGCCGGCACCACCTGGAAATCGATCTGGTAGCGGTTGCCGGTCAACTGGGTGGCGTCCTTGACCGAGCCGCCGCTGATGATGCCGCTGCCGCCGCGATCGAAATTGCCGGGCGCGGCGCCGGTGACGAAGGTGCCGTTGCCGGTGGCGTTGTTCTCATACACGGACGCGCCCGAGTCGCTGATCGGCAAGGTGCGCGTCGAGCCCACCTGCAGCGAGCGCTGTCCCTGGTCGCCCTGGTAGGCGGCGCCGGTCGCCGTTTGCGTGAACGGCAAGGTGGTCGATTTGTAGCCGGAGAACACGTAGCCGCCGACCCCGTCCGAGCTGTTGGCCTGGCCCAGCAGATCCTGCAGCCGGCCCTCGAGTTCGACCGCCAGCGATTCGCGGTCTTTTTGGGCCATGCTGCCGTTGCCGGCGTTGACCAGCAGCGTCTTGATGTCCTGCATGATCGTGCCCGAGCTATGCAGCGCCACCGTTTCCAGCGACAGCATGCTCTTGGCGTTGGCGCGGTTGGTCACCAGCTGGGTGTTGATGCCCTGCGACTGCGTCACTTCCAGCGCGCGCGCGGTGGCGATCGGATCGTCGGCGGCGGTCAGGTTCTTGCGCCCGGTGGACAACTGCGACTGGGTGCGCGCGAGCGCCGACTGCAGCGAGCTGATCTGCCCGACGCCGACGTCGTAGATGGTCTTGGAACTGATGCGCATGATCATGATGCCACCTCGTTAATATTATTCACTAGCTCAATTACCCAAACTCAAAAGCGTATCGAACAGCTGGCTGGCCACCTGCATCACCTTGCCCGAAGCCTGATAGGCCTGCTGGTAGCGTAACAGATTCGCCGCCTCCTCATCCAGATTCACGCCGGACACGCTTTGCTGGGCGTTGGTGGCCTGGGCCACGGCGGCGTCGGCGGCGGCGCCGCCGATCTGCGCCTCGCGCGCCTTGTTGCCCACATAGTTGACCATCTGCGCGTAGGTGGTCTGGAAGTTGGCGTTGCCGTTGTCCATCGTGTTCTTGGTCTGCAGCGCCGCCAGCAAGGCGCCGTTGCGGCCGTCACCCACGCCGCTGGTATTGGGGCCGACCGTGAATTTATCCAGGTTGGCCGGGGTGCCGCTGATGGCGAGGTTGACGCCGCCAAAGCTGATCGACGCGCCGTCGGTGTACGGAATGGTCGGCGTGCCGGCCGGATACACTGTGGCCACGCCATTGACCGTCACCGTCACGTCCTGCGCGGCCGGGAAGCCCGACAAAGTATTGGTGGCCTTGTCGAAGGTCAAGGTCACCGGCGCCGTCAGCGCGTTGCCCGGCGTCAGGTAGTTGGCGTCGACGGTGCCGGCCGTGATCTTGGCGTTGCCGGCGTTGGTGGTCGGCGCGGCCGTGGCGATCGGCGCGGCCAGCGCGATCTTGGTGCGGTCCTCGACAAGGACGTCGAAATCCTTGGCGGCGTTGTAGGTCGGGCGCACCAGGAAGTTGTCGTTGGCGGCCGGCGTGCCGGTGATGGTGTAGGCCACACCGTCGATCACCTGCGGCTCGGTCTGCGGGAACGGGTTGATCTGCGTGACCTGGCCGTCGCTCAGGCGCTTGACGCTGAAGTTGGTGCCGTCGAAGTCGACGCTGTAGTCGCTCGCCGTCAAGGCGCTGGCGTCCTTGACCACGGCCGTGACATCGGCGGTGCTGGTGGGCAGATTGTTCGTATTGGCGCCGACGTAGGCGTTGATCGGGCCGAAGAAGGCGGTGCCGAGGGCGCCGTTCTGGTCCTGGCCCAGCTCGTGCTGGGCGTTGAAGGTGACGGCGATGGCGGCCGCCACCTGGCCCAGCGAATTTTGCGCGCGGTCCATGGCGCCATTACGGAACTCCAGCAAACCGCCTAGCTGGCCGCCTGTCAGCACCCGGTCCGGCAGCGGGCTGAAACCGCCGTTGTCGGCCAGGTAGCCGACCGTGACGCGCGAGACGTCGGTCGGCGAGGTCGAGGTGCCCAGGGTGAAGGCCTTGTTGCCGACCACCAGCGGCTGGCCGGTGCCCATCTGCACGGTCAGCGTGTTGTTGTCGCCCGGGATCACGCTGGTCTTGACCAGCTTGTTCAGCTCGGTCAGCAGCGCGTCGCGGTGGTCCAGCAGATCGTTGGGCGCCTTGCCGTCGGTGGTCAGCCCCGCGATAGTATTGTTGAGTTCGGCGATCTGGCGGGCGAAGGAATTGATCTCGCCGACGTTCGAGACGATCTGGCCGTTGACGCCCGAGGCGATCTCCGTCAGGCGCGCGCTCATGCCCTGGAAGCGCGCCGCCAGCGACTCGGCGCTCGACAGCATGGCCTGGCGCGACGCGGCCGAGGCCGGATTGGAGGTGGCATCCTGGACGCCGTTGAAGAAGTCCTGCATCGCCGGCGACAAGCCGGCGGTCGGATCGGCCAGCAGGTTGTCGATCTGGCTGATCTGCTTGTTATACACATCGAGCGAGGCCTGGTTCGACTCGGCGTTGCGCAGCTGGGTGGCGAGGAAGTTGTCGTAGTACCGGCGCACGGCCGCCACCTCGGTGCCGGTGCCGACGAACCCGAAGCCCTTGTCCTGCGTCGGCGTGTCGGCCTGGATCGCCACCTGACGGCTGTAACCGGTCACGCCAGCGTTGGTGATGTTGTTGCCGGTGGTCGCCAGCCCCACCTGCGCTGCCAACAGACCGCTTTTGCCGATGCTGAGAAGACTCATGATGTTTTTACTCTATGTTGTTATTGTTAACGGCGGCGCGCCTGGAAACTTGAATAACCCGCTTGAGCGCCGGGCCGTCACCGGTCAGCCGGCCAGCGAGCGCTTGATAATGCTGGTCAATTTGGCCGCATAATGCGGGTCGGTGGCGTAGCCGGCCTTCTGCAGGCCCTGGGCGAAGCTGCTGGCGTCGCCGGCGCTGGCAAGCACCTTCTCGTAGCGTGGATTATTCGACAACAATTTCGCGTAATCCTTGAAGCTGTCGGCATAGCTGTCGTAGGCGCGGAATTTCTCGACCCGGGTCTGGGCCTTGCCGTTGACGTACTCGGTGGTGGTGGCGTCGACGGTCTTGCCGGTCCAGCCGGCGCCGGCCTTGATGCCGAACAGGTTGTGACTGTTGGTGCCGTCGCGGCCCTTGATCTCGCGCTTGCCCCAACCGCTCTCGAGCGCCGCCTGGCCCAGCATGAACTTGGCGGGGATGCCGGTGGCCAGGCTGGCCTCCTCGGCGTGGGACGACAGTTTTTCCTGGAAGCTGCGCACGTGCGGCGCCTGCGAACCGCGGTTGCCGATCACCGTGGCGGGCACGGCGCTGTTGTCGTCGACCGATCCCGCCTTGGGCGCAACATTCGCCGCACCGGCGCCGCCGGCCGCCGCGATGGCCTTTTGCAGCTTTGCGTCCATCAGGCTGGCCACGCCGCTGAAGCTGCCGGCATTGGCGCCGTTGGCGCTATCGCCGGCGCCGCCGATGGCCAGCGCCTTGGCGTCGGCGGTCTTGGTCAACTGGCGGATCAGCACGTCGGACAGGCCGATGCCCTTCTTGGCGATATTCTGGCTGGTCTGCTGGTCCAGCATGGTGGTGAACATCTTGGTCTGCTCGCTGTTCATCATGCCGTCCTGCGGCGAGGCGTCGCGCATGCTCTTCATCATCATGTTGACGAACATCGCCTCGAACTGGGTGGAGGCGGTTTTCAGCGACTCGGCGCCGCCGGCCTTGGCCGACTGGCGCAGCGCGCCCATGTCCTTGATGTCGAGGGCAAATTTACTGCTGAGGTCGTTGGAGGTCTTGGGACTGGTCATGGCGAACTCCGCTTAAATAATTTCCAGCTCGGCGCGCAACGAGCCGGCGGCTTTCATGGCCTGCAGGATCGACAGCAGGTCCTGCGGCGTGGCGCCGATGGCGTTGAGCGCCTTGACCACCTCGGCCAGGGAGGCGCCGCCTTTGACCATCATGACCTTGCCGCTATCCTTTTTGATATCGACGGTCTGGTTGGGCGTGACGACGGTGCGGCCGCCGGCCAGCGCGTTGGGCTGGCTCACCTGCGGATCGGCTGTTACCGAGACTGACATATTCCCGTGGGAAATGGCGCACGTTTCGAGCGTCACGGCGCGGTTCATCACCACCGAGCCGGTGCGCGCGTTCATGATGACCTTGGCGGGCTGCTCGGCCGGATTGACTTGCATGTCCTGCAAGGTGCCGATGAAGGTCACGCGCTGGTCGCTGCCGCTGGGCGACTGCACGCGGATCACACGGCTGTCGAGTGCATAGGCGATGCCGGCGCCGTATTTTTCGTTGATGGCCTCGACCACGCGGCTGGCGGTGGCGAAGTCGGCGGTGTTGAGTTCCAGCTTGATCTGGTTGCCCTCGCCCAGGCTGGAGGCGACGGCGCGTTCGACCGTTGCACCGGCGGAAATCTTGCCCACGCTAAGGTGGTTGACGGTCAGCGAGCTGCCGCCGGCGCCACCGGCGGCGATGCCGACGCCGCCCACCAGCACATTACCCTGCGCCATGCCGTAGACCTGGCCGTCGGCGCCCTTCAGCGGCGTCATCAGCAAGGTGCCGCCGCGCAGGCTCTTGGCGTTGCCCATCGACGAGACCGTGATGTCCAGGGTCTGGCCCGGCTGCGCGAACGGCGGCAGCGAGGCGGTGACCATGACGGCGGCGACGTTCTTCAATTGCAGCTGCGTGCCCTGCGGCAGGTTCACGCCCAGTTGCTGCAGCATCGACACCACGCTTTGCACCGTGAATGGGGTCTGCGTGGTCTGGTCGCCGCTGCCGTCGAGGCCGACGACGATGCCGTAGCCGATCAACTGATTCTGGCGCACGCCGGCGATGCTGGCCAGGTCGCGGAGGCGCTCGGCGTTGGCGTTCTGCACCAGCGAGGCGAGCAAGGTGAACGCGAGGACGATCGCCACCAGCTTGCACACTTTGGCGAGGCGGCGCGGGCCGTAAATCAGGTCGGTAGTTTTCATCATCGGCCTCAGAACGGCAGCAGGCTTTGGAAGAAGCGCGAGGCCATCGAGGCCATTTCCGCGCGGTCGACCTGGCTGCTGGTGCGGTATTCGACCTTGGCGTCGGCCACGGCGGTCGAGGCCACGGTGTTGCCGGTGGCGATGTTGTCGGGATTGATCATGCCGGAGAAGCGGATGAATTCGACGCCCTTGTTCATCGCCACTTGCTTCTCGCCGGCGACGATCAGGTTGCCGTTGGAGAGCACCTCGACCACCGTCACGCCCATGGTGCCGGTGAAGGCGTTGCTGGCGGTCTGGTTGTCGCCGTCGGAATAACTGCTCTCGTTGGACACGGCCAGCGGATTGCCGAAGGTCGACTGCAGCGGCTTGGGCATGGCCACGCTGACGCCGCCGGTCTTGTTGCCCGAGCTGGTGCCGGCCTTGTTGGCGGTGGTGCGTTCGGTGATGACCAGGGTCAGCACGTCGCCCACCTGGCGCGCGCGGCGGTCCTCGAAGATCGGGCGGAAGGCGGAGCCCTGGTAGATGGCGCCGTTGTTGGGCTTGGCGGCCAGCTGCTCGGCGTTGAGCGGACGGGCCGACATCGGCGAGTTGACGATCGACGTCGGGGTCGTCATGCAACCGCCCAGGGCGGCGGCGGAGAAGATGATGGCGATAGCGTGTTTCATGGTCCTCCCCTTACAGCTGCGCCAGCTTGGCCAGCATCTGGTCGGACGTGGTGATGGCCTTGGAATTGATTTCGTAGGCGCGCTGGTTCTGGATCATGTTGACCATCTCCTCGACCACGTTGACGTTGGAGGTTTCGACAAAGCCTTGCAGGATCACGCCGGTGCCGTTGGTGCCCGGGGTGTTGGTCTGCGGATTGCCCGACGCGCCGGTCTCGACGTACAGGTTTTCGCCCTTCGACTCCAGCCCGGTCGGGTTGATGAAGGTCGACAACTGGATGCTGCCGATCTGCTGCGGCGCGATCTGGCCCGGCAAGGTCACCGAGACGGTGCCGTCGCGGCCGACAGTGATGCTTTGGGCGGTGATCGGGATGGTGATGGCCGGCTGCAGCACGAAGCCGCTGGAGGTGACCATTTGGCCGTTGTTGTCGCGCTGGAAGGAGCCGTCGCGCGTGTAGGCGGTGGTGCCGTCGGGCAGCAGCACGTTGAAGAAGCCGTTGCCGTTGACCATCAGGTCCTTGTCATTGCCGGTCGACTGGGGATTGCCCTGGGTGTGGACGCGCTCGATCGCGACGGGACGCACACCGGTACCGAGCTGCATGCCGGATGGAAGATTGGTCTGTTGCGACGATTGACCGCCGGGCTGGCGGATGTTCTGGTACAGCAGGTCTTCGAAGACGGCGCGCGACTTTTTAAACCCGTTGGTGCTGACGTTGGCCAGATTGTTGGATGTGACGTCGAGCGCGGTCTGCTGCGCTTCCATGCCCGTCTTGGCGATCCAAAGTGAACGTATCATTTTCCTTCTCCCGTAGCATGGATGGGAGCGGCCAGAAGCGACAGCTACTCATCCCACACCACCATTATGCGGGAGAGGTGATCAACCCAAAGCGAGGATCTGGGTGGCTTTTGCGGCGTTATTCTCGGCGTTCTTCAACAGGCTCATTTGCATCTCGAACTGCCTTGCCAGACTGATCATATTGACCATGGAATCGACCGGATTGACGTTGCTGCCCTCGACCGCGCCGTCCACCACGCGCACCAGCGGATCGTTCTGCGCCGGCGTGCCGTCCTTCTGGCGGAACAGGCCGTCGTTGCCGCGCACCAGGCCCTTGGGGTCCGGATTGACCAGCTTGATGCGGCCCAGGGTGTTGGACGGGCCCGGCTGGTAGTCGGTCGAGACGGTGCTGACGGTGCCGTCGCCGGCGATCATCACCGTCACGTCCGGCGGAATGGCGATCGGGCCGCCGTCGCCGATCAGGGTCTGGCCGCCGGCCGTTTGCAGCAGGCCGTTTTCGCTGACCTTCAGGCTGCCGTTGCGGGTGTAGGCCTCGGAGCCGTCCGGCGACTGCACGGCGATCCAGCCCTGGTCGCGGATGGCGATGTCGAGCGGACGGCCGGTGGTCTGGATCGGCCCGGCGCGCATGTCGGCGCCGACCGTCGAATCGACCACGAAGGCGCGCGTTTGCAAGCCCTCGGACACCACCGGCACGGCGCGGAAGCTGTCGAGCTGCGCGCGAAAGCCGGTGGTGTTGACGTTGGCCAGGTTGTTGGACGTGGTGGCTTGTTGCTCCAGCACGTGCCGCGCCCCGGTCATCGCGGTGTAGATCAGACGGTCCATGGCTTACTCCTTCATTCTTACCGCAGATTGACCAGGGTCTGCATGATGCCGTCCTGGGTCTTGATCGTCTGCGCGTTGGCCTGGTAGACGCGCTGCGCGGTGATCATGTTGACCAGTTCGGCCGTCAGGTCGACGTTCGAGGTTTCCACCGAGCTGGCGCGCAGCGAACCCATCGAGCCGGCGTTGGGCACGCCCACTTGTGGAGGACCCGAGTTCGAGCTTTCCGCCCAGGCGTTGTTGCCCAGCGGGGTCAGGCCGTCGACGCTGGCGAAGTTAGCCATGGCGATCTGGCCCATGGCGCGCGACTTGCCGTTGCTGTACTGGCCCAGAATCACGCCGTTCTCATCGATCGCGTAACGCTGCCACGAACCGGCCGAGTAACCGTCCTGGGTCGAGCCCAGGTCGTTGGTCACGCTGCCGTATTGGGTGGTCTTGTCGAACGTCGTGCTGACCACCATCGGCTGCTGCGCACCGGTGTCCGGGAAGATCGGCAGGCTGATCGAGAACGGCAGCGTCTGCGGCGTTGGCAACAAGGCGGCCATGGCACCGGGGCTGAGCGCGCCGTTCCTGTCGAACACCAGGGTGCCGGCCTTGACGGCCGGCACGGTGATGGCGGCGGCCAGCTTGGCGGCGATCTCGTCGGGCGACATGTCGACAATCGAACCAGGGGTGCCCACGTCGAGCGTGGCGAGCGCGGCGTCCAGCGCGGCCAGTTGCTCCGGGGTGGCGGCGGCAGGCGCCGTGCTAGCCGCAGTGGTCATCGCTGCGTGGGCCGCCGTGGCGTAGGCGAAGGCGGCGGCGCTGATGACGGCAGGGTCCGGCGGGGTGGCCCGCACCGCCTCGTTGTAGGCGAGACGGGCGTCGACCGTTTGCTGGTCGCTATTGATCGCCGCCGCCACACCGGCTGACACAACTTCCTTGTTGTCGGCCGATGCGTACACGTCCCAGGTGTTGGCGTCGGTCTTGACGTAGTACGTGGTCATGATGTGCGACGTGCCCAGGCTGTCGTACACGTTGAGCACGGTCTGCTTGTTATATGAGTTAGGGTCGTTCGCATTAAATGGCGTCTCTTTCGGCACCTTCTCGGCCGAGCTCAGGTTCATCTGAAAGTTGGCCTTGGTAGTCTGCACCGGCGTCAGGTCGGACTTGTCCAGGGTCAGCGGCACCGGGGCGCCTAGCTGGATCACGCCGGCCGTGTTCGACAGGTAACCGGTCAGCTGCGCGCCCTGGGCGTTGACCAGGGTATGGGTGTTGTCTTCGTGGAACTGGCCGTTGCGCGAGTACTGCACCGCGCCGTTGACCACCAGGCGGAAGAAGCCGCCGCCGTTGATCGACACGTCCAGCGGGTTGTTGCTGGTCTCGATATTACCCTGCGTGAATTGCTGGGCCAGTTTGGCCGTCGTCACACCGATACCCGGGTTGTTGCCGGAGACGCCGTTGAGCGAGTTGGCGTACAGGTCCGCAAACTGGGCTTGCGAACTCTTGAAGCCCACCGTGCTGGCATTGGCGATGTTGTTGCCGATGACGTCCAGCGATTTGGATGCGGCGTTCAGGCCGCTCAGTCCTTGTTGGAACATGGTATTCCCCTATGGTGTGAGACTTACAAAACTTCCTTGATTTCAGCCATCGTGAAATGGCCAAGCGAGGTATTCAATTTGACGCCACCGGCGCCGGTCGACACGCTGGCGACGGCCGCCAGTTGCAGCTGGCTGGCGTCGCCGAGCGTCTTGCCATTCGTGACGGCCTTGACGCTGAAGGTGTAGCTGCCAGCCGGCGCCGCCGCCTTGTCGTCCATGGTGCCGTCCCAGGTGATCGGGTAGGTGCCGACGTCGGCGTTTTTCATCGACATCGTGCGCACCACCTTGCCGGTCTTGTCCATGATGCTGATGTCGACCGTCTCGGCCGGCGAGGCCAGGTCGACGCCGAACACGCTGCTGCTGGTCTTGACGCCGGCCGCGTCGGTACTGGTGCTCAGTTCGATGCCCTTGCCCGCCACCAGCACGCCCTTGCCGATCAGGCTGACCGCGTTCATCGACTGCGCGCTGGCCTGGTCGGTGCGCAGCGATTCGAGCGTGGCGTTGACCTTGTTGATGCCGGTCACCGTCGACAGCTGGGCCAGCTGGCTGGTCATGGCGGCGTTGTCCATCGGGTTGAGCGGATCCTGGTTCTTCAGCTGCGTGATCAGCAGCTTCATGAACTTGTCCTGGTCGGCGCCGATGTCGTTGCTCGCCGCCGCGCTGTTGCTGTTGCCGGTGTTGACGGTGTTGAACGTCGACGCCTTGGGCGTATCGATGATGCCGCTAGTGGCCATGGTGGACTCTCTTATTGATCTTGTTAGTTCTGACCGATGGTCAGCGTTTTCGCCAGCAGCGACTTGGCCGCGTTCATCGTCTCGACGTTGGTCTGGTACGAGCGCGACGCCGACAACATGTTGACCATCTCGTCGACCACGTTCACGTTGGGCATGGTGACGTAGCCCTTGTCGTCGGCCATCGGATGCTTGGGGTCGTACATCTGCTTCATCGGCGACTGGTCCTCGACCACCTTGCGCACGCGCACGCCGGTCGAATCGCCATTGGCCGTCGGCGTGGCCTCGAACACCACCTGGCGGGCACGGTAGGCCTCGCCGCTGGCGCTGGTGGCGCTGTCGGCGTTGGCCAGGTTGGAGGCGACCACGTTGAGACGCTGCGCCTGCGCGCTCATGGCCGAACCGGAGACATCGAAGATTTTAAATAGTGACATGATTAGTTCCCTGACTGGATCGCCGCCATCATCCCTTTGATCTGGGCGTTGATCATGGTGACGCCGACCTCGTAGCGGATGGCGTTGTCGGCAAACTGGTTGCGCTCGACGTCCATGTCGACCGTGTTGCCGTCGACGGCGCCCTGCACCACGCCGCGGTACAACAACGGCGTACCGTCGGCCAGCGTGCCACCTGTTTGCTGGGGGTTGGGGAAATGCTTGGTGGCCGTGGTCTTGAGCGCGGCGTTCGCGCCCGGGCTGGCCTTGTCCAGCGCGGCCTTGAGCGCGCTGCCGAAATCAACGTCGCGGGCCTTGTAATTGGGCGTATCGGCGTTGGCGATGTTGGACGCCAAGACCGTCTGCCGCTGCGAGCGCAGGCTCAGCGCGGCTTCGTTAAAGCTCATGTAAGCGTCGAGTTTACCAAGCATGACAACCTCCGGATACCGCCCAAACAGTGGACGAACTTGTTATGACAGGATTCATCATACGGAGTTGCTCCAGTGAACCATCGACAGAGAAGCACCCGCTTTTCCGCGCTATTCAAGGTTTCAAGTCGGGCCCGCCAGACTATGATGGCAACATTGAAGGGGAAACCTACGCCATGACATCACGCCTCACACAAACCACCATCGAGCTCGCAGCAGCGGGCGCCATCGCCCTGTTGTCGGCAACGTCCGCAAGCGCACAAGCCCAGCAAGCTCAACCGCGCCAGGCCGCTTATCACGACCGCGCCGCCCTCAAGCGCACCGTGGAAGAGTTCCTGCAGGTGCAGACCGGCGGCCTGCCGGGCCAGGTGACGGTCGCTGTGGGCGCCATCGACCCGCGCATGAGCCTGGCACCCTGCCCGGCGCCGCAAGCGTTCTTCATGCCTGGCGCGCGCGCCTGGGGCAAGACCACTGTCGGCGTGCGCTGTGCGACACCGTCGGCCTGGACGGTATATATTCAAGCGAGCGTGACCGTCATCGGCGAGTACGTCGCCAGCGCCGCGCCGCTGGCGCAGGGCCAGGCCATCGAGGCGGGCCAGTTGGTGATGCTTAAGGGCGATTTGACAATGTTGCCAGCAGGTATAGCCACCGACATCAGCCAGGTGGTCGGCCGCAGCAGCAACAGTTCCCTGCCGCCAGGCACGCCGATGCGGATCGATACCCTGCGCACCAAGCCGGTGGTGCAATCCGGTCAACTGGTGCGGCTGGTGTCGAGCGGTTCCGGTTTCAGCGTGTCGGCCGAGGCGCGCGCCATGGGGACGGCGGGCGACGGCCAGGTGGTACAGGTAAAAACTTCCGGTGGGCAACAAATCACCGGAATCGCCAAGGTAGGCGGACTGGTGGAGGTGGCGTTTTGATCGAACGCAGGGTTCTGACGACGCGCGAGGCTAAAGTTTTTCAAGCCGGCGCCGTTAATTACTCAGAGCCCGGGGCTTTATGCTCCAACCAGAGAAGGATGATGCTGTGAAAATCAACGATACATTAAAGAACACGACCGGCTTGCCGGCGTCGAACGCGCCTTCCGCGCCAGCCTCGCGCGGCGCCGACAAGGCCGCGCCGGCGCCGACCGCCACCAGCTCGGAAAGTGTGCGCCTGTCGCCCCAGGGCCAGGCCATGGCGGCCAGCGCGGCCGGCGGCAGCAGCGGCGTGTTCGACACCAAAAAAGTCGAGCGCATCAAGCTGGCCATCGCCGACGGCCAGTTCCAGGTCAACTCGGAAAAAGTAGCGGATGGCTTGCTGGATACAGTCAAGGATCTGCTGCACTCACGAAAACGTTAGGATAGGCCATGTCAACCGTCACCCCGCTCAACAATCTGCGCGAAGAAGAGCAGATCATGGCTACGCTGCTGGAGCTGCTCAAGCAGGAGCAGCAATTGCTGGTGACGGCGGAAATCGACGGCCTGCCGGCCGTCACGGCGAAAAAAACCGCGCTCATCGCGCAGATGACCTTGTTGTCGGCCCAGCGCCACCGGGCCTTGGGCAAGGCCGGTTTTCCGGCCCAGGAATCGGGCATGGAGGCGTGGATCGCCGCCAGCGCCGACGAGCAAATCGCCCAGTCGTGGAAGCTGCTGCTCGAGCATACGCGCGAGGCGAAGGAATTGAACCGCATCAACGGGATGCTGATCAATAAGCAGATGGGCCATACCCAGGGCGCGTTGCAGGCGTTGCAGCCGCTATCTTCCGGCGCGAATAACTTCTATAGCGCCAGCGGGATGTCGAGCACGATTCCGCGTAGCCGGGGCTTTTTGGCGGGCTGATACTTTCCCTTAGTACGTTTTTTCTTCGGCGCGCCTTGATTGGCGCTGCGTGCGCTGCGTTGACGCGGGCATGGCGGATTACGCTTCGCTAATCCGCCCTACGTGTTTCGGAAAATTATTGCGCCGGGGCCGGAGTTGGGGCCGGGGTCGCCACCGGGGCTGGCACCGGCGTCGTTGGCAATTCGGTGACCGTGTCGGGGATGCCCGACAGGATGGTGACGGCGACGCGGCGGTTGCGCGCGCGGCCGATCGGGTCGTCGTTGGGCGCCACCGGCACGTTGGAGCTGAAGCCGACAGCCGTGAGCCGTTGCGGCGCCACGCCCGAGTCGATGAACAGGCGCACCACGCTGCTGGCGCGCACCGCCGATAATTCCCAGTTCGATGGGTACAGCGAAGTGCTGATCGGCAGATTGTCGGTGTGGCCCTCGACCTGCACGTTGTGGCTGTCGTCCTTGAGCAGCGCGGCGACCGCGCGCAAGGCCTCGACCGAATCGGCAGTCAACCGCGCCTCGGCCGGATCGAACAGCACGCTGGCGTTGATCTCGACGCTGACGCCGCGGCTGTTCTGGGTCACCCGCACCTTGCCCTCCTTGACCAGCGGCGCCAGGGTGGACAACAAGTCCTGCGCCAGCTTGGTCATCTGCTCTTTTTCCTTGCGCAGCATTTCGGTGCGGCGCTTCAGGCCCGGATTGGGAATGGGAAGATTCTGCACCTGCGTGTTGATCGGTTCGGCCGAACCGGCGCCGCCGAAGGCGTCGCCCAGGGCGTCGGAGAACACCTTGTACTTGCCGATGTTGACCGAGGAGATGGCGTACATCACGACGAAGAACGCGAACAGCAGTGTGATGAAGTCGGAGTAGGAAATCAGCCAGCGCTCGTGGTTCTCGACTTCCTCGTCGAACTTCCTGCGCGCGCGCCGGTACTGGTAATGCATCTCAGTGCTCCCGCAGCAAGGTGGCGATGCGCTCGTCGATGACGCGTGTGTGGTCGCCGGTGGCGATGTCGTAGAACACGGCGGCGGCGATCTCCTGCTGGTGCACCGCCTGCGTGACGATGGCCTTGAGCTTGTTGGCCACCGGGTAGAAGAACAGGTTGGCCAGGCCGACGCCGTAGATCGTGGAGACGAAAGCGACGGCGATGCCGGCGCCGAGCTTACTCGGATCGGTCAGGTTTTCCATCACGTGGATCAGCCCCAGCACCGCGCCCAGAATGCCGATCGTCGGCGAGTAGCCGGCCGCCGATTCCCAGATCCGCACCGCCTGGCGCTCCTCGGTCTCGTAGGCGGTGATTTCGGTGTCGAGCAGGTGGCGCAGCTTGTCGGGATTGATGCCGTCGACGATCAGGCGCAGGCCCTTGGTGTTGAACTTGTCCTTGGAGGCGAGCATGTAGCGCTCCAGCGACAGCAGGCCGTCGCGGCGCGCCGCCAGGTTCCAGGCGTTGATGTCGCGCGCCAGCGCGGCGCGCGTGTCCTTGGGCGGCGCGAACACCAGCCGCAGCATCTTCACGCCGCGCACGAAGGTGCGGAATTTGGTCTGCAGCAGCACGGCGCCGAAGGTGCCGATGACGACGATGGCGAAGGCGGCCGGCTGCAGCAGCGACGACAGCTTGCCGCCCTCGAGCGTCTGGCCGACGGCGATGCCGGCCAGCGCCAGCAGCACCCCGATTACACTGGCCCAGTCCACGACTTCTCCCTGAGCGAGGCGCGCAGGCGCGCGACGGCCTGCGTATGCAATTGCGATACGCGCGATTCCGATACGCCCATCACGGCGCCGATTTCTTTCAAGTTGAGCTCCTCTTCATAGTACAGCCCCATCAGCATTTTTTCGCGCGGCGGCAGCGCGTCGATGGCGTCGATCACGGACTGGCGGAAGTCGCCGTCGAGCAGCGATCGCAGCGGGTCGCTCTCCTCGTCCGAGCAATAGCGGTCGAGGAAGCTGTCGTTGCCGTCGTCGTCGTGGAAATCCTCGTAGTACACCAGCTGGTGGCCGCCGCCGTCGGACAGCATTTCCTGGTAATCGGCCAGCGACAGCTTGAGCATCTTGGCCACCTCCGACTCGGTCGGCGGATGGCCCAGGCGCTGCTGCAGGGTGCTCATCGCCGTTTCGATCTTGCGCATGTTCTGGCGCATGGAGCGCGGCAGCCAGTCGCTGTTGCGCAGCTCGTCGAGCATGGCGCCACGGATGCGCAGCACGGCATAGGTCTCGAACTGGGCGCCATGGGTTTCCTCGTACCGGCTGATGGCGTCGAGCAGGCCGATCATCCCGGCTTGCACCAGATCGTCGACTTCGACGCTGGGCGGCAGTTTCGCCTTCATGTGATGGGCAAGGCGCTTGACCAACGGCATATGCTCCGTCAGCAAAGAATTCTTGTCCGCTTTCCCTTTGACCGTGTACATAGCCTGATGTTTATATTCTTATTGATAGTTCATTGATAGTTAGCTATGCGCCAAGATCTTCGCCACGCCGCTCCTTTCCGCCGCCCTCCGCTCACAGTGAACGTGCGACCGAAGGCGAACCGGCCAGCGCGAAGCGCCCCGCCAGTTGACGGAACGCGACCGAGGCGCCGGCCAGTGGAAACGCGTCGACCACCGCGCGACCCAGCCGCGCGGCGCGCTGCAGGTATTCATCGGCCGGCACCGATCCCATGGAGACCAGGTTCACGGCCAGGTAGCGGCTTGCCGCTTGCGCCATATTATCGTATACCACTTTTGCCTCGGATTCGGAAGCCCCGGTGACCAGAATTCCGAACGGACGGCGCCCCAGTTCCTGGTTCAGGCGCTTGATCATGCTGTAGGCGGCCTTGATCGAAGTGGCGCTGTTCGACACCTGCACCACGATCTCGGAACTGGCCATGACCGGCACCGGGAAAGCCTCGCCGTCGAATTCACCGTCGACGATGACGATGCCGGTCTGCTTGACCAGCACATCGAAAGCCTTGGCCAGGCGGCGCGTTTCGTCGGGACCGCTGCGCAGGGCGTCGCGTGTCATCGACGCCACAGCGAAACCCTGCGGCACCTGGTGGATCACCTGATTGATCGCGCATTCCTGGCGCGCGACATCGAGCAAACTGGCGCCGCCGTCGACGCCGAGGCGCGTGGCCACGCCATGCGCGCTGGCGCAGGCGTCCATGATCAACACGTCGTTGCCGGCGCGTGCCAGCGAGGCGCCCAGGTTGACCAGCATGGCGCCCTTGTCGTCCTGCGGCGTGGCCGACAGGAAGGTGACGATGCGGGGCTTGGGCCCCGCCAGCATGCGGCGCAGTCCCTCCGCCTGGTCGAAATCGAAATTAGCCAAGGTGCACCTCGCGCATGGACATATCGTTGGTGGCGTTGGACATCATCATCGGCAGCTCGGCATCCAGGAATTGGGTGTTGACGGCATCGCGTTTCAATTTGAAGGCGCGGTCGATCAGGTAGGCCGGATCGGCCAGGTGCAGGTCTTCCGGCACGCGCTGGCCGTTCGAGACGTAGAACAGGTTGAGCTTTTGGCGAATGACGACATCGAGCACGTTGCCGATCGCCGCCGCCTCGTCAAGCTTGGTCATGATGCAGCCGGCCAGGCCGCTGCCCTGGTAGGCGCGCACCACTTCGTTGAGCGTCTCCTGGGTGGCGGTGGCGTTGAGGCACAGCAGGCGCTTGACGTCGGAGCCGGCGCCTTGCAGCATCGAGACCTGTTCGGTCACCATCTGGTCGCGCTGGCTCACGCCGACGGTGTCGATCAACACGGTGTGCTTGTTGCGCAGTTCCTTGAGGGCGATGCGCAGGTCGGCTTCGTCCTTCACCGAGTGCACCATCACGCCGAGGATCTTGCCGTAGATGCGCAGCTGTTCGTGCGCGCCGATACGATAGGCGTCGGTGGTGATCAGCGCCAGCTTGTCCGGGCCGTGGCGCATCACGCAGCGCGCGGCCAGCTTGGCGGTGCTGGTGGTCTTGCCGACGCCGGTCGGGCCGACCAGCGCGAACACGCCGCCCTGGTCGATCAGCGCGTCCTCGTTGGCCATGGCCGACAGGTTGCGGGTCAGGACGGTTTTAATCCAGCGCATGCTGTCGGCGGCGTCGCGGTCGGCCGGCAGTTTTTCGATCAGGTAGCGCGCCAGGCTGGCCGAGAAACCGGCGGCCAGCATTTCGCGCAGCACGGCCGCCTTTTGCGGTTCGCGCGCTTGCGTGCTGCCCCAGGCGATTTCGGCCAACTGGGTTTCCATCATCCCGCGCATGGCGCGGATCTCGCCCATCATCACTTGCATCTCGGCGGCGGCGTTCTGCTTGGCGCTGGCGACGGCCGAAGCGACCATCGCGGTGATCTGGTCGACGTCGAGCGACGGCGCGCGGGGCTGCGCCGGCGCCGATGGCGCTGCCGCGGCGGCGGCGGTCTTGCTGGCGTAGGAGGATGGGGAGGCGACGACGCGGCGCACCGGCTCGGCCGGCATCTCGGCGGCGCGGTTGTCGAAGCGTGGTTCCATGCGCTGTTCGAGGCGGCCGGACGGCAGGCCGAGGCCGAGCCCCAGGTCCAGCGATGGCGCCGGCTCGGCCATCGGCGAATGCGGCGCCGGCGACGACAGCGACGCGGCGTCGTCGTTGGCCAGCGCGAGGATTTCGACGCCGCCGTCGGACTGGCGGTTCGACAGGATCACGGCATCCGGGCCGAGCGATTCGCGCACCTTGCGCAGCGCCTCGCGCGAAGTCGGCGCGCTGAATTTTTTGACGTTCATGGCTGGCTCCCCAGGGACTGGGTGGCGCGTGCTTGCGAGGTAGGTTTGGCCATCATCGACTCCTGTAGCTTGAGTAGCGCGTCTTCCGGACGAGACGCTTTTCTACTCGGACAGTGCCATTATTGACGATGCACTTAGGAAACGATCCGATGAACAAGGGCGGAAAGGGGCCGCATTTCACCTCGGCGGTGGGGATTGCCTATTTATCAGCAAACACCTCGGACAAACTGCGGGCGGCGAGGACGTTTTTGCTCCACGCCGTTAGCTGGTCGACATCGGCGACTGTGAGAATAGCGCTACTCATCGCGTCGAGCTTACCGAAACGCTCGGTTAGCAAAATCGTCAACATTTCGAGCAACGCTTCGCGGCGCCCTTCTTGCCGCCCTTCTTGCCGCCCTTCTTTCCGGCCTTCTTTCCGGCCTTCTTTCCGGCCTTCTTGCCACCCTGCTTGCCGCCCTTCTTCGAGCCCTTTCCGCCACCCCAGCTCCTCCCCTTTTTTCATGCCGATTTCCATACCGATACGTTCTATCGAAGACAGATAAGTCATGGCATTCCTCCTTTCCCATTGCACGATGCCCTCATGCAATCGGGCATCTAGTTCCTTCGGCAACGACATGATCCAATCGATCACGCGATACAGGTTAATGATACGCTGGCGATCCCAGTTTCGCTGATACAGTTGTTTGGTCAAGTGCCATTTGGCGATGCGTCGTCGATGCGCGTTGCCCTTGGTTTTTTGCGTGAGCAAATGCGCCACAGTGACCAGCGCGAACGGGTTGTCCAGCATAAGCAATTCGTCCACACGGTCGGCGTAGTCCTGCAGCTTGACGATGGGGAACTCGATGCGCATCTCGCAGCCCAGCAGCTGGTAGGAGAAGGCGCAGGGCCGCCAGCGCTTGCTGGCATCCGTGAGCAGGGCCAGGCTGGCAACCGGCCGCCGGTAACGGTCGTAAACGCGCTAGTTGTAGATGAAAATTCGCTCGGCGGAATCCTTATCGTGCCGCCCCTGCACTTCCAAATGCACCAGCACCCAAAAATCATCATCCATGCGGCCAGTCCAGGCCGGCCGCACGGACGCAACCGCGACGGGATCAATCCCGCGCCAGTTGCCGTTACTGCTGCCCAACCAGCGCGGTCACGCGGATGGTTTTAGTCTCCGGAATCTCGGCGTGCGACAGCACCTTCAATTGCGGCAAGGCGCGGCGCAGGAAGCGCGACAGCAAGGCCCGCAACGGCCCCGGCACCAAGAGCACCGGCGTCAGCCCCAGCGCCTCCTGCTGCTGCGCCGCTTGTTGCGCCTGCTGGGCGATGGTGTCGGCCAGACCCGGCTCGATGCCGGCGCCATCCGGCCCGCTGGCCGCCAGCGCCTGCATCAGCAAGCGCTCCAGTCGGTTATCCAAGGTCATCACCGACAGCTCGGACGCACCCGGGAACAGCTGCTGCACGATGGCCCGGCCCAGCGAGATGCGCACCAGCGCCGTCAGGTCGTTCGGGTCCTGCGTGTGCACGGCGTGCTCGGCCAGGGTCTCGATCACCGAGCGCATGTCGCGGATGTGCACGCCTTCCATCAGCAGGTTCTGCAGCACCTTCTGCAAGGTCGACAGCGACACCATCTTCGGCACCAGGTCCTCCACCAGCTTGGGCGCTTCCTTGCCCAGGTGGTCGAGCAGCGACTGCACCTCGGCGCGGCCCAGCAGCTCCGACGCGTGGCTCGTGATCAAATGGTTCAGATGGGTGGCCACCACGGTGCCGGCATCGACGACCGTGTAGCCCATGCCCTGCGCTTGATCGCGCAGGCCGGCGTCGATCCACGTGGCCGGCAGGCCGAAGGCCGGATCGGTGGTCACCAGGCCCTGCAGGGTGCCGCTGGCCATGCCCGGATTGATCGCCAAGAATTGTCCGTTGAAGGCCTCGCCCGCACCGACCTCCACGCCCTTGAGCGTGATGCGGTAGGCAGAAGGCTTGAGTTCCAGGTTGTCCCGGATGTGCACCGGCGGCGCCAGGAAGCCGACTTCCTGCGCGAACTTCTTGCGGATGCCCTTGATACGCTTGAGCAGCTCGCCGCCCTGGGTCTTGTCGACCAGCGGAATCAGGCGGTAGCCCACTTCCAGGCCCAGGGTATCGACCGGCATGATGTCCTGCCAGCTGGCTTCCTCTTGCTCGGGCGCGGCGGCCGGCTCGGCGGCCTCGGCAGCCGCAGCCTCGGCTGCCGACCCGCCGCCGGCCTTGGCGCGCTTGGTCATCAGGTAGGCCGAGCCGGCCAGCACGCCGGCCAGCAGCAGGAACACCAGATTCGGCATGCCAGGAATGATGCCCATGCCGCCGATGATGGCGGCGGTGATGTACAGCACCTGCGGCTTGGCGAACAACTGCCCCACCATCTGGGTGCCGATGTCCTCGTCGCTGGCCACGCGCGAGACCACGATACCGGCCGCCACCGAGATGATCAGCGACGGAATCTGTGCCACCAGGCCGTCACCGATGGCCAGCAGGGTGTAGAGCTTGATCGCCTCGCCGAACGGCAGGTCGTGCTGGATCACGCCGACCAGCAGGCCGCCGATGACGTTGATCACCGTGACCAGGATACCGGCGATCGCATCGCCGCGCACGTATTTACTGGCGCCGTCCATCGCGCCGTAGAATTCGGCTTCCTGCGACACTTCGCTGCGGCGCTTGCGGGCGTCGGCTTCGCCGATCAGGCCGGCGTTGAGGTCGGCGTCGATCGCCATTTGTTTACCCGGCATCGCGTCCAGCGCGAAACGGGCGCCCACTTCGGCGATACGGCCGGCGCCCTTGGTGACGACGGTGAAGTTAATGATGGTCAAAATGATGAACACCACCAGGCCGACCGTGTAGTTACCGCCGATCAGGAAGTGGCCGAAGGCCTCGATCACCTTGCCGGCGGCGTCGGGACCGGTGTGGCCCTCGGTCAGCACCACGCGGGTCGAGGCCACGTTCAGCGACAGGCGCAACATGGTCGACACCAGCAGGACGGTCGGGAAGGCCATGAAGTCGAGCGGTTTGACCGTGTACAGGCTGGTCAGCAGCACGATCACCGACAGCGCGATGTTAAAGCTGAAGAAGATGTCGAGCACGAACGCCGGCAGCGGCAGCACCATCATCCCCAGCAGCATGATGATCAGGATAGGCGCGGCCAGGCTCGACTTGTTCTTGCTGTTGGCGATGCCCTGCAACCATGGCGGCAGTTTGATGTTGCTCATTGCGTTCATGCGGAAGCTCCGTTATTCAAATCTGGTTTCTTGCCATTCTTGGGGATATAGGCCGGGTTCAGCGGATCGAGCTCGGGCGGCACATCCAGGGTCTTCGGCACGTCCGGACGGTCGCCGCCGCCTTTGCTGAACAGGCGCAGCTGGAAGACATAGGCCAGCACCTCGGCCACTGCCGCGTACAGCTGCTCGGGAATCTCGTCGCCGATCTCGGTGTGCTTGTACAGCGCGCGCGCCAGCGCCGGCGCCTCGAGCAAGGTGACCTTGCTGTCCTTGGCGATCTCGCGGATCTTGGCGGCCACCTCGTCGGTGCCCTTGGCCACCACCTTCGGCGCGCCGCGCATGCCGTCGCTGTACTTGAGCGCGACCGCGTAGTGGGTCGGGTTGGTCACCACCACGTCGGCGGTCGGCACGTCTGCCATCATGCGGCGCTTGGCCATCTCGCGCTGCAGCTGGCGGATCTTGCCCTTGATTTGCGGGTTGCCGTCGGACTCCTTCGATTCCTGGATCATCTCTTGGCGGGTCATCTTCAGCTTATTGGCGTAATGCCACATCTGGTACGGCCCGTCGATGGCGGCGATCAGGCCGAGCGCGCCGACGATGAACAGGAAGCTGCTGCCGAGCATATTCAGCAGGTGCACGCTGCCCAGCTTGAGCGGCTCGACCGCCAGGCCGATCACCGCTTCCTTCTGCTTCATCACCACCATGTAGGCGACCACGCCGACCACCAGCGCCTTGGCGATGGCCTTGAACAGTTCGACCAGGGCGTTCTTGGAGAACATATTGCCGATGCCGGTGATGGGATTGAGCTTGCTGAACTTGGGCAGGAAGGCCTTGCCGCTGAACAGCCAGCCGCCCACCAGCAGCGGCGACGCCAGCGCGACAACCATCACCGCCACGCCCAGGGGCAGGCAGGCGATCATCACCCGCACCACATCGACCAGGATGCGGTTGATCAGCACGTCCGGATTGAAGATTTGCTCTTGGGTCAGGGTCAGTCCGGACACCAGGGCGGAATTGAGTTGTCGTATCAGGCCGTCGCCGGTCAGCCACAGGCCGGCGCCGGCGGCCATCAGCACGGTAAACGTGGCCACTTCCCGCGATCGGGGAACGTCGCCTTCCTCGCGCGCCTGCTCGAGGCGCTTCGCTGACGCGGGTTCGGTCTTTTCTGCGTCGCTATCTTCTGACATGTCGGCCTGCCGCGTGGTTCATTTCGATGTTGCCATTATCGAGTGCGGCAGGGCAAGACCATCGGTCGAATACGGCGGTGTTTCAGTGCTTGCTCACTGATTCCGCACGGCAATTGTCAGTTTGACTAGCTTGTCTTCTGGACGACCTTCTGGTCGATGGCGCCGAACACCGACTTGCCGTCGCTGTTGAGCATCTCGATGCGGATGGTGTCGCCGAAGGCCATGAACGGCGTGACCGGCTCGCCGCCGGCGATCATTTCCAGCGCGCGTTGCTCGGCGATGCAGGAATACCCCCGCTTGGCGTCCTTGTTGGACACCGTGCCCGAGCCGACGATGGAGCCCGCGCGCACGTTGCGGGTCGCCGCCAGGTGGGCGATCAGTTTTGGGAAATTGAACACCATGTCGACGCCGGCGTGCGGCTGGCCGACCAGCTTGCCGTTCCACGTCGAGCGCAGCGGCAGATGGACCTTGCCGCCCTTCCAGGCATCGTCGAGCTCGTCCGGCGTGACCGCCACCGGCGAGAAGCTGGTGGCCGGCTTGCTTTGCAAAAAGCCGAAACCCTTGGCCAGTTCCGCCGGAATCAGGTTGCGCAACGAGACGTCGTTGGCCAGCATCAGCAGGCGGATGCGCTGGTGCGCCTGGTCCGGCGTCGCGCCCATGGGCACATCGTCGGTGATGACGGCCACTTCCGCTTCGAAATCGATGCCCCACTGCTCGTGGAACAGTTCGATATCGTCGGTCGGGCCGAGCAGGTCGTCGCTGCCGCCCTGGTACATCAACGGCTCGTCCCAGAACGCGTCCGGCATGTCGGCGCCGCGCGCCTTGCGCACCAATTCGACATGGTTGACGTAGGCCGAACCGTCGGCCCACTGGAACGCGCGCGGCAACGGCGCCATGCAGTTTGCGGGCTCGAACTCGAAAGCGCGGCGCGCCCGCCCATCGTTCAGATCCTGGTAGATCGTCTCCAGTTGCGGGGCGATGAAGCTCCAGTCGTCGAGCGCGCGCTGCAGGCTGCGCGCCACGCCGTCGGCCAGCTGCGCCGTTTTGAGGTCGCGCGAGACGACGGCCAACTGGCCGTCGCGGGTGCCGTCCTTCAAGGTGGCAAGCTTCATGGCGCCGGCGCGGCGGCAGGCGCCGCAGCAGGAACCAACGACGGCGCCAGCAGCGCCAGCTGTTCGGCCGTCAGATAGCACCAATCGCCCTCGGCGATGCCGAGCGATTCCAGGGTCAGGCCGCCGATGGCCGAGCGGTGCAGCGCGCTGCAATGGTTGCCGGCGGCGGCCAGCATGCGCTTGACCTGGTGGTATTTGCCCTGCTCGAGCACGATTTCCAGCAGATGCTCGCCGCGCCGGACGCAGGTTTGCGCCGCAAGCGGCGCCGGTTCGTCGTGCAATTGCACCCCGGCCAGCAATTGCGCCACCAGTTCATCGGTGACGGATTCTTGCGTTGTGGCCTGGTAAATCTTCGGAACGTGCCGCTTCGGCGACGATTGTGCATGGATAAACGGGCCATCGTCCGACATCAGCAGCATGCCGGTGGTATCGTGGTCGAGCCGGCCGACCGGCTGCACGTCGCGCCAGGTGAATTGCTCGGGCAGCAAGGTCAGCACGCCGGGATGGTGGCTGGGCTTGCGCGAACACTCGAAATTGGCCGGTTTGTGCAGCGCGATGTACAAATGCTCGCGATATACCCACTCTTCGTCGAAGATGGTCAACACCAGGCCATCGGTCTCGATGCCGGCTTTATAGTTGTCGTGCACCACGCCATTGATGCTCACTTCGCCATCCTCGATGAGGGAGCGGCAATACTTGCGGGTGCCATAGCCCTGCGATTGCAGGATGCGGTCCAGGGATAATTTACTCATGGCCGGATTTTACAGGATGCGCCAAATCGCGGGAAGGTAGCGGGAAGGTAGCGGCCGCGCCACACTGCAATGTCCTGGACACCCCATTTTATTGATCCACATCAAGTACCGAAAAGATTGAATCGGTAGACTCAAAGCTCATTAGGAATCCGCCTAGTGGACTAGGAAATACTCAGCAGGACGACAACATGACTACCGTACGCAACGCGAACCCGGCGGCGCAGGAACAGGCCGCCATGCACCGAACCGAACTACTGCTGGCCCGCTGCCGCAACTGCGCCCCCGCCCGCGCCCCCGTGACCGGCGTCCAGACCCGCTGGCACGAGCAGCGCCAGGCCCATTTTCTCGCCTGGCTGGAGGCCGGCGGCTTTGCGCAATCGTATCCCGAGCGGCATGAACAGGAGCGCGACGGACACGCGCTGCGCGACGGCGGCCCGGCGGCGGACGCGCCGGCCGATGTCGACCCGGCCATGCTGCGCCCAATAGAAAACAGCGGCATTGCGCCGCTGTTTTCAGTCCCATGAAAGGACTCTGACGAGGAATCGAAATTCTCTCAAATCCGCATCCATGATGCGGTTTAAGTAGTTCAATCACACTGAATCAAGATCTGCTGACAACGAGATAAACTGTTTATATCGGCCTCCCTTGGAAAGAACTACCCCCTTACTATAGTCCACCAAGTCGGATATGCAAGCCGAAATAAGACCGGATTGTTAATGTTTATCGCCCCGCCAGAAATACGCCAATGGCGCCTAACGCGTCAGCGCAGGCTCGGCGTCACGGTCTGCACCGCCGATTTCATCGCGCCGGCGCCCATCGCCGCGCCGAATTTCTTCAGCACGCGCTCGGGCAGGCCTTCATGCTGGGTGTAGTCGACGATGTCTTCGGCGCGGATGACATCGCGCGCGACGCTGTCGACCGTGCCCAGGGCGTCGGCCAGGCCCATGTCGATCGACTTGGCGCCGGTCCAGAACAGGCCGGAGAACATTTCCGGGCTTTCCTTGAGCCGCTTGCCGCGGCCGTTGCGCACCACCTGGATGAACTGCTGGTGGATCTCGTCGAGCATCGCCTGCGCATATTGTTTATGCTTGTCCGTCAGCGGCGTGAACGGGTCCATGAACCCCTTGTTCTCGCCGGCCGTCAGCAGGCGGCGCTCGACGCCGACCTTGTCCATGAAGCCGGTGAAGCCGAAACCGTCCATCAGCACGCCGATGGAACCGACGATGCTTGCCTTGTTGACGTAGATGCGGTCTGCGCCGGCGGCGATGTAATAGCAGCCGGAGGCGCAGATCTCATCGACCACCACGTACAGCGGCTTGCCGGGATAGCCCTTGCGCAAGCGGTTCATCTCGTCGACGATCATGCCGGCCTGGACCGGACTGCCGCCCGGGCTGTTGATGTGCATGACGACGGCGACCGAACCGGAGTCGGAAAACGCCTTATTGAGCGCCGGGATCACCACCGAGGCGGCGCCGCTGCCTTCCGATTCGATGGCGCCGTCGATTTCGATCAGCGCCGTATGGCGGCCCAGCGTTTCCTCGGAACCGGTCCAGCTGAAATCGAAGTAGGTGCTCAGGGCGACGACGATCACCAGCAAGGTGGCGAACTTGAAGAAGATCCCCCAGCGGCGCGACGACTTTTGTTCCTTCAGCGTGGCGAACACCAGTTTTTCCAGCACTTCGCGCTCCCAGTTGGAAGCGGGCACGGTCGGCGTGACCGGCTGCGCCGGCGTCGGTGGGGTGTGGTGGCTGTCGATGTTATCGCTCATGGATTACTTAGGTTGGAGGTTTTCAGGCGTTTTGGGGACGGGCGAGCGAACGTAGTCGTCGGGTTGCCAGAAGATGCGCTCATCGTGTTCGACCACGCCGATCGGCCGCAGGCGTCCGCCCCGGCACGGGCCGCCGGCGCACAAGCCGCTCTCCGGCACATAGATCGCGCCATGGGTGGAGCACATCAGGTACAGGCCACTGGACTCGAAAAACTCGCCCTCCGCCCAGTCGAGTTCGATCGGCACGTGGGCGCAGCGGTTCAGGTAGGCATACGGCTTGCCGCCGTAGCGGACCACGAATCCGGTACCGCCGGCGCCGCCGGCTGTGACGGCGAAGCGCACGCCCTTGCCGCCCTCCAGCACCGTGTCCGACGCGCAAACCAGTATTTCTTCGTTCATCAAGCGTGCTCGCTCAACCATTGATGCAGTTCGGCCACGGTCGCCGCCGAATACAGCGGATTGCAGGCCGCCAACTGGTCGACCGGATGGGCGCCATATTGCACCGCGATGCCGGCCGCGCCGGCGTTGTTTGCCATCAGCAAATCGTGGGAAGTATCACCGATCATCACCGTACGACGCATATCCTGGCCTAACTCCCGCGTCAACTCCTGCAACATGGCCGGATGCGGCTTGGAGAACGTTTCGTCGGCGCAACGGGTAGCATCGAACATCGACAACAGCTTAACGTCGTTCATGGCACGGTTCAAGCCGACCCGGCTTTTGCCTGTGGCTACCGCCAGGAAATAACCGTTCTGGGACAGTTCCATCAGCATATCGTGCACGCCGGGGAACAGCACCAGCTCATGATCACGCGACAGGAAATGGTAGCGATAACGCTCCACCATGCGCGGATAGTACGATGGATCGATCTCCGGCAGCACCGCCTGCATCGCTTCGTGCAGGCCGAGACCGATGACATGCGCGGCCACATCGTCGCGCGGGATCGGCAGGGACAGATCCCGCGCCGCCGCCTGTATACACTTCACGATCGTTGAGGTGGAATCCATCAATGTTCCATCCCAATCGAAGACGATCAGATCAAATTGCTTTCTTGCCATGTGTTCCGGCCACGGATCGCGGCCGGCTCCTTAGAATATTTGCGATTAGTTAAGAGGTTTTCCCAAGCTTACCAAGAATCGTTCACATTCGGCGGCCAATGGCGCGTTCAACGTCATGATTTTTCCGGAATCAGGGTGGGTGAACGTAATTTGATGGGCGTGAAGAAACATCCGCTTGAGCGCGCCGCGCGTGGCGTCGGCCTTCAGCAGCACCCGGTTCAAGGCAAAATCGCCGTATTTGTCGTCACCAAGGATGGCGAAGCCAGACGATGACAGGTGAACGCGGATCTGGTGCGTGCGGCCGGTCTTCAGCTCGGCTTCCAGCAGCGCGAAATCCTTGAACTTCTTCAGCAGCGAGAACACCGTGTGCGACGGCAAGCCGTCGGCCTGCACCGCCACGCGGCGCTCGCCGTCGGCCGTGGTGTACTTGTGCAGCGGCAGCTTGACGTGCTGGCGCGCGTTTTTCCAGTCGCCGGCGACCATGGTCAGGTAGCGTTTGTCGGTATGGCCATCGCGCATCTGCTCGTGCAGGTTGGTCAGCGCCGAGCGTTTCTTCGCCAGCAACAGCAACCCGGACGTGTCGCGATCGAGCCGGTGCACCAGCTCGAGGAACTTGGCGTCCGGACGCGAGGCGCGCAGCTGTTCGATGACGCCGAACGAGACGCCGGAGCCGCCGTGGACGGCCACGCCGGCCGGTTTGTCGATCACTAATAAGTGGCTGTCTTCGAAAATCACCTTGAATTCGGCTGCGGGCACGTGCGTGGTGTCGGCTTTTTCCGCGATGCGCACCGGCGGAATGCGCACCACGTCGCCCTGCACGAGACGGTACAGCTGGTCGATACGGCCCTTGTTGACGCGCACTTCGCCCGAGCGCAGGATGCGGTAAACGTGGCTTTTCGGCACGCCTTTGCAAATACGCAACAAGTAGTTATCGATGCGTTGACCGGCTTCTTCTTCAGTGATGGTGACGAATTGTGCTTGCAGCGGCAGCGGTGTTGAAGGGGGAACAACATCATTTTGCATCTTCATTTGCTCTGTCTTCCCAGAAATCTCTCTAAGTCCTTCATTTTGAATATATAATTGTTTCGCTGCGGTTCGAACTGCGGCAAGTGTAAGAATAAAAGCACATTTTACACAGGGGCGTCTCCACTGGCCTCGCCAAATTGCAAATTCAGAGGAAAATATGTATACGCACCAGCCATGCGGGAATCAAGGTTGCACCGTTGTTGTAATCGGATGCCGGCATGGATGCAGAATTAAAATGATTGGATTGTAAGGATAAAGTCCGGCCAGCCTGGTTTCGAGCCAGGCTGGCCGGTTGATGAAGTTGATAACGCTTGCCGTTTTCGCCAGACCCCATGCTTTGCTGCAAGCGACGGAAGGCTAAAACCAGCCTGGTTACATTGCAACTTCGCGAAGTTGTAAAATCGAAGTTGTAATACTTGTAGTACGTAAGCCTGGTCAGGATTTGGCTTTCAACGACGTTGCTCACCGCCTGCATTTCTCTGCCTCCCCTACGGGCCGCATGGAAGAGTTGCAGGTGATGCGAGCACTCGGCATGTCGATCGACCTCATGCGCCCAGTTGCGGCCGCGATGCTGGCTCACCGCCCGCGTCGCTGCGCCGCACAGGATGGGCATACCCACCGCAATCGTCTTAATTCTCGCGTATATCCCTGTACCTCGCCGTTCCGCTCCAGGGCGAACGGCATAGAGATGGCCTACGGGTCGCGGAGTTAATAAAAATGAAACGCATGTTGTTTAATGCTACGCAGCAAGAAGAGCTGCGCGTAGCGATTGTCGACGGTCAGAAACTGATCGATATCGACATCGAAACCGCCGGACGCGAACAGCGCAAGTCCAACATCTACAAAGGCGTGATCACCCGCATCGAGCCATCGCTGGAAGCGTGCTTCGTCAGTTACGGCGAAGATCGCCACGGTTTCCTCCCTTTCAAAGAAGTAGCCCGCACTTATTTCCGTGAAGGTGTCGACGTCCGCACCGCTTCCGTCAAGGAAGCGCTGCGCGAAGGCCAGGAAATCATGGTCCAGGTCGAAAAGGAAGAACGCGGCAACAAGGGCGCGGCCCTGACCTCCTTCGTCTCGCTGGCCGGCCGTTACCTGGTCTTGATGCCGAACAACCCGCGCGGTGGCGGCGTTTCCCGCCGTGTCGAAGGTGAAGAGCGCCAGGAACTGCGCGAAACCATGGACAAGCTGGACCTGCCGCCAGGCATGTCGGTCATCGCCCGCACCGCCGGCATCGGCCGCAACGTCGACGAGCTGCAGTGGGACTTGAACTACCTGATGCAACTGTGGCGCGCGATCGAAGGCGCCGGCAAGTCGGCCTCCGGCGCGTTCCTGATCTACCAGGAATCGTCGCTGGTGATCCGCGCCATCCGCGACTACTTCCAGCCCGATATCGGCGAGATCCTGATCGATACCGACGATATCTACGAACAAGCGCACCAGTTCATGAGCCACGTGATGCCCGACATGGTGCACCGTGTAAAACGTTACAGCGACGACGTGCCGCTGTTCTCGCGTTTCCAGATCGAACACCAGATTGAAACGGCGTACTCGCGCACCGTGCCGCTGCCATCGGGCGGCGCCATCGTCATCGACCACACCGAAGCGCTGGTGTCGGTCGACGTCAACTCGGCCCGCGCCACGCGCGGCTCGGACATCGAGACGACCGCCTTCAACACCAACTGCGAAGCGGCCGAAGAAGTGGCCCGCCAGCTGCGCCTGCGCGACTTGGGCGGCCTGATCGTGATCGACTTCATCGACATGGAAGTGGCCAAGAACCAGCGCGAAGTGGAACAGCGCCTGAAGGACGCGTTGCACCACGACCGCGCCCGCGTTCAAATGGGCAAGATTTCCCGCTTCGGCCTGATGGAACTGTCGCGTCAGCGCCTGCGTCCGTCGCTGTCGGAAGGCTCGCACGTGACGTGCCCGCGCTGCTCCGGCACCGGCCACATCCGCGACACCGAATCGTCGGCCCTGCAAGTCCTGCGCATTATCCAGGAAGAGGCGATGAAGGAAAACTCGGCCACCATCCACGTGCAGGTTCCCGTGGACGTCGCCGCCTTCTTGCTGAACGAAAAGCGCGGCGAAGTGCTGAAGATCGAAAACCGCCACCGCATCGCCGTGATCCTGATCCCGAACAAGCATCTGGACACGCCGCACTACAAGCTCGAGCGCATCAAGCACGACGATCCGCGTCTGGAAGACAGCCAGGCCAGCTACACCCTGGCCGAGACCGCCGAAACCGACATGGCCTACAGCAAGCGCCAGAAGGAAGAAGCCAAGCCGCGCCAGGAAGCCATGGTCAAGACCATCACCCCTGACCAGCCGGCACCGCTGGTCGAGCGCAAGCCGGCCGAAACCGTCATCACGCCTGCCCCGGCCCCCGTGCCGGCACCGGCCGAGCAAGGTTTCTTCGCCAAGCTGTTTAGCTTCCTGAGCCCGAAACCTGCCCCGGTCGCCCAACCGCAGCAACCGACCATCGTCGTCAAGGCGCCGTCGCCGGACCGTGGCGACCGCAACGCCCGTGGCCCGCGCGGCCGCAGCCGTAACGGCAAAGGCGCCCGTGGCGAGCGCGAAGAGCGTGAACCAGGCGCGGCCCGTCCGGCAGCGGACGAAGCCAAGCCGGTCGACGCCACCGGCCGCCCTGCCCGTCCACCACGTCCGCCGCGCGAACCGCGCGAGCCGCGTGAGAACGCCGCCGTTGCTGCGGAAGGCCAGGCGCCGCGCGAGCGCGCCGAGCGTCCTGAACGCGCCGAGCGTCCTGAGCGTGCCGAGCGCACCCCGCGTCCACCACGCGAACCGCGCGCCGACAAGGCCCCGGTCGAAGCCAAAGTGGAAGAACTGGCATTGAACGCGGGCCTGGCATCGACCGGTCCGCTGACCGGTGTCGACGCCGCTACCAGCATCCTGAAAACCGCGCCGAACGCCGGTCCCGAGGGCGATGAGAACGAAGTGACGGCCGACGGTGAAGAGCCGCGCCGCCGTCGTCGTCGTGGCGGTCGCAACCGCAATCGCCGCGACCGCGAAGGTGGCGAGGGCGTCGAAGGTGTTGACGGCCAGGAAACCGAAGCAGCCGGCGAGCACGGCGAGCACAAAGCGCCGAGCTTCAGCGTCGCTCCGGCTGCCGAGATGGCTGTCGTGGCAGAGGTCGTCGACGTCGCGCCGGCACCGGTCGAAGCGTCGTTCACCACCGAGCATGTTATTGGAGTCAAAGCGGCAGAGCCGGCGCCTGTGGTTGAGGCGGCTGCTGCCCCTGCGCCAGCCCCTGCGCCGGTGATCGAATCGGCGCCAATCGCCGAACCGGTCGCCGCCTCGCTCGACGGCACCGTGGTGATGCAAGCCCAAGCGCCTGTCGAAGCGGCGACGCCGGTTCAAACCGAGGACGCCTTCGCGGCCCCGGTCGCCGAGCCAACGCCAGCCCCGGCAGTTGCCGAAGCCGCCGCGCCAGTGGCAGCCGAGGTTGCTCCGGTCGAAGCGCCGGTGGAAGCAAAGGTCGAAGCCCCGGTGGAAGCCAAGGTCGAAGCCCCGGTTGAAGCGCCAGTTGTTGAGGCGCCAGTCGTCGCCGAGCCAGTCGCCGCCGCGCCTGTTCCAGCACCAGTGCCAGCCCCGGCGCCGGCACCGGTGGCAGCGCCTGTCCCGGCACCAGCTCCGGCAGCCGCCGCTCCAGCCGCCCCGATCGACCTGCAGGCAGTGCTCGGCTCCGCCGGCCTGACCCTGGCAGCCACGGATCCGGCCAAGCTGCGCGCGGCGCAGGAGGCAGCCGCCAAGGTAGCTGCCCCGGTGCGCGTTCCACGCGAACGCAAGCCACTGCCACCGCAAGCCGACGAACCGCTGGTTCAAGTCGACACCCGCCGCTAACCCGGTGATGTCGTAGCGAAAAAGGGAAGCCGCGCGCTTCCCTTTTTTCATCCTCTCCGCGTTGTTTGATATGGCCGCTAAACCCGGCCGGCGCCATCGTGCTATCGTAGCTTCTTCGGCGGTAATTCAATTTCTTAAACAGCAATATTGTAGAGTCATGGCAGAAAAAATCATCATGATGGCCGAGCAGCGCCGCAGCGCGCCCGCCATTCCCGCGATCCTGGAAGCGCCGACCGGCCTGCTGAGCGATCAGTTGGCCCGGCCATTGCACGACCTGCGCATCTCCGTGACCGACCGTTGTAACTTCCGCTGCGTCTATTGCATGCCGAAGGCGGTGTTCGACAACGATTACCAGTACCTGCCGCATACCTCCCTGCTGTCGTTCGAGGAGATCACGCGGCTGGCCAAAACCGTCATCGCCCACGGCGTCGAAAAAATCCGCCTGACCGGCGGCGAGCCGCTGCTGCGCAAGAACCTCGAGCGCCTGATCGGCATGCTCGCAGAACTCAAGACCATCCACGGCAAGCCGCTCGACCTGACCTTGACCACCAACGCCTCGCTGCTGGCGCGCAAGGCGCAGTCGCTCAAGGACGCCGGCCTGCAACGCGTGACCGTGTCGCTCGACGCGCTCGACAACGCCACCTTCCAGCGCATGAACGATGTCGACTTCTCGGTCGACGATGTGCTCAAGGGCATAGACATGGCGCACCAGGTGGGCCTGGGCCCGATCAAGATCAACATGGTGGTCAAGGGCGGCATGAACGACGACCAGATCCTGCCGATGGCGCGCCACTTCCGCAACACGCCGTTCATCCTGCGCTTCATCGAATACATGGACGTCGGCGCCTCCAACGGCTGGAAGATGGACGAGGTGATCCCGTCGGCCGAGGTGGTGCGCCGCATCCAGGCCGAGATGGCGCTCGAGCCGATCGCCGCCAACTACGCCGGCGAAACGGCTTCGCGCTGGCGCTATGTGGGCAACGACGGCGACGGCGGCGGCGAGATCGGCTTGATCTCCAGCGTCACGCAGGCCTTTTGCGCGGACTGCTCGCGCGCGCGCCTGTCGACCGAGGGCAAGCTCTACACCTGCCTGTTCGCCACCAGCGGCCACGATCTGCGCGCGCTGCTGCGCGAGGGCCGCAGCGACGCGGAAATCAGCACCGTGCTGGCGCACCTGTGGCGCGCGCGCGGCGACCGCTATTCCGAACTGCGCACCAACAATACCGACGGCCTGCCGCGCAGCGCCAACAAGGTCGAAATGTCTTATATCGGAGGGTAGTTCAGTGAAGAGCAAGATCACCGGGCTGATACTGGCGGGTGGGCGCGGCACCCGCATGGGCCGCGTCGACAAGGGCTTGCAACCGTTCCGTGGCTCGACCATGATCGCCCATGTGCTGCAACGCATGGCGCCGCAGGTCGACACCGTCGCCATCAACGCCAACCGCAATTTGCCGCAGTACCAGGCCGCCGCAGGCGCCGACACGGTCGTCATGCCCGATCGGATGAGCGGCTTCGAAGGTCCGCTGGCCGGCCTGCAAGCGGGCTTGCACTACTGCGCCACCGAGCTGCTGCTGACGGCGCCGTGCGACTCGCCCTTCCTGCCGGCCGACCTGGCCTCGCGCCTGTACGCCGCGCTGGAGACGGAGGACGCCGACCTGGCCGTCGCCGTGACCATGGAAACGGACGAACAGGATGGCGGCGCCCCCTATCGCCAGCAGCATCCCGTATTCAGCCTGCTCAAGGCCAGCCTGCTGCCGCAACTGGAGGCCTACCTCGCCACCGGCGCGCGCCGCGTGGAGGGCTGGCACAAGTCGCTGCGCGTGGCAGAGGTGATGTTCGACGACGCCTCCGCCTTCCGCAATATCAATACCTTGGAAGACCTGAAGCGACACGAGCCCGAACAAGCCAAGCCCGCCCCGACATCCGCCCCCGCAGCATCCCCGGCGGGCGTGACAGGCGACCCGGACGCCCTGCCCGTCGACGAGGCGCGCCGGCTGATCGCGCAGCGCATAACGCCGGTCGCGGCGACCGAAAAAGTCGCTTTATGCTCCGCGCTGGACCGCGTTCTCGCCGAAGACATCATCTCGCAGATCAACGTTCCCGCCTACGACAACTCGGCGATGGACGGCTACGCGCTGCGCGGCGCCGACCTGCCGCTCGACGCGGGCTCCGGGCCGGTCACCCTGAAGGTCATCGGCGCCGCCTATGCGGGCCGCCCGTTCGAACAAAAGGCGGCGCCCGGCGAATGCGTTCGCATCATGACCGGCGCCGCCATGCCGCCCGGTTGCGACAGCGTGCTGCCGCAGGAACTGGCGGCGGCAATCGGCGAATCGAGCGTCACCATCGCGCATGGCACGATCCGCGCCGGCGCCAATCGCCGCTTCGCGGGTGAAGATCTGAAAGCCGGCGGCGTCGCGCTGGAGCAGGGAAAAATCCTGCGGCCCGCAGACCTGGGTCTGGTGGCGTCGCTCGGCATCGCCGAAGTGACGGTGCGCCGCCGCCTGCGCGTGGCGTTCTTCTCCACCGGCGACGAACTGCGCTCGCTGGGCGACACGCTCGATACGGGCTGCGTCTACGACAGCAACCGCTACACCTTGTTCGGGATGCTCACGCGCCTGGGCTGCGAGGTTGTCGACCTGGGCATCGTGCGCGACGACCCGGCGGCGCTGCAAGCGGCGCTGCGCGTGGCGTGCCGGGATGCGGACGCCATCATCACCTCCGGCGGCGTGTCCGAGGGCGCGGCCGATTACACGCGCGACATCATGGCGCTGCTTGGCGATGTGGCCTTCTGGAAGCTGGCGATGCGGCCTGGCCGGCCGCTCGCCTTCGGCCAGGTGCGGACCGACGACGGCGCCGCGTGGCTGTTTGGCTTGCCCGGCAATCCGGTGGCGGTGATGGTGTCGTTTTATATGTTCGCGCGGCCGGCGCTGTTGCGCATGATGGGCGTGGACGAGGCGCGGGCGATGCCGCAAACGATGCGGGCGCGCGCCACGGAAGCGATCCGCAAGCGTCCCGGCCGCGCGGAGTACCAGCGCGGTGTCGTGACCACAGGCGCCGATGGCGAGGCGCGGGTGCGGCTCACCGGAGCGCAGGGTTCGGGCATTCTCAGTTCGATGACGGAGGCGAATTGCATCGTCGTGTTGCGGCATGAGCAGGCCAGTGTCGCCGTTGGCGAGATGGTCGATGTCATTTTGTTCGACGGTTTGATTTAACCTCGATATTCCGGCCATTGGCCATCGCGTAACCACGGAACCACGTAGGGCGGATTAGCGAAGCGTAATCGGCCATGCATGCGCCGTCGGCGGCTCGCACATGGCCGATTACGGCGTTCCGCCTAATCCGCCCTACGTGTATCCGGAATTTCATACGCGCGTATCTCCGTTATCGTCCTCCTGCCTTAACCGCAACAGCGCCTCGGCCGAATTGGCGAACAACGCCGCGTCCTTCTCGATGCGGCGGAACGCCCGTCCCAAACTGGCGCGCATGAAGGTACTGTGTGCGTAGCGCGTGACCTTGCTGTAATAGCGCTCCGCCAGCTGGTCGACCGCCTCCACATACTCGTCCATCAAGTCCGGCGCGATCGAGAAATTATCGTAGTTGATCACCGCCGGCACCCTGCGTCCCAACGGCGCCAGGCGCTCCGACACCAGCTCGCAAATACGCTCGATGGTCGCCGCGTCGCTCACCTCGAAACCTTCGAAGTTTACAAAGAACAGCTCCTGCTGCGCGTCGTACATAAGCCGCTGCTCCAACGGCTGCGCGAGGAAGTCGACCCGCCAGTTCATCGGCAACGGCCAGAAAATGCGCGCGTCCATCAGCTTGAGATCCGCGCTGATCGCAGGCTTGAAATCCATCTGCGCCAGGATATCGCGCTCCAGGTCGACGCCGGGCGCGATCTCGATCAACTCCAGCCCCGACATGCCGCCGTCGATCACCAGCTTGAACACGCACCGCTCGGTGACGAACAAGGCTTCCTGGCCGCGCCGCGCGGCATACTCGCCGCTATAGGTGCGATGCTCGACTTCATCGATGAATTTTCGCGTGCGTCCCTTGTCGGCGGTGAAGGTGCCGACGAACACCACCTTGCGCGCATTCTGGCTGATGTTGATGAAGCCTCCGGCGCCGGCCAGCTTGCTGCCGAATTTGCTGACATTCAGGTTGCCGTGCCGGTCCGCCTGCGCCAGGCCGAGGATGGCCACATCGAGCCCGCCGCCGTCGTAGAAATCGAACTGGTAGGGTTGGTCGATGATGGCGTCCGCGTTGGTGGCCGCCCCGAAGTTCAAGCCGCCGGCCGGCAGGCCGCCGATCACGCCCGGTTCGGCCGTCAACGTCACCAGGTCGAGCAGCTTCTCCTCCGCCGCGACATTGGCCACGCCCTCCGGCATGCCGATGCCGAGATTGACGACATTGTTCGGCCGCAGCTCCATCAGCGCGCGGCGCGCGATGATCTTGCGCTCCGACAGCGGCATCGGCGCCATCGCCGACAAGGCCACCCGCAGCTCGCCGGCGAAGGCCGGGCTGTAAGGCTCGGCGAAGGTCTGCATATGGTACTCGGGCTTTTCCGCCACCACCACGCAGTCGACCAGGATGCCGGGTATCTTGACCTGGCGCGGGTTGAGCGTGCCGCGCTCGGCGATCCGCTCGACCTGCACGATGACGATGCCGCCGGAATTGTGCGCGGCCATCGCGATCGCCAGCGCCTCCAGGGTCAGCGCCTCGCGCTCCATCGTGACGTTGCCGTTGGCGTCGGCCGTCGTGCCGCGGATGATCCCCACGTGCACCGGCTGCGCCTTGTAGAACAGGTATTCGTTGCCGCCCATGGTCGCCACCTCCACCAGCTCCTCGGTGGTGCGGTCGTTGATCTTGCCGCCGCCGTGGCGCGGATCGACAAACGTCCCGAGGCCGACGTGCGTGAGCAATCCCGGCTTGCCGGCGGCGGTGTCGCGAAACAGCTGGCTGATGACGCCTTGCGGCAGGTTGTACGCTTCGATTTTGCCGCCGATGGCCAGCTGCTGCAGCTTGGGCAACAGGCTCCAGTGGCCGCCGACGACCCGTTTGAGCATGCCCTCGTGCGCCAGGTGATTGAGACCGCGATCCTTGCCGTCGCCCTGCCCGGCCGCGTAGACCAGGGTCAGGTCGCGCGGGTGGCCGCCGCCCTCGGACGCCGGCGCCAGAAAGCGCCGCTCCAGCGCCACCGCGATATTCTCGGCGAAACCGACGCCGACAAACCCGCCGGTGGCGATGGTGTCGCCGTCGCGTATCAGGCCGACCGCGTCGGCCGCGCTGACGATCTTGTTGCGCTGGACAGCCGGCATGCCGACGGTGGAAAAATCAAGGCTACGTCCTGGCATGATCGGCTCCGTTTTTTAATCCGTATCGACTTCTGTTTTATCCAGTTCAGGCCCCAGCAGCAGTTGCGCCGCCTCGCTCGGCAGCGCCTCCACCGTCTTGAGCTTGCGCGCCATCTGGCGGCTGCGGGTCTCGGCCGATTCGATGTTCTTGGCGGCGCGCTCCAACGTCAGCTTGGTCGCCGCCAGCACGTCGCCGAACTTGGCGAACTCCGTCTTCACCGCGCCCAGCACCTGCCACACCTCCGACGAGCGCTTTTCCAGCGCCAGGGTGCGGAAGCCCATCTGCAGGCTGTTGAGCAGCGCCGACAACGTCGACGGCCCGGCGATGCTGATGCGGTGCAGCCGCTGCAGCTCATCGGCCAGCCCCGGACGGCGCATCACTTCCGCGTACAGCCCCTCGGTCGGCAGGAACAGGATGGCGAAATCGGTGGTGTGCGGCGGCGACACGTATTTCTCGGAGATCGTTTTGGCTTCGCCGCGCACCGCCCGTTCCAGCTCGCGCCCGGCCAGCGCCACGCCCTCGGCGTCCGCGCGGTCGGCGGCTTCCAGCAATCGTTCGTACTGCTCCTTGGGGAACTTGGCGTCGATCGGCATCCACACCGGCGCCCCGCCCTCCACCTGGCCCGGCAACTTGAGCGCGAACTCGACGCGCGCGCCGCTGCCGGCGATGGTCTCGACGTTCTTCGCGTACTGCTCCGGCGTCAGCACCTGCTCGAGCAGCATCTCCAGCTGCACCTCGCCCCAGGTGCCGCGCGTCTTGACGTTGGTCAGCACCCGCTTCAAATCGCCGACGCCCAGCGCCAGCTGCTGCATCTCGCCCAATCCCTGGTGGACGCGCTCGAGCCGCTCGGACACCTGCTGGAACGAGGCGGTCAGCCGCGTCTCCAGGGTCGCGTGCAGCTTCTCGTCGACGGTCTTGCGCATCTCTTCGAGCCGGGCGCCGTTGTCGGCCTGCAGATCCTTGATCTTGGCTTCCAAAGTTGCGCGCACCTCCTGCATGCGCGCCGCGTTCGACTCGGTCAGCCGGGCCAGCGCCTGGTTCATGCTGTCGGCGAACTGCTTCAAGCCCCGGCTCTGCTCCTCGCGTCCGACCAGACCTTGCGCCTGCAACTGGCGGCGCATGTCCTCGAACTGCTGCACCGTGGCGGCGTGCGTGGTTTGGGCCGTCGTTTGCAGCTGCATCCGCACCTCGCGCTCGACCCGTTCGATGCGCTCGGCCAGGCCGGCGTCGGCCTGGGCGCCGCCGGCGCGCCCGCGCAACAGCACTACCACCTGCATCACCAAAACCATGGCCAACGCCGCCAGCAGGACAAAAAATTCGGTCTGGGTCATCGTATCAATCCGGCTTGTTGCGCATCCAGTCGGCGGTCTGGTAGAACGACTCCATCAGCCGCACCCGCAGCGCCTCGTCGATGCCGACATCCTCCATCGCCCACGCCATCGCGCGCAGCCACTGGTCGCGCTCCTGCGTGCCGATGGCGAACGGCATATGCCGCATCCGCAGGCGCGGATGTCCATGTGCCTCGATATACAGGTCCGGCCCGCCCATCCAGCCGCTGAGAAACATGAACAGACGCTCGCGCGCGTTGTCCAGGGTCGGCGGATGGGCCGCGCGCAGCAGCGCGAACTCGGACTCCAGTTCCATCAGATCATAAAAACGGTCGACCATCTCGCGCACGCGCGATTCGCCGCCGATCACTTCATAAAGGGTTTGTGGTTCAGTCATAGCCGTCATGATAGCGCACCATCGCTTACAGCGCGCCCCACGCGCGCACCGCGCCGCCCGCGCGGCGACGCGGAACGACACGCGCCTTACACCAGCGCCAGACGGTTCAAGCGCCGCGTCGACGACCAGTTCTCCAGATCGACCCGGGAGCGGATATCCTCGCACGCCTGGACGATGCGCGCCAGCTGCGAACTGTCCAGACCAGAGTTGAGCGTCAGCCGCACCAAAGAGCGGTTCTTGGCCGTGGCCGGCGCGCAGAACATGGCGCCATAGATGCCGTGCGTCTCCAGCAGCTTGCGCAGCGCCAGCGTCTTCGGCTCCGGGCCCGGCTCCAGCGCGATGATCTGCTCGCTGCCCTCGCTGACGTTGTAGCCGAGCGCGCCCAAATCCTCGCGCAACTCCAGCGAGTTCGCGTGCAGCGCGGCGCGGCGGTCGTCGGCGGCCGCGACAAAATCGATGGCGGCGTCGAACCACGCCAGCTCGTGACCCAGCAGACAGGAGCTGAAAATGGCCGGTCGCGATTCCGACAGGAAGTACCCCTTGAACTTGCTCGAACAAGTGACGAACCCGGCGCGCCCGGCGAACGCCTTGGCCAGCGACGCCGTGCGGAAATGGACGCGCTCGCTTAGCCCCTGCGCCGCCACCAGCCCGGCGCCGCGCGGCCCGTGCGTGCCCAGCGAATGCGATTCGTCGACGATCAGCAGGCAGCCGTACTCCTCCGCGATCTCCACCAGTTCCCGCAACGGCGCCAGGCTGCCGTTGGTGCTGTAGAGCGCATCGACGGCGATCAGCCCGCGTCCATGGCGCGCCAGCTGCTTGCGCAGATGCTGCATGTCATTGTGCAGGAAGGACACCGGCGTCGCCCCGGCCGATTGCACGCCTTCCCACAAGGACGCGTGGGCCTGCATGTCGAGGTACACCGGGATGCCGGGCGCGGCCAGGGTCTGCACCAGGCCGACATTGGCGGCCCAGCCCGATTGCGCCAGGATGCCGTCCTGCGCGCCCATCAACGCGGCGAACTTGCGCTCCAGCCGATGCTGGGCGCTGCCCTCCTGCAAATACACGGCCGACATCAGCATTTCCCCCTGGCTGTCGCGCAGCGCGGCGATCTGCGCCCCCACCAGCGCCGGCTCCCCGCCCAGGCACAGATAATCGTTGCCGGCCAAAAACACGGCGCCGCGCGGCGTCGGCTGCCACGCGTGCGGATGCTCGCCGCCCAGCAATTGCTCGATGCGGGTGACGTAGTGCTCGTCCATGCGGGCGTTGACATAGTCCGGCATCACCTGCTCGGCGGACAGCGTGATGGCGCGGAAAGAAGCGGGATCGGAATGGGTGCGGTGACCAGCGATAGCGTTTGACATCTTGTTCTCCTTAGAAGTTGAAAGGTTGCTATTTGTGAATCTCATGTCGCACCTTGCAGCAAATAAAGAGCGAGAGATTGATACAAATCAACTTGTGATTTGATATGGCCGAGCTCGGTTCAATTTCAGGCGATGATGCAAGCTTGATACACGTCATATCGGCCATGAAGCATCCCCTGCAAGCACGCTGGAAACGTTGGCAACACGGAGTGGTCCAGTCGCTGCTGCTTTATCATGGCCGTGAGGACCATGCGACCGTGCGCGTGCTGCTGCTCGCGTGCATCGGCACGGTCGGCATGCCGCTGTACTACGTGATCTGGCAGCATTTTTTCCCGCAAGAATACGAAAGCCTGCCGCTGCGCATGGTCGGCATCCTGCTGTGCGCGCTGGGCCTGTTCGCGCGCCAGTTCACCCGTCGCATGCTCGAGCTGTACCTGCTGGTCGCGCTGAGCTACATCTTTCCCTTCTTCTTCACCTTCATGTTCGTAATGAACCACGCCTCGGGTGTGTGGGGGGAATCGCTGCTGATCGGGCTGGTCGTGCTGTTCCACTTCGATACCAGCCTGGCGTTGCGGGCCTACGTGATCGGCACCGCGCTGGCGTGCGTCGCCGTCGTCGCGCTGGGTGAAACCGCCACCCTGCTCAGCAAGCCGGTGTTGCAGCAATTGCCGGTGCACTGGTTCACCATCGCCGTGCTGTCGGCGGCCAAGATCAGCCGCAATGTGCTGGCGCAGGAAAAGCTGGCCGGGCTCGGCGCCGGCCTGGCCACCGTCGCCCACGAGCTGCGCACGCCGCTGACCAGCGTGGACGCCAACGTGCGCGGCCTGCTCAGGTTGTTCTCGGACATCAACGGCCGGGTGGCGGACGACCGGCTCGGCACGATCGACGCGCTGGCCCGCATTCAGTTCGAGGTGCGGCACATGAACCACATGATCGACCTGTTCCTGCTCAGCGCCACGGCGGTGCGGCAAAACCTGCGCCCGGTCGAGACGGTGTCGATGGAAACGGTGGTCGAGGCGGTGCTCAAGCGCTATCCGTTCTCCAGCACCGGCCAGCAAAAGATGGTCACGCTGGAGGTGCGCCACAACTTCCGCTTCGCCGGCCAGGCCGAGCTGTCGGTGGTGATCCTGCTCAATTTGCTGCGCAACGCGCTCAAGGCGGTGCAGCGCGCCGGCAAGGGCCGCGTGCGCATCGTCGTCGACGGCGCCCACGAGCCGCCGCGCCTGCTGTTCATCGACACCGGCTGCGGCGTCCCGGCGCCGCAGATGTCGCTGATTTTTCGTCGCTTCTACTCCTACCCGCCGCACAACGGCGCAGGGATAGGCCTCGCGCTGTGCCAGGAAATCATGGAAGCGTGGAACGCCACCATACGCTGCGTCTCGCGCGAGAGCGCGTACGCCATCTTCGTGCTGGAGTTTCCCCAGCAGCTGTCCACTTCAAGGTGAAATCCAATGCATCTGCCCGTCTACTCGCATCCCACGCTGACCGTCCTCGTCGACGACAGCGATTCCTTCCTCAAAAGCCTGTCGTTCCAGCTCGATCCCATGCTGGCGAGCAAAACGTTCCACGACACCTCCGCCGCGCTGCAATGGCTGCGCCAAAGCGAAGCGGACGACGGCGTGCTGCTGCAGGTGAACTTCGACATGCAAAACCTCACCGGCGACCAGTGCAACATCGCGCTCGACCTGGAGCGCATCTACCGCATCGGCGAGCAGCGCCGGCGCTTCTCCACGCCATCGGTGCTGGTGATCGATTATTCGATGCCGCAAATGAACGGGCTGGAATTTTGCGAGGCGGTCAGTCACCTGCCGTGCAAGAAGATTTTGTTCACCGGCACGGCCGATGAAAAGATCGCCGTCAGCGCCTTCAACCGGGGCCTGATCGACCGCTACATCAAAAAGAGCGACGACCACGCGCTCGATATCCTGGAAGTGGAAATCGCCGCGTTGCAGCGCAGCTATTTCGACGACAAATCGGAAACCTTGCGCGAGCTGGTGCTGCTGCATAACTACCATTTCCTGGGCGACCCGGTGCTGGCGGGTCTGGTGCAGCATTTGATGGCGTCGATGGGATTTGTCGAGCACTACATTTTCCCGAATCCGACCGGCATCCTGTTCCTCGACAAGCATGGCAAGGCCAAGCTGATGATGATCGAGACCGAGCAAGGCATGTACGCGCAATACGAGATCGCCCGCGACAGCGACGCGCCGCCGTCGTTGCTCGACGCGCTGCTGGCGCGGCGGGTGTTGCCGTTTTTCTCGGATGCCGAGGGGGATGGGATGTATTCGCGCCAGGTCGGCGACAGTTGGCACCGTTATTGTGCCGCGCCGCAGGTGTGTCAGGGCAGCGAAACGTATTATTGGGCGTTGTTCGATTTACCGGGGCATTATTTCGACAAGCTGCCGTATGCGTATGCGCAGTTTTTGAAGGAGCACGCGGCGCAGGAAAGCGTGGCCGCGTAAATCCTCGACGATGGGGAATCGTCCAGTTACCACGGTTCCACGTAGGGCGGATTAGGCGGAACGCCGTAATCGGCCATGTGTACGCTGACGGCGGCTCGGCCATGGCCGATTACGCTACGCTAATCCGCCCTACGTGGATCCGTGGATTCTCAACGGGAACGGCCATCGGCGCTTGTCACCCGTATCACGCCTCACGCAAAGTCTGCAACGGCGGCTGGCGCAACACGTTGCGCAAGCCCAGCCATCCACCGGCGATGGCGCACACCGCGCCGGCCACCAACCCAACCAGCCACACCGACGGACTGAACGCCCAGGCGAACTTGAACTGATACGTCGCCAACGCCCACCCCATGGCCGCCGCGCCCGTCGCCGCCAGCACACCCGACAGCGCGCCAACCAGCGAGAACTCGATCAGCTGCGCCTGCGACAACTGCTTGCGCGTGGCCCCCAGCGCCCGCAACAGGCCGGACTCGCGCGTTCGCTCATCCTGCGATCCCATCAGCGCCGCGTACAGCACCAGCAATCCGGACGCCAACGTAAAGATGAACAGGAACTCGATCGCCGTCACCACCTGGTCCAGCACCGACTGCACCTGGCGCAACAAGCCGCCGACATCGACGATCGTCAAATTGGGGAAATCGCGTGTCAGCGCGTTCATCACCCCGCCCTGCTGCGGCGGCAGGTGGAAGGCCGTGATCCAGCTCTGCGACACTTCCTTCATCGCCGCCGGGTTGATAATCACAAAGAAATTGACCCGCATCGATCCCCACTCCAGCTTGCGCAGACTGGTGATGGTCACGTCCACCGGCGCGCCGGCTATGTCGAAGCGCAACTTGTCGCCGAGCTTCCAGCGCAAGGTCTTGGCGATGCCCTCCTCCACCGACGCCTCGGCCGAGCCCGGCGTGTCGGCGAACCACTTGCCGGCGCTAATCTTGTTCTCCGCCTGCATCTGCGCCATCGTCGACAGATTGAACTCGCGGTCGGCCAGGCCACGCGCGCGGTCCTCGGTGTAGGTCTCGGCGGTGATCGGCTGGCCGTTCACCGCCGTCAGGCGGCCGCGTATCATCGGATACTGCGGCGCGTAGCTGACGCCGGCCGCTTCCAGCCGCTTGGCGACCTGCTCGCGTTGTTCCGGCTGGATATTGATGATGAAGCGGTTCGGCGCGTCCGGCGGCGTGGCGTTGCGCCAGGCCAACATCAAATCCTCGCGCACCACGGTCAGCACCAGCAGCGCCATCATGCCCAGCGCCAGCGACACCACCTGCACGATGGTTGCGCCCGGACGCCGTTGCAGCGAGGTGATGGCGAAGCGCCAGCTTTGATGGTCGATGGCGCCGCGCAACGGCTTGAGCGCCTTCAGCCCCAGCCAGGCCACCAGCCCGAATACCACAAAGGCACCGAGGAAGCCGGCCGCCGTGTACGCCGCCAGTTGGGCTTCGCCCGCCTGCCACAGCAACAGCAAGCCGAAGCCGCCCATGCCCAGTCCGTAGGTGGCCAGCGCCGCCACCTGCGGCGGGTCCTGCTCGCGGCGGATCACGCGGTTGTGCGGCACCTTGCGCAATTGCAGGATAGGCGGCAGCGCGAACGCGGCCAGCAGCAGCATGCCGATGGCCAGGCCCTGCAGCGCAGGATAGATCGTCGGCCCCGGCAGATCGGCCGCGACCAGCTTGCCCAATACTTCCAGCAACACGTAGTGCGCGCCGAAACCGACGACCACGCCGATGGCGCTGCCGACCAGGCCGACCATCAGGAATTCATATAAGTACATCGCCGTCACCTGGTTCTGCGTCAGGCCCAGGCAGCGCAGCATGGCGCAAGCGTCCAGATGGCGCTGCATGAAGCGGCGCGCGGCCATCGCCACCGCCACGGCGGCCAGCATCGCCGACAGCAGGCCCACCAGCGACAGGAAGCGGTCGGCGCGGTCCAGGGTATTGCGCATTTCCGGGCGGCCGTTTTCCAGCGACTCGACCCGCACGCCCTTGATGTTGTCGGCCTTGATCTTGTCATCGAGCCATTTCTGGAAGGACGCGGCGACGGCCGGGCCGTTGGCCAGCGTGGCCGGCGCCGCCAGCAACAGGCGGTAGGTCACGCGCGAGCCGGGCTGGATCAGGTCGGTCGCCTGCAGATCCTGCAGCGCCAGCATCACGCGCGGCGCGAAGGCCAGGAAGTTGGCGCCGCGATCCGGCTCCGACGCGATCAGTTGCGCGATCTTGAAGGTCTTGTCGCCAAGTTTAAGCGCGTCGCCGACCTTGGTGTTCAGGCTGCCCAGCAAGCCGGCGTCGATCCACACGGTGCCGGGCGCCGGAATATCGGCGGCCGGGGTGCCATAGCTCTGCTCGGCCTGGGCCGGATCGGTGGTCAGCTTCAGCTTGCCGCGCAGCGGATAACCGGGGCCGACCGCCTTGAGCGAGGCCAGCATCGAGGTCGACTGTTCGCCCTCGCCCGCCTGCGCCATGCTGGGGAAGGTGACGGTGTCGGTCACGACCAGGCCGCGCCGCAGCGCCTCGGCGCGCCACGTCGGAAACACCGGATTGTCGGCGCTGATGACGACGTCGGCGCCGAGCAACTGGTGCGCATCCCGGTCGAGGCCGCTACGCAGGCGGTCGACGAAGAAGCCCGTGGCCGACAACGCGGCCACCGCCACCGTCAGCGCGATCAGCAGGAAGCGCAACTGGCCGGCGCGCCAGTCGCGCGCCGTCATTTTCAGAGCAAGCTTGAACATTACATCTCCATTTTTAACCGGCGCAGCGACACACAGAGTCACGTAGGGCGGATTAGCGCAGCGTAATCGGCCATGCGCCGCCGGCGGCTCACGGCCGATTACGCGCTTTGCGCTAATCCGCCCTACAGTTTACTTATACAGCGACTGAGGCGAAGTAGGCATCCACCTCGTCGAGGAACCGCTGTTTCTCCTCCGGCGGCAGGAAGGCGGCGGCAAAGCCGTTGCGCGCCAGCCGGTGCGCGTGGGACAGCCCCAGCGGCAAGGCTTCGAAGGTGGCGATGAAGTTGTCGTTCATATAGCCGCCGAAATAGGCCGGATCGTCGGAGTTGACGGTCGCCACGATGCCGGCGTCGAGCAGTTCGAGCAGGTTGTGCTGGCCCATGTGCTGGAACACGCACAGCTTGACGTTCGACAACGGACACACCGTCAGCGCGATCTGCTCGCGCGCCAGACGCTGGGTCAGCGCGGCGTCGTCGAGGCAGCGTACGCCGTGGTCGATGCGCTCGACCTTGAGCACGTCGAGCGCCGTTTCGATGTACGCCGGCGGGCCTTCCTCGCCGGCATGGGCGACCAGGCGGAAGCCGAGCTCCTTGCAGCGCGCGAACACGCGGGCGAACTTCTCCGGCGGATTGCCGAGCTCGGATGAATCGAGGCCGATGCCCATATATTTGTCGCGGTACGGCAGCGCCTCCTCCAGGGTGGCGAAGGCGTCCTCCTCCGACAGGTGGCGCAGGAAACTCAGGATCAGGGTGGCGCTGACCGGGCTGTCCTGGCAAGCGCGGTGGATGCCGTCGATGACGGTCTTGATCGGCACGCCGCGCGCCGTGTGCGTCTGCGGATCGAAGAAGATCTCGGTGTGGCGCACGTTGTCGGCCTCGGCGCGCTTCAGGTAGGCGGCCGTCATGTCGTAAAAGTCCTGCTCTTGCAGCAGCACGCTGGCGCCCGCGTAGTAAATATCGAGGAACGATTGCAAATCGGTGAAGGCATAGGCGGCGCGCAAGTCCTCGACCGACGCGTATGGCAAGCTGACGTTGTTGCGTTGGGCCAGCGCGAAGATCAGCTCCGGCTCCAGCGAGCCCTCGATGTGGATATGCAGCTCGGCTTTGGGCATGCCCTCGAGAACGGCGCGCAATTGGGGGTTCAACATGTTCTTTTTCCTGATACGGTGACGATGGGGGGACGTAATTTGGCTATCTTATCTTATCCCGGCGTCGGGCTCATCGCGGCCGCTCGCGCGGTGCGACAGCGGGCGCCGACTTGCGGCAAAATTTATCTATTATGAGGCGCGATCAGCACGGCGCGCACAGGCATGATACTGTGGCATTAGTGTGGTAAAAACGAGCGAAAAAAATGCCATAAAACTCACGGGAAATCTCAAAAATTGCGCAATAATATTCTTTAAAATCAGCATGTTACGAAAGAGTATTAACGATATTACGACATATCTTTTGACTTCCTGCAGCAATAGAGCAATAATAAATTTCATAGACGTAAGAAGCATTACGACCAACACATAAAAGCCGTCCACCGGCACGCAGCCAGCGGCAATAAAGCCAGCTCAAGGACACGGGCAATCCGTGCCATCAAAGGAAGCTGGAGACAAGAAAAATAAGAGAGAAGGGAACGCACAAATTAGGGCCAGGGCAGCCGCAACTGCCGGTGACCCGTGACTAGTAGGCTTACATTAAAGGACACCCAAATGACCATTTTTGACAACTACGCCGCACGGTACGAACGGACCAAGGAAGAAGAGATGTCCATGAAGGAATATCTCGAACTCTGCAAAAAAGATCGACTCACTTACGCGAGCGCCCCCGAGCGCATGTTGGCCGCCATCGGCGAACCGACCCTGGTCGACACCCGCAACGATACCCGGCTGTCCCGCATCTTTGCCAACAAGGTCATCAAGATCTATCCCGCGTTCCGCGAGTTCTACGGCACCGAGGAAGTGATCGAGCAAGTGGTCTCCTACTTCCGCCACGCGGCGCAGGGCCTGGAGGAACGCAAGCAGATCCTTTATCTGCTGGGTCCGGTTGGCGGCGGCAAATCGTCGATCGCCGAAAAGCTCAAGTCGCTGATGGAACATGTGCCCTTCTATTGCCTCAAAGGCTCGCCGGTCAACGAATCGCCGCTCGGCCTGTTCAACGAGGAAGAGGACGGCGTGCTGCTGGAAGAGGATTACGGCATCCCGCGCCGCTACCTGCGCAACATCCCGAGCCCGTGGGCCGTCAAGCGCCTGCACGAATTTAACGGCGACATCAACCAGTTCCGCGTGGTCAAGCGCTACCCTTCCGTGCTGAAACAAGTGGCCATCTCCAAGACCGAGCCGGGCGACGAAAACAACCAGGACATCTCCTCGCTGGTCGGCAAGGTCGACATCCGCAAGCTCGAGGATTATTCGCAGGACGATCCGGATGCCTACAGCTACTCCGGCGGCCTGTGCCTGGCCAACCAGGGCTTGATGGAATTCGTCGAGATGTTCAAGGCGCCCATCAAGGTCTTGCATCCATTATTGACGGCCACGCAGGAAGGCAACTACAAGGGCACCGAAGGGTTCGGCGCGATCCCGTTCGACGGCATCATCCTCGCGCACTCGAACGAGTCGGAATGGAAAACCTTCCGCAACAACCGCAACAACGAGGCCTTCCTTGACCGTATCTACATCGTCAAAGTGCCGTACTGCCTGCGCGTGACCGACGAGATCAAGATCTACGACAAGCTCGTGGCCAACTCGTCGCTGTACCAGGCCCCGTGCGCGCCCGGCACCCTGAAGATGATGGCGCAGTTCGCGATCCTGTCGCGCCTGAAGGACCCGGAGAACTCCAGTATCTTCAGCAAGATGCTGGTCTACGATGGCGAAAACCTCAAGGACACCGATCCGAAGGCCAAGTCCATGCATGAGTACGTCGACTACGCCGGCGTCGACGAGGGCATGAACGGGCTGTCGACGCGCTTCGCGTTCAAGATCCTGTCCAAGGTCTTCAACTTCGACAACACCGAAGTGGCGGCCAATCCGGTCCACCTCTTATATGTGCTGGAGCAGCAGGTCGAACGCGAGCAGTTCCCGCCCGAGACCGAGCAGAAATACTTCTCGTACATTAAAGAGCACCTGGCGCAGAAGTACGTCGAGTTCATCGGCAAGGAAATCCAGACCGCCTACCTGGAAAGCTATTCCGAATACGGCCAGAACATCTTCGACCGCTACGTCACGTTCGCCGACTTCTGGATCCAGGACCAGGAATACCGCGATCCGGACACCGGCGAGAGCTTCGACCGCGAGTCGCTCAACAACGAACTGGAGAAGATCGAGAAACCGGCCGGCATTTCCAACCCCAAGGATTTCCGCAACGAGATCGTCAACTTCGGCCTGCGGGCGCGCGCCAATAATGGCGGCAAGAATCCCGCTTGGACCAGTTATGAGAAATTCCGCACGGTGATCGAGAAGAAGATGTTCTCCAATACGGAGGAACTGCTGCCGGTGATCTCGTTCAACGCCAAGGCCAGCGCCGAGGACGCCAACAAGCACGCCGACTTCGTCGCGCGCATGGTGGAAAAAGGCTATACGGCCAAACAGGTCCGCTTGCTGTGCGAATGGTATTTGCGCGTGAGGAAGTCCTCTTAAGCAGTATTGCCGCAGCCGCGCCGCCACGGCGGCGGCCGGCGCGGCGCCGACCCATCGCAGCAGGAGGCATCTTTTGACTTACCTCATCGATCGACGTTTGCAGGGCAAGAACAAATCCGCGGTCAACCGCGAGCGCTTCTTGCGGCGCTACAAGTCGCAGATCAAGGACGCGGTGGGACGGGCCATCAAGGGCCGTTCCATCACCGATATTGAAAACGGCGAAAAAGTCTCGATCCCCGTCAAGGACGTGGGCGAGCCATCCTTCGGCCACGCCCACGGCGGCGTGTGGGAAACCATCAACCCGGGCAATCAGGAATACCAGAAAGGCGACCTGATCAACCGGCCCAAGGGCGGTGGCGGGTCCGGGCGCGGCAAGGCCGGCAATAGCGACCAGATGACCGAGGATGACTTCATCTTCGAGCTGTCGCGCGAAGAGTTCATGAACTATTTCTTCGAGGACCTGGAACTGCCGCACATGGTCAAGACGCAGCTGACCGCGACGACCGAATTCAAGAACCAGCGCGCCGGCTACAACATGTCGGGCACGCCGTCCAACATCCACGTGCTGCGCTCGCTGCGCGGCGCGCTGGGCCGGCGCATCGCCGTCGGCGGCAACTCGCGCAAGCGGCTGGAAGAAGCCGAGGCCGAACTGGAGCAACTGCTGCTCGACGGCGAGCCGCTCGACGCACCCCACGTGGTCGAGCTGAAGAAACTGATTCACCACCTGCACACGCGGCTGCTGGCCATTCCCTTCATCGACCCGTTCGACCTGCGCTACAGCAACCGCATCAAGGTGCCCAAGCCGATGACGCAGGCGGTCATGTTCTGCATCATGGACGTCTCCGGCTCGATGGACGAGACCCGCAAGGACACGGCCAAGCGCTTCTTCATCCTGCTGTACCTGTTCCTCAAGCGCGCCTACGACAAGATCGACGTGGTCTTCATCCGCCACCACACGGCCGCGGCCGAGGTGGACGAGGAGGAATTCTTCCACTCGCGCGAGTCCGGCGGCACGGTGGTGTCGTCGGCGCTGCACCTGCTCGACAAGATCATCGAGGAGCGCTACGGCGCCGGCGCCTGGAACAGCTACGTGGCGCAAGCCTCGGACGGCGACAACTGGGACAACGACTCGGTGCTGTGCCGCCAGCTGTTGATCAACACCATCATGCCCAAGGTGCAGTACTACACCTATGTCGAGATCACCGACGGCCCGCCGCAAAACCTGTGGGAGCAGTACTCGCAGATTCCGGACCACCACGCCAACTTCGCCATGCAGAAAATAGTCACGCCGGCCGATATCTATCCGGTGTTCCGCGAACTGTTCAAGAAACAGCCGAAATAGGCGGCCGCCCGGCCGCGCACCTAGCGAGCGCCCCATGAACGACATGACGCACCAGCCCTCCCCCAAGCCGCGCCATCCGCGCGCCCTGCCCGAACAGTCCGAGTGGACGTTCGAACTGATCGAGCAGGCCCACCAGGAAATCCGCCGGGTCGCCGAGAACTTCGGCCTCGACACCTATCCCAACCAGCTCGAAATCATCACCGCCGAACAGATGATGGACGCCTACACCTCGGTCGGCATGCCGGTGTCGTACAACCACTGGTCGTTCGGCAAGCACTTCCTGTCGACCGAGAAAGGCTACAAGCGCGGCCAGATGGGCCTGGCGTACGAGATCGTCATCAACTCCGATCCGTGCATCGCCTATTTAATGGAGGAGAACAGCCTGACCATGCAGGCGCTGGTGATCGCGCACGCGGCCTACGGCCACAACTCCTTCTTCAAGGGTAATTACCTGTTCCGCACCTGGACCGACGCCGAAGCCATCGTCGACTACATGGTGTTCGCCAAGAATTACATCGCCGAGTGCGAGCAGCGCCACGGCATCGACGCCGTCGAGACCTTGCTCGACTCCTGCCACGCGATCCAGAACTACGGCGTCGACCGCTACAAGCGCCCGGCCAAGCTGTCGATGATGGAGGAAAGGGCGCGGCAGAAGGAACGCGAGGCCTACGTGCAATCGCAGATCAACGACCTGTGGCGCACCCTGCCGCGCCGCGAGGAGGAAGAGGCCGAGAAGGCCGCGCCGCGCTTCCCGCCCGAGCCGGAGGAAAACCTGCTGTACTTCATTGAGAAATACGCGCCGCTGCTGGAGCCCTGGCAGCGCGAGATGGTGCGCATCGTGCGCAAGATCAGCCAGTACTTCTACCCGCAGCGCCAGACCCAGGTGATGAACGAGGGCTGGGCCACGTTCTGGCACTACACCATCCTCAACCAGTTGTACGACGAGGGCGTGGTTGCCGACGGCTTCATGATGGAGTTCCTCAAGAGCCATACCAACGTGGTCTACCAGCCGCCCGTCAACAGTCCTTATTACAGCGGCATCAACCCGTACGCGCTCGGCTTCGCGATGATGACGGACATCCGCCGCATCTGCGAGAATCCGACCGCCGAGGACCGCGAATGGTTCCCCGACATCGCCGGCAGCGACTGGCGCAAGACCCTGGACTTCGCCATGCGCAACTTCAAGGACGAGAGCTTCATCGCCCAGTACCTGTCGCCCAAGCTGATCCGCGAGTTCCACTTCTTTGCCGTGCTCGACGACGACAACAACGAGAAGCTGGCGATCTCCGCCATCCATGACGACCTCGGCTATCGTTACGTGCGCCAGCAGCTGGCGGAACAATATAATCTCGGCAACCGCGAGCCCAACATCCAGGTCTGGTCCGTCAATACACGCGACGACCGGGCCCTGACCCTGCGCCATACGCAGTTCCAGCGCCGTCCGCTGAACCAGCAGGCCGGCGAGGTGCTGAAACATGTGGCGCGCTTGTGGGGCTTCGACGTCCATCTGGAAACGGTGGCGCCGAACGGCGAAGTGGTCAGCACGATGGAGGTCAAACGGGAGAAACGCGCCCGGGGAGGTTGACCAACATATATATAGTGCTGTCGCGAACAGCCGTGCGGCTTCAGGCACGGCTCTTGCAAGGTCTAAGTCGGGGTCAGGGGCGGTGCTCTGGCCCCGGTTTTTTTTGGTGAATGCATGGCGCGATCCGGAAGTCAACAGGTTTTTGCATGTTTTTTGAAATTACCTGCCGCAACAATTTCGTGAACGAAACATTCGCGGCCAAATTATCAACTGTTGGTAGTAAAATTACGCTGATAATATTCCGTGATTGCGCTTAAGGGAAAACTAAGTAACGTGGTAGCCCGTAATGCCCCAATTCTGCGCCGCGCACGCTTGCCCGGCGAACCAATTTGGTGCAAAGTGAGCGCTATCACATAGGAAAACCCTATGAAATTTAACCGGTTTTAGGGATGAAAATTCTATGTAAAATCAAGAATTCGTATGTATAATTCGCCGACGTCCCGGATGCGGCTGTTGTTTTATGTCGCCATTTTGGGGTTTAGTAGCAACAAAAAGAGTTGGTATTGGAGAAAGCAGGCATGAATTTCACGCACAACGAGAAAAGCACCGGGAAGAACTTTACAGGCATTACCATTGTCGTTTTGTTGCACGTCCTGGTTGCTTATGGAATCATAACGGGCCTGGGAACCCGCCTGGTGGCAAAGATGATCGCCCCAGTGGAGACAAAGATCATCGAGGAAGTAGCACCTCCTCCACCAAAGGAACTCCCACCACCGCCACCTCCGCCAGAGATGAAGGCTCCCCCGCCACCATTCATCCCGCCAGTCGAGGTGAACGTGCAGCAGCCGCCACCGCAGCAGAACGTAATCGCTAACGCGACCAACGTGAAGCCGCCAACGACCGACCTGCAAAAAGCGCCGCCGGCACCACCGGCGCCGCCGACACCAGGCCCAGCGAAGGCGGTCAACGTCGCCGCCGTAGCCGACTTCAGCACTTGCGCCAAGCCGGAATGGCCGAAGTCGTCGCTGCGTAACGAAGAAACGGGAACGGTCACGTTGTCGTTCCTGATTGCCGCCGACGGCCGCGTTGCCGACTCCAAAGTCGTCAAATCGAGTGGTTTTAGGGATCTGGACAAGGCAGCGGTTAGCGGCATCAGCAAATGCCGTTTCAAACCGGGTCTGACCGACGGGAAACCGACGGAAGCGTGGATGCAGATGCAATACGTCTGGACGCTGGAGTAAAAACCGAGGCAGCTGTTACGTCTCACTTAGTAAGTTTCGTTGTCATACATTCAGCGATCTGATTATTTTATCAATTTGGAGGAAGCATGTTTAAGAATACCCGTTTGTCCGCTGTACTGGCCGCAGTGCTGTTTTCCGTGACCGCAGCCACCGCCCTGGTAAGCGCCCCAGCTTTCGCTGACGCGCCAGCCTCGGCAGCTTCGGCTCCAGCAGCCGCTCCAGCGGATGCGGCAGCAGCACCAGCACCAGCAGCTGACGCAGCTGCTGCTCCAGCAGCCGACGCAGCAGCGCCAGCGGCCGCACCGGCAGCCGCCGGCGGCCATGAAGAAGTGGAAAACCCATACGGCTTCAAGGCAGTGTGGGATGCAGGTTTCGTTTCGCGCGCCACCCTGATCATCCTGACGATCATGTCGATGGGTTCGTGGTACATCATCATCACCAAGCTGATCGACCAAGCCAAGATCTTCAAACAGTCGAAAGAAACCTCGGCCAAGTTCTGGAAAGCTTCGTCGATCGCTGCTGGTTCGGCTGCCCTGAAAGAAGGCTCGCCATTCCGCTTCATCGCTGAAACCGGCACCAAGGCCACCGTGCACCACGACGGCGCCCTGCTGGAACAAATCGACCTGTCGACCTGGGTGACGATGTCGATCCAGCGCGCTGTCGACAAAGTTCAGTCGCGTCTGCAAGATGGCCTGTCGTTCCTGGCAACCGTCGGTTCGACCTCGCCGTTCATCGGTCTGTTCGGTACCGTTTGGGGTATTTACAATGCACTGATCGCCATCGGCATGTCGGGTAACGCATCGATCGACAAGGTTGCAGGTCCAGTCGGTGAAGCGCTGATCATGACCGCTTTCGGTCTGTTCGTCGCCGTTCCAGCCGTTCTGGGTTACAACTGGCTGGTGCGTCGTAACAAGGCAGCAATGGAAGATGTCCGTTCGTTCTCGGCTGACGTGCACTCGGTGCTGATCTCCGGCGCGATGTCCACCAGCGAAGCCGGCCGTCTGGCTGGCGCTAAAAAGATTGGATAATTAATCATGTCGATGTCCGTAGGCTCCGATAGCGGAGAAGAAGACCAAGTCATGTCAGAGATCAACACGACGCCCCTCGTGGACATCATGTTGGTTCTGCTGATTATCTTCCTGATCACGAGCCCGGTTGTTCTGAAGCTGATCAAGATCAAGCTGCCAGAGGAAACCAACCAGGTTATTCAGACCAAGCCGGAAGATGTCAACATCGTTGTGAGCAAAGATGGCGACATCTACTGGAACCAGAAGAAGATGCGCGACGCGAATGAGTTGTTCGACAATCTGAAGGTGGAAGCAGTGAAAGTGCCGCAGCCGGAAGTGCACGTTCGTGGTGACCAAGAAACACGCTACGAATCGATCGGCAAGGTTATTTACACTACCCAGCGCGCTGGTATTCAGAAGGTCGGTTTCATCACCGAACCGCCTGATAAGGGTTAATCCCCGTTAGTGCATCGCAGGCCGGAATACGGCCTGCCCTTCTAAAAAGGAAACATCATGAGTATGAATGTCGGCTCCCCATCCGCAGGCGCGGATCCGGAACCAATGATGGAAATGAATATGACGCCCCTCATCGACGTGATGCTGGTGCTGATTATCATGATGATCATTACGATTCCGAAAGCCAACCACTCGGTCAACTTGAACATGCCGGTCGGCACCCCGCCGCCACCGACCAAGGACCCAGTGGTCATCACGATCGACGTGGACTTCGACGGTACGATTCTGTGGGATAACGTGGTCGTTCCCGACCGCAGCGCCCTGGAAGCGAAACTGACCGATGTCGCGGCCCAACCCGATCAGCCGGAGGTGCATCTGCGTCCGAACAAGCTGGTCGAATACAAGGCCGTGGCAGGCGTCATGGCTGCCGCACAGCGTCTCGGCGTGACCAAAATTGGCCTGGTCGGCAACGAACAGTTCCAATAAATCAGTTCTATGTTCAACGATAGGCAGGACCATTCCTGCCTATTTCGCATTTTGAAGAAAGAAAACTTACCCATGACCAAGTTTCGTCTCGCTCATCTCGGCCTGGTAATGGCCGCTATTGGTTTTACAGCAGCAGCTCCTATTGCAGGTTTTTCGTCGGTCGCCTACGCTGCCGAAGCGGTGCGCGCTGAAATCGGCAAACCATTGCAGGAAGCACAGAAACTGGCTGCGGCAGGAAAGAACAAAGAAGCAGTAGCAAAACTGAAGGAAACCGATTCGGTCGGCAATAAAAGCGCCAACGAGACCTATCTGATCGAACGCACCCGCGCCTCGGCCGCCGCTTCCGCTGGCGATTACGACACCGCCGCGCGCGCCTTCGAGAGCGTGATCAACTCGGGCAAGCTGTCCGCCGCCGAACAACCGAAATTCACCCAGGCATTGGCCGGTATCTACTACCGCATCAAGGATTACCCGAAAGCCATCACCTGGATCCAGCGCGCGCTGAAAGACAATCCGAACGACGGCGCCATGCACGAACTGCTGATCCAGACCTACTACATCAGCGGCAAGTACACCGAGGCCGCCAAGGAACTGCAAGCGTCGAAGAACCTGAACGAAGCCCAACTGGGCATGCTGGCCAACATCCAGCTCAAGCAGAACGACAAGGCCGGCTACGTGCAGACGCTGGAACGCATGGCCGCCAGCTATCCGAAGCCGCAAACCTGGGCCGACCTGCTGCAACGCGTACAAGCCAAGCCTGGCTTCTCGTCGACCCTGTCGCTGGACGTGCTGCGCCTGCGCCTGGCCAACGGCCTGCTGACCAAGCCGTCGGAATACATGGAGATGAGCCAATTGGCGCTGCAGGCGGGTAACCCGGCCGAAGCGATCAAGATCATCAACGAAGGCTACAAAAAAGGCGCGCTGGGCACCGGTTCCGACGCCGCCCGCCACCAGCGCCTGAAAGACCTGGCCGCCAAGACCCAGGCCGAGTTCGACGCCAAGCAGGCCGCCAACGAAGCCGAAGCCGTCAAGAACAAGGACGCCGACGCGCTGGCCAACATGGGCTACGCGCTGGTTTCCGCCGGCAAGGCCGACAAGGGCCTGCCGCTGATGGAACAAGCCGTCAAGCTGGGCACCGGCCGCAATCCGGAAGCCATCAAGCTGCACTACGGTATCGCGCAATCGATCGCCGGCAAGAAATCGGCCGCGTTGTCGACCTTGAAATCGGTCAAAGGCACGGACGGCACCGCCGACCTGGCCCGCTACTGGACCCTGGGCCTGAACAAAGCCGCTTAATTCGGCCGCGTTTGATCCTGAAAGCGCTGTCTGCTCCGGCAGGCGGCGCTTTTTTTTGGCCCGCAGACCCGCACTGCCAGGCGGGGTCGTACCCCTCGGGGTACGACCCCTAAGCGGCGCAGCCCGCGTCGCGGCAACCGCACGAGGGGTTAACAGTGTGCATCGCCGAAACAAACCGTATAATCCTCCATTTAGCGATAGTTCCCCCAGATTCCCATGAAGGTATTTCGAGGTCTCCCCAACGCAGCGGCGCGCGCGCCGTGCGCGCTTACGATCGGCAACTTTGACGGTGTCCACCTCGGCCACCAGGCGTTGCTGGCGCGCGTGCGCGGCGCCGCGACCGGCCTCGGCCTGGAAGCGGCGGTGATGACCTTCGAGCCGCATCCGCGCGAATTCTTCGCCAACAAGGCCGGCGACCCGTCCAAGGCGCCGCCGCGCATCGCCAACCTGCGCGACAAGCTGCAATCGCTGTCCGACAACGGCATCGACCGCGTCATCGTCGAGCACTTCTCGGCGCCGTTCGCCGCCCTCACGCCCCAGGAATTCACCGAAAAGGTGCTGGTCGAGGGCTTGCACGTCAAATGGCTGATGGTCGGCGACGACTTCTGCTACGGCGCGCGCCGCGCCGGCAACGTCGACATGCTGCTGGAGGCGGGCAAACAATACGGCTTCCACGTCGAGACCCTGCCGACGGTGATGAACGGCACGACGCGCATCTCGTCGTCGGCCGTGCGCGCCGCGCTGGCCGAGGGCGACTTCCGCCACGCCGAGGCGCTGCTGGGCCATCCGTACGCCATCTCCGGCCATGTGATCCATGGCCAGAAGCTGGGCCGCACCCTCGGCTTCCCCACCCTCAACCTGCGCGTGCCGCACCGGCCCGCGCTGTCCGGCATCTTCATCGTGCAGGTGCACGGCCTGGCCGAGCAGCCGTTGCCGGCCGTCGCCAGCCTGGGCGTACGCCCGACCGTCGACGACAGCGGCCGTGTGCTGCTGGAAGTGCACGTGTTCGACTTCAACCAGGGCTGCTACGGCAAGCAGGTGCGGGTCGAATTCCTGCAAAAGATCCGCGACGAGGAAAAATACGTCGACCTGCCAACCCTGACGGCCGCCATCCACCGCGACGCCGACATCGCCCGCGCCTACTTCGCGCAAAGGGATGGCGCCACCACCGGCGCGGCCGGCGACCTCATCAGCGCGACCAACGCCACCGACCGAATTTGAGCGCGCGATCAGCTACGCGCGCCGGCTATCCAGAATTCCCGCATACATCACTGAAGAAAAAACATGTCCGATAAAAGCAAAGCCCCAAAGAAGCCTGAAAGCAAATATCCGGTCAACATGACCGAAACCCCGTTCCCGATGCGCGGCGACATGGCCAAGCGCGAGCCGGGCTGGGTGCAGCAATGGCAGGAAAAGAAAATTTACGAGCGCGTGCGCAAGGCCGCCGCCGGCCGTCCGAAATTCATCCTGCACGACGGTCCGCCGTACGCCAACGGCGACATCCACCTCGGCCACGCCGTCAACAAGATCCTCAAGGACATGGTGGTCAAATCGCGCTCGCTGGCCGGTTTCGACGCACCCTACGTGCCGGGCTGGGATTGCCACGGCATGCCGATCGAAATCCAGATCGAAAAACTGTATGGCAAAAACCTGCCGACCGCCGACGTGCTGACCAAGGCCCGCGCCTACGCGCTCGAACAGGTCGACCGCCAGCGCAAGGACTTCATCCGCCTGGGCGTGCTGGGTGAATGGAACAACCCTTACCTGACGATGAACTTCTCGAACGAGGCCGACGAACTGCGCGCCTTGGGCAAAATGCTCGACAAGGGCTACGTCTACCGCGGCCTGAAGCCGGTCAACTGGTGCTTCGATTGCGGCTCGGCGTTAGCCGAGGCGGAAATCGAATACGAAAACAAGCGCGACCCGGCCATCGACGTCGGCTTCAAGTTCGCCGAATTCGACAAGCTGGCCAAAGCCTTCAGCCTCGATAGCCTGCCGACCGAGAACGGCTTCGTCGTGATCTGGACCACCACGCCATGGACCATCCCGTCCAACCAGGCGCTCAACGTCAATCCGGAGATCACCTACGCGCTGGTGAAAACCGAGCGCGATGGCCAGCCCTTGCTGCTGATCCTGGCCCAGGACCTGGTCGAATCGTGCCTGGCCCGCTATAAGCTCGAAGGCGTCACCATCGGCACCTGCCTGGGCGCTGCGCTCGAAGGCATCAGCTTCCGCCACCCGCTGCACGCGTCGGACCCGTTCTACGACCGCCTGTCGCCGATGTACCTGGCCGACTACGTGACCGCCGACAGCGGCACCGGCGTGGTGCACTCGGCGCCGGCCTACGGCGTCGACGACTTTATCTCGTGCAAAGCGCACGGCCTGAAGGACGACCAGATCCTGACCCCGGTCATGGGCGACGGTAACTACGTGTCGACCTTGCCGCTGTTCGGCGGCATGAGCATCTGGGACGCCTCCAAGCCGATCTGCGCCGCGCTGACGGCCGCCGGCGCCCTGTTCGAACTGAAGATGTTCGACCACAGCTACATGCACTGCTGGCGCCACAAGAAGCCGGTGATCTACCGCGCCACCTCGCAATGGTTCGCCGGCATGGACGTCAAGCCGAAGGACGGCGGCGCCACGCTGCGCGAAACCGCGCTCAAAGGCATCGCCGAGACCAAATTCTTCCCGGACTGGGGCCAGGCGCGCCTGCACGGCATGATCGCCAACCGTCCCGACTGGACCTTGTCGCGCCAGCGTCAATGGGGCGTGCCGATGGCCTTCGTGGTGCACAAGGAAACCGGCGCGCTGCATCCGCGCACGCCGGAGCTGCTCGAGCAAGTGGCCCAACTGATCGAAAAAGGCGGCATCGACGCCTGGCTGGCGCTCGACCTGAAAGACCTGATCGGCGACGAAGCGGCCGTCTACGCCAAGAACAAGGACACGCTCGACGTCTGGTTCGATTCCGGCACCACCCACCAGACCGTGCTGCGCGGCTCGCACAAGGAGCAGTCGGCCTTCCCTGCCGACCTGTATCTGGAAGGCTCGGACCAACACCGCGGCTGGTTCCACTCGTCGCTGTTGACATCCTCGATGTTGAACGGCACGCCGCCGTACAAAGCCCTGCTGACGCACGGCTTCACCGTCGACGGCGAAGGCAAGAAGATGTCCAAGTCGCTGGGGAACACGCTGGCGCCGCAAAAAATCTCCGACACGCTCGGCGCCGACATCCTGCGCCTGTGGATCGCCTCGACCGACTACACCGGCGAGCTGTCGATCTCCGACGAGATCCTCAAGCGCGTGACCGAAGCCTATCGCCGCATCCGCAACACGCTGCGCTTCCTGCTGGCGAACATCTCGGACTTCGACCACGCGCGCGACGCCGTGCCGGTGGCCGAGCTGCTGGAAATCGACCGCTACGCGATCGCCAACATGGCCGCGCTGCAGAAGGAGATGGAAGCCCACTACGAACAGTACGAGTTCCAGCCGGTCTACTCCAAGCTGCAAAACTACTGCTCCGAGGACCTGGGCGGCTTCTACCTCGACATCCTCAAGGACCGCCTGTACACGTCGGCCGTCGGCTCGCCCGCGCGCCGCTCGGCGCAGACCGCGCTGTGGCACATCACGCAAAGCCTGCTGCGCGTGATGGCGCCGGCGCTGTCGTTCACCGCCGAAGAGGCGTGGGCGATCTTCGCCGGCGAGGAAGCGTTCAAGGCCAGCGACGAGACCATCTTCACGCAAACCTGGTGGCAGTTGCCGGAACTGGCGGACGCCGACGCGCTGCTCGCCAAGTACACCACGTTGCGCGCGGTGCGCACCGACGTGACCAAGCAGCTAGAAGATTTGCGCACTTCGGGCGCGATCGGTTCGTCGCTGCAGGCCGAGCTGACCATCAAGGCCGCCGGCGACAAGTACAAGCTGCTGGCGAGCCTGGAGGACGACCTCAAATTCGTCTTCATCACGTCGCTGGCGCAAGCCGTCGAAGTGGGCGCCGAAGCCGATGAAGCGGTCGAAGTGGCCGCCTCCACGGCCGAGAAGTGCGAACGCTGCTGGCACTACCGTGCCGACGTCGGCGCGCACGCGGACCATCCGACGCTCTGCGGCCGTTGCCACAGCAATCTGTTTGGTGCGGGCGAAAAACGCAAGTTCGCTTAATATTGGGGCCGCCGATTTTCACAAGAAATCGGCGGCGCCGTCGCCACGAACCTCTCTGATATTTTATGGCCACTAAAAAAATCTTCCCGACCAAGTCGTCCTCCAGTTTGATCCCTTGGCTCGGCATCGCCTTCATCATCATGCTGGTCGATCAGCTGACCAAGATCACCATTACCCGGACCTTCCAGCTGGGCGAGGAAAAATTCGTCACCTCGTTCTTCAACCTGGTGCTGGCCTATAACAAGGGCGCGGCCTTCAGCTTCCTGCACAACGCCGGCGGTTGGCAGCGCTATTTCTTTACCGGCATCGGCATCGCCGCCGCCGTCTACATCATCTACCTGTTGAAAAAACACGGTGGGCAACGCATGTTCTCCTGGGCGCTGTCGCTGGTGCTCGGCGGCGCGATCGGCAACGTCATCGACCGCCTGCTGTACGGCCACGTGATCGACTTCCTCGATTTCCACTGGGCCGGCTGGGGCCACTTCCCGGCGTTTAATATCGCCGACGCGGCCATCTGCATCGGCGCGGCGCTGTTCATCCTCGACGAACTGCGGCGCGTGAACAAATAAGCGGGAGAGCGGCATCATGGAATTGACTGGTAAAAAAATCGTCCTTGGCCTGTCCGGGGGCGTGGCCTGCTACAAGGCGGCGGAACTGTGCCGCGCGCTGACCAAGGCCGGCGCCTCGGTGCAAGTGGTGATGACCGACGCCGCGACCCACTTCATCACCGCCGTCACAATGCAGGCCCTGTCGGGCAACAAGGTATTCAGCAGCCAGTGGGACCCGCGCGTGGACAACAACATGGCCCACATCGACGTCACCCGCGACGCCGACGCGATCCTGATCGCGCCCTGCTCGGCCGACTTTATGTATAAATTGGCGCACGGCGTCTGCGACGACCTGCTGTCGACCATGTGCCTGGCGCGCCCGCGCCGCGTGCCGCTGCTGGTGGCGCCGGCGATGAACGTGGAAATGTGGCAGAACCCCGCCACCCAGCGCAACACAAGGCAGCTGGAGGACGACGGCATCGTCATCTTCGGCCCTGCCGCCGGCGACCAGGCCTGCGGCGAAGTGGGCATGGGCCGCATGCTGGAACCGGCGCAGCTGCTGGAAGAATTGATCGCGTCGTTCCAGCCGAAAGTCCTGGCCGGCAAACGCATCCTGATCACCGCCGGCCCGACCTTCGAGCCGATCGACCCGGTGCGTGGCATCACCAATCTGTCGTCCGGGAAGATGGGTTACGCGGTGGCGCGCGCGGCGCGTGAAGCCGGCGCCGAAGTGGTGCTGGTGTCCGGCCCGACCGCGCTGCCGGCGCCGTTCGGCGTCCAGCGCATCAACGTCCAAAGCGCGGTGCAGATGCACGACGCCGTGCTGGCCAACGTCGACCACCAGCATATCTTCATCGCCGTGGCGGCCGTCGCCGACTGGCGCGTGTCCAATTCGAGCGAACAGAAACTGAAGAAGAATCCGGACGGCTCGGTGCCGGACCTGAAGTTCGAACAGAACCCGGACATCCTCGCCACCGTCGCCGCCCGCACCTCGCTGGCCGGCCATCCGTACTGCGTCGGCTTCGCCGCCGAATCGGAAAACCTGATCCAGTTCGGCGCCGACAAGCGCGAGAAAAAAGGCATCCCCCTGCTGGTCGGGAACATCGGCCACCACACCTTCGGTCAGGACGACAACACCATCATCCTGTTCGACGAGAACGGCCACACCATCCTGCCGCGCGCCGACAAACTGACCCTGGCGCGCCAGCTGATTTCCGAAATCTCCAAACGCATCTCGCAGCACTCGCTGTTCGCAAAATAATAGAGCAAAAAATAGAGCAAAACGCATGAAAAACATCGACGTCAAAATCCTCGACCCGCGCATGAAAGACCAGTTGCCGGCCTACGCCACCCCGGGTTCCGCCGGCCTCGATCTGCGCGCCTGCATCGACGCGCCGATCACCATCGAAGCCGGCCAGACCGTGCTGATCCCGACCGGCCTGGCGATCCACGTCGCCGATCCGGGCTACGCCGCCATGATCCTGCCGCGCAGCGGCATGGGCCACAAGAACGGCATCGTACTGGGGAATCTGGTAGGCTTGATCGATTCCGATTACCAGGGCCAGTTGATGATCTCGACATGGAACAGGGGCAACAGCGCCTTCACCCTGAACCCGATGGAGCGCCTGGCGCAGCTGATCATCGTTCCGGTCCTGCAAGTCGGTTTCAACGTCGTCGAAGAATTCGACACCAGCGAACGCGGTGCCGGCGGTTTTGGAAGCACCGGAAAACACTAAAAAAATACGGAGACTAGGGATGGTCCAGCAAAACAATTCGAAGAAATTCGCCACTATATCCCTGCTGGCCACGGCGCTGCTGCTGTCGGCCTGTTCGACCTTCACCTCCAGGACGGCCGAACCCGAACAGGGTCCGGTGGTCGCGCGCACCGTCGACGAAGGCGCGCCGGTGGTCACCGCCAAAATGGCGGCGGCACGCCAGGCACTGGGACAAATGGTCGCGTTGCAGGACCGGCTGTACCGCATCGCCGGTCCGCTGTTGATCAACAACGCGGACCTGTGCCGCAACCAGGCCCGCAACCTGCTCGGCTTCACCGCCAAGAACAAATACTCGTACTCCGGCGAATTCGTCGACGCCGCGCAGGCGGTGCTGAACTACGGCGACCGCCTGGAAGTGGCCAGCGTGCTGGCCGGCAGCGGCGCCGCGCGCGTGGGCCTGCGCAAGGGCGACGTGCTGCTGGCGGCCGAAGGCAAAAGCCTGCCCACCGGCCAACACGCCGAGACCGAGGCGGCAGGCGTGCTGGGACCGCTGGTCGCCAACAACCAGTCGCTCAATCTGATCGTCGAACGCAAAGGCAGCAACCAGGCGCTCAGGGTGCCGGTCACGCGCGCCTGCGCCTTCAAGATCGACATCGGCAATTCGGACAATATCAACGCCTACTCGGACGGCCAGCGCGTCATGATCACGCGCGGCATGGTCAACTTCGCGCAGACCGACGAAGCCATCGCCTATGTGCTGGCCAAGGACATCGCGCACAATGTGCTGGGCCACGCCGCCAAAACGCGGTCGGCCTACACGGTCGGCAGCATCATCGACAACCTGGTCGCGGTGCGGCCGGACCTGTCGATGCTGATCGGCAGCGCCGGCATCAAGCCGATGCCGCAGGAGCTGGACGCGGCGGCCGATTCGCTGTCGCTGTATATGGTGGCGCGGGCCGGCTACAGCACCGCGCAGGCGCGCGCCTTCTGGCAGCGGCTGGCCAGCCAGTATCCGGCTTCGGTGCTGAACGGCTATACCGCCAACCACCCCGGCATCAACTACCGCCTGGCCGCGATCGACAAGACCGTCGCCGAAATCAAGGGCAAGCAGGCGGCCAAGAAGCCGCTGGTGCCGTGATCCCGATGAAAAAACCGGCATTGGTGGCGGTCCTGCTGATGTCGATGGCCGTATCGGGCGGGGCCCAGGCGGCGCAATGGCGCAAAGTCAGTTCCGGCCCGGGCAACGTCTTCTACATCGACAGCACCAAGGTCGTCAAAAAAGACAAGACCCGCAAGGTGTGGTCGCTGCACTCCTACACCAAGGCGCAGCAGACGCCGGAGGGCAAGCCTTACCGCTCGGTCAAGGCGCAGCACCTGTATTCCTGCGAGGACCGCACGGCGGTGATGCTGTCGCAAGTGTTCTATCCCGAGACGATGGGCAGGGGCGAACCGGTCGAAAACTATATCTACGAGAAATTCAGCCCCGAGGAAGTAGCGCCGGGCAGCCCGTTCGAAAAGGCGCTTACGAGGGTGTGCAAGCGCTAACTTCGCGCAGGCTTTAGCGGAAATTCGGGAAATCCGGGAACACGGTACCCATCAGCCAGGTCAGGCCGCCGCAGAACACCACGGCGATAATCAGCACGATCAGCAGGCGGCCGAATTTGGGTGAGCCGTCGTCTTCCTTGTGGTCGGTCATGGCAGTTCCTGCAAGCTTTGGAGAGCCGTAGTATATTCCATCCATGGACAGCATCGATCTCGAAGTACTCAAAACCAGCGCCGCGTGGATCGCCTCCGGGCGCCGCTGCGAACTTATCACCGTCATCAAGACCTGGGGCTCGAGTCCCCGTCCGGTCGGCGCCACCCTGGCCATCTGCGAAGATGGCACGGTGATCGGCTCCGTCTCGGGGGGCTGCATCGAGGATGACCTGATCGCGCGCGTGCGCGACGAGGGCATCAGCCGCACCTTGCCCGAAATCGTCAGCTACGGCATCACCGCCGACGAGGCGCACCGTTTCGGCCTGCCCTGCGGCGGCACCATCGAACTGTCGATCGAACCGCTGTCGGAGCGCAGCCGCGTCGCCGAGCTGCTGGAACGTCTCGACCAGCACGAACTGGTGCAGCGCCGGCTCGATCTGCAAACCGGCGACGTCGAGTTGTCGAAGGCGGCGGCGGGCGCCCAGATGCAGGTGAGCGAGCGGGCCATGGTCACCTTGCACGGGCCGCGCTGGCGGCTGCTGATCATCGGCGCCGGACAGCTCTCGCGCTTCCTGGCGCAAATCGCCACCGCGATGGACTACCACGTCATCGTCTGCGACCCGCGCGAGGAATATCGCGCCGGCTGGCACGTCGACGGCGTGCAGCTGGTGCACGACATGCCCGACGATATCGTGCTGTCGATGAAGCTGGACCACCGCAGCGCCGTGGTGGCGCTGACGCACGACCCCAAGCTGGATGACCTGGCGCTGATGGAGGCGTTGAAGTCGGACGCGTTCTACGTCGGCGCAATCGGCTCGCGCCTGAACAACAGCAAGCGCCGCGAGCGGCTGCTGGAATTCGACCTGACGCCGGAACAGCTGGCGCGCCTGCACGGGCCGATAGGACTGTACATCGGCAGCAAAACGCCGTCGGAGATCGCCATCTCGATTCTGGCGGAGCTGACGGCGATCAAAAACGGCGTGCCGACGACGATGCTGATTCCGCACGCCGCCTCGCCGGTGGCGCCGGGCGACACGGTGTGTGCGGTCGACACCGGCGCGGTATAAATTCAAAAGCAAGAAGCGGAGAGACGGAAACACGTAGGGCGGATTAGCGTAGCGTAATCCGCCATGCATGCGTCATCGGCGGCTCATGGCGGATTACGCGCTGCGCGCTAATCCGCCCTACGAACATCTACCAAACAACCAATCAAAACTGCATGAGCACCGCCAACCTCCTCCGCCTGATCTTCCTGGCCGCCATCTGGGGCGGCTCCTTCCTGTTCATGCGGATCGCCGCCCCGGTGCTGGGCGCCGCCGTCCTGATCGAATACCGCGTGCTGTTCGCCTCCCTTTTCCTGGCGGTGATCGCGGTCGTGCTGAAAAAGCCGCTCGACCTGCGCAAGCATTGGAAGCACTACCTCATCCTCGGCCTGTTCAACTCCGCGCTACCGTTCCTGATGTTCGCCTTCGCCGCCCGCACGCTGTCGGCCTCCCTGCTGGCGGTGCTGAACGCCACCACGCCGCTTTGGGGCACCCTGATCGCCGCCGTGCTCACCCGCCAGATGGTCGGCGGCAAAGTCATGCTCGGCCTTGTGCTGGGTGCGTGCGGCGTCGCGCTGCTGGTCGGCTTCGACCATATCAGTACCAAACCCGGCGCCGGCCTCGCGATCGCCGCCGTGCTGTTCGCCTCCTTCAACTACGGCATCGCCAGCAATTACGCCAAATCGGTCAAGGACGTCGAGCCGCTGTCCAACGCGCACGGCTCGATGTGGGCCTCCACGCTGCTGGTGCTGCCGATTGTGCCTTTCTTCCCGGCGCCGGGCGAGCCGACCGTCGGCATCATGGGCGCAGTGATCGCGCTCGGTGTGCTGTGCAGCGGTATCGCCTACCTGATCTACTTCCGCCTGATCCAGGATGTCGGCCCGTCGTCGGCGTTGACGGTGACCTTCCTTAGCCCGTTGTTCGGCATTTTGTGGGGCACGCTGTTCCTCGGCGAGACCGTCGGCTGGTACACCATCGCCGGCGCCGCCATCGTCATCGCCGGCACGGCGCTGGTCACAGGCTTCCGTCCCAACTTCGGCCCACTGCGCAAAACCAAACCCGTATGAAAAGCTTCACACTGGACCTGCCGGCCAACTACCGCCTGCATGACGTACTGGCCTTCCACAGCCGCGACACCGAAAGCGTCGCCGAAGAAGTCAGCGACACGCGCCTGCGCAAAGGCGTAGTGCTGGACGGCGTGCCGGTGGTGCTGGACATTGCGTTGGCGCCCACCAGCGCCAGCTGCACGGTGCACACCGACGGCAAACTGTCCAAAGCCTCGCAACAACGCGTGCGCGAAGCGGCGCTCAGCATCCTCGGGCTGCGCATCGATCCGGAACCATTTTGCGCCTTCGCCGCAAAGGACGACATGTTCGGCCCCTTGACCGTGGCGCAGCCGGGCCTGCGCATCGTGCAATCGGCCACCGTGTTCGAAACGCTGACCTGGGCCATCATCGGCCAGCAAATCAACCTGTCGTTCGCCATCTCGCTGCGCCGCACGTTCATTTTGCAGGCCGGCCGCCAGCACAGCAGCGGCTTGTGGTGCTACCCGGAGGCGGCCGACGCGGTAAAACTGGGCATCGACGATCTTACCAGCCGCAAGTTCTCGCGCGCCAAGGCGGAGACCTTGCTGCGGCTGGCGAACCTGGTCGCCAGCGGCGAACTACTGCTGGACGTCACGCCCACCAACAGCATCGAACAGATCTCGGCGGCGCTGCTGGCCGTCAAAGGCATCGGGCCCTGGACGGTCAATTACGGCCTGCTGCGCGGCTACGGCCACGCCGACTGCTCGCTGCACGGCGACGTCGCCATCCGCGCCGCGCTGCAGCAGCTGCTGGGTGAAGAAACGAAACCGGACATGCCGCGCACCGAACAAATTCTGGCCCGCTACGCGCCCCACCGAACGATGGCCGCCGCCCACCTGTGGGCCAGCCTGCACCCGCGCGGCGACAGCGACGACAAAGATTCCGCTTGATCCTGACGTAACGTCAGGCTTTACGATTCCGGCATCTCCGACACTATCAAGGATGCCATGAGCTGGATCGAAAAACTGCTGCCCCCGCGGTTCAACCGCAACGGCGCCGAACCGCGCCAATCGATACCGGCCGGCCTGTGGATCAAGTGTCCCGCGTGCGAGGCGGTGTTGTACCGCGCCGACCTCGAAACCAACCTGCACGTCTGCCCCAAATGCAGCCACCATCTGCGTATTCGCGCGCGCGCCCGTCTCGACGCCCTGCTCGACGCAGGCGGCCGTCACGAGATCGGCCAGGAAGTGCTTACGGTCGACATGCTCAAGTTCAAAGGCAGCAAAAGCTATCCGGCGCGCCTGCAAGCGGCGATGGAAGCGACCGGCGAGACCGACGCGATCATCGTCATCGGCGGCGCTGTCCTGTCGGTGCCGGTGGTGGTGGCGTGCTTCGAATTCGACTTCATGGGCGGCTCGATGGGATCGGTGGTCGGTGAGCGCTTCGTGCGCGGCGTGCAGGCCGCCATCGACCAGCATGTGCCATTCGTCTGCATCACCGCCAGCGGCGGCGCGCGCATGCAGGAAGGCTTGCTGTCGTTGATGCAGATGGCGAAAACCACAGCCATGCTGGCCAGGCTGGCGGAGAAAAAGCTGCCCTTCGTATCGGTGCTGACCGATCCCACGTCGGGTGGCATATCAGCCTCGTTCTGCTTCCTGGGCGACCTGGTGATCGCCGAACCGAAGGCGCTGATCGCGTTCACCGGCGCGCGCGTCATCAAAAGCACCTTGGGGGTCACACTGCCGGAGGGCTATCAGCGTTCGGAATTCCTGCTCGAACGCGGCGCCATCGACATGATCGTCGACCGCCGCGACATGCGCGCCGAATTGGCGTCGCTACTGGCCTTGCTGCTAAAGCTGCCGAAGGACGCCATCGCCAGCAACACATCGGAATCACGTAGGGCGGATTAGCGCAGCGTAATCCGCCATGCATGCGCCGTCGGCGGCTCATGGCGGATTACGGCGTACCGCCTAATCCGCCCTACGTGTCACTCCGGTCTCGCGTACACTATCGCGCATGAAAGAACATCGCAATCAAGCCGTGTTAAAGATCGGCGAGCTGGCCACCCGCTCCGGACTCACGGTGCGCGCCCTCCACCACTACGACAGCATCGACCTGCTGACGCCATCGGCGCACACCGATTCCGGCTATCGACTCTACAACCGCGCCGACATCGCCCGTCTGCACCAGATCCAGGCGCTGCGCCGCTTCGGCATGTCGCTGGCGGACATCGGCACCTTCCTCGCCAGTCCCGACGCGCCGTTCGCCGACGTCGTCGCGCAGCAGATCGCCACCCTCGACCAGCAAATCGCGCAAGCAAGCGCGCTGCGCGAACAGCTCTCGCACCTGCACCGGCAGATGGCCGGCGGCGCCGAGCCGGAACTGGCCGACTGGCTGTCCACGCTGGAGCTGATGAACCTCTACGACAAATACTTCACCAAGGACGAATTGCACCGCCTGCCCTTCTGGCAGCAGGACGCGCGCCGCAACAGCGGCTGGGCCACGCTGGTGGCGCAGATACAGGACCTGATGCGGCAAGGCGTCCCGCCCGCCGACGCCGAGCCGCGTCAACTGGCCGAGCGCTGGATGCAGATGCTTGAACGCGACACCGCCGCCAATCCCGACTTCGCGCGCCGCGTCACGGTGATGATGGAGATGGAGCCGGCCGCCCAACTGCACACGGGGATCACGCAGCAACTGAAGCAGTACGTGATCGAAGCGTTCGGCGAACACAAGCTGGCGCTCTACGCCGACTATCTCGACGAGGATGAATTGCACCGCATGCGTGTCGGCGCCAGCCAGCATGGCGCGGAGTGGATGGCGCTGATCGCGGCGGTCCACCAACAGCTCGAAGCCGGCGCCGATCCCGCCGCTCCGGCATCGCAAGCGCTGGCCCGCGAATGGATGACCCTATTTAGCGCCCGCATCGGCGACAACCCGGCGACGCTGGAAAAAATTCGCCACGCCCACACGCAAGAACCGCGATTGCTCACTGGCACATGGGTCACCCCAGCCATGCTCGATTTCATCCGCACATCCTGCGCCACGTTGCCGCCGGCCTGACTTGCCCGCCCCTTTGAGCGGGCGTAAAGTAAAGCTCCGACGACCGCATTACGCTGGCGGAGGTGCCCCATGGACGATCACATCAAAACCGATTACGACAGGGACTTTCTCGTCTGGCTGCAAAACCAGGCCGAGCTACTGCGCGCCAAGCAATTCGACCGACTGGACCTGGAACATTTGATCGAGGAAATCGAAGCCATGGCCGGACAGCAGAAACGCGAACTCGCGCACCGCCTTGAAATCCTGCTGATCCATCTGCTCAAGCTCAAGTACCAACCGGCACGCGCGTCCAACGGCTGGCGCGGCACCGTCAGCGAGCAACGTCGCCGCATCAAACGTCTGCTGAAGGAAATGCCAAGCCTGGCTAATTTGATTGGTGAGTATCTATTGGATGTTTACCCGGACGCCGTCGATGGCGCGACGGCAGAGACCGGCCTGCCGAAGGCGACATTCCCAAAAGCCAATCCGTTCACACGCCAGCAAATATTCGATCCCGACTATCTACCGTAAGCGAGGGTGCAACATGGACGATCACATCAACACCGACCACGAAGCCGACTTTCTCGTCTGGACCAGCGCCCAGATAGAACTGCTGCGCGCCAAACAGTTCGACCGGCTCGACCTGGAAAACATCATCGAGGAGCTCGAGAGTTTGGCGCGCGCAGAAAAGCGTGAGTTCGAACGTCGCATCGAGCAGTTGATGATGCATTTGTTGAAATGCAAACTGCAACCTGAAGTCATTTCCGGCATCTGGTTGGGTACGATAAGGGAACACCGTTACCGCATCACGGACTTTTTGGAAGACATGCCAAGCCTCAAGCCAACACTGGAGGACGTTATCGAAGAATCCTACGTCCATGCCGCAGCCCTGGCCGCGTGCGAAACAGGCTTACCCAAGTCGGCATTTCCAGCCTCGACACCGTTCACCAAAGATCAATTGCTTGACGAGGATTATTTACCGTGAAACGCGCAGCGTAAGCATTCTCAGCAGATTTTGTTTGCGGAGAGGTCCCAGCCGCCGGCGACATTGCCTGCGGAACCACCTGCGACCTTTTGCTGGGTGTACTTCCATTTGATTCGCGAATATTTCAGCGCGACGTATTCGCTCAGGATTTCCCCCTCGCGTATGCTCGGCGAAACTCCACCGATCAACACATTCTCCAGCTCGATCTCGAAGTATTTGACCCGTTCGCCCAAGCCATCGGCGCGCATGAATTCAATACGCGCCTTCGGAAGCGTACGTCCCGTCGAACAGTTTTGCAACAAGAGCGGAGAAGCGAGATCGGCCAGCTTTGCCACTACAATTTCGCCATGCTCGCACCGTTCTGCGGTGTGCCCACCGCCAGTCGATGCCGTCGCGGACCGAGGTTGACGAAGTTCGCACGACACTGATTTGCATTCGATCCAGTCGCGGTGTCGGTCATCCGTCGACTCGCCTTTGATGCCCTCAATCTGAAGATAAACGTCTATAGCCATACTTCCTCCGAATGGTGGTACGCATTGAATGCCAGGCGCATCTGCCCATTATTTGCTCGTCCAGCATCGTGGCAATTGCGGGATGTCATTAAGGAGTTTGATGGGCCAGCGTAAATTCTTAACTTGGCCACCCAATGCGGTTTGACCGACCAAGGAGAACGCAATGCAGGCAGAAGAAGCAACGAAAGGCAATGCGACGATGAGCATGAGCAACGCCGCGCGCGCCAGAATTCGATCGCACGAGAAAGTGGTGTACAGCTACTACGACGATGGAGGCCGCCCGGGACGCGGAAATTGCACCTGGGGGATTGGCACGCTCGCCCACAAAGGCCCTTGTACGGATGAGGAACTAAAAACGAAGGTGGGAGCAGCGGAAGTCGAAGCAGCTTTCGCGTCCAGGATCGCAGACGCGGAACATGCGGTACGGCGCAACGTCTCGCGTCAAATCCTTAATCAGAACCAGTTCGACGCGCTAGTCAGCTTCGTCTATAACGTCGGCGCGCACGGCGCGAAAGCGACCTTCAAACGCGTGGACGCGGGAGACTTCCAAGCGGCGGCCATGGGCATCGCTCAGTCCAACAAGATGTGGATCAAAACCAAGCATGGGTCGAAACTGGTGCTCGCTAGAGGCCTGATACAACGACGTGAAGAGGAAAGTGCGCCATTTCGGACCACAGCAAAATAAGTCCTGGAGAAGAATCATGACAATCTTCACGAGAATTCGCTGGCTACTCACAGCCACGCTGACCGCAACTCTATTTTTATCGTCTATGCCCGCGTGGGCCGACAGCGCGCCCGGCAAGAACGTGAACGCAGATATCTACGGTCGCTGGAAAATCACCAAAATTCTCGACTCGGCGCACATAACCGCACTATCGGACTTAGAGGCCAAAAAACTGATCGGAAAGACCATCATTGTCGCCAAAGACAAGTTAGTCTTTAATGACCAGCAATGCGACGCGCCAAGCTACGAGCGCACCGTCGAGGACACGGCACGCAGCATGCGTGAACAGGGGCATGTCAGCTCGGTGAACATGGGCTTGCCCGAGCAAATGACGGCGATCGACGCCGGGTGCACTTACATTTTCTTGAAGAGCAAAGATCGGATCGTCATCCATTGGGATGGATTCTATTTCGACGCAGTGAGGCGGAAGCGCTGAGATAACGCCAGTACAAATGAGAAAAAGCCGCTGATCCCTGTAAAAGAATCAACGGCTTTCGAATTTGGTTGCGGGGACAGGATTTGAACCTGTGACCTTCGGGTTATGAGCCCGACGAGCTGCCAGACTGCTCCACCCCGCGTCTGTGCAATCATTATAGGGCAGTTCAGCAATTTAGGCAATGTTAATCCTGAAATCGCGCGCGATAGTCCGAATAAATGCATTCCCTACCCACCGTAGCCAATGCCGTGCGCGGCGCAATCGGTGTAAAGTAACCAATATGAACAAAAATATCCGCCCCTAAGCACCTTCCCCTATGAAATTCTGTTCCGAATGCGCCTCCCCCGTCAGCCTGCTGATACCAGCAGGCGACAACCGTCCCCGCTACGTTTGCGAAAGCTGCTCCACCATCCACTACCAAAACCCGAAAATGGTGTTGGGCACGATCCCCGTGTGGGAACGCGATGGCGAGCTGAAAGTCCTGCTGTGCAAGCGCGCGATCGAACCGCGCTACGGCTACTGGACGCTGCCGGCCGGTTTCATGGAAAACAATGAGACCACGGCCGAGGCGGCGATGCGCGAAACGCAGGAGGAAGCCGGCGCCAACATCGAACTGGGTAAACTGTTTTCACTGTTGAACGTCTCGCGTGTGCACCAGGTCCATATGTTCTACCTGGCCACCCTGCTCGACCTCGACTTCGCTCCCGGCGAGGAAAGCCTGGACGTGCAAATGTTCAGCGAGGCGGAGATCCCCTGGGACGATCTGGCCTTCCCCACCATCCGCACCACCCTGGAATTGTTCTTCGCCGACCGCGCGCGCATGCGGGAAAACAAGAGCACCGGCTACGGCTTCCACGCCCAGGACATCACCCGCACGATGCGCTCGGACGCGGAACCGACGTGATCCCCTGGCTCGAACGCGACACGCCATTCCCCGACGTCTCGCAGGCGCTGACGTCCGAGGCGCCCGGCCTGCTGGCCGCCGGCGCCGACCTGTCGCCGCAGCGTTTGCTGATGGCCTACCGGCACGGCATCTTCCCGTGGTTCTCGGAAGGCCAGCCCATCCTGTGGTGGAGCACCGATCCGCGCATGGTGCTGATGACCGAGCGCTTCCGCATCTCCGACAGCCTGAAGAAGACGCTGCGTAAGGTCGAGCGCGAGATGGCCGCCGGCGGCCGCTGGCAGGTGCGCTTCGACAGCGCCTTCGAGGACGTCATGCGCGCCTGCGCCGCGCCGCGCCGGGACGGTCCCGGCACGTGGATCTCGGAGGACATCATCGACGGCTACACGGGCCTGCACCGGCTCGGCTACGCGCACTCGGCCGAGGTGTGGCTGGAAGGCGAGCTGGTCGGCGGTGCCTACGGCGTTTCGATCGGCCGCATGTTCTACGGCGAGTCGATGTTCGCGCGCGTGACCGACGGCTCCAAGATCGCGCTGGCCTACCTGGTGGGCTTCCTGCGCCGGCACGGCGTCAAGATGATCGATTGCCAACAGGAGACCGGCCACCTGGCCTCGCTGGGCGCGGCGCCGATTCCGCGCGCGCAATTCCTGGCGCATCTACGCAACAATATTGAATTGCCGCAAATCACCGTGTGGGAACCCATTGCACCGCTGGCCCCGGCCAGTTAAGCTGAAGGTGACAGCGCCATACGCAACTAGGCGCTATCATAAGGAATAGAACCTCGCCATCGATAGGACGTGCATGACGCACCTGAACGATCTGCCTTTCGCGACGCTGCAGTTTTACACCACGGCGCCCTACCCTTGCAGCTATCTGGACGCGCGCCAGGCGCGCTCGCAGGTGGCTACGCCTTCACACCTGATCAACGCCGACGTCTATTCGGAACTCGTCAAGAACGGCTTCCGGCGCAGCGGCATCTTTACATATCGACCATATTGCGACGGTTGCCAGGCCTGCATCCCGGTGCGCGTGGTGGTCGACCAGTTCGCCCCCAACCGCGGCCAGCGCCGCGCCTGGGCAAAGCACGGCGACCTGCGCGCCGGCGTCGCCACCCTGCAATTCTCCGACGAACACTACGAACTGTACCTGCGCTACCAGAGCAAGCGCCACGCCGGCGGCGGCATGGACCAGGACAGCCGCGACCAGTACGCGCAATTCCTGCTGCAAAGCCGGGTCAACACGCGGCTGGTGGAGTTCCGCGAGCCCGGCGGCACCCTGCGCATGGTCAGCATCATCGACGTGCTGTCGGACGGCCTGTCGTCGGTGTACACCTTCTTCGATCCCGATGTCGAAGGCGCCTCCTACGGCACCTTCAACGTGCTGTGGCAGATCGCCCAGGCGCGCGAGCTGAGCCTGCCCTACATCTACCTGGGCTACTGGATCAGGGAAAGCCCGAAAATGTCCTATAAAACCAACTTCAAGCCGCTGGAAGCGCGCATCAAGGGCGTGTGGAGCGTGCTGGAGGCCTGATAAAATACCGGGGCCAACAACCAGAGCCCCCTCATGTCCGAAAAATTCCTGTATTCCCTGGCCCGTCCGATGCTGTTCTCGATGGACGCCGAAGCCGCGCACCACTTCACCCTTCCCGCGCTCAAACGCGCCGCCGCGCTGGGCTTGACCAAGCTGGTCAAGCAACCGGCGGCCGACCCGCGCACCGTGATGGGTGTCACGTTCAAGAATCCGGTCGGCCTCGCCGCCGGGCTGGACAAGGACGGCGCCTTCATCGACGCACTGGCGGACCTGGGCTTCGGCTCGATCGAGGTGGGCACCGTGACCCCGCGCGGGCAGGCGGGCAATCCCAAGCCGCGCATGTTCCGCCTGCCGGCCGCGCACGCCATCATCAACCGCATGGGCTTTAACAACGGCGGCGTCGACGCCTTCGTCGCCAATGTGCAAGCATCGCGCTTCTACCAGGACAAGGCCGGCGTGCTGGGCCTGAACATCGGCAAGAACGCCGACACGCCGATCGAGCGCGCGGCAGACGACTACCTGCACTGCCTGGAAAAAGTCTATCCCTACGCCAGCTATGTGACGGTCAACATCTCCTCGCCCAACACCAAGAACCTGCGCCAGCTGCAAGGCGGCTCCGAGCTCGACGGCCTGCTGGCGCAACTGAAGGACGCGCAGTCACGCCTGGCCGACCAGCACAAGCGCTACGTGCCGCTGGCCCTGAAAATCGCGCCGGACATGGACGGCGACCAGGTCAAGAACATCGCCGACGCGCTGCTGCGCCACAAAATCGACGGCGTCATCGCCACCAACACCACCCTGAGCCGCGACGCCGTGGCCGGCATGCGCCACGGCGCCGAGGCGGGCGGGCTGTCGGGCGCGCCGGTGTTCGAGCTGTCCAACACCGTCATTCGCCTGCTCAAGGCCGAACTGGGCGACGCCCTGCCGATTATCGGCGTTGGCGGTATCATGCGCGGTGCGGACGCCAAGGTCAAAATGGACTGCGGCGCGCAACTGGTGCAGTTGTACAGCGGCCTGATCTACGCTGGCCCGGCACTGGTCAACGATTGCGCGCGGGCCGTGCGCGGACATTAATTTAGGAGCGGGCATGCGGAAGATACAACTTGGTTCCAGCGATCTGCAGGTCACGAAGATTTGCCTGGGCACGATGACGTTCGGCGAACAGAACACCGAGGCGGACGCCCACAGCCAGCTCGACTACGCGGTCGAACGCGGCGTCAACTTCATCGACACCGCCGAGATGTATCCGGTCATGCCGCGCGCCGAAACGCAGGGCGCGACCGAGCGCTTCATCGGCAGTTGGCTGAAGAAGTCGGGCATGCGCGACAAGGTGGTGCTGGCGACCAAGGCGGCCGGTCCGAACCCCAACATCGGCTGGGTACGCGGCGGCAAGCAGAACTTCGACGCCGCCAACCTGCGCGCGGCGGTCGACACCAGCCTGCAGCGCCTGCAAACCGACCATATCGATTTATACCAATTGCACTGGCCCAGCCGCAACGTGCCGATCTTCGGCGCGAGCGTCTTCAATCCGCAGCTCGAACGCGAATGCGTGGCCGTGGAGGAAACGCTGGCCGCGCTTGGCGAGCTGATCAAGGAAGGCAAGATCGGCGCGATCGGCGTCTCCAACGAATCGTGCTGGGGCGTGAGCGAGTTCATCAAGCAGTCGGAGATGAAGGGCCTGCCGCGCATTGCCTCCATCCAGAACCTGTACAACCTGACGGCGCGCCACTACGAGACCAGTTTCCTCGACGAGACCTGCTTCCGCGAAAACGTCGGCCTGCTGGCGTACAGCCCGCTGGCCTTCGGCCAACTGACAGGCAAATACCACGACGACCCGAACACGCGCGGCCGGCTGACGATCTTTCCGCCGACGTGGAGCCCGCGCTACCTGCGGCCGACGGTGCTGGCGGCGGTCGCGCAATACACCGAGCTCGCGCGCGACAACGGCCTGACGCCGACGCAACTGGCGCTGGCATGGTGCTACGGCCGCTGGAACGTCGCCTCGACCATCATCGGCGCCACCAGCCTGGCGCAGCTGAAGGAAAACATCGACGCCTACGACGTCACGCTCACGCCGGAAATCATCGCGCAAATCGACGCCATCCACGCCAGCCTGCCCAACCCCGGCCAGTAAAGCGCGATCACACCCGCGCGGAATCAACGTGTCCGGGTGTTGTTTGGATATATGGTTAGACGCAATGGTTCGTTGGTGTTCAATTGTGCGGCTGCTATCCTGTGCCACTACCTTCGCACACGAGACCGCCACATGACTTCACGCCACATCGCCACACCGCTTTTGCTGAGCACGCTGATCGCCACCATCGTCATCCCCGCCTTTGCCCAGGACGCGCCCGCCGACGGCGAGCTGCAGTCGGTGGTCGTCACCGGCACCTACGCCAAGAACCGCCGCACCATCGATTCCGAGTCGCCCGTCGACATCATCAGCGCGCGCGAACTGCAGGCCAGCGGATCGAGCGAACTGGCCACCGTGCTGGGCCGACTGGTGCCGTCGATGAACTTCCCGCGCCCGTCCGGCGCCGACACCAGCGACGCCGTGCGTCCGGCGCAGCTGCGCGGCCTGTCGCCAGACCAGACCCTGGTGCTGGTCAACGGCAAGCGCCGTTACACCTCGGCCGTGGTCAACGTCAACGGCACGCAAGGGCGCGGCTCGGCGCCGGTCGACCTGAACGCGATCCCGCTGGCGGCGATCGAACGCATCGAGGTGCTGCGCGACGGCGCGGCGGCCCAATACGGCTCAGACGCGATCGCCGGCGTGATCAACATCATCCTCAAAAAAGGCGCCACCGGCGGCGATGTCGAAGTCGGCTACGGCGAGTACAAGGAAGGCGACGGCAAGCAGAAAACCGTGCGCGGCTCGACCGGTTTCAGCCTCGGCGACCAGGGCTGGGTGCGCGTGGCCATCGAGGCGGCGGACCGCGATCCGACCAACCGCGCCGGCGTCGATACGCGTCCGATCGCCGGCTCCCAGATCGGCAAGGTCAACCAGCGTTACGGCGACCCCGACAGCAAGCCGCGCACGATCTTCGCCAACAGCCAGTACCGCGTGACCGACGATATCGACTGGTACGCCTTCGCCAGCTACGGCGAGCGCAAGACCTCGGCGGCGGCCACCTGGCGCACGCCGGACCGCTCGCCCACGCTTTACCCGCAAGGCTTCCTGCCGCTGCAAAACAGCACCTCGACCGACCAGTCGCTGGTGACCGGCCTGCGCGGAGAACTGTCCGGCTGGCGTTGGGACGCCAGTCTCAACTACGGCAGGAACAAATTCGAGCTCGACCTCGACAACACCGTCAACCTCGACCTGGGCGCCAGCAGCCCGACCCACTTCTACGCCGGCAAACTGCAAAACACGCAAGGCCTGTTCAATTTCGATATCGCCAAGGAATTTCCTGTCGCCGCCTTCAGCGGTCCGCTGACGGTGGCGCTGGGCGTCGAAGCGCGGCACGAGGAATACGAGATCGGCGCCGGCGACGAGCCGTCCTATATCGGCGGCGGCGCGCAGGGATTCTCCGGTTTCCGTCCGGTCAACGCCGGTAGCAACAGCCGCAACAACAAATCGATCTACGCCAACTTCGAAGCCGACATCACCAGGCAGTTCTCGGCCTCGGCCGCCGTGCGCCACGAGCGCTACAGCGACTTCGGCAACACGACCTCGGTGAAGGGCTCGGCACGCTACGCGTTCAATCCCCAGGTGTCGCTGCGTGGCACGGCCTCGTCCGGCTTCCGCGCGCCGTCGCTGGCACAGCAGTTCTACACCATCACGACCACCAATTTCTCGATCATCAACGGCCAGAACACGCCGATCGAAACGGGCACGTTCGCCGTCGGCAGCGCCGCCGCCGACGCGCTCGGCGCGCAACAGTTGAAGGCCGAGAAAGCCCGCAACTACAGCATCGGCCTGCAAGTGCAGCCGACCCGCAACTGGAGCGCCAGCGTCGACGCCTACCGCATCGACATCGACGACCGCATCGCGCTGTCGACCAGCATGAACCTGTCGCCGACCTTGCGCGCGACGCTGGCCGCCCAAGGCCTGCCGGTCGGCGCGGCCCGCTACTTCACCAACGCCATCGATACCCGCACCACCGGCGTCGACGTGGTCAGCACGTACCGCTGGGATCTGGCCGGCGCCGGCCGCTACGACTTCACGCTGGCGTACAACCGCAACAAGAATTCGGTGCAGCATGTCAACGACAACCCGGCCATCCTGACCGCCAACGGCCTGACCCTGATCGACCGCCAGACCATCAACCGCCTGACGGTCGGCTCGCCGAAGGACAAGTTCAGCCTGGCGACGGACTACACCCTGGGCGCCTGGAACGCGCGCGGCGTGATCACCCGCTATGGCAGCTTCACCGTGCCGCAGAACAATCCGGCGCAGGATCAGGTGTACGATCCGCAATGGGTGCTGGACCTGTCGGCCAGCGTCAAGCTGAGCAAGAACTGGCGCTTGAGCGTGGGCGTGGACAACGTGACCGACAAGTATCCGGACACGATCACGTCGGTAGCCAACCTCAACCTCAACGGCATCAACCTTTATAGCGGCTGGGCACCGAACGGCTTCAACGGCCGGTATTACTACGCCAAGGCCGGTTACAGCTGGTGATCGCGCCCTGGGTCGGATGATATCCACGGAGACACGTAGGGCGGATTAGCGAAGCGTAATCGGCCATGCATGCGCCGTCGACGGCTCATAGATGGCCGATTACGGCGTCCCGCCTAATCCGCCCTACGTGATTCAGAATTCCTCAAATGGGATTTGACCAAAAAAATGGCCGCTTTTCAGCGGCCATTTTTACGTCAGGCGATGTCGCCGCCGTTCAAGGCGGCGTCGATTTCCTCGCGCGTCAGATCGGGCGCGAATTGCTGGATGAAGTGGTAAGCGTACGAGCGCAGATAGGCGCCCTTGCGCACCGCCAGCCGCGTCGTATTCGGCGCGAACAGATGCGACGCCTCGACCGCGCGCATGCCCTTGTCGCGGCCGTGGTCGAAGGCCATCGAGGCGACGATGCCCACGCCCAGACCGAGCGCGACATACTGCTTGATGACGTCCGAATCCATCGCCGTCAAGACGATGTCGGGCTTGACGCCGGCCTGCGAAAACGCCGCGTCGATATGCCCGCGTCCGGTGAAGCCGACGTCGTAGGTAATCAACGGGAACTCGGCCAGATCCTCCAGCTTGATCGGCGAGCGGCCCAGCAAGGGATGACCGTCGGGCACCACGATCAAATGGCTCCATCGGTAGCAAGGGAAAGACACCAGGTCCGGGAACTGCGACAAGCCCTCGGTGGCGATGCCGATATCGGTCTTGCCTGACAAAATCCATTCGGCGATATGCTCCGGCGCGCTCTGCTGCAAGGCGATGCGCACGTCCGGATACGCGGTGCGAAAACTCTGCACCACCTTCGGCAGCGCGTAGCGCGCCTGCGTGTGCGTGGCGGCGACGCTAAGCGTGCCGCTTTGCTGGCCCGTGTACTCGAGGCTGGCCTGCTGCAGGTTTTCCGCCTCGATCAGCAGACGGTCGATGATCTTGAGGATGCCCTTGCCCGGCTCGGTCATGCCGGTCAGGCGCTTGCCGTTGCGTTCGAAAATCACCACGCCCAGTTCGTCTTCCAGCTCGCGGATCTGGCGGCTCACGCCAGGCTGCGAGGTGAACAAGGCATTCGCCACTTCGGTCAAATTGTAGCCGCGCCGGGCGGCTTCGCGGATCGACCGCAATTGTTGAAAATTCATATGGAAGCTCCAGCGTCAACAAACACATGCAGGCGCTTGGGACGCACCACCAAAGTCTCACCCTCTTTCAGTTGCAGATGGCTGAAACGCTCATTCGACATCACCGCCTCGATCAGCTCGGACGTGTCGTCGCGCTCCAGGTCCAGCTGCGCCAGCGGGCCGATCGCGTGCGCGCGGCGCAGCTTGACGACGATGCCCTCGGCGCCGGGCGTGTAGCGTTCGATATCCAGGTCGTGCGGACGCACATAGGCCGTGCCCTTGCCGTCGGCGTCCGGCTGACCCGGCACCTGGAAGGTCGCGCCGCCACTGGCCAGCACGCCATCCTGCACGCGGCCGTGGAACATGTTGACGTTGCCCAGGAAGCCGTAGACGAACGGCGAGGCCGGATGGTTGTAGACCTGGTCCGGCGCGCCGATCTGCTCGACGTTACCCTTGTTCATCAGCACCACCTGGTCGGCCACTTCCAGCGCCTCCTCCTGGTCGTGGGTGACGAAGATCGACGTCACGTGCAGATCGTCGTGCAGGCGGCGCAGCCAGCGGCGCAGTTCCTTGCGGACCTTGGCGTCGAGCGCGCCGAACGGTTCGTCCAGCAGCAGCACGCGCGGCTCGACGGCCAGCGCGCGTGCGAGCGCGATACGCTGGCGCTGCCCGCCCGACAGTTGCGGCGGATAGCGGTCGGCCAGCCAGTCCAGCTGCACCAGCTCCAGCAGTTCCTTGACCTTGCGGCGGATCTGGTCTTCCGACGGCCGCTCGGCGCGCGGTTTCACGCGCAGGCCGAAGGCGACGTTCTCGAACACGGTCATATGCTTGAACAGCGCGTAGTGCTGGAACACGAAGCCGACCTGGCGCTCGCGCACATGGCGATGGGAGGCGTCATTCGAGTCCAACAGCACCTGGCCCGAATCCGGATGCTCGAGGCCGGCGATGATGCGCAGCAGCGTCGTCTTGCCGCAGCCGGAAGGTCCCAGCAGCGCGGTCAGCTCGCCCGCAGGAAAGTCCAGCGAGACATTGTTGAGGGCGACGAAATCGCCGAAACGCTTGTTGATGTTTTTAACTTCGATCGTCATGTCAGTGCTCCTTGGAACGTGCGTCATCGGCGATCGATTCGTTCAAGCGCCAAGAGATAAAGGATTTCAGGGCCAGCGTCACCAGCGCCAGCAATGCCAGCAGGGACGCCACGGCGAAGGCGGCGGCGAAGTTGTACTCGTTGTACAGAATCTCCACCTGCAGCGGCACGGTGTTGGTCTCGCCACGGATGTGGCCGGACACCACCGACACCGCGCCGAACTCGCCCATCGCGCGGGCGTTACACAGGATCACGCCGTACAGCAGGCCCCACTTAATGTTCGGCAAAGTCACGCGACGGAAGGTGTCCCAGCCGGAGGCGCCCAGCACGATGGCGGCCTCTTCTTCTTCGCTGCCTTGCGCCTGCATCAGCGGGATCAGCTCGCGCGCCACGAACGGGAAGGTGACGAAGATGGTCGCCAGCACGATGCCGGGTACGGCAAACAGGATCTTGATGTCGTGCTCCTGCAGCCACGGCCCCATCCAGCCCTGCGCGCCGAACAGCAGCACGTAGATCAGGCCGGAGATCACCGGCGACACCGAGAACGGCAGGTCGATCAGGGTCAGCAAAAAGCTTTTGCCCCGGAACTCGAACTTGGCGATACACCACGAGGCGGCCACGCCGAACACCAGGTTCAGCGGCACGGCGATGACGGCCGTGATGAGGGTCAGCTTGATGGCCGAGATCGCGTCTTCCTCGACGATGGCGGCCACGTAGGCTTCCCAGCCCTTGCGGAAGGCTTCCGCGAACACGGCCACGAGTGGCACGAACAGGAACACGGTCAGGAAGGTCAGCGCGATGGCGATCAGCACGCCGCGCACCCACATCGGTTCCAGGATTTGCGGCGCCGACGGCAGTTCGCCGCGACGCACCGGGACGGGAGGCAGTCCGCTCATATTATTTACCCGACTTTCCGCGAGCCCAGGCTTGCAACAGGTTGATGGTCAGCAGCATGATGAACGACACCACCAGCATCACCACCGCGATCGCGGTGGCGCCGGCGTAGTCGTACTGCTCGAGTTTGGTGATGATGAACAGCGGCGTGATCTCGGAAATCATCGGCATGTTGCCGGCGATGAAAATTACCGAGCCGAATTCGCCGGTGGCGCGGGCGAAGGCCAGCGCGAAGCCCGTCATCAACGACGGCATGATGGTCGGGAACACCACGCGGGTGAAGGTCTGGAAAGCGTTGGCGCCCAGGCTGGCGGCGGCCTCCTCCAGTTCGCGTTCGGCGTCCTCCAGCACCGGCTGCACCGTGCGCACCACGAACGGCAAGCCGATGAAGGTCAGCGCGACGACCACGCCGAGCGGCGTGAACGCCACCTTGATGCCCAGCACGCCTTCGATGAACTGGCCGAACCAGCCGTTGGCCGAATACAGCGCCGTCAAGGTGATGCCGGCGACAGCGGTCGGCAGCGCGAACGGCAGGTCGACCAGGGCGTCGATGATGCGCTTGCCGGGAAACTCGTAGCGCACCAGCACCCAGGCGACGATGCCGCCGAAAATCACATTAATAAATGCGCCGATCAGCGAAGCGCCAAAGGTCAGCCGGTACGAGGCCATCACGCGATCGGAGGTGACGGCGGCCCAGAAGCCCTCCCATGTCATCGTGAACGTCTTGAGGAAGACGGCCGATAACGGGATCAGCACGATCAGGGTCAGGTAGAAAATCGTGAATCCCAGCGATAGCCGGAAGCCCGGCATCACGCGGAATGGCGCACCCCTGGCGGCCACGGGGGCCGTGGCGGGCGCTGCGAGAACTGCAGACATGGACTTGCTCCCTTATTACAAATTCTTCTATAAGGGCTGCATAATCTCATCTGTGCGTCATATTACAAACGAAGCATTTTTCATTTAGTTAGACGATTCCGCTATATAGCTACTCACATTATGAGTTTGGCGGCGACCGCTACCAAAATGAAAGCCAGCAGGCCGCGCAGCAGCCGCTCCGGCACCGATTTGGCGAAGTAGGAGCCGATGGTAATGCCCGGCAGCGAGCCCACCAGCAATGTCAGCAGCAGCATCCAGTTGATCGAGCCCAGCCACCAGTGGCCGACGGCGGCGATGGCCGTCAGCGGCACGGCGTAGGCGATGTCGGTACCGGCCACTTCGGCCGGAGTCAGCTTCGGATACAGCATCACCAGCACGGTCGCGCCGACGGCGCCGGCGCCGATCGACGAAATGGTGACCAGGGTGCCGAGCACGGCGCCGGCAAAAATGGTCGCGCTGGTCAGTTTGGCGCCCTGCAACTGGCGCTCCGGACGGGCGTTGATCCACGCCAGCATCTTGCGGCGGAACAGCAACGCGCAGACAGTCAGCATCACCGAGCCGGCGATGGAATAGCGGATGATCTGGCCCAGTTCCGGGCTGAGGGTGCCGAAGTACTTGAGGCCGAGGCTGGCGACCACGGCGGCCGGCAAGGCGCCGATGCACAGGCGCCGCACGATGTCCCAGTGGACCGTGCCGCGCAGGCGGTGGGTGAAGGTGCCGACGCCCTTGGTGAGGGAGGCGAAGGCCAGGTCGGTGCCGACGGCGACGGCCGGCGAGACGCCGAACAGCAAGGTCAGCAGCGGCGTCATCAGCGATCCGCCGCCGACACCGGTCATGCCCACCAATAAGCCTACCGCGAAACCTGAAATGACAAACGATACATCCATGCAATTCCCCAAGAGTAGGCAGCAGGGTACCTACTCTAGGGAAATTTCCAAACAACGCAATCCTTATTTGCTTATGCGCTTTTTATTCCGATCACTTGTTTGGCTGAGGCGTGACGCGCAGGTAAGGTTTAGCGGCGGTAAAGCCTTTCGGGTACTTTTGCTTCAGCACTTCCGGGTCTTGCACGGTCAGCGGAATGATGACGTCGTCGCCATCTTTCCAGTTGCCCGGCGTGGCCACGGTGTAGGCGTCGGTCAGTTGCAGGGCGTCGATGACGCGCAGCACTTCGTCGAAGTTGCGGCCGGTGCTCATCGGATAGGTCAGGCTCAGGCGGACCTTTTTGTTCGGATCGATGACGAACAGGGTGCGCACGGTGGCCGTGGTCGAGGCGTTCGGGTGGATCATGTCGTACAGGGCGGCGACCTTGCGGTCTTCGTCGGCGATGATCGGGAAGCCGACCACGGTGTCCTGGGTCGATTCGATGTCGGCGATCCAGCCCTTGTGCGATTCGGCCGGGTCGACCGACAGCGCGATCGCCTTGACATTGCGCTTGTCGAATTCCGGTTTCAGCTTGGCGGTCAGGCCCAGCTCGGTGGTGCAGACGGGCGTGAAGTCGGCCGGATGGGAGAACAGCACCACCCAGGAATCGCCAGCCCACTCGTGGAACTTCAGCTTGCCGATGGAGGAGTCTTGTTCAAAATCGGGGGCGGTATCGCCGAGTCGCAGTGTCATGGTGGTCTCCAGAGGTTAGCAGGTTGAATGGCAAGGGCGTCAATGCGCCGCGAGGGCTCCATTCTGCACCTTATCTATTAAAAAATACAAGATTTCCAGTCCTTCGGGCCAATCGCCCAGGCCGGACTCGGCATTGATATGCCCCAGCGGTCCGCCGTTGACGAATTGGCTGTGCCAGCGGTCGGCCCACAAGGCCGCGCGAGGCGCCGCCATCCACGGGTCATCGGTGCTGCCGATCACGATCGACGGGACCGGCAACGCCTGCTTGGGCAGTTGATCGGCGACATTGAACTTGTCCGGATCGGCCGGCGCCACCAGCAGCAGGCCGGCCACGCCGGACGGATCGCGCGCCACGCTGTGCACGCTCGCCAGGCTGCCGAAGCTGTGCGCGACGATCAGTGTTGGACGCGGGTCGTCAGGCTTGGTTCGGCGCAGCTGGTCGACTCGGGCCGACCAGCGCGCCAGATCCGGCGCCTCCCAATCGTCCTGCTCGACTCGCTCGAAAGCGGGAAACAGGCGCTGCCAGCGGCTTTGCCAGTGATCCGGTCCGCTGTTGTGCAAGCCCGGCGCGATCAGGACACGGAAACCACGGAAATCCGCTGTGATGGGGCCGGACATGGTGCTTACTTCGGCTGGTAGATCTGGTCGAACACGCCACCGTCGGCGAAGTGGGTCTTCTGCGCCTTGGACCAGTCGCCGGCGATGTCGGCGATCGTGAACAGTTTGACGGCCGGGAATTGGGCGGCGTATTTCTTCGCCTCTTTCTCGACGGCAGGACGGTAGTAGTTCTTGGCGATGATTTCCTGCGCCGCATCCGTGTAGAGGAAGTTCAGGTAAGCCTCGGCCACCTTGCGGGTGCCGCGCTTGTCGACCACCTTGTCGACCACGGCCACCGGCGGCTCGGCCAGGATCGAGACCGATGGGGCGACGATGTCGAACTTGCTCGGTCCCAGTTCCTTGATGGCCAGCAGCGCCTCGTTTTCCCACGCGATCAGCACGTCGCCGATGCCGCGCTCGACGAAGGTGGTGGTGGCGCCGCGCGCGCCGGAATCGAGCACCGGCACGTTCTTATACAGTTTGCCGAGGAATTCCTTGGCGCTCGCTTCGGTGCCGCCCGGCTGGCGCAGTGCGTAGCCGTAAGCGGCCAGGTGGTTCCAGCGGGCGCCGCCGGAGGTTTTCGGATTCGGGGTGATGACGGCCACGCCAGGCTTAACCAGATCGTTCCAGTCCTTGATGCCCTTCGGGTTGCCCTTGCGGACCAGGAACACGATGGTCGAGGTGTACGGGGTGCTGTTGTGCGGCAGTTTCTTCTGCCAGTCCGGGGCCAGGATCTTGCGTTCGGCGATGGCGTCGATGTCGTAGGCCAGCGCCAGCGAGACCACGTCCGCTTCCAGGCCGTCGATGACGGCGCGGCCCTGCTTGCCGGAACCGCCGTGCGATTGCTTGATCTTGACGGTATCGCCGGTCTTGGCTTTCCAGTCCTTGGCGAAGGCGGCGTTAACGTCCTGGTACAGCTCGCGCGTCGGGTCGTACGATACGTTAAGCAAAGAAATTTCGGCTGCAATGACGGATGAAGCGGCCGTAGCGGCAAAAATGGCTGCGGCGATGATTTTTTTGGACAGCATTTGATTCCCCTAGTTATGTTAGACCAAAGAGTAATGCTGCCCCTTATAAATGAGAACTAAGCTTTTATCAGTTCTATATGCAGTAAACGCATAAGGACTAGTAGAAGCGGTTGAACAGCACCACAGCCCACGTTGCCGCCGCCAGCAGGCAAGCCAACAGCACGGCAGCGCTGCCGAAGTCTTTGGCATTTTTGGACAGCGGGTGGCGTTCCAGCGAAATCCGGTCAACCACCGCCTCGATCGCCGAGTTAATCAGTTCGACGATCAGGATCAGTACCAGCACCGCGATCAGCACCAGCTTCTCGAACGCCGACACCTTCAGCACCAGCGCGACAAGCGTCCCGGCGACGAACAGACCCAGCTCCTGACGGAACGCGTGCTCATGCTTCCAGGCGGCCTTCAAGCCGTCGATCGAGTAGAAAAAGGCCGAAAAGATCCGTTTCAGGCCGCTTTTGCTTTTGAATTCGCTGACAGGTTCCATGAACGATAAGACGAGATAAAGATGACGCATTATGCATCAATTCCCATTTTTTTCACATTATGGTATAACGTAGTTACCGAATACTGCACCGCACCAACCACATCATGAAAATCGAAACCGTTCCTGAGCAAAAGACCACTATTCAGGTGATCGAACGCATGGTGGCGTTACTAGACGCTCTCGCCAAATACCCCGATCCCGTCAGCCTGAAGGAATTGTCCAAGGTTTCCGGGCTACACCCCTCCACCGCGCACCGCATCCTCAACGACATGGTGCTCACGCGCTTTGTCGACCGCATCGAACCGGGCACCTATCGCCTGGGCATGCGGCTGCTGGAACTGGGCAACGTGGTCAAGAGCCGGCTGTCGGTGCGCGAGGCGGCGCTGGATTTCATGCGTGCATTGCACAAGAAGACCCAGCAGACCATCAACCTGTCGGTGCGCCAGGGCGACGAGATCGTCTATATCGACCGCGCCTTCTCGGAACGCTCGGGCATGCAGGTGGTGCGCGCGATCGGCGGACGCGGTCCGCTGCACCTGACCTCGACCGGCAAGCTGTTCCTGTCGGTGGACGAGCCGAAAGCCATCCGCGCCTACGCCACGCGCACCGGGCTTGCCGGGCACAACAAGAATTCGATCACGGATTTGTCCAAGCTCGAGCGCGAGCTCAGCTTGGTGAAGTCACGCGGCTATGCGCGCGATAACGAGGAATTGGAGCTGGGGGTGCGTTGCATGGCCGCCGGCATTCACGACGACAGCGGCAAGCTGATTGCCGGGCTGTCGATCTCGGCGCCGGCCGACCGTCTGCAGGAAGACTGGCTGGAAGATCTGGTCACGACCGCCAACCAGATCTCCGCCACGCTCGGTTACATGCCGGTCGAATAAACCGGCGAGCTGGTGTTGGTGGTCAGCGCCGCGGGCTTGAGCGCCTGCAGCCAGGTGCGCATGCGGCCAGCATCGGCGGTACGCGACTGCTTGCCCTTGGAATCGAGGAACACCATGATCACGGAACGGCCTTCGATGACGGCTTGCATCAGCAGGCAGCGACCGGCTTCGTTGATGAACCCGGTCTTTTGCAGGCCGATCGCCCAGTCGGGGCTGGCCACCAGGTGATTGGTGGTGCCGAACTGCATCGGACGGCCGTTGGCTTCGACGATGGCTTTGGAATCGGTGGAGAACTGGCGCAGCATCGGATGCTGATAAGCCGCCATCGCCAGCTTGGCCAGGTCACGCGCGCTGGCAACATTCATTTTCGACAAGCCGCTGGAATCGACATAATGCGTGTCGGTCATGCCCAGTTCGCGGGCCTTGGCGTTCATCGCCTCGACAAACGCTGGCTTGCCACCCGGGTAGTTGCGGCCGAGGGCCGAAGCGGCGCGGTTTTCCGAACTCATCAGGGCGATATGCAACATGTTGGCGCGGGTCAGCTGGGCGCCGACGCGCAGGCGCGAGCTGCTGAATTTTTCGCGGTCGACATCGGCGTCGGTCACGGTCAGCACTTCGTCCATGTCCTGGTTGGCTTCCACCACAACCAGGCCGGTCATCATCTTGGTGATCGAAGCGATCGGCAAGGCGACGTTGGAATTCTTTTCAAACAATACTTCGGAATTGGCCTGGTCCAGCACCAGCGCCACGTTGGACTTGAGGTCCAGCGGATCGTGCGTCGAGTTCAACCCGGCCAGGTCGCCCATGGTCGGCATGGCCGGCGCGGCGGTAATCATGCGCTGGTAGACCACCTTGCGGCGGCCGTTGACCTTGGTCACGCGCTTGATCATGCGGTCGCCGGAATCCACTGCGGCGAGGCGCACGGTCTGGCGGGCCTTGGCCTTTTTAACCACGGCTTTTTTCGGCGCGGCGGTGTTGGCGGTCGCAGCCTGGGCGGCAGTCATGCCGGCGGATGCAAACATCAGCGAAATGAGCGCACTTAACGCTAGTTTATACATTCGTATCCCCAAAAGAAGAAAAGCCGGATTTCACAATCGACTGTTGCAGTGTAGCAAAATGGTGAGGGAGCGCAAGCTAAATTATCCCTCGCAGCATCTTTGGTTGCGGATCTGCAATACGCATTTAACTACCCTTTTATGCAAGCTAGTCCATAACGACAAATTTAACAAATTCTTCGACGCGCATGCGCTCGGTGATCAAAGAATTTTCGATTTTTGTCGTGTCGGCGTAACCGAGGGCCATGCCGCACACCACGGTCTCGTTTTCAGGGATGTTCAGGACAGAACCGATGACCCGATGATACTGCGTAAAAGCGGCTTGCGGACAAGTATCTAGTCCACGCCCGCGCGCAGCGACCATCACGCTCTGCAAGAACATCCCGTAGTCGAGCCAGGAACCCTGCTCCATGATGCGGTCGATCGTAAAGATCAGCCCCACCGGTGCGCCGAAGAACTCGTAATTGCGGCCATGCTGGGCCGCCATGCCGGCCTTGTTGTCACGGGTAAGCCCGAGCAAGGCATACAAATCCCAGCCGACCTTGCGGCGGCGGTCGATATACGGCGAGACCCATTCCTTTGGGTAATACGCATACTCCTCTGTGTGCAGCTTCGCTTGCTCCGGATCGTTATGTATGGCCAGAATCGCCGAAGACAACTCCCGCTTGCGCTCGCCTTCCAGCACATACACTTTCCACGGCTGGGTGTTGGTGCCGGACGGCGCCCTGCCCGCCACCTGAAGGATCTGCAATATGTCCTCGCGCGCCACGGCTTGTGGCGTATAGGCGCGGATCGAGCGGCGCGACGTGATCGCGGCATCCACCGCCTGCTGTTCGGGAGTAGAAATCATGTGTCCTCGCTATTTGGGTTTGCTCTTGCTGACCACGAAAAACACCCCGGTGACCGCCAGCGCCATGCCCGCCACGCCGAGGAGATTGAACACTTCGCCGAACATCAACCAGGCCATCACGGCCGTGGTGGGCGGCGTCAGATACATCAAACTGGTGACCTGGGTGGCGTCGCTGCGCCGTATCAGCGCGAACAGCAGGAAGATGGCGCCGATCGACAAGCCCAAAACCGACCACAGCAGCGCGCCGATAAACTCGGACGTCCACTGCACCGCAGCAAACGCCGGCGTCCAGCCTTCGAATATGATAGCCAACGGCAACACTACAACAGTCGACGCGGCGAACTGGATCACGGTGCCGGTGCGCAAGTCGAACTGCGGGCAATGGCGTTTCTGATACATGGTGCCCACCGTGATCGACACCAGCGCCAGCACGCACAGCGCAATCGCCTCGACCGACAATCCGGTCAGCTTGATCTTGGCGGCCACCACCAAGGCGACGCCGCCGATACCGAACAGCAGCCCGAGCCATTGACGGGGCAGCACCTTCTCGCCGATCAGCGGCGCGGCGAAGGCGGTCAGGATGGGCTGCATGCCGACGATCAAAGCCGACAAGCCGGCCGGCATGCCCAGCTTGATGGCGCACCAGACCCCGATCAGGTAACCGGCCTGCACCAGTACCCCGGCCAGCCCGACCTGCCAGATCTTGCCGCGCGGCCAAGGGGCGCGCAGCAGCAGGACGATCGGCACCAGTAGCACCAGCACGCCGACAAAACGCATCAACAGGAAGGTCAGCGGCGGCGCATACGGCAGTCCAAACTTCGCCACGATGAAGCCGCTGCTCCATAAGAGTACAAAAAACAACGGCATCGGCGACAGAAAAGTCGCGTGCGCGGCGGTCGCGGGAGGCTGTTTTGCGGCTGAAACGGCGGTCGGGGTATCGGGCATGAAAACTGACTAGCTGACTGAAAGGAAACCGGAGGCCGGAAAACGGCACCGATTCAGGGTCCGCCGAGTCTATCACGGCGGGCGTTTGCGCATCGGCCGGGGCTCCACAGCAAGCAGCCACGCCATGTCTTGGTGTGCACCGCAATAAGTTTTAGCTGGGAAATGCTTCCTCAAAACGATGTTTCATGCCTTGATGCAACGCACAAAAAATCGCTTGACTTAATTTCCCAACGCCGTAAAATCGTCTTTGTTGCGTTGCACAATTTGATCGGTTTGAAACATGGATGTTCTGTTTCTCGCCGAGTAGAACGGCAGTATCCAATTAATGACTATTTTCCTGGAGAGTTAAATGTTTTCAATCCCTGAGCAATTTTCCAATGCGACCAAAGCCAACTTTGAAGCGCAGTTCGCTATCTTTTCGGCCCTGACCAACAAGGCCTTCGAAGGCGTGGAGAAGTTTGTCGACCTGAACCTGACCGCCGCCAAGGCGTCGCTGGAAGAGTCGTCGATCACCACCAAGCAGCTGTTGTCGGCAAAAGATCCGCAAGAATTCTTCTCGCTGGCATCCGCTCAGGCCCAGCCGACCGCTGAAAAAACCATCGCTTACGGTCGTCACCTGGCGAACATCGCCCAGAGCACCAGCGCCGAGTTCAGCAAAGCCGCTGAAACCCAAATCGCCGAAACCAACCGCAAAGTCATCTCGCTGGTGGAAGAAGTGAGCAAGAACGCCCCGGCCGGCAGCGAAAACGCCGTCGCCCTGTTCAAATCGGCCATTGGCAACGCCAACGCCGGCTACGAGCAGTTCAGCAAAACCGCCAAGCAAGCTGCCGAGTCGATCGAAAGCAACGTTGCCCAGGCCGTGAACCAGTTCTCCGCAGCCGCCGCCAAGGTCGCTCCGGCACGCAAGTAATCAGCAATAGTGGCCGGCGCCCAGGCGCCGGTGCCCGTTCTGCGGTCTCCTCGGCATCCGTGGTTTCCTCCTGACGGATGTCCTTAAAAGCCTCGGCCCGTGCCGGGGCTTTTTTTTGCCTGTGCGCCGGCAAACCCGCACTGCCTACCGGGGACTCGGCGTCCCCGTCGTACTCCTTGGGGTACGACCCCTAAGTGGTAACGCACGCGTATCGCTAAACGGTTGCCGGGTTTATTCGCCGAGGTACGCGGCTTTGACGCGCGGATCGTCCAGCATGTCGCGGGCGTTGCCGGTCATGGTGATGTTGCCCGAATCCATGACGTAGCCACGGTGCGCCGCCTGCAGCGCCAGCTTGGCGTTCTGTTCGACCAGCAAAACGGTGATGCCTTCTTTCGAGACGTTGCGGATCACTTCGAAAATCTTCTCGACCATGATCGGCGACAGCCCCATCGACGGCTCGTCCAGCAGCAGCAGGTTCGGATGCGACATCAGCGCGCGCGCCATCGCCAGCATCTGCTGTTCGCCGCCCGACAGGGTGCCGGCCATCTGCGCCGCCCGCTCCTTCAGGCGCGGGAACACGTCGAACCACTTGGCGATGTCGGCCTCGATGCCGGCCTTGTCGTTGCGGGTGAACGCGCCCATCATCAGGTTTTCCTGGATCGACATGCGGGTGAACACGCCGCGCCCTTCCGGCACCATCGCCAGTTTTTTCTGCACCAGATGGAAGGACTTGCTGCCTTTCAGCGACTCACCTTCATAGCTGATCGTGCCTTCGACTTTACAAGCCGGCAAGGTTCCCGTGATGGCTTTCAGGGTCGTGGTCTTGCCCGCGCCGTTGGCGCCGATCAGCGCGACCAGCTCGCCCTTGTTCACTTCCAGGTCGATACCCTTGACGGCCTTGATGCCGCCGTACGCGACTTTCAGTCCCGATACCTTCAGAACATTTTCGCTCATTAGTGCGATCCTCCCAGATAGGCTTCGATGACCGCCTGATTGCTCTGTATTTCCGCCGGCAGACCCTCGGCGATCGGCTTGCCGTATTCCAGCACCATCAGCCGGTCGCACAGGCCCATCATCATTTTGACGTCGTGCTCGATCAGCAACACGGTCTTGCCCTCGTTCTTGATCTTGACCAGCAACTCGCGCAGCGCCAGTTTCTCGGTGGCGTTCATGCCGGCGGCCGGTTCGTCCAGCGCCAGCAGTTGCGGATCGGTGGCCAGCGCGCGGGCGATTTCCAGACGGCGCTGGTCGCCGTACGACAGGAAGCGCGAGGTGCGGTTGGCGAACTGGCCGATGCCGACGAAGTCCAGCAACTCCTGCGCGCGCTTGCGGATGCTCGCCTCCTCCTCGCGCGCCGCCTTGTGGCGGAACACGGCGCCGAACACGCCCTGGTGCGAGCGCACGTGGCGCCCGACCATGACGTTTTCCAGCGCGGTCATCTCGCCGAACAGGCGGATGTTCTGAAAGGTGCGGGCGATGCCCGCCTTGGCAACCTCATGCGGCGCGGACGGCGAGTACGGCTTGCCGGCCAGCTCGAAGGTGCCGGTGTCCGGCTGGTACAGGCCGGTGATAACGTTGAAGAACGTGGTCTTGCCGGCGCCGTTGGGGCCGATCAGGCCGTAGATCTGGCCCTTCAGGATCTTGATGCCGACATCGGTCAGCGCCTGCAGGCCGCCGAAGCGCTTGTTGACGCCGGCGATGTTGAGAATTACTTGTTCGCTCATGTCTGCTTTCCTCAGGCCGCCACAGTGCCGGACGATTGATCTTTGGTATCCGAATCGCTGTCGGGACGGTCTTCATGCTTGGGCGCTGGCCACAGGCCGGCCGGACGGTTGAGCATGATCAGCACCATGGCCAGGCCGTATAGCAGCTGGCGCAGCACTTCGGCCTCGATCAGGATGTGGCCGAACAGCTTTTGCTGCAACGGTTCCACGACGTGGCGCAACACTTCCGGCAAGGCCGCCAGCAGCACGCCGCCCATGATCACGCCGGGGATATGGCCGATACCGCCCAGCACCACCATTGCCAGCACGGCGATCGACTCGGTCAGCGAGAACGATTCCGGCGACACGAAGCCCTGGAACGACGCGAACAGCGCGCCGGCGATGCCGCCGAACGACGCGCCCATCGTGAACGCCAACAGCTTGACGTTGCGGGTGTTGATGCCCATCGCCTTGGCAGCGATCTCGTCCTCGCGGATCGCGACCCAGGCGCGGCCCAGGCGCGAGTGCTGCAAGCGCGACGTGACGAACACGATGGCGATGCACAGGAACAAAAACAGGAAGTAGTAGGCGTTCACGGAAGGCATGGAGAAGCCGCCGAAGACGACGGTTGCGCGCGAACCGGCCTCCCCCGCCAGATTGACGCCGAACACCCGGATCGGATCGATCAGGTTGATACCCTGCGGACCGTTGGTGAAGTTGATCGGCTCGTTCAGGTTGTTCATGAAGATGCGGATGATCTCGCCGAAGCCCAGGGTCACGATGGCCAGGTAGTCGCCGCGCAGCTTGAGGGTCGGGGCGCCGAGCAGCGCGCCGAACAGGCCGGCCGTGGCGGCCGCCAGCGGCACGATCACCCACACCGACAGGTGGATGCCGTTTTGCTGGATCTCCGGTCCGAAGAGGGAGACCAGCGACTCGCCCAGCACCGGATACTGGTTGATGACCGATTCGAGCAGCGCCGCGAATTGCGGCGAGGCCAGCAGGCCGGTCATGTAGGCGCCCACCGCGTAGAACGCGATGTAGCCCAGATCGAGCAGGCCGGCGAAGCCGACCACGATGTTCAGGCCCAGCGCCAGCATGATGTACAGCAGCGCCATGTCGATGATGCGGACCCACGAATTGCCGAACTGCGCGGCAAAGAACGGGAAGATCAGCAAGCCGATGAAGACCACAGCCATGCTGCTGTAGGCCTTGCGTGGATTGCGGGAAACGTCGAAATTGAGAATAGCCATGATGTCCCCCTGTTACGCTCGGTCGGCGACGCGCTCGCCCATGATGCCGGACGGACGCACCGTCAGCACAAGGATCAGCACGACGAAAGCGAAAATGTCCTGATAGTGGCTGCCGAGGAAGCCGCCGGTCAGGTCGCCGATGTAGCCGGCGCCCAGGCTCTCGATAATGCCGAGCACGATACCGCCGATCATCGCGCCGTAGATATTGCCAATGCCGCCCAGCACCGCCGCCGAGAAGGCCTTCAGGCCCGGCACGAAGCCCATCGCGAACTGGATCGAGGCGTAGTTGGCGCCCCACATCACGCCGGCCACGGCGGCCAGCGCCGCGCCGAGCGCGAAGGTGGCGACGATGACCTTGTTCGAGTCGACGCCCATCAGGCCGGCGACCCGGGGATTTTCCGCCGTGGCGCGCATGGCGCGGCCCATCTTGGTTTTTTCCACCAGCAGCACCAGCCCGGTCATCGACACGGCGGCCAGCACCAGCAGCAGGATCTGCGTCTGCGAGATGAGCGCGCCACCGACCACCACCGGCTCGGACGACAGCAACTGCGGGAACGGCAGCGGGTTGCGGGTCCAGATCATCATGGCGAAGGTTTGCAGCAGGATGGACACGCCGATCGCCGTGATCAGGGGCGCCAGGCGCGGCGCGTTGCGCAGGCGGCGGTAGGCGACGCGTTCGATCAGGATGTTGACGATGATACAAACCGGAATGGCGCCGCCGATGGCGATGGCCAGCTTGACGTAGCCGGGCAGGTCCGGCGCGTACTCGTTGAGGTATTTCAGGATGGTCAGGCCGGTCATGGCGCCGACCATCAGTACGTCGCCGTGGGCGAAGTTAATGAGGTTGAGCACGCCGTACACCATGGTGTACCCCAGCGCGACCAGGGCGTACATGCTGCCCAGCACCAGTCCATTTATGATTTGTTGGATAAAAGTATCCATTAAGAGCCTTTAAATTGGTGTTGCACAGACGGTCCAAGTAACAAAAACGGCACCCGGGGGCTAGATGTCCCCGTAGTGCCGCGGTTGACTACACGATAATCATGCAAGTTTCATGCCTGAACGACATGAAACCCTGCGAACTGGCTGGGTGTCGCTGGCCCGCTTAAGGGCCTAATCGACAAGTTTTTGCGAGCGAGGCAATGATAGCGAGATTCCCGAAAAACTAACTGCGGAATAACGTCAAAAGTGCTGAATTAAGTTTTGCACGCCTCGCCGCTTGCTCAGACCGGGCCGCCGACCGGAGCCGCTTTCTGGCCGTCCAGGCCCTTCGGCAGCGGAAAGGTCACCGCTTCCTGCACGCCGTCGAGCGGGCGAACGCTGCGCACGCCGCACTCTTTCAGACGGTCGATGACGGCCTGCACCAGCACCTCGGGCGCCGAAGCGCCGGCGGTCACGCCCACCCGCAGCTTGCCCTCCAGCCAGGCCGGGTTGATCTGCGTGGCGTTGTCGACCATGTAGGCGGGCGTGCCCATCTTCTCGGCCACTTCGCGCAGGCGGTTGGAATTGGAGCTGTTCGGGCTGCCGACAACGATCACCAGTTCCACCTGCGGCGCCATGAACTTCACGGCCTCCTGGCGGTTGGTGGTGGCGTAGCAAATGTCGCCTTTTTTCGGCTCGATAATGGCCGGGAACTTGCGTTTGAGCGCCTCGATGATCTCGGCGGTGTCGTCAACCGACAACGTTGTCTGGGAGACATAGGCCAGATGCTCCGGCTTCTTCACCTCCAGACGCTCGACGTCGGCCACGGTTTCCACCAGATACATGCCCTCTTCGGTCTGGCCCATCGTACCCTCGACCTCGGGGTGGCCGTCGTGGCCGATCATGATGATTTCGCAGCCTTGCTTGCGCATCTTGGCCACTTCCACGTGCACCTTGGTCACCAGCGGACAGGTCGCGTCGAAGATGCTCAGGCCGCGCGATTCCGCCTCGGCGCGCACCGCCTTGGACACCCCATGGGCCGAAAACACCAGGGTATTACCGGCAGGCACATCGTCCAGGTCCTCGATGAAGATCGCGCCCTTGTTGCGCAAGTCTTCCACCACATAGGCGTTGTGGACGATTTCGTGGCGCACATAGATCGGCGCGCCGAACTGCAGCAGCGCGCGCTCGACGATCTCGATCGCGCGGTCGACGCCGGCGCAAAAGCCGCGCGGCTGGGCCAACAGGAGTTCTTTATCGCTCATCAGTGCCTCACAGAACGGAAATTAGGTTGACTTCGAACTTCAGCGGCTGGCCGGCCAGCGGATGATTGAAGTCGAATAAGCAGGTGTCGTCGCCCAGCTCGCGCAGGATGCCGGCGAAGCGGCCGCCGCCCGGCGCGGCGAAATCGACCAGGTCGCCCACTTTGTAGTCGGCGCCGGGTACGGAATTCTCGTCCAGGGTCGCGCGCGTCACTTCGCGCACCAGTTCCGGGTTGCGCGGGCCGAAGCCGACACCGGGTTCCAGCTCGAACGTCTTGTGCGTGCCTTCGGGCAGGCCGATCAGCAACTCCTCGAGCACCGGCGCCAGCTGGCCCTGGCCCAGCATCAGGGTCGCGGGATTTCCACTGAAGGTAGTGACGATATCAGTACCGTCCAGGGAGGCGAGACGATAATGCAGGGTGAGATAAGCCGATTTGGTGACGACAGGTTGCGCGTTAGACATGACTGGGGTTCGGTGAGCTAGCAAAGGCTATATTGTAAGCCACCTTGCCCCTCGCGCCCGCCGCCTGTGATGATTTGGGATCAATTGACTGCGCGGCGCATGGGTGTATATTGATTTGGCCCGTAGCGCATGATTTTTAGGAATGGATATGACTACCGCAGCGACCCTCAAGATATACAACGCCAAGGATGCGGAGACCCAGTTCGGGGAAGTGCTGAATGAGGCGTCACGCAAGCCTGTTGGCATTACCAAGCAAGGTCGGGTTGCCGCTTACATCCTCTCACGGCGCGATTTCGACGCCATGGTGTCCCGCATTCAAGAACTGGAAGATCAACTATGGTTGGCAAAAGCTGACTTGGCTCGCGAGGAAGGGTTCGTCGGGTCCGAACGGGTAAAAGCTATTCTTGGCGCTCTAGGGGACAGCAAAAATGAGGAAGCTGGCTCTAACTCATAGCGCCGAGAAGTTTTGGTCCGGGCTTGACCCCAAACTCTACAAGCAGATTGGCCGTGCGGTGCTTGGACTTTTGCGCAATCCCGAGCCCCATGATAGCTCGCTCCTCAAAGGCGGGAAAAATCGCGAGCGAAGGGTCGATTCCGGGGAGTACCGCATTGTGTACGCAGTGACCAACGACACGATCGAAGTGCTGGTAATTGGCAAACGCAACGACTCGGACGTCTACAAGCAATGGGAAAGAATCAAGTGACCGGCGCTTAAATCGTCCTTCATCAGACTCCCATCAGTATTTCAATTTGCGTTTTGACCACAATGGGTACTTCTGCTCGGAGGATATCCATGACGATCAATGACTGGCCGGCAGAACGCCGTCCGCGCGAACGACTGATCCGCGAAGGCGCGAGCGCGCTGTCGGATGCGGAATTACTGGCGGTGTTCCTGCGCATCGGTGTCCCGGGACGGGACGCGGTACAACTCGCCCAGCACATGGTGCACCATTTTGGATCACTGCAACGACTCTTCAGCGCCAGCCTGAAAGAGTTCTCTGCGATCCACGGCCTCGGACCGGCAAAGTTCGCCCAACTGCAGGCGGTGATGGAACTGGCGCGGCGCGCGATGCTGGAGGAAGTGCGATCAGGAGCCATGTTGGGTTCGCCGCGCGCGGTGAAGGAATATCTGCTGCTCCTGTTCAGCGGTAAATCCTTTGAATCGTTTCATGTGCTGTTCCTGGATGTTAAAAATCGTCTGATCGACAGCAAGGAATTGTTTCGCGGCACATTGACCCACACCAGCGTCTACCCGCGCGAGGTGGTCAAGGAGGCGTTGGCGCGCAATGCCGCCAGCGTCATGCTCGCGCACAACCATCCGTCCGGCACGCCCGATCCCAGCGAATCCGATTTGCTGCTGACGCGGGCATTAATGCAGGCGCTGGCCCTGGTCGATATCCGCATCCTCGACCATTTTGTGGTGGCCGGCCATCAGGTGCATTCGTTTGCCGAGCATGGACAGATGTAAATTTCGGCTTGGCGCGAAGGGTTTTTCATAGGAGAAGTTGCAAAATACCTCAGGAAGTCACAATTGTTAAATTTTTTGATATTATCAAGACACAATTGTTTTTCACAAGTCATTGAAAAAGCTGAGTTTTTTGGATATACTCTCGTTTTTCCAATTGTGGAATGTCTTTTAAGGAGTGCGTTATGGCACGTGTTTGCCAAGTTACTGGGAAGAAGCCGATGGTCGGCAACAATGTTTCCCACGCAAACAACAAAACCAAACGTCGTTTCCTGCCTAACCTGCAGAACCGTCGTATTTTTGTTGAATCTGAAAACCGCTGGGTTTCCCTGCGTCTGTCCAACGCTGGTCTGCGCGTCATCGACAAGGTCGGCATCGATGCCGTCCTGACCGACATGCGCGCCCGTGGCGAAAAAGTCTAATTAGGAGCTACCATGGCAAAAACTGGCCGCGACAAAATCAAACTGGAATCGACCGCAGGCACGGGTTTCTTCTACACCACCACCAAGAACAAGCGCACCACGCCTGCTAAAATGGAGATCATGAAGTTCGATCCTAAAGCACGCAAGCACGTCATGTTCAAAGAAACCAAGATCAAGTAATCGATCTTCGCTTCCGAAAAAACCGCCCAGCGCAAGCCCGGCGGTTTTTTTACGTCCCTTAGACGTTGACTTCAACCCGTACGGCGGCATGCAGGGGTCGGACCCGGCTGGGTCCGACCCCGCCCGGCCTTGCGGGTTAGGCAAACGCTCAATCGACAGGCGTAAAAAAACCCAGGGCACGGCCGGGGTTCATTGTGCGACAGCGGTCAAATCAAGCGTAGCTGCGCAGGCGGAACGAGAATTCTTGCAGCGACTTGATGCCCGACGCTTCGGCGCGGTTGCACCAGTCTTGCAGCTTGTGCAGCAGCTGGTCGCGCGTGAAGTGCGACCGTTCCCAGATCACGCCCAGTTCCACGCGCATGTTGTGCATGGTTTCCAGCGCCTTGCTGTGCTGGAACAATTCAACCAGTTGCTGCTGCTGCGGCGCTTCCAGCTTGCCCGGCTCGCGCTGCAACAACTTGCGCGACGACTTCAGGAAGCGCGACTCCAGCTCGGCCTTGGTTTTCAGGTGCTCGACCTCTTCGTGCCAGGCGGCCTTGATCGATTTGGCGTACTTGGCCATCACGTCGTAACGGTTGGCGATGACCGATTGCAGGGTGTCGAAGTCGGCTTCCACCTTGCCTTTGGCAAACTTCGGCTCCGGCGCGAGTTTCTTGACCTTGGCCAGGCCCATGATTTCCAGCGCGCGGATGTACGCCCAGCCGATGTCGAACTCGTACCACTTCGACGACAGCTTGGCCGACGTCGCGAACGTGTGGTGATTGTTGTGCAATTCCTCGCCGCCGATCAGGATGCCGAACGGGATGATGTTGGTGGCCGCGTCGGAGCAGTCGTAATTGCGGTAGCCCCAGTAGTGGCCGATGCCGTTGATGATGCCGGCTGCCGTCACCGGTATCCACATCATCTGCACGGCCCACACGGAAATACCGATGACGCCGAACAGCGCGAAGTTAATGAACAGCAGCGCCACCACACCCGCCCAGCTGTAGCGGGTGTACACATTGCGCTCCATCCAGTCGGTCGGCGTGCCATGGCCATACTTTTCCATGGTTTCCATGTTCTTCGATTCGGCGCGATACAGTTCGGCGCCTTCCCAGAACACTTTCTTGATGCCACGAGTGACCGGGCTGTGCGGATCTTCCTCGGTGTCGCATTTGGCATGGTGCTTGCGGTGGATCGCCGCCCATTCCTTGGTGACCTGGCCGGTCGTCAGCCACAGCCAGAAACGGAAGAAGTGGCTTGGGATCGCGTGCAGCTCGAGCGCGCGGTGCGCCTGGTGACGGTGCAGATAGATGGTAACGCTGGCAATGGTGATGTGCGTAACGGCCAGGGTGTAGAAAAACACTTCCCAGGCGCTAAATCGGGTGACCCCGTTAGACAGAAAATCCAAGACCGCATTTAAACTAAAGCTCATTAATACTCCAAAGTGGGCGTGTCACGCATCGCGGTGGCTCCGCAAATATTGCGTTTTCGACAGGCGCAGGAAGTCCATTAGTCGTGCTAACAACCTGCAATTGTACGCTGAATCAAAGCTGATTTGAGGAAGGATTTCCAGCGGTCACAGGGTTTTCCTTTGGCACGGTCGTGCTTTCCTGGCCGCCCAATACCGGCGGCAACGCCCCCAGGATACGCATTTCCCTCTGCGGGAACGGCACGGCAATGTCGTGTTCCTTTAATGCGCGCCAGATCGCACGGTTGACGTCGGATGTAACGCCGCCACGACCGTTTTCCGGGTCGTCGATCCAGAAACCGACTTGCAATTCGAGACCATCTGCGCCGAAATTGAGCAAGGTGGCCGACGGCAGGCGCTCCTTGTTGACCCGCTCGACGCTCAGCGCGGCGTCCTCCAGCAGCTTGAGCACCATGTCGACATCGGTATCGTAGGCCACCGATACCTTGGTGGAAATATTGACCAGGCTGCTGGACAGCGACGAATTCTGCACCGCGCCCGACACCAGCATTTCGTTCGGGATGATCGATTCCATGCCGTCCAGCGCCTGCAGCACCGTGTAGCGGGTGTTGATCTGGGTAACCTTGCCGCTGTAGCGGTCGACCGTGATCATGTCGCCGATGGTCAGGCTGCGGTCGAGCAGGATGATGAAACCGGACACGTAGTTGCTGGCGATCTTCTGCAAGCCCAGACCGAGGCCGACGCCCAGCGCGCCGCCGAACACCGACAGCACGGTCAGGTCGATACCAACCAGCGACAGGCTCACCAGCACGGCCGCCAGGATCAGCACGGCGCGCACCGTGCGCGACAACACAACACGCAGGCTGGTGTGCATACCCTGCAGGCGCATCAACCATTCCTCGAGCGCGGTGCCGGCCCACAGCGCCAGCATCAACATCACGATCACCGACACGATCGCTTGCAGCACGTCGGCGATCGACACCTTGTATTTACCCATCGGCAGGATGGTGTTGTCCATGTAGAGGAACACGTCATCCCACAGGCCGGTGATGTAGACCACAAACGCCAGCCACACCAGCAACTGGAAGATCTTCTCGAACGCCAGCATGGTCGGGCTGATCTCGCCCCGGCGCGCGAACACGCGGCGCAGCAGGTAGACGGTGAAGCGGATCACCGCCAGCGACCCGAAGATCGGTATCGCCACCTTCAGCAAGTTGTTGGGGTGCTTGTAAAACTCGAGCAGCGCGATGCGCGACAAGGTCAGCAGGCCGACGACCAGCATCGGCGGCACCACGCGCCCGACGCTCTCCACGCCAAAGCGCATGATGTCGTTGCGATTTTCATCGCGTCCCGTGTACTTGCGCAACAGCCGCGCCAAGGTCCATCCCAACGCCACCGACACGACGATCGCGGCGATCTGCCATAGCAGGGCCGGGTCGCGCAGGTCACCGGAAAGGTCTTCGATCAGATTGAAAAGCGGCTGTTGTTTGGGCATATATGTGCTGAGTGTGGCTGGAGGCCGTAGCGTAGCGTAAACGCGCGGCCCGGTCGTCTGGATGTTAAAAAAGACCGGGCAAGGTCGATCTCCCGGTCTTTCACTTATTACTGCAAACGAAGATTACTCTTCGTCGGCCGCTTCCTCTTCTTCCTTCACCGGCACCACTTTCTTCGGCATCGGCTTGCGTTCGAACACGGCGGCGAAGAAGCCGTCGGTCTGGTGCTTGTGCGGCAGCAGCTTGAGGTAGTCGCCCATTTCCAGGTCGATCTTTTGCTCGGCCAGCACTTTGCTCATCGGCACCAGTTCAAAGTCTGGATGGGTTTCCAGGAATTGCTTGGCGATGAAGTCGTTCTCGTCTTCCAGGAAGCTGCAGGTGGCGTACACCAGGCGGCCGCCGCCCTTGAGCAGGCGCGCCGCGCCGTCCAAAATCGCCGCCTGCTTGACCTGCAGTTCGCCGATCGCGCTCGGCTGCTGGCGCCATTTGACGTCCGGATTGCGGCGCAGGGTGCCCAGGCCCGAGCATGGCGCGTCGACCAGCACGCGGTCGATCTTGCCGGCCAGACGCTTAATCTTGGCGTCGCGCTCGTGCGCGATCTGCACCGGATGCACGTTCGACAGGCCGCTGCGCGCCAAGCGCGGCTTCAGCTTGGCCAAGCGCTTTTCGGACACGTCGAACGCGTACAGGCGGCCGGTGTTGCGCATCGTCGCGCCCAGCGCCAGGGTCTTGCCGCCGGCGCCGGCGCAGAAGTCCACCACCATCTCGCCGCGCTTGGCGCCGACGATGGCCGACAGGATCTGGCTACCCTCGTCCTGCACCTCGATATGGCCGCTCTTAAACAGCGGCAGGTTTTGCAGCGCGGGCTTTTGCAGCACGCGCAGGCCCAGCGGCGAATACGGCGTCGGCGTGCTGCGGATCGGCGCTTCGGCCAGGCCGGCGGCGACTTCCTCGCGCGTGCCCTTCATGGCGTTGACGCGCAGGTCCAGCGGCGCTGGCTGGTTCATGCCGTCGGCCAGCGCCAGCGTTTCCTCTTCGCCCATCTGCTCGACCAGCTTGTCGAACAACCACTTAGGCATGTTCGAGCGGCTCGACTTGTGCATCACCTTGCGGTCGATCAGCAGGATGCGCTCGACCCACGCGATCTCGTCTTCGGTCAGCCCGCCCATCGAATCGAGGCCGACGGCGTCGGCCATGCCCAGCAGGGTCAGGCGGCGCATCGTGGCGCCACCGCCGGCTTCGGAGAAATCGGTATAAAACGATTTGTTGCGCAGCACGTTGTAGATGCACTCGGCGATGCCGCCGCGTTCGCGGCCGCCCAGGCGCGGGTGGTCTTTAAAATAGCGCGACAACGTCGTGTCGGCGGGCGCGGCAAAGCGCAAAATCTCGCGCAACACTTCTTCGGCGTTGGCGAGTATCGCTGGTGGCAATCTCATGGAATTCCTTGGTTAAATTATTTTGTGGTGGTCACATGCTCGTCCACATGGACCTGGCCCTGCTCTATCGTCAACCTGTCCTCGACAAACCAGCGCACCGCGCGCGGATAAATCACGTGCTCTTGTTCCAGCACGCGCGCCGACAGGGTTTCCACCGTGTCGCCGGGCAGCACCGGCACGGCGGCTTGCGCCACCATCGGCCCGTGGTCGAGTTCGGCCGTCACGAAATGCACCGTCGCGCCATGCTCGGCCACGCCGGCGGCCAGCGCCTGCGCATGCGTCGCCAGGCCGGGGAACAACGGCAGCAGCGATGGATGGATGTTGAGCATGCGGCCGGCGTAATGCGCGACAAAAGGCTCCGTCAAAATCCGCATGAAACCGGCCAGCACCACCAGATCGGGCGAAAAGCCGTCGATCACGGTCTGCAAAGCGGCGTCGAACTCGGCGCGGCTGGCATAGTCTTTGTTGGCAACAACAGCCGTCTCGATTCCGTGTTCAGCAGCGAACGCCAGCCCGGAGGCGTCGGCGCGGTTGCTGATGACGGCGGCAATACGGGCGGGCCAGCGCTCGGCTTGCGCCGCGCGGACTATCGCTTCCATGTTGCTGCCGCGACCCGAAATAAGGATGACGATGTTTTTCATAGGCCGACATTGTACCTTGTCCACACGGACCGGACCAGAAAATGCCGAGAATTGCTGCGGCGCAGCAGACATCCGCCCCTGGTTCGAAGCGGGATGCGGAGGGGGATCCCGGCTTACTCGAAGGAGTAAAACACCCGGAACGGAACTTTCTTTTCGGCCCAATAATCGGCAGCGTCGCGGAAGACGTCCAATAGGGTTTCCCGCGCTTCCTTGTCAAATTTCTGGGTATTGGGCAATTGCTCCAGCACCACCAGGAAACCTTCCTGCGTGCCGGCCTTGGCCATGGTGTCGGTCAGCGTCTCGCGCAGCCCGTCAAAATTCTTGCCTATACCTTTAGGAAACAGAAACGATTCCGCGATGATGCCCAGAACTTGCTGCTTGGTCGCGCCGGCGTTGCAGTGCGCGTACAGGAAGTGGTGGCCCAGACGGGCGGCTTCCTCCTGCAACTCGACGACGCGGAAGGCGCGGATCGACTGCACGAGGTTGGGCGGCACGGTCATCAGCAGCGTCTCGTTTTCCTCCATTTGACCTGGTATGTACGGTGTGTCCACTTTGCTGTCGTGAGTGCCTAACTTGTTGATTAATGAGTAAATAATTTGAGCACCTGTCCACTTTACACGGTCCGCTGGTCTAAGCGTGCCGTGGTTGATTCAACATCTTTCTCGAATCCCATACGCATATTAGGGTAACGTGTTGTTCCTTCCAGATCAACACGAATGTGATTGCCCACGCAATATTTGTCAGAAATAGAACAATTTCAGCCTGTTTTGGCCCCAAATCCGCACAATTTCGGCGCGGAATAGCGACGCTGCCGCCGGAAGGATGCCTTGGCCGCTGTTACAATTTGTTGCCACAGATACCGATTAGCCACTGGTCCCGGCCCGCCAACGGGAATACCATAGTACGCATGCAATATCAGAATCCCTGATAAGACACCCCTGACAGACAACGAGGTACCAAATGAACTTGCAAGCCAAATTGATCGCATCCGTACTTTGCGTTAGCGCCCTGCCTTTCGCCCAGGCTGCCGACTTTGAAGATTTCGGCAAGGTGGTGCGCGTCACCCCGCAAGTGGAACAAATCAACCGCCCGCGCCAGGAATGCCGCACCGAATACGTCCAGGTCCAGCAGCCGGCGCCGCAGCGCGGCGTGGGCGGCGCCATTCTCGGCGGCCTGATCGGCGGTCTGGCCGGTAACCAGGTCGGCGGCGGCAGCGGCCGCTCGGTGGCCACCGCCGCCGGCGCCATCGCCGGCGCCGTCGTCGGCGACCGCGTCGACAACCAGAACCTGCCCAACAGCGGCGGCGTGCAGGAACAGCAAGTCAAGCAGTGCCGCACCGTCGACCATTGGGAATCGCGCACCTCCGGCTACGAGGTCACCTACGACTATCGCGGCCGCAACTACACCAGCGTGATGTCGTACGACCCGGGCGAGCGCGTGCGCCTGCGCGTGGTGGTCGAGCCGATGCAGCAGTGATCCACCAGCCGCTTTAATGCCCACAATGCCGGTCCATCGACCGGCATTGCCGTTTTTGGCTTGCCTTGAAGTAAGCCAACGCGGGATAATGCACACAGACCTCCCGCTCCCCTCCCCGACGCCATTCCATGCTGATCAAACGTAAATCCATCGAAAAAGAAGAATCCTCCCGTCCGGCGCGCAAGGCCAAATACGCGCCGGTGACCTTGTCGGAGCAGGATGGCGTGCGCTATCTGCACTTCGGCACGGAATGGGTGCAGGGCGCCATGCGCATGCGCAAGCCCAACTGGCCGGAGCTCGAATACGCGCAGCAAATGATGGCGTGGATGCTGTGGCTGAAGGAACCGGCGGCCATCGCCCAGCTGGGCCTGGGCACGGCCACCCTGACCAAGTTTTGTTACGCGACCTTCCCGTCGGCGTCGGTCACGGCGGTGGAGCTGAACCCGTCGGTGATCGCCATCTGCGCCTCGATGTTCAAGCTGCCGCCGAACGACGCCCGGCTGCGCGTGGTGGAGATGGACGCGCTCGACTACGTCAACGACGAAGCCAACGCCGGCGCGCTCGACGTGTTGCAGGTCGACTTGTACGACGCCACCGCGCGCGGTCCGGTGCTCGACAGCGCCGAGTTCTACCAGTCCTGCAACGCCTGTTTGAAAGACGACGGCATCATGACGGTCAACCTGTTCGGCGACCACCCGAGCTACGCGCGCAACATCAAGGCCATCAAGTTCGCGTTCGAACAGGTGGTGTGCCTGCCGGAAGTCCATGATGGCAACGTCGTCGCCATCGCGTTCAAGCGCAAGCGCGCGATCGACGTGGACGCGCTGGCCGAGCGCGCCACGCAAATCGTCGCCGAGACCAAACTCCCGGCCAAAACGTGGGTCAAAGGATTGGCGCAAAGCCTGGCCGAAGGATGAGAGTTGTCTGAAACACGTAGGGCGGATTAGCGCAGCGTAATCGGCCATGCATGCGCGGCCTGCGGCTCACACATGGCCGATTACGGCGTTCCGCCTAATCTGCCCTACGTGTTTTAGAAGGAATCGAATTAAGCAGCCGCAGTTGCAGGACCGTTCCGCCCAACTTTAGAAAGTGACCGCAACGATGCCTTCCGCCCAGCCCGCCACAAAACCGGCCCCGCTCGATCTGCAGCAGATCTACTCCTGGCTGCTAACCGACGGCATGATCCGCAAGACCGAGGTCAAGGAACTGTACGCGCAAAGCCAGGCCATCCTCAAAAACACGGTCGGCCCGATGCACCCGCTGTGCGCGGTGGCCCACGCCAAGCTGCTGTCGGCGCAGCCGCCACACAAAATGCTCACCCTCGACGCGCTGTGCGAATGGCTGGCTCAGCGCACCGGCCTGCAGTTCATCCGCATCGACCCGCTCAAGATCGACTTCACCAAAGTGGCCGACGTCATGTCGGCCAGCTACGCCGCGCGCTTCAACATCCTGCCCGTCGAGCTCACGCACGACACCCTGGTGGTGGCCACCGCCGATCCCTGCTCGATCGAATGGGAAGCAGAAATCTCCAAGGTCTCGCGCCGCGCGATCCGCCGCGTGATCGCCAACCCGCTCGACATCGCCCAGTACACCACCCAATTCTTCAGCCTGGCCAAGTCGATCAAGAAGGCCAACAAATCCAACGGCAACGACCTCTCGCTGCGCAACAACTTCGAGCAACTGGTCGAGCTGGGCAAGATCAACAAGCAGGTCGACGCCAACGACCAGCACGTCATCAACATCGTCGACTGGCTATGGCAGTACGCGTTCGAACAGCGCGCCTCGGACATCCACCTGGAACCGAAGCGCGAGATGGCGGCGATCCGCTTCCGCATCGACGGCGTGCTGCACCAGGTGTACCAGGTGCCGGCGGTGGTGATGATCGCCATGACCGCGCGCATCAAGCTGCTCGGGCGCATGGACGTGATCGAAAAGCGCCGCCCGCAGGACGGCCGCATCAAGACCCGCACCGCCGGCGGCCAGGAGGTCGAGCTGCGCCTGTCGACCCTGCCGACGGCCTTCGGCGAAAAACTGGTCATGCGCATCTTCGATCCGGACGTGGTGGTCAAGACCCTGCCGGAGCTGGGCTTCCCGCTCGACGACGCCGAGCGCTGGGACGCGCTGACCAAGCGCCCGCACGGCATCATCCTGGTGACGGGGCCGACCGGCTCGGGCAAGACCACCACCTTGTACACGACCTTGAAAGCGCTGGCGACGTCGGAGGTCAACGTCTGCACGGTGGAAGACCCGATCGAGATGGTCGAGGCGGCGTTCAACCAGATGCAGGTGCAGCCGGGCATCGACCTGTCGTTCGCCGACGGCGTGCGCGCGCTGATGCGGCAAGACCCGGACATCATCATGGTCGGCGAGATCCGCGACCTGGCCACGGCCGAGATGGCGATCCAGGCCGCGCTGACCGGCCACCTGGTGCTGTCGACCCTGCACACCAACGACGCCCCGTCGGCCGTGATGCGGCTGCTGGAACTGGGCGTGCCCTACTACCTGCTGGAGGCGACGGTGATCGGCATCATGGCGCAGCGCCTGGTGCGCACCCTGTGCGCCGACTGCAAGGCCGCCGACGGCGAGCTGGGCGACGAAATCTGGCACAGCATCGTCGGCGACTGGGCGTTGCCGAAGCCCGCCACGGTCTACCGCCCGGTCGGCTGCCCGGAATGCCGCCAGACCGGCTACCGGGGCCGTACCGGCCTCTACGAACTGCTGACGGTCACCCAGGCGTTCAGCGAGCAGGTGCGCGAAGAAACCGACATCCACGCGCTGCGGCGCCAAAGCGTGGCCGACGGCATGAAGCCGTTGCGCATCGCCGGCGCGATGAAAATCCAGGAGGGCGCGACCACCGCCGACGAAGTGCTCAAGGTCACGGCCGCGCTGGGGATGAAAGAAACAATAAAATGATTTCAGAAAACCCTTTGCACTTCGCGGAGGGCTGTATATAATACGGCCTCTTTCGGGGGTCGTTAGCTCAGCTGGTAGAGCAGCGGACTTTTAATCCGTTGGTCGCAGGTTCGAATCCCGCACGGCCTACCACCGAATTCGCAGTACAGATCAAGCTTACCCGCTTCGGCGCGTAAGCTTTTTTTGCGTCCCGATGCGGGCCTCATAGGGCCCGCATCCTGCTTTGCATCAGCGTCGTCCGGTTGCAAGGGGCAGTCGCATTGAGTTTGAAATCAATACGTACCGCCCCTTCAGCGGGAAAGTAAAAGTCTCTCCCGATGCGCCATCACAAAGGAATGGCGACCCTGGCGATAACCGGATTTGAAACAGAGTAGTTGTAGTTATACAAAAAGCCGGCGTAGGTCATATTGTGGGAACCATCGGCAGCAAACGTATTTGCCGAATTTGCGGAGACGCCATATGAAGCATCTCCGCTTCCCAGGCTCCAGGTCCATCGAATCGCGCCCGTAGGTCCCAACAGGACCGAGTAGACAAACGATGCCGATACAGGCGATAAGGCCGGTGACGTCATCGGACCCTGGCTCCATCCGCTCAGCAGCATATTGCCGTTGGCGTCGAGCGCAACGCCCGTGTTTTGACCCAAACTCGCAGCGCCACCAAACCCGCTGGCAAACAGCAGCGTACCGGCGCTATTGAGTTTTAAGCCAAACGTATTACTCTCGTTGGACCCGAACGGCGGCAGTACAGGATTGGTCGGGCTACCGCCATAGTTTCCTCCCACGCCGATATTGCCGGCGGCATCCGTGGCTACCGATACGCATTGCATCCCGCCGCTGTAACTGCCGAAATTTTTTGCCCAAACCAGGCCGCCAACGCTAGTGAGTTTGATCACGTAGCAGTTGGTCCCGGCAGGGGAAGGCAGTGCGGGCGTGGTCATCACGCCACCCCAGTAACCGCCGACGATGACGATATTCTGCGCCGAGTCGATGGCGACACCATTCGCAACGGCGGCTGTAGTGGCGCCGCCAAATCGCTGTGCCCATAGCGTATAGCCTGAGACATCAACCTTTATCGCAAACGAGTTATATGCCGCTGGCGCACTGTTGAGCATCGCCAATGAAGGATTGGTGAGATTGGCTCGGTTGAACTGCCCCACGGCCACCGTATTGCCGGCGCTGTCTTGAGCCAACTGAAGGATCGAGGCATTCGCCAGGCTGCCGCCATAGTTTCTGGCCCAAATCATGTTGCCGTTGGCGTCCATCTTCATCAGGAAGGCGTCCGAATTGCCGATCTTCAACATATATGGCGTGGTGACGTTTCCGCCCGAGAAGTCGCCGCCGACGACGACGTTTCCTGACGAATCCAATCCTATCGTTTTGCCGAGGGTCGACGCTGCAGTGCCGCCATAATTGCGTGCCCACAGCACCGCACCTGTAGGGTCAAGCTTAGCGACAAACGCATCTTGTGGGCCGATGGCCGATAACGTAACCCCTCCCATGACCATGTTACCGCCGAGCTTGCTGAAATTTCCGGTCACATAGGTGTTGCCGAATGCATCAGTGGTAGAGGCCGCCGCACGTGTGGCATAGCCTGAACCTTGAGCGTTCTTGGCAAATACGTCGATGAATGTTCCGGCTTGAGCCGGAGTCATTCCAAGCAGTGGCAAGATAGCCAGCGAGAAGAGAACTCCGGTCCGGTGGTTTCGGATGCGTTGGTGGGTTCCTGTAGTGCTGAGCAAAAACCAAGTATGAATTTTCTTAAATAGTTGCTGCGTTGATAAATGCATCCAATGCTCCGAAGTGAGGGTGTCGATGAAAATACAAACGGTAACTAAAATTTCCCATGTGCACGTATTTACTATTTTACAACCGTAAGTGCATCTATAACGATAATTTTCCGCCGAGTCAGCGCCGGGTAAACCCTGCTATAGATTTCCAGTTTGCAATGGCGGTTGAGAGTAATAATCTCGCTAATGATTGCCTAATCCAACGATATATTTGATAACATTTATACCAATCATCATTTTCCCGTGGGGGGGATGGCATCTTGGCGAGCGCGACGAGCCAACGCCCCACATTGACTGGATACCGAGACATGAGCAACCGGACTACGTCGGCCGCCTGGGTCAAGGGGATCTGTAAAGTGTTGCAGGATGAAGGGCTCGACGTGCAATCGCTGTTTAGCCATGCGGGACTGGATATGTCCCAGTTGGGCAATCCGGATATGCGCTATCCAACCGAAAAGGTGAGCCGCTTGTGGGATCTGGTGGTACAGCACTCTCCCAACGCCATGCTCGGCATCGCACAACGCTGTAACGCCTCCGTACCCAACTTCGACGTGGTTGGCTACGCAATGATGTCGTGTTCCAATTTGCTGGCCAGCCTGGAGTGCCTGGTGCGATATGTGCGTGTGGTGAGCGAGGCGGCGTCGCTGGTGTTGCGACCGGAGGTGGGCCGATATTCGATCGAACTGACCTTGTTCGGTGGCGAGCTGGCCGTGCCCCGGCAGCGCAGCGAGTACAGTTTCCTCACTTTGCTGTCTTTCCTGCGCTGGATATCCGGACGGCCGATCGCCCCACTGTTCGTCGAGTTCAGTTACCCGGAACCGGCGCACCCGCGGCTATACCAGGAGGCATTCCAAGGCCCGGTCCGCTTCAACGCCGCCGCGAACCGCGTGGTGTTGTCCGAGCCCGACCTGACGGTGCCGCTGCCCACCCATAATCCCCCGCTGGAAAAGTTCCATGCGCAGTTTGCGCGCCAACGCCTGGCGCGCCTGGACAATCATCGCGTCAGCCGCAAGGTGGGAGACTTGATCGCCCAGAAGTTGCACGGGAGGGAGCCACGGCGCGAAGAAGTCGCGCGCCTGCTCTGTCTTGGCGATCGCACATTGCGGCGCCGCCTGGAGGAAGAAGGGACAACGTTCCAGAAGATACTGGACGACACGCGACGCGATTTGGCGCAACAATACTTCGCGCTGCAGCGTTATTCGGCGGGAGAAATCGCCTATATGCTTGGGTTCACCGACCAGGGCACGCTGTTCCGCGCCAGCCGCCGCTGGTTTGGTGTTTCACCTAAACAGTATCAAGCGCGCTGCGGCGCGCGATGATATCGCCGGCCTGCTGCGATCAACTTGCCGGCGGCGCCTTCGGCTGGCGCAAGCTGTTCATCATTTCCTGCGCACGCTCGGCCTTTTGCCCCGACGTCAGATTGGGATCGTCCTGCGCGGCCATCAACCCGATGAGCTTGCGCGTCATCGCTTCCTCTTCGCCGAACATGGCCTGCGCCGCCTCCGCCCCCAGATAGGAAACCCGCAGGGCGTGCAAATCGTCGAGCAGTTTCAAACGCTCCGGCTCCGTCTCCGGGGCGGTCTCGGGCGGAATGGTATGGGTGAGCGCCTTCGCGTATTGCTGAAACTGCCCCGCCAGCACCTTCAACTCCGCCGCCGCCTGCGGTGGCAAAGCCTTTGACGCCTTGTCCAGATTGGCCAGCAGTGCCGCCGGATTTTCTTCGAGTAATAGTTTCTCGACATTCGCATGGGTATCGGCGTTGAGAAGCAGCTTGCCACGGCTGTCGGCGGCAAAAACAGGCGGCGACATGGTATTCAAGGGCGAGCCCATGGCAACCGTGTTGGCAGATGAAGCGATATCGGCCCAGGCGTTCGGTGCACCAGGCTGGACCTGCCCCGTCGCGCCGGTCTGGCCTTGCGCCGCAGCCGACACCGCGTGGGTATCGGAGCGGCTAGCGCGATCGGCCGGCTGGTCGGTATAGGCGGAAGCCACCAAAAATATTCCCAGCGCGGAAGCCGAGGCGAGCGTAACGACCATCCACTTTTTCATTTCGTGCTCCTGTGCGCCCCTTCGCGGGCGCTAAAGGGGCCATACGGCAGCCCCTGATTTTACTTAATCAAAACGGTCCGGTGGAGCGGAAGGTGGCGAAGCGCGAATCGCCATTCAGGAACTGGCTATAGCGCGTGTCGCCATCAAGAAAGCGCTTCATCCACGCCACCTGCGTGTAGCTTGCCGGTTGACTGGCGGTGCCCGGGAAATAATGGTTGGCGCCCTGGATCACGCCGATCAATTTGTTCGTTGTTGCCGGCATGGCGTTGTAGAACACGGTCGAATGCGAAGATGCCGGCGCGACCGTGTCGGCGGTGCCGGCCAGGTACGCCATCGGCACCGACGAGCTGCCCACGTTGTTGGTCAGCGACCATGGCGCGAAGGCAACGCCGGCCTTGAGGCCCGGGGTCATGCCGGCCGCCAGCATCGCGCCGCCGCCGCCCATCGACCATCCGGCCACGCCCTGCCGGCTGATATCCATCTTGCCCGCCACGGGACCCGTCGTCAGCGCCGTTACAGTGCGCAATGCCGCCAGCAGTTGGTTGGCGCGGCTGGCCGGATAATCGTACACGCTGTTGGTGCTAATCGTCACCACCACGAAGCCGTGGGTCGCCAGGCGCCGACTGATCAGGGCAATCGACGACTGCGTGGCGGTGAATCCAGGACAGACCGCGACGACCGCATACTTCCCGGCGGTATTGGGCGAATACACGGTACCGCCACCGAAACCGCTGCCGCGCACTGTCTGGGTGGACACCGCGAACGGCCCCTCGGCCTGGACGCTGCTGAAGGTCGGCGCGGGACCGTTTTCGACGGCGACGGCCTGGCTGGCTGCGCACGCCAGCAGCAAGGCGGCAATGCCGGATCGCGTCATATTGAATCGTTGCATTGAATGCTCCTGATAGATAGTTGATGGCTGTCTCTTTCCTGCCCATTTGCTCTTTTCGGTAAAGACGCCGAAGCACAGGTCTGGGCCTGTTTGAACGACGGTTGCGTCGTTCGGTCCAGCGTTTTTTACGTAGTGAATTGTCAATGATCAACGCGAAGGACTACTGGCGCACCGGGACAAACTAGTGGCTTTGGGCGGCCAATCGCGCCTGGAAATCCGCAACCATGGCAGCGGCGTCACGGAACATCGCCGGCTCGGCGGCCAGACAGGCCAGGCGTTCGCGCGCGATGCGGTCGCGGTTACCGTTCCAGTTGGCCGCGTTCAGCCGGAAGCCGAATTCCGCAGGCTCGGCCTGCGTGGCCGCCGCGCCGAACACCGTCTCCAGCATCCGCTCGCCGAGCGCCGCCTTGAAGTGTCCCGACTCCCAATACCAGCGGGTGCCGTGCGCGAGGTCGCCCTTGGCCGGGATGGACTCGCATTGCAGCGCACCGTAACCGCTGAAGTCCCACAGCACGACCCGCGCTCCGGGATGGGCCGCGTTGAGCCGGGCAACTTCGCGCAACAGCCGCAGCTTCCATTGTTCGAACACGGGCCATAATCCGGTCTGCTCCAGCATCGCCATCAATTGCGCGTGATACGGATAAATGATCAGATGGATCTCGGTCTTCTCGCGCGCGGCGGCGTCCAGCAATCCGCCCAGGTCGCGCCAGTCGGCGGAACTGTCGCTGCGCGTTCGGACAATGCCGTGCGGCGCCAGCGAAAAGCTGCGCGCGCTCTCCCGCGCCCGTTGAAGGAAAATGGCGTGGTAGCCCTCCTCGCGCGCGATACGCAAATAGTCGAACAGCGGATTGAAGCCGCGCGCCGTCATGGTGCCGGCATTCGCATCGTTCTGTATTCTCAACGTCTTCACGGCGTCGAGCAGCGCGTCCAGCGAAAACACCGTGTCGACCTTCCAGCGATAGCTGGTCAAGCCCGTCGGCGGCGGCTTGTCCGGCGCGTCGATGCCGTCCGGATCTCGCAGGAAATCAAAAAACTCCACGCCCAGCAGCATGGTCGCGGGAGCCGCGCCGGCCGCCAGCAAGCCGTCGAATTGTTCGCGCGATGTGCCAACGCCGGTTCCCGGTATCGCCAGGTTATAGGCCGGGCGGCTTGCCGCGCCGAGTTGTTTGCTGTCCGGATCGATGCCGACATCGACGCGCGAATTGCCCATCAAAACGATGGCCGGCCGCAGCGCCCGCGCGCCGGCCAGCTTGATCTCCGACTGATAGTGATCGGGGCGTGGCTTGACGGCGTTGAAGCCTGCGATATCGACCACGCCGAACAGCCGATAAGGATCGACCACCACGACAAACAGCACGGTCAGCAGCACGCCGGCCAGCAACGAGGCGGCCATCCATTTGATAAATCCGGCGTAGCTGCGGTCCTCTGCCATGCGCGCTTCCTAGAATTGGAAATACAAGAACTCGGCCGGGCGCCCCAACGACAGCAAGCAGGCCAGCATCAGCACGCTGACCACCACCGCCCAGCGCCGGTTCGGCAGCCATGCCAGTGGCACCGCCGGCAATGTCCGCGCGCCGCCCGCCTCGGCGTGAAAATCCAGCGCGGGCTCGTAGCGCCGCATGATCTGCTGCGTGTTCGGCATCGTGAAGCAAATCGCCGCCGCCACCAGCACCCACAACCACGTCTGCACGAAGCGTGTGCCGCCGCCGACGTAAAAGGTGACGCCCAGCTTGTCCAGCAAGGGTTGCAGCACTTGCAGATGGGCGGCCAGCGATTCCGGCAGCGCGATACCGTCGTTTCCGTACATGGCGCCGATAATCGTCAGCGCCCGCGACATATCCGTGGCCCGGAAAAAAACCCACGCAACGCAAACGGCGGCGAAGGTCAGCGCCACACTCGCCAGCCGCCACGGCAGCGCGCCGGTGGGCAGACGCAGGCCCGCCACCAGCGCCGCCCAGGCGTGGTTGATCATCAGATAGGCGCCATGCAGCATGCCCCACACGGCGAAATTCCAGCCGGCGCCATGCCACAAACCGCCCAGCAGCATGGTCAGCATCAGGTTCAGGTAGCGGCGCACCGTGCCCCTGCGGCCACCGCCCAGCGGAATGTAGAGGTAGTCGCGCAGGAAACGCGACAGCGTCATGTGCCAGCGCCGCCAGAACTCGATGATGTTGACCGACTTGTAGGGTGAATCGAAATTGAGCGGCAGACGGATGCCGAAGATGCGCGAGATGCCGATCGCCATGTCCGAGTAGCCGGAAAAATCAAAGTACAGCTGGAAGGCGTAGGCCAGCACCCCGCCCCACGCGACCAGCATGCCCTGGGGGTCGGACTGGTTGAAGAAGAAATTGGCGTGCGGCGACAGGTTGTCGGCGATCAGCACCTTCTTGGCCAGGCCGATGGCGAAGATGCTCAGGCCGACCGCGACGTTAGCGGCCGATAGCCGGTAACTCTCCTTGCGTTCGAACTGCGGCATCATCTCGGCGTGGTGCAACACCGGACCGGCGATCAGGTGCGGGAAATAGGTGATGAACAGCAGGTAGTGGACGAAGCGGTATTCCTTCACCTTGCCCTGGTAGGTGTCGACAAGGAAAGCGATCTGGGTGAAGGTGTAAAACGAGATCCCGATCGGCAGCACCACATGCCACAGCGGCCAGCCGGTGCCGCCGATGGCGTTGACGCCGGAAATGAAAAAGTCGGCGTACTTGAAGTAGCATAGCAACAGCAGATTGGCGCTGACGGCCAGCGCCAGCCAGCGCAACTTCGCCGGGCCGTCGCTGTGGCCGATGCGCCGTCCCGCCAGGTAATTGAAACCAATGGAAGCCAGCAGCAAGGGGATGTATTCGACGCTCCACCAGCCGTAGAAAAACAGCGAGGCCGCCGCCAGCCAACCGGCGGCCAGCACCTGGCTGCGCCGCGCCAACGTAAAGTAGCCCAGCGCTGTTATCGGCAGAAACAGCAGAATGAAGCTGAACGAATTGAAAAGCATATCGGCCCGGCATGGCTGGAGAGAAAGACGCGCGCGGCGCGGCAGTGAGGCCATGCTAAAGTTAAATTATTTAATTGTCTATCAAAAAATATCACCTTTCCTTGGGGTAATTCAATGCGTGCAATCGCGACGGGACCCGCCACGCTATACTGGCCCCATGACCGCCAAGGCAGAACATCTCTTCGTCAAAGCCCGCCACGGCAAGCCCATGGCCGTCGCCGATAGCCTGACGCTGGTCGCCGGGCTTGGCATCAAGGACGACATCAACGCCCACCGGCTCAGCCCTCGCCAAATCCTGGTGACCGCCACGTCGGAGCTCGATGCCCTGGCCCTGCCTCCCGGCGCGCTGCGCGAAAACCTCGTGATATCAACCGACTCCCCCTGGGACTTCCACCCCGGCAGCGCGCTCACCAGCGCCTGCGGCGTCGAGATCCGGCTGACGATGTACTGCGAACCCTGCAAGCAGTTGCTGCCGCTGGCCGCCGACCTGGCCGGCATGATCGGCCGGCGCGGCATCCTTGGCGTGGTCGTCGGCGGCGGCCAACTGCGGCGCGGCGACGTCCTCGAGCTGATCCCCGGCCGCTATCCCGCGCTGCCGGAATCGGTCTACCAAAAATTCCTCGATTTCGTACCGACGATCCCGCGCGGAAGGGTCGTGCGTTACAGCGATGTGGCGCTGGCGATCGGCGCCGACAACAGTTTTGTCCGCGCCATTCCCGGTTACATCAAACGCAGCGCCGACGCCGGCGTGCCGCTGCATCGCATCGTCAGCGCGCGCGGCCAGTTGCTCGCCACCATCCCCGACCAGGCCGAGAGGCTGATGGCCGAAGGCGTGCTGTCGAACGGCACCGTCGAACTCGAAAAATTTCTTTGGCATGGTGAGTACTCGTGCGCTGCACCGCGACCTGTGCAATGACGCGTATCTTGGAACATGCCCGCACTGCTATACTTTCCGGTAGTTAAAAATTAAGCGCCTCAGAAATATCGGAATGGCAATAAAAATGCGACGACTTCATCGAAAGAAAACATGCTGCTGAGGCGGCTGCACATGCCACTGCTGGCCTGCTGGCTGCTGCTCGCGGCCGCCCCGGCCGTGGACGCTGCGGCGGCCGGGCCGGTCGCCACCCTGCGGGTGGCGGCGCAGGCCGGCACCGATCCCAAGTTCATCGACGCCGGAGACGGCCGCGTCATCGGCGTGTGCATCGATATCCTGCGCACCATCGAACGCATTGATCCGGGCCTGGTGTTCGTCGGCGACCAGCAGTGGCTGCCGCTGGTGCGCGCCCACGCCGAGGTGGTGAACCACCAGCACGACGCGCTGTGCGCGATCCAGCGCACGCCCGAGCGCGAAGTGCAGTACAACTATATCGACCTGCCGCTGCTGCCGCTGCGCTTCCATTTGCTCGCGCGCGCCGACGATCCCGTCGTCATCCACAGCTGGGACGACGTGCGCAAACTGGGGGCGAACGGCGTGATCCTGACCAATCGCGGTTTCGGCACCACCGAGGCGCTGGAACGCATCGGCAACCTGCGCTTCAGCGCCAGCGCGGCCGACCCCCTGAACAATTTGCAAAAGCTCGTTGCGCGCCGGGGCCGGTTCTTCCTGCACCGGGGGCCGGGACTGAGGAGTTTCGTGCAGCGCTCCGGCTATGGCGCCAAGGTCAAGATCCTGCCCCAGGTGATGTACCAGACCGAGACCTACATGGCGATGGGCACCCACGTCGATCCGGCGGTGGTGGCGCGCGTGCGGCGCGCCGTCGAGCAGATGGAAAGAACCGGCGAACTGGCGCGCCTGCTGAAGAAATGGGATTGAACGATAACGCGAGCCAAACGCAAGGCCCGCAGAAACTTGATTGACAGCAACCGCAGTTTTGGCGACTATCGTCGTTTTGTCTTTTTAACGACCACGCCATGACCCGACCGCGCCTCTCTCTACTTGCCCTGCTCCTTTCCGCCGCGCTCGCCGGCCACGCCCTGGCTGCCGACACGCCCGCTAAACGCGCGATCACCCACGAGGACGTGTGGCTGATGAAGCGGGTCGGCGCGCCGACCGCCAGCCCGGACGGCAAGTGGGCCGTGTTCGCCGTCACCGATCCCGCTTACGACAGCAAGGAGCAATGGTCGGACCTGTGGATCAAATCGCTGACCGACGACACGCCGGCGCGCCGCCTGACCTTCAGCAAAGGCGGCGAAGGCGCGCTGAACTGGTCGCCGGACAGCCGCCAACTGGTCTTCGTGGCCAAGCGCGACGGCGACGACACCGGCCAGATCTACCGCATCGACGTGGCGGCCGGCGGCGAGGCCCAGCGCCTGACCACCCTCACCCTGGGCGCGCGCCAGCCGAAGTTCAGCCCGGACGGCAAGCAGCTGTTGTTCGTCAGCGATATCTTCCCCGGCGCGACCGGCGAGGACGACATCAAGAAAATCGCCAAGGAACGCAAGGACCGCAAATACAACGTGCGGGCTTACGAGAGCTTCCCGCCGCGCTTCTTCGACAAGTGGCTCGACGACAAGCAGGTGCGCCTGTTCGTGATGGAGGCGGCGGTTGGTGCCAAGCCGCGCGACCTGCTGTCGGGCACCAAGCTGGCCGCGCTGCCGGGCTTCGGCGGCGGCCAGGGCGACGAGGGCCAGTCGCTCGACGCGATCTGGTCGCAGGACGGCAAGGAGGTTGTTTTCCCCGCGTCGACCAATCGCGACGAGGCGGCGCGCGCGGCAGGCTACACGCAAATCTTCTCGATACCCGCCGCCGGCGGCGAAGCGCAACAGCTGACGCGCGACAAGCACAGCTACCGCGCGCTCAAGTTCAGCAAGGACGGCAAGACCTTGTTCAGCCTGACCGAGGCCGAGGAGCCGGGCAAGGTCTACGACGTCACCCGCATCGCCAGCTTCGCCTGGCCGATCGCCGATCCGGCGCCGAAGATACTCACGGCGTCGCTGGACCGTTCGATCTCGCGCTTCGTGCTGCCGGACGGCAGCAACCGCGTGGTGTTCAGCTTCGAGCACGCGGGCCTTGAGCAACTGCATTCGACTAACTATTCGGGCGGCGACCTGCGCGCCGAGCCGTCGCTGCCGACCGGTTCGATCGGCTCGCTGAACGCCGGCGGCAAGGCCGTGGTCGGCGTGTGGGAATCGGCCATCAACCCGCCCGAGGTGTACGCCTTCGGCAACGGCGCGCCCAAGCGTCTGACCGCGTTCAACACCGAGCGCGCGGCCGCCATCGACTGGCAGGCGCCCGAGCATTTCTGGTTCAAGGCCAGCGACGGACGCATGATCCACAACATGATCGTCAAGCCGGCCGGCTTCGATCCGGCGAAAAAATATCCGCTGTTCGCGGTGATCCACGGCGGCGCGGCCAATATGTGGCGCGACCAGTTCGTGCTGCGCTGGAACTACCACCTGCTGGCACAGCCGGGCTATGTGGTGCTGCTGACCGACTACAAGGGTTCGACCGGCTACGGCGAGGAATTCGCGCGCGCGATCCAGGGCGATCCGCTGAAGGGGCCGGGCGACGAAGTCAACGAGGCGGTCGACGAGGCGGTGCGCAAGTACAGCTTCGTCGATGGCGCCAGGCTGGCGGCGGGCGGCGCCAGCTACGGCGGCCATTTGGCCAACTGGCTGCAGGCGACCACCACGCGCTACAAGGCGATCGTGTCGCACGCGGGCGAAATGGATCTGGTGATGCAATGGGGCACCAGCGACAGCATCTTCGGGCGCGAGGTCAACAGCGGCGGGCCGGTGTGGGGCAATTTGCCGGTGTGGCGCGAGCAAAGCCCGGTGATGCAGGCGGGGAATCATGAGAAAGGTACGGGGTTCAAAACGCCGATTTTGATCTCGGTGGGCGAGCTGGACTATCGCGTGCCGGCCAATAATGCGTTGATGAATTTCGCGACGCAGCAACGCTTGAATGTGCCGAGCAAGCTGCTGGTGTTCCCGGACGAGAACCACTGGATTTTGAAGGGGGATAACAGCCGGTACTTCTACAGTGAAGTACACGGCTGGCTGGCGAAGTATTTGAAATAAAACCCGCACGCTTTTGCCGCGACGCCAGCTTCGCCGCTTAGGGGTCGTACCCGTTGGGTACGACCCCGCATGGGGGTGCGGGTTCCTTAATTGAAACTCAACCCCGTGGCACTGGTATTGGTCAATGTCTTGGCCTTCAGGTCGATACGGAAGCTGTCGCTCGGCTTGCCCGACCCCAGCCCCTTCAGAATCCCGAACACCTGCTTGAACTGATACTGGAACAGCACGTTCACCGGGTTTTGATCCGACGGCAAATCGCCGATCTTCACAATGGCCGCCGGCGATGCCGGGAACGCCGCCATCAGCACCTTGTACTGCGCCACCCGCTGCGCGCCCATGTCGCGCAACGCCAGCTCACCCGCATACACCGTGCGGTGGAAGTCGCCATAGAACTCGTACGCGCTGATCTTGGCGAAATCATCCAGCTTCAAATTCGCCGCCGACGCCAGCTGCTCGGCCTTGGCCGTAGCCGCCGCCCAGTCCGCCGTCAACTGACTCGCCGCCACGCCGCCCTCGGCCGCAGTCCCCTTGGCGGCACAGGCAGCCGTCAAAGGCAGCACACCCGGATTGTCCTTCAGCTGCGCCAAGGTCACCTTGGTCTGCAACTGCGACAAAATCAGCATTTGGCGCGCGTCCAGCGAAGTCGCCGCCTGCTTCATTTCGCACGGCCAGTACTCGTCCATGAACCGCAGGCGCGACAACTCGCCGAAGTAGGTGCGGGTGAATTCGCCATACGAGCGGGTGTCGAGAATATTGCGGTTCCAGCGCTTGGCGACGTCGCCGGCCAGCACGCTGCCCTGCAGGTAGTCGTACTCGGTCTGGTACAACGGGAACAGCTCGTTATAGCGCGCCACGTTGTTGAGGCCAACCGTCTGCACATCGACCAGCTCCTTGCTCTGGTAGCTGACGATCTTGTAGGCGGCGCCAAACACCGCCAACGACGGCGACTGCACGTTGACCAGGTAGTTGCCGGCGGCATCCTGGTAATCGTTGGTGCCGTTGAAGTGCATGTGGCCGCCCATGTGCAGCGGCAGGCCGGTCGCGGCCAGCGCCTTGGTGGTGGCCGCGTCGGGCACGCGCGCGGTCTGGAAGGCGCCCGGCTTGAACACCGCCTTCATCGCGTCGGTCTGGTTGGCGTAGAAGTCCATCGTCGGATAGTGCGAGAACGCCATCAGCTGCTTGCCCTGCGCCTTGGCGCGCGCGGCCACCGACTTGATCCACTCCATCTGATGGATCTTGTGCGTGGTCACCTTGTTCCAACCGGCGTTGCCGGCATTGTCGAAGCCGGCGAAGGCGGTCGGATTGGCCGGGTCGAACTTGCCATTGGGGACGTGGACGTTCGCGTCGACCGCCAGCAGCCACAAGCCCTTGACCGGTTCGACCAGGTAGCTGGCGTCGATAATGTTGGTGCAGCGCGTGTAGGATTTACCCAGCTTGGTTTCACCGGCGGCCTTGTAGCTGCCGCCCTCGCCTTCCGCGCAGATCTCGAACTGGCGCTTGTTCAGCGCGGACGAGGCCGACGCAGCGTCGAAGCTGTATTTGCCGTCGGCGTATTTGCTGAACGGCGTCTCCCAATAGACGTCTGACCTGTTCGGCATGTAGCCGAAGTCGCCGAGCTTGGTGAGCAGGCGCTCGTAGCCCTGCTCGGTCAGCTGGGCGGTGCAGACCACGGTCGGGTCCTTGGCCTTGCAGGCGGCGTTGTTGGGCGCGTAGATCTTTTGTTCCTTGCCGTCGCGCGTGAGGAAGTCGTTCTTGCCGGCCTCATCGTCGTCATACGGCTCGTTAGGGTCGTGATTGCCCGGTGCGATGAAGAAGCGCATGCCCTTGGCCTGGTACTCGCGCAGGATGTCGGCCAGGCCGTCGATGTTGATCGGCTGGGCATCGTCGGAGATATCGCCGGGCAGCGCGACCAGGCGGATGTTCTTGCCGTATGCGTCGTCGAGCGCGGCGCGGAAGGCGAAATAGTTTTCGTTGAACAAACGGGTGGACGTCAGCTGCGCGTACATCGTGCGGATGGTGGCGTTCCTGCCGTCCTTGGTGGGGATGCCGGAGAACTGGCTGCTTTTGAAGTCGCCATAGATGTTCTCGAAGTGCACGTCGCTCATGAAGGCGACGGGGGTGGAGGTGTAGCCGTCGGCCGGGATCGGGTCGGTGGCGGGTACGCTGTCGCTGCCGCATGCGGATAACAGCGACATCATGGCGGCGGCCGCGATCAGCGGCCGCCGGGCGTTCAAGGCATTGCGCATGCAATCTCCATCAGTCTGTTTTGGGTGGTGCGCATTGTGGCACCCCGGTGTGACAGGCTGATTACATGACAACGCGAGGAAGACGGACGGCGGCCGTGGCCGCCGTCCGTGGTGTCGTCAAGCCTGCGACGTCAACTTGCGGCGGCGCGCCACGCCCACCATCGCCAGGCCGGCCAGCAGCATGGCGTAGGTTTCCGGTTCCGGCACCGCCGTCACCGCGTTGATCCACGCCACGTGCGAGTAGATGGCGGTGGAGCCGGACAGGTCGCCATAGCTGGACCCGTTTTTAGGCGCGTTGTCGCAGCCGCTCAGGCCGAGATCGGCGCAGGCGCTGTCGCCGCCCCAGCCCCACGAGTGAACGCCCGACAATAGCCATTCCGAGCCGTTCCAGACGAAATCGCCGCCGCCGGAGTCGCCACCGGCGATCAACGACTCGATGGTGCCCAGGCCGGTGCCGCTGGTCCAGGCGCCGCCGATGGCATCGCCGATGCGCCCGATGGTGTTCAGGGCGGCGCTGCCGTTGTCGAAATCGCTCATGTAGGTGGCGCCGGGTGCGTAGTAGCTGGGATCGTCGGGGCCGTAGCCGGCAGCCGGGTAGTAGGCCGCGTTGAATTCCTGGCTGACGACGTCGAAGGTGTTGTAGCCGTAGTGCCCCCAGGCGGCATCGTTCCAGTTGGTGGGGGTGTTGACGTCGGCGCTGTTGGTCGTACCGTAGCCAGCCATCAGGAAGTCCTTGCCGACGTCGTTGGTGGTGCTGAGCTTGTAGCCCTTGATGCCGGTGACGACGCTGTCGAGTTTAAGGATGGCGATGTCGGCGCCGGTGTCGAGCGAGCCGTTCCAGGCCTTGTGGACGATGGCGTTGCCAACGGAAACATTGCGGGTGACGGCCGCGCTGCCGTTGGCATAGCCGAACTGCACGGTCATCTTGCTGAAGTCGTCGGCGCAATGGGCGGCGGTGACCACGTACTGGCCGCCGGCCAGCAGCGAGCCGGAGCAGGCATAGTTGCCATCGGGCGTGGTGAAGCTCAGTTTTGCGACGCCGTCCAGCGCGCCGGCCACGCCATTGAAGGTCATGCCCGGGGTGAAGCGCCAATTGCTGGGGTCCGAAGTATTACCGGTCTGCGGCGTCGGAGCGGCTTGGGCAGCGCCGGCGCTCAACGCGGCGGCGATGGCCATCAGCTTGAAGTGTTTGGACTGCATGAAATTCATATCGATCCTTCCGCAATAGGTATTTTTAAAGTGCCTCTCCCTGTATTTCACCCTTCCCGGACCGGCCTTGGCATACCCGCGCGTCCCGGCAAAGTGGCACAAATGACAATATCATAATGCACTATTGCGGCGCAACATTGTTATGAAAATATTTACGCTTCGACTGGGCGCGGCGCCGTCCGCCGGATCAGCAAAATGACGCCGGCGGCCACCAGACAGGCCGCGCCCGCCGCGAACAGCGCCGGGTTATACGTCAGCATCATGGTGCGCACCCTGCCCGCGCCCCACGCCGCCACCGCAGCGCCCAACTGATGCCCCGCGAACACCCAACCGAACACCATCCCCGCCCGCTCCCTGCCGAAGGTGGAAGCCACCAGCCGCACCGTCGGCGGCACTGTGGCGATCCAGTCCAGCCCGTAAAACATCGCGAACAACGACAAGCCATAAAACGTAAACTCCGAATACGGCAACCAGAACAAGGACAACCCGCGCAGGCCGTAATACATGAACAGCAGCTTGCGGTTGTCGTAGCGGTCCGACAGCCAGCCGGAGCCGATGGTGCCAACCAGATCGAACGCCCCCATCATCGCCAGCACCGACGCGGCCGGCACTGCGGCCAGTCCGGCGTCGCCGCACAGCGAAATGAAGTGCGTCTGGATCAGGCCGTTGGTGCTGAGCCCGCAAATGAAGAAGGTGCCGAACAATATCCAGAACACCCGATTGCCGGCGACGCTGGCGAGCACCTTGAACGGCGTCGCGAACGTGATGTGCATAGTCGGCGTCGGCGGCGCGACTTCCGTCCCCGGCGCGGCGCCGTAGGGAGTGAGGCCGAGTTCATTCGGCCGGTTGCGCATCAACAGCAGCACCAGCACGGCGGCCAGGGCGCAGGCGGCGAACACGGGAATGACGGCCATGCGCCAGCCGAAGCGTTCGATCAGCCAGGCGCCCACCGGCAGGAAGACCAGCTGGCCGGTGGCCGAACTGGCGGTGAGCATGCCCACCACCAAGCCCCGGTGGCTGTCGAACCAGCGGTTGGAGACGATGGCGCTGAGCACCAGGGCGGTCATGCCCGAACCGATGCCGAGCATGATCCCCCAGAACAGCACCAGGTGCCAGAACTGCGTCATTTGCGTGGCCATCGCCATGCCGGCGGCCACCAGGGTCAGCGCTGTGACGACCACGTGGCGCAGGCCGAAGCGTTCCATCAGGATGGCGGCGAACGGTCCCATCAAACCGAACAACACGAAGCGCACGGCCAGGGCGGACGAGATCTGCTCGACATTCCAGCCGAACTCCGTGGCCAGCGGTTGCAGCAGCGCGCCCGGCAGGCCGAGCGCCGCCGACGAGGTCAGCCCCGTCAGAAAGGTGACGGCGACGATCACCCACGAGTAATGCAGGCCGCGCCGCCGCAGCCAGTTGGAAAGCGATAGTGCGAACATGATGCTCCTTGCAATGACTATGAGGCGACGAAGCGGCAAGCCCGCGCTGTCGGCGCATTTTAAATTATGGTCATAATGAATGCAAGGAAAAGAAAGGGGCCTCCTCGGAGGCCCCGATCAGGGGAAGTTACAGCCAGCTACAGCTTATTTGATGCGCAGCGAGCTCTTCACGTCGGTGACGCCTTTGACATTACGTGCCACGTCGACAGCTTTGTCCGCTTCGGTCTGCGATGGCACGAAGCCGCTCAGCACCACGGCGCCGTTGTTGGTTTCAACTTTGACGTCCAGCGATTTGAGCGCTGGTTCGGCCATCAGTTCGGTTTTGACCTTGGTGGTGATCACGGTGTCGGCGACAGCGTCCTTGGCCAGCTCGGTTTTCGATTTGGCTTCGCACGATGCCTTGTCGGTGCCGGTCATGGCGCTACAGTCGATGCCGGTCTGGGCGACGTCGGCGGCATCCTTGCCGGCCTTGGCGGCGTTGACGGCCGCGACCTGCTGCGACTTGGCGGTGCTCACGCAGCTATCCTTGGCGTTGCCGTCCAGCGTGTCGCACTTTTCCTTGGCCAGGCCGTACTGGGCGTCGGCCAGTTCGATGCGGGCTTTTTCGATCGATTTTTTATCGTTCTTGTACTGCATCGTGGCGTTGGCTTCGGCCGTCGCGCGGGCCACTTTGGCCTGCTCTTCGCACACGTCCTTGGCGTTGCCGGACTGCGCGTCGCAGGCGGACTTGGCGGTCTTGTAATCGTTGGCAGCTTTGTTGGTGGCTGCCTTGTAGGCCACCGTGTCGTTGGCGGGGGTGGCGGCGAAACTGGCGCTGGCCGCACCGGCCATGACCAGGAAGAGGAGCTTGTTCATGATGTGTCCCTTTGTTGTGGTGGTTGATGGACACATTAAACGCCGACAGCAGAGAAAGCTCTGTGCGGGAACGAACAGAGTTGGGGAATTGCTATTTCGTGACTATGAACAACACCGGCGTGACTTCGATGTCGCTAGCGCTGCAACGACGCCTGGCGCAGGCCTTGGCGTGCATCCTGGCGCGCGTCCTGGTTCAGCAAACCTTTTTGCCACAGGCTGCTCGCCTGCTCGAACAGGGGCAGCTCGGCGGCGAAGGCATCGCCGGTCGGCGCCAGTTGCAGCCACTCCATGGTGGTGTGCGAACCGACAACCGGGCTGGCCGAAGACGGTTGACGCACCTGGCGCATCCATGCGGCGACGGCGCCGTACTGTTCCGGATGGCGCTGTTGTATCCATGCGAGCGCGGCCAGGTCGGCGAAGCCTTCCTCGCGGCGGGTCTGCTCCAGTTCCTGCGCCTGCGCCTGGTCGTTCGGCGCGTTGTGGCTGTGCTCGGCGTGTTCCTCGAAACCGGCCGGCATCTCGTGCCACTGGCCCTGCACGTAGCGCCAGCAATGGCCCACTTCGTGCGCGAACATCGCCTCGATCATCAGCGGCCGTTGCTCGGCCGGCACGCTCGCCAGGACATCCTCGACGTTGGTCCGGTCGCGCATCGTCAGCACCAGCTTGCAACGTCCATCTTGAAAGCCCAGCGCCAGCGGCACGTCGGTCGGCTTGCCCGTAGGCTGGACGATGATGTCGATCGGCAGTTTGAGTTCTGCCTTGGCGTACTTCAGCATGGCCGATCCGGCGGTGAGCCAGCGGATTTCCATGTCGGTCAGCGACGCTGCGGAAGCGAAGCTGGAAGACAACAACAGCAGGGAGATGAGTAGGCGAGTGATCATGATTTGGTTTCCTTAAACCAACTTTATCACGACCACGGAAACTTTTATTGCCGTACGGAAGTATTTTTCTACGTAGACGAAGTGTAACTATTTGTTTGAAACGCCATTGTGTAAGCGTTATTGCAACGGGGGCCGAACGGTCCCCGTTTGAGGAAGGTAAGGACTTACTTCGCCAGCAGGCCTTGCGCCGTCTTGAACTCCGGACGGATATCGTTCGGCACGGATTTCATTTTATCCAACGCTTTTTGCACATCGGGACGGATGACGACATACTTGGTCATCATCTCCTTGGCGCGCGCATAGTCGCCGGTGGCCTCGATGGTGAGGAATTCGCGGTCGAGATCGGTGACGGCGGACTTGATCTTTTTGAAGTCAACGGCGAAGGTGCCGTCGCCGTGCGACACGAAACCACCCTTGTCGAGAAGATAATTCACCTGGATCGCCATGCCGCGCGCATGCGAATCGGTCAGGCCAAAGTGCAAGGTGCGGAAGGCCGACGCCAGGAAGGTGGTGTACAGCTTGCGTTCGGCCGCCTCGCCCTGCCCCAGGGTGCCGGCCAACTGGCCCTTGTCCATCATGTAGGCCAGCACGTACAGGCCGGTGATGTCGGCCTTGGCTTCCTCGATGGTCGAATAGGCTTCCTTCAGGTCCTGGCGCGGCGTCGATTCCTTGCCGTCCACCTTGGTAACGTGCGGTCCCAGGCCGTGGGTGATTTCATGCGCAAGGATGTGCGTGAAGAACGAGTCGAAATCGACATCCTTCTGATCGGCCGGCTTGAGCACCAGCTTGGAAATCGGCGTCAACGTGGATTTGAACTTGGCTTGCTGCACATTTTTGAGCATCACACGCTTGGAGCCGCGCTGGCTGATGATGCGCTCGTCGTTGGGCAGATTGTAGGCGGCCGTCTGCACGCCCATGTTGCCGTCGCCGGCGCCGTACACCTGGTTGACCACCACCATCGGCGCGATGGCGCCGACCTTGGGATTGCGGTACTGCGCGTCGAGCGGCAGGTTGTCTTCCAGCTCCTGCATGTGCTTGGCGAAGAAGTCGAGCTTTTGCGTCTCCTTCTGGTCGCGGATATTGACGTAAGCCTCGAACGCGGCCTTGTAGCCGAACAGCTCGTCGTTATACGTCTCGTACGGGCCGATGGTGACGTCGACCGGCGCATCCAAATCCATCCAGGCGAAGTCGGAGGCCAGGTAATCATTGCTCAGGAAAGCGTCGGCGCGCAGCTCGAGGAACTTCTTCAGCGACGCGTTGTCGGTCGCGGCGGCCGCTTGCTTGAGCAGCGCGGCGGCCTGCTGCAATTCGGCCTTGTATTCGTCGGAGTATTTGACGGTGGTGAACTGGCCGTCGGCGTTGCGGCGTATCGTCGTGAAGAACCACTGCGCCTGTTCCTTGTCGATCGCCGGCAAGGCGTTCATCCACGTCTCCAGCTGGGCCTTGCTGGCGTCGGCCGGATAAAAATTGCCGCCCTCGGGCTTCTTGGCCGGAATCTTGATGCCGTCGATCTCGGCCGGCAGGAACGATTCATGGCTGTCGAGGATCGACCACGGTCCCTTGTTGAGCCAGAAGTAGCTCAGACGCGCCTGGCCCAGCGGCGTCTTGTCCTTCTTCAGCGCCGCCCACAGCGCCTCGTTGCCGGCCCAGCGCTGGCGCAGTTGCAGCACATCGATGATCTTGGCCGCTTCGATCAGTTTGACGATGGCCTTCTTGTCACCGGCGGAGAGTTTGCTGGTGTCGGCGGTCAGCGCGATCGGCGCGTACCGCTTGCTCATTTTGTTCAGGTCGGCAACGTCGGCCGGCGCGGCGCAGGCGGCGGCGCAGGCGAGCGCCAACGCCAATGGGAGCAGGATTTTTTTCATTCGAACCTCGGGTGGAGTGAGGGTCACATTGTAATCCACTCGCCCCTACCAGGCCCGGTACACCTGCCCCGTTTGCGCGCCGTCGACACTGCGCGCGTACGCCAGCGCGGCGCGCTTGCCGGCGATCGGCTCGAAGCCGATAAACAGGGGACCGAACACCGGCATCGACTCCTGCAGCACCGTCGGGCTGACGACGTTGATGCGCAGCCCGCGCGGCAGCTCGATCGCCGCGCCGCGCACGAAGCCCACCACCGCCGCATTGGCCGTGCTGGCCGCCACCGCGCCGCGTATCGGATGATCGGTATCGACGCCGCTGGTCAACGTGATCGAACCGCCGTCGTCCAGATAGTCCCGCGCCACCATCGTCACGTTCACCTGCCCCATCAACTTGCTGTTCAGGCCCACGTTGAAATGCTCCGGCGTGAGCTGGTCGAACGGCCCGACGTGCAGCGCGCCGGCGGCCACCACCACCGCGCCGACCTTGCCGACCCGCGCGAACATCGCCCGCACCTGGGCGATGTCCGCGATGTCGGCCTGATATCGGCCGCTGCGCGTGCCCACGCCGACGATGTCATGCCGCTGTCCCAGTTGTTCGACGACTGCGGAACCGATGGTGCCCACCGCACCGATCACGATCACTTTCATGGCCGCCCCTTTACCAGGCACGATAGACTTGGCCGGTCTGGGCGCCGTCGACGCTACGCGCGTACGACAGCGCCACGCGCTTGCCTGCCGCAGGCTCGAAGCCGATGAAGAACGGGCCATAGCTGTCCATCGATTCCTCCAGCACCGTGGGACTGACGGCGTTGATGCGCAGGCCGCGCGGCAGCTCGATGGCGGCGGCGCGCACGAAGCCCTCCACCGCCGCGTTGACCATCGTCGCGCTGGCGCCGTTGCGGATCGGCTGCTCGGCCACGATACCGCTGGTGAGCGTGATCGACCCGCCGCCGTTCAGATACTCGCGCGCCACCAGCGCCACATTCACCTGCCCCATCAACTTGCTGTTCAGGCCCACGTGGAACTGCTCGGGCGTGAAGTCGGCCAGCGGGCCGAAATGCAGCGAGCCGGCGGCCACCACCACCGCGTCGACCTTGCCGATTTGTTCGAACGCCGCCCGCACCTGGGCGATGTCCGTGAAATCGGCCCGATACTGGCCGCTGCCCGCGCCCACCGTCACGATCTCGTGACGCTTGCCCAATTCCTCCACCACCGATTTGCCCACCGTGCCCGAGGCACCGATAACGACGACTTTCATGATCCACTCCTTGTCTGGTTAAGTACAACCAGTATCGCGGCGATCGCGCCATGAATAAATGAGCTAAGATTAAGTTCATTACAAACATATGGTTAGCAATCATGGACAAGCTGCGCAGCATGGAGATTTTTGTCGCGGTGGTCGATGCCGGCAATTTCACGGCCGCCGCCGACAACTTCAAGATCTCCCCTGTCATGGTCGGCAAGCACATCGCGCAGCTGGAAGCAACGCTCGGGGCGCGCCTGCTCACCCGCACCACGCGGCGCCAAAGCCTGACCGAGATCGGCGCGCAGTATGTCGAGCGATGCCGGGCCATCCTGGCGCAGATCGCCGCCGCCGAAACCGGCGCCGAAGCGATGCGCAGCGTGCCGCGCGGACGGCTCAAGGTCACCGCGCCGGTTTCCTTCGGCACCGAATGGATCGCGCCGGCGATGACGGACTATCTGCGCCGGCATCCCGAGGTGAGTTTGGATTTAAGCCTGAGCGACCGCACGGTCGATCTGGTGGAGGAAGGATATGACGCCGCCATCCGCATCGGCCGGCTGGAGGATTCGACGATGGTGGCGCGGCCGCTGTTCGACTACGCGATGGCGATTTGCGCCAGCCCCGCATACCTGGAAAAACACGGGACGCCGCAAACGCCGGACGACCTTGCGCGGCACGAGTGCCTGGATTTCATGGCGTGGTCGCTCAATATGCGCTGGCGCCTGCAGGGGCAAAACGCCAACCGCAATATCGAGGCCAGCCGCTTCCGCGCCAACAATGGCCAGGCTTTGCGCATGGCCGCGCTACAGGATTTTGGATTGGTGATGCAGGCGGAGGTGCTGCTGGCGCAGGACATCGCCGCCGGCCGGCTGGTGCCGGTGCTATGCGACTACATGCCGACGCCGCGTCCGATGAATCTGGTGTACGCGCGCGACCGGCAAGCCACGCCGAAGCTGACGACGTTCATCGACTTCATCGTCGAACGATTCGGCCCAACCTGGACCCCGGCCACCGCACCAAAAAATCCAACGGAGACACGTAGGGCGGATTAGGCGGAACGCCGTAATCCGCCAAGAGCCGCCGACGACGCATGCATAGCACCGTAGTCTGTTCCCAAACGCTCAGGACCAGCGGCGCACCGCCGCTGGCCTCATCGCGTAACCTTAGAACTAGTTAGCCACCGCCGCCAGCCGCTCCGACGGCTGCCAGCCCGCGCCCAGCGCGCGCGCCACCGACACCGCCGCCAGCAAACGCTGCGTATTGATCTGCACCGCCGCCCGGTCGGCCGTCAGCGCGCTGCGCTGCGCATCCGTCACATCCAGATAGGTCGACACGCCACGCTCGTAGCGCGCACGCGCCACCAGATACCCGCGCGCCGCCGCCACCTGCGATGCCGACTGCGCCTCGCCCTGCAACTGGCGCTGCTGCACATCCGACAGTGCATCCTCCACTTCGCGCAAGGCCGTCAGCAACGTGGTCTGGTGATTGGCCAGCGCCTCCTCGTAGCGCGCCTTGGCGATGGCCAGGTTGGCCTTGTTGCGGCCACCGTCGAAGATCGGCAGCGACAATGCCAGCGGACCGGCGCTGAACTGGCGCGCACTGCCCTCGCCCAGCTTGCGCAGGCTCTCCGACGCGTAACCGAAATTGCCGGTCAATGTCAGCGTCGGATAGAACGCGCCTTCGGCCACGCCGATCTGCGCGTTGGTCGCGCGCAGGTTCGCCACGCTACCCGCCAAATCAGGACGCTGCGCCAGCAGGCTGGCCGGCAGGCCGACCGGAATCGCCGGTGGCTGCGGCAGCGCGGCCGGATTCGTATTGGCCGCCGTCAGCATCGCCGACGGCGAAGCGCCGACCAGGGTCGCCAGGCTATGTTCCAGCAGGTTGCGCTGACGCTGCACTTCCTGCAGATCGGATTTAGCGTTCGCATACTCGATGCGCGCGCGCGATACATCCAGCTCGTTCGACAGGCCGGCATCGAAGCGCGCCGTCACCAGCTCCTCGCTCTCGCGGCGCGTATCGAGCGCGCCCTTCAGGATCGCGATCTCGGCATCCAGCCCGCGCAGCTGCCAATAGGTCGTCGCCAACTGCGACGACAGCACCAGCAGCACGCCATCGCGGTCCGCCTCGGCCACCAGCGCCTGCGCGTCGGACGCCTCGACCAGACGGCGCACGCGGCCCAACAGATCGAGCTCGTACGACATCGACGCGCCGACCGTGTAGTTGTTACCCTTGATCGAACGCCCGCCCAGCGCCAGCCCCTGCGAGGTTTCTGCCGAGGTGCGCGAGTTGGCCACCGACGTGTTCACGCTCAGCGACGGCTGCTGGCTGGCGCGGCTCACGCCGGCCTGCTCCAGCGCCTGCACCAACCGCTGCGCGGCCGCCTTCACGCTCGGGTTGTCGCGCAGCGCGGTTTGTTCCAGACCGTTCAAGGTCTCGTCGTTGAAGACCGTCCACCACTGGGCCGGCAGATGCGCCTCGCTGGCGCCGGACTGCGGAAGATGGCGGAACGATGCGTCGGCGACGTTTTTCGGCGCGGAGAAATCGCTGCCGACGGTGGCGCAGCCGCTGATGGCCAGGGTGACGGAGACAGCGAGCGTCAGGCGCTTCAAAGCTGAATTGAACATGGTGTTACCTCACAAATTAGTTAGTGTTAGCGCGCGCATCGATTTAGTGCGCGCCGCCGCCGCCACCGCCCGAAGGGGCTTTGACTTTATCCGAGAACCACAGCACGCCGATGCAGGCGAACAGCACCATCGCCACCAGGAAGAAGCCGTCGTTGTAGGCCATCACAAAGGACTCGCGCCGCACGATGCCGTCGACCGCCTTGAGCGCCATGTCCGACGCCGTGCTGGGGTCCATGCCCTGGCCGATGAACGATTGCGTCAGCGCCGCCAGACGCTCCTGCGTCGCCAACGCGAAGTTGGTCACCGACTCGCCGATGCGCTGCGAATGGAAATGCTCGCGCGTCGTCAGCGCCGTCGCCAGCAGGGCGATGCCGATCGAGCCACCCAGGTTGCGGGTCATGTTGATCAGGCTCGATGCCGACGGCATGTCCTTCGGCTGGATGCCGTTCATGGCGAAGTTCGACAACGTCAGCATCACGAAAGGCTGGCCCAGCGCGCGCACCACCTGCGACCACAGTAACTGGTCGTAACCGGTGCTGGCGTCCATATAGGCGTTCATCAGGCACGAACCGCCGAACAGCAGCAGCCCGAAACTGCACAGGATGCGGTTGTCGATCTTGGACGACAGCTTGGCCACGAACGGCATGATGAACAGCTGCGGCAGTCCTGACCACATGATCACTTCACCGATCTGCATCGGCGAGTAGCCGGCGATCTGCCCCAGGTACAGCGGCAGCAGGAACGACGAGCCGTAAAGGCCCATACCCATCGCCATCGACAGCGCGGTGGCGGCGGCGAAATTGCGCTTGCCGTACAGCCCCAGGTTGACGAAAGGCCGCGGGCGCAACGTGCTGTTGACCACCCAGCCAAGCAGGCCGACGATGGACATCGCTGCGAAGGTGATGATGAAGGACGAATCGAACCAGTCCTTGCTGTTGCCCTCTTCCAGGAAGATCGTCAGGCTGCCCAGACCCACGGCCATGAAGGCGATGCCCAGCCAGTCGGCGGTGAGCAACAACGACGGTTGCGACTTTTCCTTTTCCAGGCCAAGCCCGATACCGGCGATCAGCAGCAGGCCTGGCACCCAGTTGATGAAGAAGATCGACGGCCAGCCGTAGATTTCGCTCAGATAGCCGCCCAGGGTCGGGCCCATCGACGGCGCCAGGGTGGCGGTCAGGCCGAAGATGGCCATGCCGGTGGCGCGCTTCGATGGCGGCAGCAACGTCATCACGATGGTCATCGCCATCGGGATGAGCGCGCCGCCTGTGAAGCCTTGCAGCATGCGGAAGGCGATCATGCTCTCGAGGTTCCACGCGAAGCCGCACAACGTGGAGAACACCAGGAACAGCGCGGTAGTTCCCATCATGTAGTTACGCAGGCCGAAAACGCGCGTCAACAGGCCGGTCATCGGAATGATGATGATCTCCGCCACCAGGTAGGCGGTGGCGATCCACGAGCCCTCTTCCTGCGTGGCCGACAGCGCGCCGAGAATATCCTTGAGCGAAGAATTGGTGATCTGGATGTCGAGCACCGCCATGAAGGCGCCCATCATGCCGGCGGCGACGGCCATCCAGGTGCGGGCGGAGACCTTCTCGCTCGGCATGACCGGTGCTTGTGGAGGGGCGGCCTTACTCCCGCCGCCCGGCGTATCGATCGTGGTGCTGGCCATGAAGTGGCTCCTTAGTGCGCCGCGACTTTGGACGGTGCCGCGGCGTGCGCCTTGGCGTCATCCTTCTGCTTCAACGACACTTCGGCGATCGCCGACATGCCCGGCACCAGGCGGCCGTTCAAGGCCTTGATGTCCTCCGGCTTGAACACGATCTTGACCGGCACGCGCTGGACGATCTTGGTGAAGTTACCGGTCGCGTTATCGGCCGGCAGCAGCGCGAACTGCGCGCCCGACGCCGGCGCGAAGCTCTCGACGGTGCCGATCAATTCCTTGCCCGGCATCGCGTCGATGCTGACGTTGACTTCCTGGCCCTTTTGCAGCTCGGCCAACTGGGTTTCCTTGAAGTTCGCGGTCAGCCAAACGTTGTCCTGCACGATGGCGGCGATCTGCTGACCCGGTTGCAGGCGCTGGCCCACCTCGATGGTGCGCTTGCCGATACGGCCGCCGACCGGCGCCAGGATCTGGTTGTAGGCCAGCTGCTGCTGCGCGTCCTTGAGCTGCACGCGCAGCACGTCCACCTGCGCCTTGAGCACGTCGCGCGCCGAACGGGCCGCCGAGATCTGCGCCTTGGCGGCCGAAGCGCTGTCCTTGCGGGCGGCCAGGTCGGCGATGGCGCTGGCGCGGCCGGCGACGGCGGTGTCGAGCTCCGATTTCGAGACGGCCTTCATCTGGCTGTTATACAGCTGGCCGTAACGCTCGGCGTCCTGGTTGGCGCGCACCAACTGCGCCTGCGACTGCGCCACCTGCGCGGCCGAGGCGCTGGCCTGGGCCTGGGTCTGGACGATCTGCGCTTCGGCTTGCACCACCTGCTGCTCGGCGCTGGCGATCTGCGCCCGGATTTGCTCCACTCGCACGCCCTGGTCGAACGGATCGAGTTCGGCGATTACGTCGCCCTCGCGCACGATCTGGTTATCGTCGATCAGCACCTTGGTGACCACGCCGGAAATGCGCGACGACACCGGGGTGACGTGGCCGGCGACGTAGGCGTTTTCCGTCTCGACGAAATAATGGCTGCGGTACCACATGCGTCCGCCGGCGGCCAGGGCGGCGATGGCGATCAGGCCGGCGATAACCAGCACCTTGCGGTTCGGCTTGGCCGGACCGGCGGGCGCCGCCGCAGTCGGGGCGCCGGGAGCGCCAGCGGCCTGTGCTGGTGGCACGGCGCTGAGCACTTTTTGTTGTTCTTGTGGATTGGACATGTGTTGCTCCGCATAAATGAAATGGAATAAGGTCATTATTCGCCTGTTCAATTCCAAAGTCAAGAAATGAAACGATTGCATTTCATTTTTATTTGGACTAGCATGGCCGCATTCGTTATCATTAGCCGCCATGAAAATTTCCGACCTACAAACCACCGCGCCAGCGGAGCCGGACTGCCCCGACGAGGCCGTCGCCGATCCCACCTCGCCTTGCTTCGGCAAGGCTGCGGGACGCCCGCGCGCGGCCGACAAGGAGGCGCGCCATCTGGCCCTGTTGCACACGGCGAAGCATTTGTTCCTGGAAAAAGGCTATAGCAAGGTCAGTCTTGAAATGATCGCCCGCGAGGCCCATGTGGCGGTACGGACGATCTACGTCAAGTTCGGCGGCAAGGCCGGGCTGTTGAGCGCCATCATCAGCGAGGGCCGTGCGCACTTTTTTGCCGATATGGCGAGCATGGAAACGGACCCGCGTCCGCTGGAGGAGATTCTCGGCGACTTTTCGCTGCGCTTCCTGGAGTTGGTGTCGTTGCCGTCGTTCGTCAGCCTGCACCGCATGGTGGTGGCCGAGGCGCTCAGCACGCCGGAGCTGGCGGACACGTTTTATCAGGCGGGGCCGCGACAATCGCGCGAACAATTGAAGCGCCTGTTCGTGCGGCCGGAGATCCTTGCCAGGTTGCGGCCGGAACTGGGTTTGGAAATGCTGGCAGTGCACCTGACCAACTGCCTGCTCGGCGACCACATGACGCGCCTGCTGTACCCGAACCAGGCGCCGCCGACTACGGATGAGTTGCGCCAGCGCGCGGCGGAGGGACTCGATCTGTTCCTGCGCAGCGTGCTACGTTAGAAGCTGTGCAACTTTGCGGTTTGTTCTATACTTGATTTTTAAATTGGAGCACACATGAGCAAATTGAATCGACTGGACTGGAGCAAACAAGTAACGCTCATGAACGAGCGCATCAAGAATTTCCAGGCCAATCCTGGACAGGAGCAACTGGACGCCGTGATCCAGGAATTGAAGGTCTACGCCGAAGCCGCGCGCACGGGCGGCATCGAAATCCCGACCCGCTTCACGGTCAACTAAGCCAAGAAAAGCACGGGCCGGCCATCGACGTAACGGCCGGACATGGACTATTGGAAATGGGACGATTGGACCAGGGACGGCCGAAAAACGCGGAAACACGTAGGGCGGATTAGCGAAGCGTAATCCGCCATGTATGCGCCGCCGGCGGCGCATGATCGATCACGTCGACGCGGCGACAATGGCTTTCCGTGCCCAGGCAAGCATCTGCTCCGCATCGTCCATCAAAAACTCCGGCGCCGTATAAAACTTGCGCACCAGGACAACTCCCTTTTTGGTCGAATAAGAAAACGGCTCCGCCCCGTGTTTCTCGAACTCGGCGCGCGTCGCATCGCCTGCACGCAGATACAACGTGCTACCCATCACCCAGGCGAACTGCTTGCCGCGCCAGCTAAACGCCCGCCCGCCGAAAAACACCGCATCGGTCGCGCCGCCCAAAGGCGCGAACTGCTCGCGCATATGGGCGACGAATTCGGCGCTCGCCGCCATTCTTATTTGCGCGACATCGCCACCAGCGCGTCCAGCACCTGCAAGGTCGCCTGGTTCAGCTGCTGACGCGGAATCTGACCAGGATTGCTGCTATCGACCATGGTCGGATTGGTCAGGTAGCGGCCATTGACGATCAAGGTCGGCGTGCTGTTGACCTCATACGTGGCGGCCACGCGACCTGCGTTTTTCAAGCGCGTGATGATCGCGAACGAGTTATACACGGCCAAGAACTTCTGCTTGTCGATGCCGTTCTTGACGGCCCAATTGATGTTGTCCTCGTCGCTCTTCAGACGCTGACGTTCGACGTGCCAGGTGCTCAGCACTTTGGCGTGCATCGACTCTTCCAGCTTCATCGCCTCCAGCGTCAGGAACAAATGCGCCTCCGGATCGTTGGCGCCCGTCAGCGGCAGGTGGATGCGGCGGAACACGATGTTGTCACCCTGCTTCTTCACCCATTCGTTCATGGCCGGTTCCAGCGCATAGCACGCCGGGCAGTGGTACATAAAGAACTCAATGACCTCGACTTTTTTGCCTTCGGCCTGCACCGGCTGCGGCGCCTTCAGGGTGGTGTACTCGGCGCCGTTTTTCGGCGCGGTCGGCGAAGCAAAGGCGGCGCCGGCCATCAGGGCGGCTGCGGCAACAACGAATTTCAAGCGAAACATGGTTATCCTTTAAAAAAATCTGCAATGGGAATATACCAGCTTCCCGCGCCGCGCGGCGACCGTGGCCGCCCAAAACCGCCCTCGGCTACAATTACTAACAACTGATACCGATCGCCCCACCCGGAACCCCGATGAAAATAACACCGTTCGCCCTTGCCGCATTGACCTTGTCGCTGGCCGCTCCGGGTCTCGCCCATGCCGCCGCGCTCTCCCCCACCGAGCAGAAAATCATCGCCGAGGTCAAAGCCCACGCGCCCCAAGGGCTGCAACTGCTGGAGCGTTCGGTCAACATCAACAGCGGCACGATGAACCACGAAGGCGTGCGCGAGGTGGGCAAGCTGTTTCGCGAACAGTTCGACCAACTGGGCTTTGCCACGCGCTGGATCGACATGCCGCCGGCGGTGCGGCGCGCCGGCCACCTGGTCGCCACGCGCGAGGGCAAGCGGGGCAAGCGCCTGCTGCTGATCGGGCATCTCGACACGGTGTTCGAAAAAGACAGCCCTGTGCAGCTGTGGAAGCGCGAAGGAGACCGCGTGCGCGGCCAGGGCGTCAACGACATGAAGGGCGGCGACGTCGTCATCATCGAAGCGCTGCGGGCGCTGCACAAGGTCGGCGCGCTGGACGACACCACCATCACCATCATGTTCACCGGCGACGAGGAGAACGCGGGCGAGCCAATCGACGTCTCGCGCGGCGACATGGTGGCCGCCGCCAAACGCAGCGACATCGCGCTCGCCTTCGAGGGCACGGTGCGCGACAAGGACGGCAAGGACACCGGCACCATCGGCCGCCGCGCGTCGTCGTCTTGGGAGCTGGAAGTCAAGGGCAAGCAAGGCCACACCAGCGGCATCTTCAGCGAGAAAGCCGGCTACGGCGCGGTGTACGAAGCCGCGCGCATCCTCGACAGCTTCCGCCAGCAGGTGATCGAGCCGGATCTGACCTTCAGCCCGGGCCTGATCTTGGGCGGCACCGACGTCGACGTCGACGGCACTGGCGACAAAGGCCAGGCGGCCGGCAAGACCAACGTGATCTCCCGCGTCGCCACGGTCAAGGGCGATCTGCGCTACCTGAGCTACGAACAGCGCGACCGCGCGCGCGCCAAGATGCGCGCCATCGTCGGCCAGAATCTGCCGGGCACCAGCGCCAGCATCGTCTTCCACGACGCGTATCCGCCGATGGCGCCGACCGCCGGCAACATCGCCATCCTCAAGACGTACTCGCAGGCCAGCAGCGATGCCGGCCTGGGCGAGATTCCCGCGCTGCCGCCGGGCCAGCGCGGCGCCGGAGACGTACAGTTCATCGCGCCGCTGATCGACAGCCTCGATGGACTGGGCGGGACCGGCAACGGCGCCCACTCGCCGGATGAGGATCTGGAGATCGCGTCAGTCGAACGCGCCACGATCCGCACGGCGATCCTTCTATATCGGCTAACGCGGTAACCAATCTTCTAAACCACGTAGGGCGGATTAGGCGGAACGCCGTAATCGGCCATCTACGCGCCGCCGACGGCGCATGCATGGCCGATTACGCGGTTCCCGCTAATCCGCCCTACGTGATTCCTAGGTATGCCCAGGCCGCGCCTCAAGTCCCTCGATATCCTTCATCAACGCGATCAGGCGCTTGGCGCCAAGCCCCAGCGGCCGGTCGTTAAGCCACACCACATCCACCCACAACCGCAGTTGATTGCTCATGGTGGCGAAGTCAATGCCAATCAACTCCCCGTCCTCCATCAACGGCGCCACCAGCCGCCTGGGCAGAAAAGCCCACCCTAACCCCGCCTGCACCATCCCCAGCATGGCCAGATGACTATCGGTACGCCACAACTTGCGCGACACCAGCACCCGCATATCCTCCTCATGCGCCTCGCGGCTAACGATCGCGATCTGACGGATATCGACTAAATCCTCAAGCCGAAAGTGCCCATTACGCTCCCGCGCCAGCGGATGACGCGGCGAGATCACCGCCACCAGCACCTCGCTGCCCAACTCCTGGAAGCTCTCATGCTCATCGACCTGCGGACGCTCATAGAGCAGTGCCAATTGCGCCGAGCCGTCGTGCAGCATGCGCCGCGCGTCGGCCTGCGGCGCCGACAGCACCTCCACTTCCAGCGATGGGAATTCGTCGGCCAGCCGAGCCAGCGGATCGCTCCACGCGGCCGACAGCAGCTCCGGCGCTATGGCCAGGGTCAGACGCCGCTCCAACCCCTGATGCAGCGAAAGCGCATGTGCCTTCAGTCGGCGTAGCTGCCCGGCCATCTGCCGCGCCTCCGCCTCCAGCGCGCGCGCCATCTCGGTCGGCCGCACATCGCGCGAAGTGCGCTCGAACAACTGCAGATCGAGTTCCGCCTCCAGATGCGCGATCGCCATGCTGACGGCCGACGGCACCCGTCCCAGCGCCCGCGCGGCGGCCGAAAATGAACCGTGATCGATCACGGCAAGGAAGATCAAAACGTTATCGCTGGAAAAAGCCATATGCAATGCTGTCAGAAAAACTGATAGCTGTCGACTTTTTCGATCAGAAATACTCAAGTACCATGCATGCAATAGTTTTTAGAGGAAATAACATGCAAGGATTAAAACGAAAAGTTATCTACGTCTCGCTGTTCGAGTTGTTCGCCGTCGCGCTCACCAGTAGCTTCCTGATGCTGCTGGCGGGACATGACGCGACCCACTCCGGCGTCGCCGCCATCGCCTCGTCCACCGTCGCGGTGGTGTGGAATTTCATCTACAACGGTATGTTCGAGGCGTGGGAGGCGCGTCAGGCCACGCGCGGACGCAGCGTCGCGCGCCGGGTCGCGCACGCCATCGGTTTCGAGGGTGGGCTGGTCGTGATACTGGTGCCGCTGTTCGCGTGGTGGCTCAACATCACGCTGTGGGAGGCGCTGGTGCTCGACGTCGGCCTGGTGGTGTTCTTCATGATCTACACCTTCCTTTTCAGCCTGGCCTTCGACCGCGTGTTCGGCCTGCCCGCCTCGGCACAGGCACTTGGCTGAGCATAGGCATTTACTTTCATCACTTTTTATTGCGTAACTACAAGTACGATATCGATCTGCTGGCTCATCATGAATAGATAGGCGCATCAGGCTGCCACCTACCTATTCGGGAGAGAGAAATGCAAGATTTAGTCGACGTACTTTTGTTAAGCCTCGCCAATTTGATTCTGCTGGTCATACTTTTGATCAGAAACGATGCGCAACTTAAGAAGATCCGAAGTGTCGAGTCGTTTTTAGCCAAAATGTTCGGCAACCTTTCTAAACGGCCCACCCTGTTACTACGGATGAAGCGCCGTCAAAGCAGTCCCCGCCAACACGCCCAAGCTGACCACCAAAGCGTAGGCGATCAGCGCCAGAATCGCCCCGCCCCTACTGCCCAAAGGCGCGCCGTCGATACCGAACGCGCGGGAGGCCAGAAACCAGGCGCCAAGACCGACCTGTATCACCAGTCCGGCAACCACAAGAAGGGCCAGCGGCACGGCGTTACCAGACAGGCGGTTAAGCAGCGTACCTAACCCCAGCACCATCAACAAAATCAAACTAAAAATACAGGCGTCGCGCCAGCTCAGGCGCGCGCGTTTGTACAGGAAAGCGGCCAGCTTGTTGATGCTCGTGTAAAGCACGACCGACACCAGCAGCGGGACAACGGAAGGGAAGGAAGACATGCGGAACCTGACAATAAAAAAACCGGGAACTCGTCCCGGTTTTGTGATGATGCGATAACTTAGCGCTTGCGCGGCGGCGGCAGGTCGGTGCAGACGCCTTCGTACACTTCGGCGGCCATGCCGATCGACTCGCCCAGGGTCGGGTGAGGATGGATCGTCTTGCCGATGTCGGTGCCGTCGCAACCCATCTCGATCGCCAGGGCGATCTCGCCGATCATGTCGCCGGCGTGCGTGCCGACCATGGTGCCGCCGATGATGCGGTGTGTTTCAGCGTCGAACAGCAGCTTGGTGAAGCCCTCTGCGCGGCCGTTGGCCACGGCGCGGCCGCTGGCTGCCCAAGGGAAGTGGCCCTTCTCGACCTTGATGCCCTTGGCTTTCGCTTCGTCCTCGGTGATGCCGGCCCATGCCACTTCCGGATCGGTGTAGGCCACCGATGGAATGACCTTCACGTCGAAGTGCGACTTCTGGCCGGCTGCGGCTTCCGCCGCGACGTGGCCTTCGTGCACCGCCTTGTGCGCCAGCATAGGCTGGCCCACCAGGTCGCCGATGGCGAAGATGTTCGGCACGTTGGTGCGCATCTGGCTATCGACCGGGATGAAGCCACGGTCGCTGACAATCACGCCGGCCTTGTCGGCGGCGATCTTCTTGCCGTTCGGGCTGCGGCCGACAGCGACCAGCACCAGATCGTAGATCTGCGGCGCTGGCGCGGTTGCGCCGGCTTCGGCGGCTTCGAACGTGACTTTGATCCCCTCCGGCAGTGCTTCAACGCCGACGGTCTTGGTCTTGGTCATGATGTTGTCGAAGCGCTTTTCGTTGAACTTCTGCCAGACCTTGACAGCGTCGCGGTCGGCGCCTTGCATCAAGCCGTCCATCATTTCGACGACGTCGATGCGCGCGCCGAAGGTCGAGTACACGGTGGCCATTTCCAGGCCGATGATGCCGCCGCCAATGACCAGCATGCGTTTCGGAATCTGACGCAGTTCCAGCGCGCCCGTCGAATCGACGATGCGTGGATCTTCAGGCACGAACGGCAGCTTCACGACCGCCGAACCGGCGGCGATGATGGCCTGCTTGAACTGCACGACCTTCTTGCTGCCGTCGCCGGCGGTCACTTCGATATGGTTCGCGCTCAGGAACTGGCCGACGCCGGTGACGACTTGCGTCTTGCGGGCCTTGGCCATGCCGGCCAGACCGCCGGTCATGTTCTTGATGACGCCTTCCTTGTACTTGCGTACCTGGTCGATGTCGATGGTCGGCTTGGCGAAGGTGACGCCGGTGTTGGACATGTGCGCGGTTTCGTCGATCACCGATGCCACGTGCAGCAGCGCTTTCGACGGAATGCAACCGACGTTCAGGCACACGCCGCCAAGCGTTTCGTAACGCTCGACGATGACCGTGTTCAGGCCCAGATCGGCGGCGCGGAACGCGGCGGAGTAACCGCCAGGACCGCCACCCAGTACCATCATGTCGCAGTCGATGTCGACCTGGCCGGTGTAGCTGCCACCGGCCGGCGCGGCGATCGGCGCTGCTGCTGCCGGAGCGGCAGCGGGAGCTGGCGCAGCGGCGGCGGCAGCAGGTGCCGGGGCGGCAGCCGCCGGAGCCGCGGCGGCACCAGCCGCCTCCTCGACCACCAGCAACAACACGCCTTCCTTGACCTTGTCGCCAACCTTGACTTTGACTTCCTTCACCACACCTGCGTGCGACGAAGGGACTTCCATGCTCGCCTTGTCCGATTCGACGGTCACCAGCGACTGATCGACCTTGATCGTGTCGCCAACCTTGACCATCACCTCGATCACTTCAACTTCTGCGAAGTCGCCGATGTTCGGCACTTTCACTTCTGTGGTCATAGTCGCTCCTTACAGCAGAATTTTGCGCATGTCGCCGAGCACTTCGCTCAGGTACACGGAGAAGCGAGCACCCATCGCGCCGTCGACCACGCGGTGGTCGTAGGACAGCGAGGTACCCATCATCAGGCGAGGCTGGAAGGCCTTGCCGTCCCACACCGGCTTGATCGACGCCTTGGACAAACCAAGGATCGCCACTTCCGGCGCGTTGACGATAGGCGTGAAGTGCGTGCCGCCGATGCCGCCCAGCGACGAGATGGTGAAGCTGGCGCCTTGCATATCGGTCGGTTTCAGCTTGCCTTCGCGCGCTTGCAGCGACAGGTCGGTCATTTCCTTGGCGATCTGCGAGACCGATTTCTGGTCCGCGTTCTTGATCACCGGGACCACCAGGCCGTTCGGCGTATCGGCCGCGAAGCCGACGTTGTAGTACTGCTTGAGGATCAGGTTTTCACCCTTCTCGTCGAGCGAGGCGTTAAACGACGGGAATTTCTTCAGCGCGGCGACCGATGCCTTGATGACGAAGGCCAGCATGGTCAACTTGGCCGCGTCCTTGTTCTTGGCGTTGGCGTTGTTGGTCTCGACGCGGAATGCTTCCAGATCGGTGATGTCGGCTTCGTCGAACTGCGTGACGTGCGGGATCTGCACCCAGTTGCGGTGCAGGTTAGGGCCACTGATTTTCTTGATGCGCGACAGCGGCAGCAGTTCGGTCGGACCGAATTTGCTGAAGTCCAGCGACGGCCATGGCAGCACGCTGAAGTTGCCGCCGCCACCAACACCGGAACCACCGCTGGCGGCGCCCGAAGGAGCGGCCACGGTGCCAGCGATCACACCCTTGACGTAATTCTGCACGTCGATCTGGGTGATGCGGCCTTTAGGACCGGAGCCCGGCACCTTGAGCAGGTCGACACCGAGTTCGCGGGCGAACTTGCGGATCGACGGCGATGCGTGTGCCAGCTTGCCGGTTTGGACCGAGCCTTGCGAAGCTGCCGGCGCGGCGGCTGCGGCAGGAGCAGCCGAAGGCGCTGGAGCTGCGGCGGCTGGAGCGGCGGCAGCTGCGGGAGCAGGCGCCGAAGCTGCAGGAGCGGCAGCACCGCCAGTGGCTTCAACCACCAGCACGATCGAGCCCATGGCGACCTTGTCGCCGACCTTGATCTTCACTTCCTTCACCACACCTGCGTGCGACGAAGGGATTTCCATGCTGGCCTTGTCCGATTCGACGGTCAGCAGCGACTGATCGACCTTGATCGTGTCGCCGACTTTGACCATCACTTCGATGACTTCCACTTCCTTGAAGTCGCCGATGTCCGGTACTTTGACTTCGACCGGGCCGGCCGAAGCGGCTGGCGCGGCGGCAGGCGCCGGAGCTGGCGCAGCGGCGGCGGCTGGCGCCGGCGCAGGAGCGGCAGCAGCCGGCGCGGCGGCCGCCGGAGCAGCGGCGGCTCCCTCGGCTTCCAGCAGCAACAGCAGCGAACCCTCGGCGACCTTGTCGCCGACCTTGACCTTGATTTCCTTGACCACGCCGGCGGCGGAGGATGGAATCTCCATGCTGGCCTTATCCGATTCAACGGTGATCAGCGACTGATCGACCTTGATCGTGTCGCCGACCTTGATCATCAACTCAATGATTTCAACTTCCTTGAAATCGCCGATATCCGGGACTTTAACTTCCACAATGCTCATAGCGTTTGCTCCGTATTCTATTTATTGGGTCACCGGATTTGGCTTGTTCGGATTCAGGCCGTACTTGACGACTGCTTCCTCAACCACCTTGACGTCGATCTTGCCTTCTTCGGCCAGCGATTTCAGCGCGGCGACCGTGATGTAGTAACGGTTCACCTCGAAGAATTCACGCAGCGCGGCGCGGGTGTCCGAACGGCCGAAACCATCGGTGCCCAGCACGCGGTAGGTGCGGTCCTTCGGAATGAAGGCGCGGATCTGTTCAGCAAAGGCGCGCATGTAGTCGGTCGTCGCAACGATAGGACCGGAGGTCTTCGACATCAGCTGCGTCACGTAAGGAACACGTGCTTCCTTGGTCGGGTTGACCAGGTTCCAGCGCTCGGCGTCCTGGCCGTCGCGGGCCACCAGCGTCAGCGAAGGAGCGGACCAGACGTCGGCGGCGATGTTCCAGTCGTTCTTCAGCAGTTCGGCCGCGAAGATCGATTCACGCAAGATGGTGCCGGAGCCGATCAGCTGCACGCGCTGCTTGGCGTCCTTGTCGCCTTCCTGCAGCAGATACATACCTTTCAGGATGCCCTCTTCCTGGCCTGGCTTGATGCCTGGGTGCGGGTAGTTCTCGTTCATGATGGTGATGTAGTAGAACACGTCTTCCTGTTCTTCCACCATGCGGCGCATACCGTCCTGGATGATCACGGCGACTTCGTGGCCGAAGGTCGGATCGTACGGCATGCAGTTCGGTACAGCCGCTGCGAACAGGTGGCTATGGCCGTCTTCGTGCTGCAGGCCTTCGCCGTTCAGGGTCGTACGGCCGGCGGTGCCGCCCATCAGGAAGCCGCGCGAGCGCATGTCGGCCGCTGCCCACACCAGATCGCCGATACGCTGCATACCGAACATCGAGTAGTAGGTGTAGAACGGGATCATCACGCGGTTGTTGGTCGAGTACGACGTCGCAGCGGCGATCCACGAGCTCATACCACCGGCTTCGTTGATCCCCTCTTGCAGGATCTGGCCGGCCTTGTCTTCGCGGTAGTACATGACCTGGTCTTTGTCGACCGGCTCGTACAACTGGCCTTGCTGGTTGAAGATACCTACTTGACGGAACAGGCCTTCCATACCGAAGGTGCGCGATTCGTCGACCAGGATCGGGACGATGCGCGAACCGACGCTAGGGTCTTTCAGCAGCGTGGTCAGGATACGCACGAAGGTCTGGGTGCTCGATACTTCGCGGCCTTCGGCGGTCGCATCCAGCACGTTCTGGAACGCGCTCAGTGGCGGCACGGTCAGTTTTTCGTCGGCTTGCTGGCGGCGGGCCGGCAGGTAGCCGCCCAGCGCGGCGCGGCGCTCGTGCAGGTACTTGATTTCCGGCGCATCGTCGGCAGGCTTGTAGAACGGGATGTCGGCCAGCTTGTCGTCCGGGATCGGGATCGAGTAGCGGTCGCGCATTTCGCGCACGGCTTCGTCGGTCAGCTTCTTGGTGTTGTGCGCGGTGTTGCGCGCTTCGCCGTGCTTGCCCATGCCGAAGCCCTTGATGGTTTTCACCAGCAGGACGGTCGGTTGGCCTTTGTGCTCTTGCGCGACCTTGAAGGCGGCGTAGATCTTGTGCGGATCGTGGCCGCCACGGGTCAGGCGCCAGATGTCGTCGTCGGTCATGTTGGCGACCATCTCCAGCAGCTTCGGATGCTTGCCGAAGAAGTGCTTGCGCACGTAGGCGCCGTCTTTGGCTTTGTAGTTCTGGTATTCGCCGTCCAGCGTTTCCATCATCACCTTGCGCAGGATGCCTTCTTTATCCTTCTGCAGCAGCGCGTCCCAACCCGGACCCCAGATGACTTTGACGACGTTCCAGCCGGCGCCGCGGAAGTCCGCTTCCAGCTCTTGGATGATCTTGCCGTTGCCGCGCACCGGGCCGTCCAGACGCTGCAGGTTGCAGTTGACGACGATGACCAGATTGTCCAGCTTTTCACGCGCGGCCATGCCGATCGCGCCCAGCGATTCCGGCTCGTCCATCTCGCCGTCGCCGCAGAAGGCCCAGACCTTGCGGTCGGTGGTGTCGGCGATCGAGCGCGCGTGCAGGTACTTCAGGAAGCGCGCCTGGTAAATCGCCATCAACGGGCCCAGGCCCATCGACACGGTCGGGAACTGCCAAAAGTCCGGCATCAGTTTCGGGTGCGGATACGACGACAGACCCTTGCCGTCGACTTCGCGACGGTAATGGGTCAGTTGTTCTTCGGTCAGGCGGCCTTCCAGGAACGCGCGGGCGTAGACGCCTGGCGACGAGTGGCCCTGGATGTACAGCAGGTCGCCGCCGTGGCTTTCGCTCGGCGCTTTCCAGAAGTGGTTGAAGCCGATGCCCAGCATGTTGGCCAGCGAGGCGAACGAGGACAGGTGGCCACCGAGGTCGCCGTCGACGCGGTTGGCCTTGACGACCATCGCCATGGCGTTCCAGCGCATCCACGAGCGCAGCTTCTCTTCGTATTCCAGATTGCCCGGGCAATGCACTTCCATGCTGGTCGGGATGGTGTTGACGTAGGCCGTATTGGCCGAGAACGGGATGTCCGAGCCGCTTTGGCGGGCCAGGTCGATCAGGCGTTCCATCAGGTAATGAGCACGTTCAGGCCCTTCTTGTTCCAGCACCGCGGCCAGAGCATCCAACCATTCTTTGGTTTCTTGCGAATCAGGGTCGGTGTTTGCCGTTACCTGGTCAAGTTGAGCTGACATGTATTAAGTCTCCTGAGTTAAGTGCCCGTTTTATACCGTTCTGGGCCGTTGGAACGCTGTCTTTAATGAATTATTTACTATTACTTCAATGACGTGTGGGGATTCTAACAGTGATTTTTTGCTTTTTCAAACTATGATACGACATTTCGCATTATGAAATTGCCCTATGAAAATCTTGTGCGCCGCAGCATAGCAAAACACCCGGAAACAAGGCGCGGCGGGGCCTGGCGCTTTATAATCCTGCTTTCCTCTCCAACCTGGTTAAATCATGCCTGCTCAACTGATCGACGGAATCGCCCTCTCCCAAAAACTGCGCGCGGAAATTGCTGCACGTGCTGCCGCCCTGACCGCCAAAGGCAAGAAACCCGGCCTGGCCGTGATCCTGGTCGGCGACGACCCGGCCAGCCACGTTTACGTGCGCAACAAGGTCAAGGGTTGCGAGGACGCCGGTTTCACCTCGTTGAAGGAGCAATACCCGGCCGACCTGACCGAGGCCGCGCTGCTCGAGCGCATCGCCGCCCTGAACGCCGATCCGTCCATCCACGGCATCCTGGTGCAAATGCCGCTGCCTAAACACATCAACCCGCACAAGGTCATCGAGGCGATCTCGACCACCAAGGACGTCGACGGCTACTCGGTGCTCAGCGCCGGCGAACTGATGACGGGCCTGGAAGGCTTCCGCCCTTGCACCCCGTACGGCTGCATGAAACTGATCGAAAGCACCGGCGTCGACCTGCGCGGCAAACACGCGGTCGTCATCGGCCGCAGCAACACCGTCGGCAAACCGATGGCGCTGCTGCTCTTGCAAGCCAACGCCACCGTCACCATCTGCCATAGTGCGACCCCGGATCTGGGCCTGTACACCCGCCAGGCCGATGTGGTGGTGGCCGCCGTCGGCCGCCGCAACACGCTGACCGCCGACATGGTCAAGCCGGGCGCCATCGTCATCGACGTCGGCATGAACCGCGACGACGCTGGCAAGCTGTGCGGCGACGTGGATTTTGCCGGTGTTAAGGAAGTGGCGTCGCACATCACGCCGGTGCCGGGTGGCGTCGGTCCGATGACGATCACGATGCTGTTGATGAATACCGTAGAGGCGGCCGAGCGCGCTTGATTGAGCGGCGCACTAACCCGTAAAGGTCGGGGTCGTACCCGAACGGGTACGACCCCGGTGTGCCGCAGGGCGGGTTGAACGGTTCCCGCGTACGCACGTAACCAAACATATGGAAGCTGACATGACCACAGACGCACAGAACCCCCTTCTCGATTTTTCCGGCCTGGCGCGTTTCGACGCGATCAAGCCCGAGCATGTCACCCCGGCCATCGAGGACCTGCTGGCCAAGAGCCGCGCCGTCGTCGAGCAGTTGCAATCGCCTTCGGAACAAGTGACGTGGGAGAACTTCGTCACGCCGCTGGAGAACGCCACCGAGCTGCTGGGGCGCGCCTGGGGCATCGTCAGCCATCTGAACAACGTCGTCGACACGCCAGAGCTGCGCGCGACCTTCAACGAGAACCAGCCCAAGGTCACCGAGTTCTGGACCGCGCTGGCGCAGAACGAGGCGCTGTTCGACAAATACAAGGCGCTGCGCGCCTCGCCCGAGTTCGCCACCCTGTCGCCGGCGCGCAAGCGCATCGTCGACAACGCCATCCGCGATTTCCGCATGGGCGGCGCCGAACTGCCGGCCGATAAGAAGGAACGCTTCGCCGCTATCCAGGAAGAGCACGCGTCGGTGTCGACCCGCTTCTCCGAAAACGTGCTCGACGCCACCAACGATTACAAGCTGCTGGTGACCGACGAGGCCGACCTGGCCGGGCTGCCGGACGACGTCAAGGCCGCCGCCCGCGCCGCCGCCGAAAAAGACGGCAAGCAAGGCTATCAGTTCTCGCTGCACTTCCCGTCCTACTACCCGATCCTGCAATTCGCCCACAAGCGCGAGCTGCGCGAGACCGTCTACCGCGCCAACGCCACCAAGGCGTCCGAGCAAGGCGAGGTCTTCAGCAAAAAGGACGAGTGGGACAACACGCAAAACATCGTCACCCTGCTCAAGCTGCGCGACGAGGAAGCCAAGCTGCTCGGCTACAACAACTTCGCCGAGGTGTCGCTGGTGCCGAAGATGGCCAAGTCGCCGGACGAGGTGGTCAACTTCCTGGAAGACCTGGCCAAGCGCGCCCGTCCGTTCGCCGAGAAGGACCTGGAAGAGCTGCGCCAGTTCGCCAAGGCCGAGCTGGGCATCGACGACCTGAAGGCGTGGGACATTCCGTACGCATCCGAGAAACTACAGGAACAACGCTATGCGTTTTCCGCGCAGGAAGTGAAGCAATACTTCCCTGAACACAAAGTGGTGGACGGCCTGTTCCGCCTGATCCAGAACCTGTTCACGGTCGAGATCAAACCGGACGACGCGCCGGTCTGGCACAAGGACGTGCGCTTCTTCCGCATCGAACGCGACGGCAAACTGATCGGCCAGTTCTACCTGGACCTGTACGCGCGCGCCGGCAAGAGCGGCGGCGCCTGGATGGACGACGCCCGTGGCCGCCGCGCCGACAAGCAGACCGTGCAAACGCCGATCGCCTACCTGACCTGCAACTTCACCGAACCGGCCGTGGTTGACGGCAAGGCGCAGCCGTCGCTGTTCACGCACGATGAAGTGATCACCCTGTTCCACGAGTTCGGCCACGGCTTGCACCACATGCTGACGGCCGTCGACGAGCTGGGCGTGTCTGGCATCTCCGGCGTCGAGTGGGACGCGGTCGAACTGCCGTCGCAGTTCATGGAAAACTTCTGCTGGGAATGGGAAGTGCTGGAGCACATGACCGCGCACGCCGTCACCGGCAAACCGCTGCCACGCGCGCTGTACGACAAGATGCTGGCCGCTAAAAATTTCCAGTCCGGTTTGCAGACCCTGCGCCAGGTCGAGTTCTCGCTGCTGGACATGCACCTGCACTACGACTACGACGCCAGCACCGGCAAGACCGTGCAGCAGTTAATCGACGAAGTGCGCGCCAAGTTCGCGCTGATCATTCCGCCGGCGTTCAACCGCTTCCAGAACTCCTTCGGCCACATTTTCGCCGGTGGCTACGCGGCCGGCTACTACAGCTACAAGTGGGCCGAGGTGTTGTCCGCCGACGCCTACGCGGCCTTCGAGGAAGCCAAGGCGCTGGGACCGGCGGCCACCACGGAGACCGGCAAGCGCTATCTGCAAGAGATCCTGTCGGTCGGCGGCTCGCGTCCGGCGCTCGAATCGTTCACCGCCTTCCGCGGCCGCGAGCCGAGCATCGACGCGCTGCTGCGTCACAGCGGTATGGCTGCCTGAATTAATATCTCTTAATCGATATACCGCCGCGCGCATCGCAGGATGTCGCGCGGCATTTTTGTTTTACGCCGTGTCGCAAGCGCCGTCGATAGCAACATCGATGCCAGCGGCAAAAACGGTTTTCGCATAAACTGGAATCACACGGCCAGCGCCGCGCGCCATTCCCCTCTACAGAACAGAACAACAGCTATGACACGCATCGATTTCCACACCAACGTGCCGGACAAGATCGCCTACGCCTGCCGCCTCGTGCGCAAGGCCTGGGCGGCCAACCATCGTGTGGTGCTGATGGCGGAAGATGAGGCACAACTGACGGAACTTAACGCGGCGATGTGGGCATTTTCGGCGACCGACTTTCTGCCGCACGTGCTGGCCGGCGATCCGCTCGCGCCGCACACGCCGATCGTGCTCGCCGACAACGATGAGGCGGAATTACCACACACCGAATTATTAGTGAATTTGTCGCGCCGCTCCTCGGCCAGGGTTGCCGAGTTCGAGCGCATGATAGAAGTGATTTCCTCCGACGAGGATGATGCGGCTGCCGGCCGCAAGCGCTATGTCGCGTACAAGCAGCAAGACTACCCACTTACCCACTTTGTCACAGGAAAATCATGAGCCAAGCCCAATCGTTTGACGCCAGTATCCCTGTATTGACGGAAGTCCTCAAAGCCGAGCCGCTGGGCGGGGACCTGCTGCCCGGCGAAACGGCCAACCCGCCGCACGCTACCTCCACCCGGGCCGAAATGGCGGCCCAGCTCGAAGCCGAAGCCGTCGACGGCTGGAGCGACGCCGAGTGGGCGATGCTGGAACATCGCCTGTCCGAGCGCATCATGGGCAAGCTGCAATCGCGCGTCGACTTCGTGCTCGAGCAGCGCATCAAGGACAGCATGGCCGAGGTGCTGACGCACGCGCTGCACGGCCTGACCAACGAGATCCGCATCGGCCTGCACGACACCATCGAGAAAATCGTCGCCCGCGCCGTGTCGCAGGAGCTGACGCATCTGCAGGCGCAAAAGAAATAATCCTCCCCCTCCCGGTCCGCGCCCGAACGGTGCGCGGACCGCCCCGTTTGCGCGCAGCGCCGCACCAATTCTGGTAATGCATCACACATAGCCATACCAATTCTGGAGCTGCATCATAAAAGCGCAAAACTTTCGCACTTCTTTCGTCTTTCCTCCTTTGCGCGGGCAATAATTTGTTGTACCTTTTGGCCTTGCAGAAAAAAACTGCGGCGTTCACAAGACAGCCGTCGACTATTCAACCATTGGAGAATATATATGCTGTTCAAATCTAAATTCATTCCACTCGCCATCGCCCTGGCTTTCGCCGGCAGCGCCAGTGCGCAAGAAGTGATCAAGATCGGCCACGTCGGCCCGGTCTCGGGTCCATCGGCTCACTTGGGCAAGGACAATGAAAACGGCGCCAAGATGGCAGTCGAGGAATTGAACGCCAAAGGCTTCAAGATCGACGGCAAGCCGGTCAAGTTCGTGCTGCAACTGGAAGACGACGCCAGCGATCCAAAACAAGGCACGGCGGTCGCGCAGAAGCTGGTCGACGCCAAGGTCAACGGCGTGATCGGCCACCTGAACTCGGGCACCAGCATCCCGGCCTCGAAGATCTACTACGACGCCGGCATTCCACAGATTTCGCCTGCGACCACCCAGACCAAGTACACGCAGCAAGGCTTCAACTCGACGTTCCGCGTGGTCGCCAACGACGCCAAGCTGGGCGGCACGCTGGGTGCCTACGCCGTCGGCAAGATGGGCGCCAAGAAGATCGCCGTCATCGACGACCGCACCGCCTACGGCCAGGGCGTCGCCGACGAATTCATCAAGGGCGCCAAGAAAGCGCTGCCGGGCGTGCAAATCGTCGGCAAGGAATTCACCAACGACAAGGCCACCGACTTCAACGCCATCCTGACCACCATCAAGGGCAAGAACCCGGACCTGGTGTTCTTCGGCGGCATGGACTCGGTCGGCGGCCCGCTGCTGCGCCAGATGAAGGCGCTGGGCATCAAGGCCAAATACATGGGCGGCGACGGCATCTGCACCGAACCGTTCGCCAAGCTGGCCGGCGACGCCGCCACCAACGGCACGGTGATCTGCGCCGAAGCCGGCGGCGTGTCGCCGGATCAGCAAAAGAACATGGACGACTTCGTCGCCCGCTACAAGAAGAAATACAACGCCGACGTGCAGATCTACGCGCCGTACGTCTACGACGCCATCATGACGATGGCCACCGCGATGGCCGACGCCAAATCGTCGCAGCCGGCCAAGTACTTGCCGTTCCTGCACAAGATCAAGTACCAGGGCGTGACCGGCCTGATCTCGTTCGACCCGAAAGGCGACATCAAGGACGGCGCGCTGACCTTGTACACCTACACCGACGGCAAGAAAACCAAGGTCGAAGTGGTCAAATAAACCACGCGGCCCAACAAAAAACGCATCCCGTGGGATGCGTTTTTTTTATGCCGGCCAGAAGTGGATCACTTCTGCGCCAGTACCCATTTCACCAAGGTCTTGGCTTCCGCCTCGCTCACCTGCGGGTTGGCCGGCATCGGGATCGCGCCCCAGGTGCCCGAGCCGCCCTTGATCACTTTGGTGACCAGCTTGGCTTCGGCGTCCTTTTGACCGGCGTATTTCGCGGCCACATCTTTATAGGCTGGGCCGACCAGCTTGGTCGCGACAGCGTGGCAAGCCATGCAGTTTTTCGCCTTCGCCAGATCCGTGCCGGCGTCCGCCATCGCCGACGACGATGCGAAAGCCGTGGCCACTACCATACCAACCATCATCAAATTGCGTTTCATTGTGCTCTCCAAGTTAATGCTATCAGTTCCCTGCTATCGATCCGTCGATCATTCTACCGCGTTTTACTATTGTGCATTTAACGCATAAACCGCCCAAGGGTTGACCCAGAATCAGAATATTGCTCCCAGTAAAGCTAGAATCTTTGTAAGATGACGGCAGGAGGAAATCCAACATGCCTATCATTTTGCTGATCGTGGCGCTGTCCGGGCTGCGTTATTTTGAAGTGTGGAAGTTCGCCCAGCTCTCCTGGTGGTGGATCGTCGCGTTGAGCGTGTTCGCCTTCGTCTGGTTCGAATTCCTGGAACCCCTGTTTGGCCTGGACAAACGAAAAGCGCATAACGAAGACGAACGCCGCCGCAAGGACCGCGTTAAACAAAACTTCGACAAGAAGTCGTAATACCGCAACAGTGGCCGCAAAGCCCGCCACATTCATCTTCTGTTGCACCATGCAAGCCGCCCGCCCGCGCCGGTAGCGCCGCGCTCGCCTTCTTGCCTGTGGGCGCATAAAGCTATGCCTTCTCTTACCTCACGTCAATGCCGGCGCGCGTTGTTGCGTCTCAACCAAAAGTGATTATTGGAGACTTTTTGACGCAAAGCACTCACTAAGATTAATCGTCCGATATGCGGAATTCTCATTTGCATATGCGGATCACGATGGACCTCAGGAGGAAGTATGAAAGCGCGTAACATGACAATTGCGAAACGGCTGGGCATGGGATTTGGCCTCGTTTCGGTGTTTCTCATAGTAGTGATAGCGCTCGGATTGGTCAGCATGCGCCAAATTCAGGGCCGCATGGACGAGATCATCAACGTCAACGGCGTCGAAACCCGGCTCGCCCAAACCATGGATTTGACCGTCACCGAGCGCGCGCTGGCGATGCGCAATCTGATTTTGTTAAAAGAAGATAAAGAAATCCAGATCGAGATTAAACGCATCGCCGAGCAGGAAAAAAAGTACGCCGCTGCCCAGGACAAACTGTCCCAGATGTTCGGCAGTCTGGATGAAACCTCGGCCGAGGAAAAGCAGCTGCTGGACCAGATCAAGAAGCAGGCCGTGATGGCCGCCCCCTTCATCCAGCGCGCGGCCGCGTTGGCGCTGGAGCAAAAACAGGACGAGGCGTACAAACTGCTGCGCTACGAATTCCGCCCGGTGCAGCGTGCCTGGTGGGACATGATACGCAAGCTGATCGCCGTCGAGGAAAAACAGAACCTGGACGCCACCCAGGCCGCTGCGGCGGCCTATGAACGCGCGCGCACGGTGATGCTGATTATCGGCTCGCTGGCCCTGCTGACCAGCTTGGTCGCGGCCGTGCTGATCACGCGTGGCGTGGTGCGCGAACTGGGCTGCGAACCGGAACACGCCGCCGAGATCGCCGGCCAGATCGCCGCCGGCAACCTGGCCGTGCAGATCGACACCAAGCCGGGCGACAACCACAGCCTGCTGTTCGCGATGCGCTCCATGCGCGACAGCCTGGCGCAGATCGTCACCCAGGTGCACGCCAGCACCGAGACCATCTCCACCGCCGCCAGCCAGATCGCCTCCGGCAACCTCGACCTGTCCTCGCGCACCGAGCAGCAGGCCAGCACCCTGGAGGAAACCGCTTCGTCGATGGAGGAGTTGACCAGCACGGTGCGCCTGAACACCGACCACGCGCGCCAGGCCAACGGCCTGGCCGAATCGGCCTCCAGCGTCGCCGTCAAGGGCGGCGCCGTGGTGGCGCAAGTGGTCGACACGATGGCCGCCATCAACATCTCGGCGCGCAAGATCGTCGACATCATCGGCGTCATCGACGGCATCGCCTTCCAGACCAATATCCTGGCGCTCAACGCGGCCGTCGAAGCGGCGCGCGCCGGCGAGCAGGGACGCGGCTTCGCCGTCGTCGCGACCGAGGTGCGCAACCTGGCGCAGCGCTCGGCGGCGGCGGCCAAGGAGATCAAGGACCTGATCGGCGATTCGGTCGACAAGGTCGAAGCGGGCAACCGTCTGGTCGAACAGGCCGGAACGACGATGCACGAGGTGGTCGCCAGCGTCAAGCGCGTGACCGACATCATGTCCGAGATCATGTCGGCCAGCCAGGAGCAATCGAACGGCATCGAGCAAATCAACACCGCCGTCACCCAGATGGACGACGTGACGCAGCAGAACGCCGCGCTGGTCGAGGAGGCGGCGGCTGCCGCGCAGGCGATGCAGGACCAGGTCAACAGCCTCAATCAGGTGGTCGGCATCTTCCGCGTCGAGGCGCAGGCCGGCGCGCTGCGCCCGCCCATGAAGGCGCTGGCCAAGGCGGCGCCGGTGCAGCGGCTGGCGCACACGCCGGCGCGCCCGCCGGCCAAGGCCAAAGCCAAAGCGCAAGCGCTGGCCACGGACAGCTGGGAACAATTCTAAGTCGCCACCGGAGAAACGATCATGGGCAAACTGGACAAACTCGAACCCACCGGCGCGGCCGGCAACGTACCCCATCTTTTCTGGCACGCCAGCCAGGTGACGGCGCAGGCGCGCACGCACCAGGCGGGCCAGCAGGCGGCCACCGTGTGGCTCACCGGCTTGAGCGGCGCCGGCAAATCCACCCTGGCGTGCGCGCTGGAGAAAAAACTGATGGCCGCCGGCCACATGGCCTACGTCCTCGATGGCGACAATCTGCGCCACCACCTGAACCGCGACCTGGGCTTCTCGCCGGCCGACCGCCGGGAGAACATCCGCCGCAGCGCCGAGGTGGCGCGGCTGATGAACGACGCGGGCCTGATCGTGATCTGCGCCTTCATCTCGCCTTTGCGCAGCGACCGGGAGATCGCCCGCGACATCATCGGCAGCGGCAATTTTGTCGAGACCTACGTCAGCACGCCCTGCGCGGTGTGTGAGGAGCGCGACCCCAAGGGCCTGTACGCGAAAGCCCGCGCCGGCCTGATACCGGAATTCACCGGCGTCTCGGCGCCGTACGAAGTGCCGCTCGAACCGGCCATGTCGCTCGACACCGGCGAACTGTCGCTGGAACAGTCTTGCGAACAGCTGCTCGATCACCTGTCATACCGATTTCTGTAATGCCTATGAAGTATGACGTCTTCAACGGCGACGCCGACGGCATCTGCGCGCTGCACCAGCTACGCCTGCACGCGCCGGCCGAGGCCGCATTGATCACCGGCGTCAAGCGCGATATCGAACTGCTGCGGCGCGTACCGCAAGGCGCGGCCGAGGTGGTGGTGCTCGACATCTCGCTCGACGCCAACGCCGGCGAGCTGCGGCGCCTGCTGGACGGCGGCGCGCGAGTCGACTACTACGACCACCACTCGGCCGATTGCGCCTTCGAGCATGCCAACCTGCGCCTGCACTGCGACGGTTCGGCCGACGTCTGCACCAGCATCCTGGTCGACCGCCAACTCGGTGGCCGCCACCGGCTGTGGGCAGTGACGGCGGCCTTCGGCGACAACCTGGAACAGGTCGGGCAAGCCATGGCGCGGGAGATGGGCCTGCGCGACGACGCCATCGCCGACCTGGCGCAGCTAGGCCAGACCATCAACTACAACGCCTACGGCGAATGCACGGAAGACCTGCACATCGCCCCCGAGGCGCTGTACCGGGAACTGAGCGGTTACGAAAACCCGTTCGACTTCATCGCCGCCAGCGCCGTCTACCGCGACCTGCGCGAAGGCTACCGCGAGGACTGCGCACGCCTGCACGAGCTGCAACCGTACCTGGAACAGCCGGGCGGCGCCATCTACCTGCTGCCGGCGACACCCTGGTCGCGCCGCGTCAGCGGCGTGCTGGCCAACCGGCTGGCGGCGCGGCGCGACGGCGCCTCCTTCGCCGTGCTCAATGAACGCGCCGACGGCTCCTATCTGGTCAGCGTGCGCTCCGGCGCGCCATCGCTGCACAGCGCCTGTGGACTATGCCAGCAATTCGACAGCGGCGGCGGCAGGGTCGCCGCCGCCGGCATCAACCGCTTGCCGCGCCAGGAACTGGCCAGCTTCATGAAACGCTTTTGCGAGTACTTTGAATTGAAAGGAACATGGAATGACTATCGCCCCCAAAACTCCTAAGCTCCCG